>JAEZVF010000111.1 GCA_023443225.1 Bacillota bacterium
TGAATGTACACCATTAATCCAAGTCGATTTAATAATATACAAAGATGCAGAATTTTTCGAACGTGATATTTTAAGTCTCATATAAAAATACCTCCTATCCCTTATATTATAACACAGTACTCAATAGCACTCAATACAATAATGGAAAATTTGACAAAAAAATAAGCCTAAATCAAGGCTCACATGGATTTTTTTCCTACTCAACTGTCAAAGACCCGAGGTAACAAAATTATTCATATAACCATTCAAATACTAATTTTTTGATATCCCGTATAGTATGGTTAATTCTATGTAGTCATGATAAAATAAGTACTAGTAGACTATTCATTAAAGGTCTGATGCAAAACTAATTACGATACACTAAAAAACTGTTTTAATAGTATGGTTGTAGTATAAATACTATCTTTGAACTATATTGTATCTGATATTTTTTGCAGCAGTCCCATCTCATATAATCACGCGAAAAGTCTATTGATAGTATAAAAACAAAGGAGATTTTAATATTTATTATGAATAAAAATACATTATCAACTAATTTTCTAGGTTGCGATAGCGACTTTTCTTCTTCTGAAATAGTAATTTTCGGAGCACCTTATGACGGTACTACTACTTTCAGACCTGGAACAAGGTTTGCACCTTCTACCATGAGACTGGATTCAATTGGAATTGAAACATATAGTCCTTATTTTGATGCCGATATTACTGATTATTTAATTAATGATTTTGGCGATTTGGACTTACCCTTTGGTTCACCTATTAAAGCATTAGATATGATATCGGAGACTGTAAAATATATTTTAGATAGTGAAAAAAAACCTCTCATGATTGGCGGAGAGCATCTGGTTTCTCTTCCAGCTATCCAACAAGCCATAAAAAAATATCCAAACCTAAATATCATCCATTTTGATGCACATACAGATTTGAGAGAGGATTATCTAGGCGAAACACTTTCACATTCTTCAGTTATCAGGCGTGTTTGGGATATACTTGGAGACAAGCATATTTGGCAATATGGTATAAGAAGTGGTACTCGTGAGGAATTTTATTGGTCTAAAGAAGGTCATACCTCTATGTGTCTACACAATTTTGATACATTAGATAATGCTATAGGTGAAATTGGCAGTTTACCAGTTTATCTCACAATTGACTTAGATGTTCTTGACCCTTCTATATTTCCAGGTACAGGTACCCCTGAAGCTGGTGGCGTAAGCTTTATCGAATTAGTTAATGCTCTAAAGGCTGTTTCCAAACTAAATATAATAGGAGCCGACATTGTAGAGTTATCACCACATTATGATCACAGCGGCTCGTCAACTGCAGTAGCTTGTAAGGTATTGAGAGAGGTAGTTCTTGCTATGCAAAGGTAATATATGCAGATTCCCCAGTTAGACTATTGGCTTAACTGGGGAAAGTAATATTTTCATTCTCCTTCTTCAGCTTGAAGTTGTATATGCTAATATACAAAATATGGCACAGAAAACAATAGTTAAATTGCCTTCTGTGCCACATATTATTGGTTGAAGATATTTGCAAAGCCTTGAACTCTTTTATGGTATTTAGAGAACAAATTCAATTGCATCAACTATATTGCCGAATCTCCTCTTTCTTTAGTACGGATACGGATACAATCCTGCAAATCATAAATGAATATTTTTCCATCTCCTACCTCACCAGTCTGAGAATATTTAATTATTGTATCAGTGATTAAATCCACTTTATCATCTGTCGTTACTAATTCTAGCTTAACTTTCGGAAGCACATTAAGAGTAATCTCATTTCCTCTATAAAACTCTTTCCATCCCAACTGTTTGCCTGCTCCCATAACCTGACTTATCGTTATACCATCTAAATCAATTGCAAGTAGGGCTTCTTTTAGTTCTTCAAGTTTGCATGGTCTAATAATCGCTTCTATTTTCTTCATACAAATAACCTCCTTGAACCGCCGAAACGGCAGTTTTTAATATAATAAAATTTGTTTGCCATTATTACTTACAGCATTTATCAGCTTATACTAGTTTGCATATAAACGTTCGTAACCGTTTATATAGTCGCAGTATTCTTTTGTAACATCTACGATTTGCAACATATATTGAAGCTTAATCCATACCTGTAAATGAAGGGTATGCTGACTCACCATGCTGTGATATGTCAAGCCCTTCTGATTCCTCTCTTGGCATTACTCTAATTTCTTTCATTATTAACTTGAGTACAAATAATATAATAGCTGTTCCTACTACAGCAAGGACAATAGTTGCTCCAATACTTATTAGCTGTGCTACGAATAATCTTGTTTCGCCATATATCAAGCCATTCCATTGAGCAGCTGAATTTATAGAACTTTTTGCAAATAATCCTGTTGCTATACCTCCCCAAATACCACCAATACCATGGCAACCAAAGGCATCCAATGAATCGTCATAACCAAACTTTGGTTTAATAACACTCATTGCAAAGTAACATATTGGACTAACTGCTAAACCAATAATTAAAGAAGCCCATATTGGTACAAAACCAGCTCCAGGAGTGATTGCTACTAATCCTACAACTGCACCAGTCGCTGCACCCAGCATAGTAGGTTTGCCTCTTGTAATCTTTTCAACCAGCATCATTGAAAGTAATGCAGCTGCAGCTGAAGTGTTAGTTGTTAAAAATGCATGAACTGCGAGTTCTCCGCTTCCTAATGCACTACCTGCATTAAATCCAAACCATCCAAACCATAATAAAGCAGTACCAATAAAGACTAATGGAATGTTATGAGGTTGGTGAGCCGTAACTCCATATCCTTTCCTCTTACCGAGAATAATAGCTGCAACAAGCGCTGAAACTCCAGAACTTATATGAACAACATTACCACCGGCAAAATCTATAGCTCCAAGATCCCTTAGTATTCCACCTACTCCCCACATCATATGTGCCAATGGATAGTATACAACCAACGACCATAATCCAATAAACGCAAATAGTGCAGAAAACTTAATCCTCTCAACTAAAGCACCTGTAATTAGTGCCGGTGTAATTATTGCAAACATCATTTGAAATGTTGCAAAGAGTGTATGCGGTATTGATGCTGCATAATCAGGATTTGGCGCACCAGTAACTCCACTAAAAAAAGCCCAGTTTAGGTTTCCTATTACTCCTACAACATCCTCACCAAAAGAAAGTGAATAACCAATTGCCACCCATAGTATCGACGCAAGCCCACATACAAAAAACGATGACATGATAGTGCTTAATACATTCTTTCTTTTTACCATTCCTCCATAGAAAAGTGCAAGACCTGGTGTCATGAAAAATACAAGTGCTGCTGAAATTAAAATAAATGCTGTGTCCCCTGTGTTAATAGTTCCCATAATTAACCCCTCCATCTTTTTATTTTTTAGTTTTTTAGTTTTACAATTTGACCAGTAAGTCAAAATTTTTAATTCATTTATTTAAAACAAAAGCGTGCCAAAAAGAAAACATATCCTCATTGACACGCTAATGTAAAACTGATAATACCTATAATATTCAATTTTTTTAGTTAATAACTAATTTTTTCACTTATAACGATATTTAAACTATAAAAGCTGCTCAAGAAATCATGAATTACAATTTCTAAGCAGCTCCATTGCTGATTTTTAATATTTTTTTATATAATATGCAATAGCTAATGCTATGAGTTACCAAAAGATATAAGCATTCCCTTCAATAGCTAAAAAGAATTTCTTCAGCCACCTTAATTTGAGAAGTTCTTGAGTCCATTGCTCTCTTTTGAATATATCTATGAGCCTGTGGTTCAGTCATGTTCATCTTTTCCACAAGTAACCATTTTGCCTTTTCAATTATCTTTCTATCCTGCATACGCTTTTCCAAATCGTCATTCTGAAGTTTCAATCCTTTTATGGATTTACGCGACTGAACGGCAAATTTAGCTGTTTGCAGCAGTGTAGTCCTATTGATAGGCTTAGGAAGAATTAATGCCCCTACTTTTTCAAGCTTGTATTGCATCTCTTCCAGATGCTCATGTTTAGCGAGAATTATTATGCCAGCATCTGTAATATCAGAGATATCTAAAACAAACTCAATACCCAACTCATCCTGCAATGGAGCATTTACCAGTATAAGCTCAGGTTCAAAAAAATCGAGTTTACGTCTGGCTTCATTAGCAGATAATGAATACTCTGCTGACGAATAACCCCGCTGCAGCATAAGGTTTCGAAGTTCTTTAATTAACTCAGGCTTACTGCATACTATAAGAATCCCGCCTGCACTCACTGGCAATCACCTCCATCTGAGTGTGAAATAATTATAGTTAAATCTTAAGTTTGTGCTACATTTACATTCGTGTTTAATAATTCCGAAATGTTTATTAATATGCAGTAAGATAATTATCTATTTCCCATTGATGAACAACACCATTGTACTGCGCCCACTCTGCTTCCTTAATCGATATATATTTATTAAAAATGTGTTCTCCAAGTACATCTTTAACATAAGCATCTTTTTTCATTTCTTCTAAAGCCAATGACAGATTGGATGGTAATCTTTCAATACCAAGGTTTTTCTCTTGCTCAGGTGAAAGATTATAAGTATTTATATCCATCGGCGATGGTATTACCAACTGATTTTGTAGTCCGTCTAACCCTGCCTCTAAAATCAAAGCTAAAGTAAGATAAGGATTACAAGATGGGTCTGGACTTCTAAGTTCAAGTCTAGTTGCTTCGCCTTTTGTTGCAGGTATTCGTAACAAAGGACTTCTATTCATGTGTGACCAAGCGATATTTACTGGTGCCTCAAATCCAGGAACAAGTCTCTTATATGAATTTACAAGTGGATTAGCAATAGCTGTAATACCCTTAGCATGCTTAAGTATTCCTGCTGCAAACATTTTTGCTGTATCAGATATATCCATACTGTTTTCACCAACATTAAATATGTTCTTTCCATTTTGTGAAAGTGACATATTAATATGCATACCTGAACCGTAAGTATCAAATATTGGTTTTGGCATAAATGTAGCATGTAAACCATTTCTTTGCGCTACTATTTTTACTACCATTCTAAAAGTCATTATTCTATCGGCAGCAGTCAATGCATCACTATATTTGAAATCTACTTCATGCTGCCCAGCAGCATTCTCATGATGTGATGCCTCAATCTCAAAACCCATATCCTCAAGTACCATGCAAATCTCTCTTCTGCAATTTTCTCCTAAATCCATTGGAGCAAGATCACAATAACCAGCAGCATCATGAGTCTTTGTTGTAGGCCTTCCGTCGCTATCTGTGTGAAATAAGAAAAATTCACATTCAGGACCTACATTAAAGGTGTATCCCAGCTTCTTAGCTTTAGCCTCTGACTTTTTCAGAATAAATCTTGGATCTCCCACAAATTGTGATCCATCATGGTTTTTAATGTCACAAATTAATCTTGCTACCTTACCGTGCTGTGGCCTCCAAGGAATAATAGAAAATGTGTCTAAATCCGGGAATAGTAACATATCTGATGATTCTACTTCCGAAAATCCTGCAATTGAAGATGCGTCAAAAACAACTCCCTCTTCAAGCGCTTTTTGAACCTGTTGGTCAGTTATAGCAATATTTTTTAACCTACCAAAAATATCGATGAACTGGAGTCTAATAAACTTTACATCATTGAGCTCAATAAATTTTAGGATATCATTTTTTGAAGCCATTTTCCTCATCGCTTCCTTTCTATATATTTTAACTGTTACTTCAAAGTCTGTTATAACGCCTCAATTCAAAATTAAATATATCGGTTGTAGAAAAATTTAATTTCATTAGCGGCGTTTCAACGAGGTCGGAGATATGCTCGCCACCTAAAAACCGATGCGGTACCCGCCACCTATAAGAGGTGTGGGATATCTATTGCCTCGTTATATTATAATCATTAAACATTATATCACAATTCTAATAAATAGAACTCTTCGTTTTAGGGTTAATTAGCTAATAAGAAAAATTTTAGTTATGTGTATATAGTTGCTTATATGGATTCTTTGTATTTGCAGTGAGCTTTATAAAATTTGAGTTAAGAATTTCGCTCTTATCGTATCCAAAGTTATCACAAAAATCTGCAATATAACTTTCAATGTTCTTTTTGTCATCATCAGTTGCTGTTTCAGCTGTAACCTGTGAAGGTAGTCCCTCTGGAGCATCTTTACTTCTTAAATATATTACTCCTCCATGCATTCCTGTTCCACAGAAATTTCCTACTGGAACGCCATCTATTCCAATACCCAGCACAATTACTACTCCTCCTGCTAAATATTCTCCTAGAAAATCTCCTGTTTTTCCACCTACAATAACCAAAGGCTTCTGTTCTTTATATTCCTTAACATGTATTCCTACACGATATCCTGCATTTCCTTTAATCAGTATCTTACCACCACGCATACCATATCCGGTTGTGTCGCCGCAATTTCCATGTATAATTATTGAACCGTCATTCATCGTGTCTCCAGTAGCATCTTGGGCGTTACCATTAACAATTACATTTGCTCCATCCATATACGCACCTAAAGCATTACCAGGAGTTCCGTTAATTGTGATTGTTTTACCTTTAATGCCACATCCTATATATCTTTGACCATACACCTCATCCAAAACTATATCTGTATCAGTTGTATTTCTAATTTGTTCGTTAATTTCAGTATAATATGTGTTACCAACTGTTATTCTCATGTTAACCTCCATTTCTTGATTAAGCCCCTGAAGCTAAGAACTCATTTTAGTTTGTCTTGCTTTCTTGTTATAAACTAAAAGTTGCGGACTAACCTTTAATAAATTGCTATCTATTTCACCCATTGGGGTTTTCTCTCTAATTAGTGATGTGTATATACCAGCTCTACTTATTTCTCCTATAAGGATATACCCCTTGAACAATCCATCAGAGAAGAACATTTTTCTGTAATTATTCTCATCAATAAGTTCTACACATTCGCCTTCCATGGCACCTGCAGTTATCATGTGAAGTCCAAAGAAGCCTATTGCATTCATTGGCATTGCAGTATCAAAGGTTTTATCTCCACCTGCCATGTTGATACCTGCTATTTCACCCTGCATATATGCATTTGGCAATAGTGCAAGTATTTTATTCTGCCCTGTACATATATCCAAGCATTCAGTACAGTCACCAGCAGAATATACTCCATCTATTGTTGTTGCTTGTTTATTATCTGTAACTATACCCCTATTAACACTGCCTCCCGCATCTTTCACAAGACCTGTATTTGGTCTGACACCAACTGCTACTATTAAAATATCATAGGTGAGTTCCTGACCAGATTTTAATGAAATAATATTACCCTTTACCGATGAGGCTGCATCGTTTAAAACGAATTTAATTCCTGCTTTTTCAATGTGCTTCTGAACAAAATCAGCACCCTTTTTATCAAGAATACTTGGAAGTATTCTATCAGCTAAATCAACAACGGTAATATCTTCACATATCTCATGTAGTCCTTCTGCAGCCTTTAATCCAATAAGCCCAGCACCCATAATAACAACTTTTGAATCTTTTTTTACGGCCTCTTTTACTGCTTTTACACTATCCCATGTCATGAAGGTAAATGAATTCTGTGCTTTATCCAAACCTTCAACAGGAGGAACAAAGGGTGATGATCCTGTAGCAACCATTAACTTATCGTATTCTACTGTATTACCATCATCAAGAACAAGCTTCTTGGTAGCTGCATCAATTTTTTCTACCCTTTTACCTAAAATAGTTGTACAGTTATTCTTTTCATAAAAATCGCTATTTCTGTAGTACATCTTATCATCAGTTACTTTACCTTTAAGCCAATAGGATATAAGTGGACGAGAGTAAGTAAAATGTGATTCATCTGAAATAAGTGTGATTGAAGAAGCTTTATCTATAGTTCGTATACCACTTACGCAGCCAATAGCAGCTGCTGAATTGCCTATAATAACATAATTCATTTGTTTTTCTTTCAAAATAATCACTCCCTTTCCTCATATACAATAGCTAAATTCGGACAATTTTCTGCACAAGCAGGCTTTCCATTTTCAATACAAAGATCACATTTCTTTATTGCCTTGTTTTCTCTTCCAGGTATTACAGATCCAAAAGGACAGACAAGAATGCAGGTATAACATCCTACACATCTTGATTCATCTACAAAAACTCTACCATCCTCATCTTTTTGCATTGCACCTGTTATACAGGACTTAACACACAATGGTGTTTCACAATGTCTACAGGAAACTGCAAAATTAATGCTATCTCCTTCTTCAATAGTCAATCTTGGTTGAGGCTTTACTTCGTGAGAAAAAGCCTTTACCATATCTTTTTCACCGCTATGTGCAAATGCACAATAATACTCGCAAAGATGGCAGCCTAAACATCTATCCTCATTTACATATATTTTTTTCATATAAGTACCATTAGCCTTTCTGGCCCACAAAAAATTGATGAAATTATACACGCACTTACTGTGAGCCAGATAAGGCGTGAATGGTACGGTACTCCTTATTCGCCAGCGTGCATAACACCTAATATATCAAGCTCTTTTTGACTTAGTCCTATTCCTCTTAGCATTAAACGATTGCCCTTCAAACTCTCAATTGCATTGATTCCCATACCACCGAGCATTTCTTTTATCTCATGATCCCAAGCATGAACTAGATTTACCAAACGCTTGTATCCAATATCAGGATTTAATCTCTTAACAAGATCAGGTCTTTGAGTTGCTATACCCCAGTTGCATTTTCCACCATGACAAGATCTACATACATGACAACCCAATGCAATTAATGCTGATGTTGCAATATATACTGCATCTGCTCCTAGTGCAATTGCTTTTACTATATCTGCACTATTTCTAATACTACCAGCTATTACTAATGATATATTATTTCTTATACCCTCATCTCTAAGTCTTTGGTCAACAGCTGCCAGAGCAAGTTCTATTGGAATACCAACATTATCCCTAATTCTGGTTGGAGCTGCTCCAGTTCCACCTCTATAACCATCTATTGCAATGATATCAGCTCCTGAGCGAGCAATACCTGAAGCTATGGCTGCAACATTATGAACAGCAGCTATCTTAACAATAACAGGCTTAGTATACGCTGTTGCTTCTTTTAATGAAAAAATAAGCTGTCTTAAGTCTTCAATTGAATAAATATCATGATGTGGTGCTGGCGAAATTGCATCACTGCCAATAGGTATCATTCTAGTTTTTGAAACATCTTCTCCAACTTTCGCACCTGGCAAATGTCCACCAATACCCGGTTTTGCTCCTTGACCCATCTTTATCTCAATAGCAGCTCCTGCACTAAGATACCCAACATGAACTCCAAATCTTCCTGATGCAACCTGTACAATTGTGTTTTTGCCATATTGATAGAAGTCTTCATTTAATCCACCTTCACCTGTGTTATAGCAAGTTCCCAGTTCTTCAGCTGCTCTAGCTAAGCTCTCATGTGCATTTCTACTTATAGAACCATAGGACATAGCCGAAAACATAATTGGCACATTAAGTTTTAGTTGTGGTGACAGTTTAGTCTTCAAATTACCAGCTTGGTCAAATTCCAACTTTTCAGGTTTCGCTCCCAATTGAACTCTTGTTTCCATCGGTTCTCTTAAAGGATCTATAGATGGGTTTGTAACCTGACTTGCATTTATAAGTAGTTTATCCCAATAAATTGGATATGGTACTGGATTACCCATCGATGACAGAAGTACTCCGCCTGAGTCTGCTTGTTTGTATATTTCTGTTATAGTACGATTAGTCCAGTTTGCATTTTCTTTAAATTCATTCTTAAATTTTGTTATACTAAGTGCACGCGTTGGACAAAGAGAAACACATCTTTGACAATCCACACATTTACTGTCATCACATACCATTACATCTAGTTCTTCATCGTAGCTGTGTACTTCATTTGCACACTGACGCATACATACCTTACATTTAATACATTTCTTTTGATCTCTATTAACCTCATACTGAGGTGCATATAAATTAATACCCATTAAACCTTCCCCCCCTGATAAAGAAGACTTAGTTCAGATGTAGTTTTCTGAACTTAGTCGCACTTATTTCGAAACTTGGCGGCACTTATCTCCTGCTTTTTGGAGCGGGAGATTAGTAACGCCGTTAAGATAAAGTTGCAATTACTGGCTCTCCACCTTTTGGGCTCCATATCCTATCTACTTCTGGATATATAACCCTAATAGCACTTTCCTCACTAGCTACCATAACAATATCATCTATCTCTGCCGCAACCATTGAACGAAGTTTTAATCTATCATTTAATGCCATCATCCCACCTTCATATCCCAAAATTATTGAGAAAGGTCCGGTTATAAGTAAACTAGCATATACATTTCTAATAGTAGTAAACTTCTTTTTCATATCTTCAGGCATTTTATCTATCTCAGACCAGAAAGGAGCTGCTATTATAGATGCGCAATCCTTTAGAGAAATACCTTGCCTTCTATTAAGGTAGTCAAATATATAAGTTATTACCTCGGTATCAGTAAGTAGCGAACACTTGTAGCCAAACATCTCCATAAATCGTCTATTTGCATCATATGAAGATATTTCACCATTGTGTACTATTGTATAGTCAAGTAGAGAAAACGGATGTGCTCCACCCCACCATCCTGGTGTATTTGTTGGGTATCTCCCATGAGCTGTCCAAGAATATCCTGAATAGTCTTCAAGTTTATAAAATTCGCCAACATCCTCAGGGAAGCCTACGGCCTTAAATACTCCCATGTTCTTACCACTTGAGAATACATATGCACCCTCAATTTTTGTATTTATTTTAAATACACATCTTGACACATATTCTTTTTCATCAAGCTGACTTTCTTCTAGCTTTCCGTGTAACGGTGCTATAAAGTATCTCCATATAAGAGGCGCATCTACAATCCTAGGATGCTTTCTGGTAGGAATCCTACTAAGATTGATGACATCAAAGTGCCTATTTATAAATATCTCTGCATTTTCCCTTGCTTCATTACTATCAAAGAAAACATGGAATGCATAGAGTTCTTTATATTCAGGGTAAATACCATATCCAGCAAAACCTCCACCCAAACCATTTGAGCGATCATGCATAACGGATATTGATTTAATTATGTTTTCTCCAGAGATACGTTTTCCTTCTTTACTAAATATTCCGGAAATAGCGCATCCTGATGGTATCCTTACTTGACCTTCCTTCAATAACATAACGTACACTTCCTTTACTATAAAATTTAAAATAAATATGAACAATTTTTTATTACAATTTTCACTACAATTTTTACTAAAATTTAAATTAAAAAAAGCGCACTCAGAGATCCCTAAAAAGGATCTTTGAGAACGCCATTGTTCTTTACTTATTTACTTATACACTTAAATAAAATAAAAGTTAAAAAACTCGTATATATTTAGTGGTTAATGGTAATACTATACTCTTCAATTCATATTCTACTAGCAAATTAGTTATTCGTCAAGAGTTATTTTGCAAGTTTAATTTTTAAATCCTGCATTTTCTTAGAACATTCTAATTGTACTCATAATCGTACATCTACAGCTGTAGCTATTTGACGAGAGAATAAGCTACAAAAATAGTTTTACAAAAAGTATTGATTTTTTGCAAGATGTGTATTATAATAAATCTAAATTAAAGATTTGCAGCAAAGGCGCTGTATCAACAAACATTATATATGTTTGCTTGGTGCAGCTTTTTTAGTTAAACAAGTTAGTATTTGGTATAATAAGTAAAGAATTTTAATTTATATGAATGTTTTGATTTAAATTCTTATTCAGCTTTCCCAGTTGTAAAGTATATAGAGTACAATCTATATTAATGGGGAAGCTTGATTAAAAATAATTGCATGTAGTAGTTGGTGAAGCGTAAGTGTTTTTGCCGTAAAACCTACACGATGTAGGTTTTAGCATCAACCCGAGACAGGAAGTCGAGTTTGTGCGACGGCAAAGGCACTTACGATGAACCTTACTAATACAATCAATTATTTTGGAAGCAATACCATTAATATAGATTGTACTCGAGAAATACCTTTCTACTGGAAAAGTTTAAACAAAAAATTATAACGGAGGTTAACATGACAAATTCTAATTCGAATGATTACATTAAATATATAGCTAGTCTTGCAAAGCTATCACTTAATGATGATGAGATGCAGTCTCTTGCAAATGATATGCAAGACATCATTGGGCTAATGGATGCTATTAAAGATATCGACACTACTAATATAGATGCAACTGAGCATATTTCACGTGTCACTAATAATTTGAGAGAGGATAAATCAGGTAATCCCTCTGATGCTGATAAAATTTTGTCCAATTCTAAACATACAATAGATAATTGTTTTGCTATACCAAAAATGATTGAATAAGGAGGTTCTCATGGATATTACGAAATTAACTATCAAAAAAGCCAGAAATCTTCTTGACACTAAACAAATTAGTGCCGTAGAACTTTCTAATATATATATAGATAGAATTAAAAACTTAGACAGTAAAACCGATGCTTACCTTTCTGTTTGTGAAGAAAAAGCTATGGCACAAGCACAGGAAGCGCAGAAATTGATTGATAGTGGAAAAAGCTCAATGCTAACTGGAATTCCACTTAGTATAAAAGATAATATTTGCATTGAAGGAACCAAGACTACCTGCGCTTCAAAAATGCTTGAGGATTTTGTAGCTCCTTATACTGCAACCTCAGTAAATAAGCTTCTTGATGATAATGCAGTTATTCTTGGAAAAACAAATTTGGATGAGTTTGCAATGGGTGGTTCAACTGAAAACTCCGCTTTTAAGCCAACTAAAAATCCTTTTGACTTGACAAGAGTCCCAGGTGGTTCATCTGGAGGTTCTGCTGCTTCAGTGTCAGCGTCACTTGCTCTTGGTTCACTAGGTTCAGATACTGGTGGTTCTGTAAGACAGCCTGCTGCTTTTTGTGGTGTTGTTGGCATGAAGCCTACATACGGGCTTGTTTCAAGATATGGTTTAGTAGCTTTTGCTTCCTCCTTTGATCAAATTGGTCCAATAGCAAAAACAGTTGAGGATTGTGCAATTATATTAGATAGCATAAGCGGTCACGATACAAAAGATGGCACTTCTCTGAATTACAAGAGTTCTTCTTCATATAGTTCCTCTGTTATTGGTGATATTAAAGGCTTTAAAATCGGTTTACCAAAAGAGTACCTGCCAGAAGGTTTAAATAGTGAAGTAAGGGCTTCCTTATATAAGTCAATAGATACTTTAGAAAAGTTAGGTGCAAAGGTTGAAGAGTTTTCAATGCCTAGTTTAAAACATGCTATACAAGCATATTACTTAATGTCTTCAGCTGAAGCTAGTTCAAATCTATCAAGATATGATGGTGTGAAATATGGCTACAGAGCTGATAAATGTAAGTCCTATCAAGAATTAATAGGTAAGTCTAGAGCTGAGGGCTTTGGAAGAGAAGTTAAGAGAAGAATATTACTCGGAACCTATGCTCTCGCATCTGGGTATTATGATGATTACTACAAGAAAGCACTTAAGCTTAGAACTTTGATAAGCCAAGGTTTTGAGCAAGCTTTTACTAAATATGATATAGTGTTGCATCCTACAACTCCTGAAACAGCTTTTAAGCTAGGTCAGAATACAGATAATCCATTAACCATGTATCTCGCAGATATTTACACTGTTGCTGTAAATATCGCAGGACTTCCATCAATATCCATCCCATGTGGTTACGATTTAAATGGGCTGCCAATAGGTCTTTCATTTACTGGTAAGTCACTTGGAGAAAGAGAAATATTTAGAGCAGCTGCAAACTTCGAGGCCGATTTTGCCGATGAGTTCAGAGTTCCTGCAATATGAAAAAAGTCAATTATTGCAGGCTTTTACCGTAATTGACTTATGAAAGGAGTACAATAATGAAATATATTCCAACTATAGGATTAGAAATCCATTGCGAGTTATCTACAAATTCAAAAATATTTTGCGACTGCCCAGTTAGTTTTGGTGGCGAACCAAATACAAGATGTTGCCCTGTTTGTACAGGATTGCCCGGAACATTGCCTGTACTTAATAAAACAGCAGTAGAATACACTGTTAAGGCAGGTTTAGTGCTCAATTGCGAGATAAATAGTTTTTCAAAGCTAGATAGAAAAAATTATTTTTATCCTGATTTGCCTAAAGCATATCAAATATCACAATTTGATTTGCCTATTTGTAAAGATGGTGGACTTACAATAAATACATCTGAGGGTGAAAAATTTATAAGAATTGAAAGAATTCATCTAGAAGAAGATGCTGGTAAACTCTTGCATGACGGTTTTGATAAATATAGCCTTGCAGACTATAACAGATGCGGGGTTCCACTTATAGAAATTGTTACAAAACCAGATTTATCTTCCTCCGAAGAGGCAAAGGAATTTTTTGAAAAGGTTAGATCAATGATCCTTTACTCTGGAATATCTGATTGTCGTATGGAAGAGGGCTCAATGAGAGCTGATGTTAATGTTTCCATAAGGCCTTTTGGAACAGATGAGCTAGGTACAAGAACAGAAATGAAAAATATAAACTCAATAAAGGCCATTTCTAGAGCTATTGATTATGAAATTCAAAGACAATCAGAACAGCTTGATGAAGACAAAAGAATCATCCAAGAAACCAGACGTTGGGATGACAACAAGGGTGAAAGTAAGCCCCTCCGAAGTAAAGAGGATGCTCATGATTATAGATACTTTCCTGAGCCAGACATAGTTCCTGTTTCCTTTACGAAAGAAGATATCGAAGCCCTGAGAAATTCATTGCCAGAGCTTCCCAATAAAAGATTTGAAAAGTATACAACTGTCTTTGGTCTTAGTGAAACAGATGCCAATCTACTTCTTACCTCAGTTAGCCTTTCAGATTTCTTTGAGAGTGCAGCTGCAGAATGTGGAAATGCTAAGTCAGCTTCCAATTTTATAATTGGTGAGGTTTTAAGGAAACTAAATGACAATGGCTTATCATCAGATGATATTCCTTTTGGTGGAGCTGTTCTAGGCCGTTTGATTAAGATGATGGAAAATGAAGAAGTAACTGCTAATAACGCAAAAAAGGTATTGTCTAATATGTTTAGCAGTGGGAAAACACCTGAGGCTATCGTAACTGAAAATGGATATAAAGTAATAAATGATTCTAGTGAAGTTGAAAAAACTGTTAGAGAAATATTATCAAATAATGAGAAGGCAGTTTTAGAATTTATAGACGGTAAAGAAAAAACTTTTGGTTTCTTGATGGGCCAGTGCTCAAAAGCCTTAGCTGGAAGAGGAAATCCCAAAGTAATGCAAGAGATACTTAGAAATGAGCTTAACAAGCGAAAGGAGGCCTGTAATATATGAAATCTATTCAAAGTTCTGAATTAAAGTTATTTAGTCTTGAAAATATACAAGATGGCTCTGAAATGACTATTAATGGTTCTGTTTATAGAATCCGAAACATGGGCACCTTTGCCTTTATTATCCTTCGTACTAGTAGGTATTTAGTCCAGTGTGTTTTTGATCCAGAAAAATGCGATTTTGACTTAAGTATTCTGCAAGAAAACGATAGTATTGAAGCTAAAGGAATTATAAATATTGAAGAAAGAGCTACAAATGGCTTTGAATTGAGGCTAAGCAGTATATCAATACTCTCCTCCCCTTTTGCTCAAATGCCAATAGTAATAAATAAAAAGAGTTTGAACATATCATTAGAAACTAATCTTGAGAACCGTCCCTTTGTTTTAAGAAACCATAAGCAAAGAGCAGTTTTCAAGCTTCAAGAGGGAATCGTTTCAGGTTTCAGAAACCATATGGTCGCTAATGGCTTTACAGAAATTCATTCTCCCAAAATTGTTAAAGCCGGTGCAGAAGGTGGTGCCAATATATTTAAGCTCGATTATTTTGGTGAAAAAGCCTTCTTGAATCAAAGCCCACAGTTCTATAAACAGACAATGGTTGGTGTATTTGATAGGGTTTTTGAAATAGCTCCTGTTTATAGAGCAGAAAAGCATAATACATCTAGACATTTGAATGAATATATCGGTCTTGACTTTGAAATGGGATATATTAAAAGCATGTATGATGTTATGGCAATGGAAACAAGCATGTTGAAAGCAGTGATGAATGAACTTGAAGAAAATTATTCTCCAGAGTTAAGCTTACTAAATGTATCTTTGCCTGAAATTGATGTTATTCCAGCCTTTACCTTTATAGAGGCCAAAGAAATACTAAAGAGTTTGGGACATAAAATTAAAAATTATTATGATTTCGAACCTGATGAAGAGATTGCTATAAGTGAATATGTTATGAAGGAATATAATAGTGAGTTCGTATTTATAAGTCACTTTCCCTCTTCTAAGCGTCCCTTCTATGTAATGGATGACAAGGATGACCCCGACTATGCACTTAGCTTTGACTTGTTTTTCAGGGGGTTAGAAATTACAACTGGTGGTCAGAGAATTCATGATTATTCTGACCAGGTTCAAAAAATGAAGGATAAGGGTTTAGACCCAGATGAATTTGAATCATATTTAATGATTCATAAGTATGGAATGCCACCTCATGGTGGACTTGGAATTGGTCTTGAGAGACTTTTGATGAGACTTCTAAATCAACAAAATGTCAGAGAAGCATCATTATTTCCAAGAGATATGACTAGGCTTGCTCCATAAGGTACAAAATTAAAACCAATTCGTGCTACATTAATACTTTTTTGTGAAACAAAGGCGTTTCGCTCCAGGATTTTTTAGGAGTGGAATGTCTTTTTTTAATATTAACCACAACATTCTAAGTTAGAATAATTACAGTCAAAATACGGATAGATATTTTAATGCAGAATGTAAAACAATTTAATTTTATTTTTATTAAGGAGGGTTTAACATGGAAAATCGTGTAACTGAATTTTATGGAAGTAACGTGTTCAATGATGCAACAATGCGTGAACGTCTTCCAAAGGCAACTTACAAGTCGCTGAAAAAAACTATTGATGAGGGATTAGCACTTGATGTTTCTGTTGCAGAAGTTGTTGCTAGTGCAATGAAAGAATGGGCTATTGAAAAAGGAGCAACACACTTTACACATTGGTTTCAGCCAATGACTGGAATCACTGCTGAAAAGCATGACTCCTTCATTTCACCTACTGCTGATGGTAAGGTTGTTATGGAGTTTACTGGTAAAGACCTGATTAAGGGTGAACCAGATGCTTCCTCATTCCCATCAGGAGGACTTAGAGCTACTTTCGAAGCAAGAGGTTATACTGCATGGGATTGTACTTCCCCAGCATTTGTTAAGAATAGTACCCTTTGCATTCCAACAGCTTTTTACTCGTACACTGGTGAGGTTCTCGATAAGAAAACTCCATTACTTATTTCGATGGAGGCTCTAAACAAACAAGCAATTAGAATTTTAAAACTTTTTGGAAGTACTGCAACTAGAGTAACTACTACTGTTGGTCCTGAGCAGGAATACTTCTTGGTTGACAGAGATCTTTGGAGAAAACGTAAAGACTTAATATTCACAGGAAGAACTCTATTTGGAACAAAACCTCCAAAAGGTCAGGAATTGGAAGACCACTATTTCGGAAACATAAAGGAAAGAGTATCCGAGTACATGAAGGATCTTGACATTGAGCTCTGGAAGCTAGGTATTGCTGCAAAAACAGAACATAACGAAGTTGCCCCTGCTCAACATGAGCTTGCTCCTATATTTACTACCTCAAACATTGCAACTGACCACAATCAGCTAACAATGGAAATAATGCAAAAGGTTGCTATAAGGCATAACCTTACTTGCTTATTACATGAAAAACCATTTGATGGCGTTAACGGTTCAGGTAAACACAACAACTGGGCAATGTCTACAAATGAGGGGCAAAATCTGTTGGAACCAGGCTCAACTCCACATGAAAATATACAGTTCTTAGTTTTCCTATGCTCAGTAATCAAAGCTGTTGATGATTATCAGGATTTATTACGTTTGTCAGTAGCTTCAGCAGGAAATGACCACAGACTAGGTGCAAACGAAGCACCTCCAGCTATAGTTTCTATATTCCTTGGAGAACAGTTAACTGATATTCTTCTACAGTTGGAAAATGGTAAGGCTAAAGGCAAGAACTACAATACTATTCTTGAGACTGGCGTTGCTTGCCTTCCAAATCTACCGAAGGATACAACAGATCGTAACAGAACATCACCATTTGCATTTACTGGTAACAAATTTGAATTTAGAATGTTAGGTTCTTCTGCTTCAATTGCTGGTACTAACTTTGTATTAAATACAATAGTGGCTGAGGTTCTTCAGAAATTCGCTGATAGACTAGAAGCTGCTAGTGATTTGACAAACGAAATCGGTGCATTAATTTCAGATACTGTTAGAGATCATAAGCGTATTATATTCAATGGAAACAATTACTCTGATGAGTGGGTTGTTGAGGCAGAAAGCAGAGGTCTGCTAAACCTTAAAACAACTGTTGAATGTATTCCTACATTTATCAAGGATAAGAATGTAGCAGTATTTGTAAAACATGGTGTATTAGGCAAATCCGAAATTGAATCCAGATATGAAATACTCCTTGAAAATTATATTAAGACTATAAACATAGAAGCATTAACTATGATTTCAATGGCTAAAACTGAGATTTTACCAGCTGCATTCAAATTCAGCAAGGAATTATCAGATACTATTAATTCAGTAAAAGCTACTGGAATGTCAGTTGAAGTATCTGCTCAATCTTCAGTACTTAAGGAGCTATCACCTATACTAAGTTCATTTGCTTCAAATATTAACTCCTTAAAGAAAGCTTTAGATAAAGCATCTGCTGAAACTTCTAACTTACTAAAGCAAGCTGAAGCCTACTCCAAGATAGTTGTTCATGCTATGGAAGCTTTGAGAGCTGATGCGGATAGATTGGAAGTAATTATACCAAAGGAAATTTATCCATTCCCAACATACGCAGAGCTACTATTTAATATTTAATGATTTGCAATTAAAGGGACAATGGTTTTCATTTTGAGCACTATTGTCCCCTTTTTGATTGCAGATCTCATTACCAAACCAGGAAATGAGGAATATTTATGAAAAGCACTTCTTACATTATTGCCACCTGCCTGCTTCTTATTTCATCCACATTTTTTTCAATTTTAGAGTGGGATATCTATATAAAGATTGCACTAAATTTAATAGTATTTATTGGCTATTCTATTTATATTTTCTATACATTTTCTAATATATGCAGCAAATATACATCCAAAATTAAAAAACTAAAAAGCGATTTAAAAAATTTCAACTTTGAAGTGCAGGTAACCTCAAGCCAGATTTCTTCTGTTTCTGAGAGTATAGCTATTACACTTGAAGATAATAATGATTTTGCAAAGCATGTTTACGCCGAAGTTAAAGAAATGTCAGCCAGTAATGAAAAAGTTAACAGTAGTATTAATAATACTCTTTCAGAAGTAAGAAATATAATGGATCTTTTAAATACCGCTGAGAAAATAACTGTTGATATGATTAAACAGAGTTCTATTTCTAAAGATACTGTAAAAATAAGTCTAAAAGAAATTTTGCAGATAGTTCAAACAATTGAAAGTATTCATGAGTCATCAAATATGACTTTAGCAAATATGGAGCAGCTTGCGAAAACTTCAAAAGAGATTGTACATATTCTAGAAACAGTAAGAAATGTTTCTAAGCAAACTAAACTTCTTGCGCTAAATGCATCTATTGAATCAGCTCGAGCTGGTGAGAATGGCAAGGGTTTTGCTGTTGTAGCCTCTGAAATTCACAAGCTTGCTGATAGTACTGGAAATTCTGTTGAAGATATAAATTCATTAATAAATACTATACAAGCTGAAGTTGATAATGTTTATAGTGTTGTTTGTGAAAATGCTTCACGCGTTGATGAAGGAATATCTGCAACTAAAAATATTGAAACCAATCTTGAAAGGATTGATACATCATTTAATAATGTATTTAGCATGATGGATGAGATTAGCACCATTTCTAAGAAAGAGGTTCTTATCGCACAAAACGTAGGTAATCAGATAAAAGAAGTGGAAGATGTTGTATTAAAAACATCAAAATCTGTTGATGCTGTATACTCTTCGGTACACCAGCAAAAACATAATATGGAAGATATTGCAGCAATGGGTACTAAATTAAATGAAGCCTCCTCTATACTATCAGAGTTATTTTCAAGTGAGGCTGAAAGTATTGAAGCTTTAGGAAATGGTGCTCTATGTAAAGCTCAAGAAGCCCTTGCAATTATACAAAGAGAGCTTTGTTCAAGAAATGAAATTATTAATTCAAAAGAAAGTAACATACACGAAGCTATTCTAAGTGAGTTTATGAAAAAATATAGTTTTGTTGAAGCAGCTTGGACCAATGACAGAAAAGGACGATTTATCTGTTCTATCCCTGCAGCGGGTATTGCGAATGCAAATATCCGTGAATGGTTTAAGCAAAGCATCAAGGGTGAAGATTTTATTTCATCGATATATATATCAGCTATTACAAGAAATCCATGTATGACAGTATCATCTCCAATTAAGAATTCAAATGGCGATATAGTTGGTGTCGTTGGAATTGATATAATAATTAAATAAATAACATACACTAATTTTTCCTTTCATATACTAATTTGGTAATCAAAGCTATCTAATACTAGTCGAAAATATGGTAGGTGTACCTCGTACAATACCTAGTCGATACATCTACCATAAATAGTATTTATATGGCATGGTCTCCTTTGCCAACTGTTGTTTTCAATATCGCCACTAAACGATTATATATATCTGCTCAAGAGATATCTTTATTAAAAGCGGCTTTAGAATTATATTTAAACAATTAACTCCTTCTATATTTAAAAATAGCTACACTAAATTCCCTAGTGATAAACATTATCACGCTTTCTCGCTTTTAGACTAAATATCTCTATACTGTTTCGGAGTAAGTCCGGTATTTTTCTTAAAAACTCTACAAAAATAATTTGCTTCTAAATACCCCAATTTTGAGGCAATTTCCCTTATGCTAAGTTCTTCATCTTTAAGCATCTTCTTTGATATATTTATCTTTTTTTCAGTTATAAAATCAATAAAATTTTGCCCCATTTCTTCTTTAAAATATCTGCTTAAATATTGAGGACTAACGCCTATTGCATTAGCTACTATTTCAAGATTTATATCAGAAAAAATATGGTTTTCTATATACTCAACTGCTTTTTTTACCAAAGAATTATCTTTTGCTCTTCTTGCTTGTGCTGATATATTAATTAATTCATTAATATTTATTCTGCACCACATTTTCATTTGTTCAGTATCCTCTATAGCATTTAACTCATCAATAACTCCTACTGATGATAGTTCATTAATTCCACAACCTAATTGAAAGATAATTCTCTTAATTATAGAAATTAGTTGAGTAAAATACTCTTTAATTTGATTATTATTATGAAAATCTCTGAACATAATCGAAATAATCTCAGACGATGTTTTAATTGAATCATTTTCACTACCTAAACGTATTAGTTCAAACAGTTGATTTTCTAATTCAATTGGAAATAATAATTCATTTTCGTTCTTATCAAAAATAATACTATCTGAATATACTATTATTTTTTTCTTTATTGCATACTTAAAAGCTAAATTTGCCTCATGAAAAGATTTGTTTAAATTTGCAGAATGTTCAAAAGTTTTTCCAATTCCTACTCCAATATCAATTCCTACGATAGTCTTTATCTTCTTTTTAATTTCAGAAGCAATTACTTTAGATTCTGTCTTTAGCATTTCAGTATTTATAGCATCTAAAGAAATTGGAAATAAAACTGCTACATTATTGCCTATCCAATTTCCAATAATGCATTTTTTAAGCAATCCAAGATGATTATATAATACCTCATTTAGGGGAGGTGTTGGTTTGATTAACTCTTTTAAAATATATAGAAAAGCTACGAAGCTTGTACAAAAATTTGGTACAAATGATGCTCTTGATATAGCAGATGAGCTTGGAATCAAGTTTATTATGAAAACCATGAAAACCTGCTCGTCATGTATACTTGCAGGTGGAAGCACCGCTTCATAATTCTGAATAATAGCTTGGATGATTGTATGCTACAAATGGTTCTTGCACATTAAATTGGTCACGATATTTTCACCGTGATTTGGCAAGCAATGGCTTAAAAGAATTTGCCCTATTTGACATCAAGAGTATCACTGAGTATTAAGCTAACACCTTTGCTGCGCATGTCCTACTAAAAAACAAGAATGTACTTTCGTTGGCAAGAGCTGGCTGTGACGTTGCCCAAATTGCAAGCAAGTTTAACTTTCACATTAATCTTCAATTAAATTAAAATGCAGGAGATGAATATAATGGAGTTTGATTTTATTGTGCCGTATAGGCCTCGAAGTAATTTTTTCAAATATGTGCCAGTAGAATGAGCTCGCCTCAAGTTCTGTACTATCTGGTATTTTTCTGAGTTCAAATGCTAAAGATCCTTATTCACATTGCTGTTAATTATAAATGCCTAATCCTATGAGGAGTACTATTTCCTCCGATAGTTGACATCTGGTCTTACCTCGAAAAATAACACTATTATCTTTCGGAAATCTTCATGAGCACTTCTGTATTGGAAAATATATAATCAGCCCTTTATTATTCAGGCACCTATAATTTTTAACTATACAATGCATCCGCTGCGCAAAAGCTTACCCTCAACATAAATGGCCCATTTAACCTTCAATAAGCCTATACTTAATTTTATCTGGTCCAGTTTTTCAATCATAGGCTGAGAAATAATGTACAGGAAAGAAAACGTATCAATGGAATGCACAATGTCAAACCAAAATTCGTACTTTAGACAATCAGTTTTTATACTACAAAAGATAATTTAGAGCAAATGGCATATGACTTTTAAAAGTATTAATTAACTACATTTTTTAATTAATGAACATGTCTATGATGAAGATCTGGTGTATGTGAATGTTTATGCTCTTGTTCGGTATGTACATGCTGGTGACTATGCTCCCCAACAAATTCCGGTGAATGTATATGGCCATGATGCCCATCATTATGGATGTGTCTATGGTCATGATTCATTTCTTCATGGATATGCATATGCGTATGCTTTTCAAAAACTGCAAAATATGCCCCCAAGAGCATAATTGCTAATGCTATCAAGAAAGAAAATGTTATTGCCTCGTGTAAAATTATCCATGATATTAATACTCCGATAAAAGGAGCCGTAGCATAGAAAGAACTGGTTCTGGCAGCTCCCAGCTCTCTTTGCGCTAAAATGTAAAAGAAAATGCTAAGTCCATATGCTACAAAACCAAGTATCAACGTAACCATTATATAGCGAAAATCAGCAGAGTATTCCCTGAGTAAAAATGAAATCATTAATGATCCCAATCCAGAGCCAAACCCTTTAATTACTACAATTTGAAGCGGATCTTTCAATGACAACATCCTTGTGCAGTTATTTTCAACCCCCCAGCAAAGGCATGCGCCAATAATAAAAATTGAGCCCATTGAAAAATTAAAACTGCTCAAATCTTCTACTGAAAGGATAATACTAGCAGTAGTGATAAGTGTAATTGCAACCCACATACGCCTTCCGATTGCTTCATTAAATACAAATAAGGCAATTACCGCAGTTGCTACAATTTCAAAATTATTCAATAGTGACGCATTTGAAGATGTGGTTTTTGCAAGTCCTATCATCAGGAATATAGGGGCCAGAATGTCAAGTATAACCATACCTATTACAAAAGAACAATCTTTTTTTGTAATTCTGGCCTCTACTTGGCTTCTCTTCCCCATTTTTCTTAGAATGTTAATAATAAACATTCCTGTACCAGCTCCCACATATAGGAGCCCCGCCATTAGTGTTGGTGGTATTTTTGTAAGAAGAACCTTTGATATTGGAGAACTAATTCCGTACAGAACCGCAGCCAAAACAGCCATTAAAATGGCTATCGTTCTTATACTCATATTAAGTTTCATAATCCACCTGCTTTTATAAAATGATTAATGACATACATCTAAATTAATAGATTAAAGAAGAAAAGTGTCTCGAAAACATATAGATTCGTCAGTGCTCTCACAACTCTTCTAATTCAAGCATACACATAAATAACTGCTCATCACCGCTCCATTTCAAATGCATTATCAACATGATCCAGTAATATTTTTCTTATTTCCGGGTTCTCTCCAAGACCTTCAAGCATATACGATACCTTAAATCCTTCTCTTTCCAGAATAACTTTCCAGGAGTCTTCTTCATCTCCAGCCATATCATTTTTAGCATGATCACCTGACACTATCATAAACGGTACCAACATAATTTTAACATAATTTTTTTCTTTTAACTTTTTTATAATATTATTGAGGGAAGGATATGCCTCAACTGTAGCAATATAAATGTTTTCATATCCTTGATCTTTAAACATATAATCAAGAGCGGCATAGGATGCATTCACATAATGTTCTGTTCCGTGACCCATACAGACCACAGCCTCATTTCCTGATAGTTCCGGTAGTCTTTTTGCAAACGCATTTATTACTTTCCAATAATCATCTGTATTATGAAGTAAAGGTGCTCCAAATACAATTGAATTAAATTCTTTTCTATATAAATTAGCATCCTGTATCATTAAGTCATTTTCAATACCATTTAATATGTGGGTAGGCTGAATGATAACATCACAAATACCATCCCTTTTCATCTGTTCCATTGCTTCTGATACTGTCAAAATTTTAATTCCGTCTCTTTTTTGCAAAATATTAATAATCATTTTACTTGTAAAAGCACGATATATTAAATATTCTGGATAATTACTTCTTATGTCTTCCTCAATCTGCTCTATCGTCTTTAGACGAGTATCAGCATGACTCGTTCCAAAACTTACAACAAGAATTGCTTTTTTAATCATTAGATCTTCACCTCATACCATTTTCTGAGTATTTTCATTTCATTACTTGTTAAATTACATCAATAGAACTCAAAACCCCATCCATTATTAATACTAGATGAGGCTTGAATCATCAATTGTTTATGCACTTTCATTCTCTTTAATTTGCTTTTTTTCTTTTTTTGTTCTCTCTACAAATCTGCCCATAAAAAAGCATAAAATTCCTACCCCTATACCTGTCTGTACACAGAAAAGCAAACTTTCAATTTCCCCTGGTAATTCTCCCCCAATCCATGTTTCCATGACAGGTGTAAACCATGGTTGATAATCCTCACCTGTTATCTCAGAAACCACTTGGCTTCCTGCATCATCTGAACCCCCAAAGTCTGCACCTTTTAATGCAAATAATGGAATAATAGCAATTAATACCGCAATCACTAATAATACTATCACTGTTCTTTTTGTCTTAGTCATTAATTCTTACCTCCATTCAACAAACCTAAATCATTCAGTTCTGCTTTTGCATAAGTTTCTAATCCAATCATAATAACAACTGTTAAGATACCTTCTATAACAGCCAGAGGTAGCTGTGTAGGTGCAAATACTGCAAGGAATTTCAATGCAGAAGCAGGGACTCCACCATTAGCTGAAGGATAGGCAATTGCCAACTGCATACTTGTTACACAGTATGTAAACAAATCACCAAGAAATGCTGCCAAAAAAATTCCAACATGCTTATTAACTTTTAATTTCTGGCACAATTTGTAAATTCCAAATGAAACAAATGGACCTGCTATCGCCATAGAAAATGTGTTGGCACCAAGGCTCGTTAATCCACCATGAGCAAGTATAATTGCTTGAAAAATCAATACAATAATACCGAGAATACTAACAGCAGTTGGTCCGAATAAAATTGCACCTAATCCGGTACCCGTCATATGAGAACAGCTACCTGTTACCGAAGGTATCTTCAAAGATGAAATAACAAAAACAAAGGCCCCAGCCATCGCAAGTATAGTAATTGATCTGCGATAATTTGATACTGTTTTTTTGATGGAAAAATATCCAGCCACTAGGAATGGAATACATAGTGCACCCCACGCAATACAGTATTTAGGTGGAAGAAATCCTTCCATGATGTGCATTGCGTTAACTGTTGGCATAACTCCAAAGCATAACGCAATTGCTGCGGCAATAGCAATAATTCTCTTTTCTTTTTTATTCATTTTTCCTCCTTTTTGTTTTTAATGTCAGTATCACTAAAAACAACTACATTTATTTATCAAAAGCATTTCTTTTCATATGCTTTATGATTAAGTAATAACTTCAAGAATACTTTTAAATTCCTCAGGTGTTTTAGGGTAAAGTTTTAAATCTTCCAGTACCTGTTTTTCTACAAGGGATTCATATACCTCCAACATGATTGGCTGTTTTAAATTTGCTTGATTTAGTATTTCCTTACTTTGAAAAATTTCTAAAGGAGTTCCATCGGCTATAATTTCTCCTTGATGAAATACAAGTACCCTTTCAGCCCAACGGTAAGCAAAATCAACGTCATGGACAGAAATAAGCATTGTCTTTCCTTCCGTATTCAGCTTTTCTAAAACCTCCTCTAACATCATTGTATTCAAAGGATCTAATGCTGCTGTAGGTTCATCAAATATAATAACATCTGACTTCATTGCTATAATATCTGCAATCGACACCCTTTTCTTCTCTCCTCCGCTTAAATAGTGCGGAGGTCTGTCAATAAACTCAGAAATATTCATATATTCCAGTGCTTCTTCAACCCTTTGATTAACCTCCTCCCGTGATAGTTTTAGATTCATCGGACCAAAACCAACCTCCGCTCTAACAGTAGAAGCAATAATCTGATTGTCCGCATCTTGAAATACAATGCCAATATTTTTTCGGAGTTCTTTTAAATTTTTCTTATTAATTACGGTATCACGGTATGTGATTTCTCCATAATCGGGTGTTAATACACCATTAACATTTAAGAAGAATGTTGATTTACCTGAACCGTTTGATCCAACAACCGCAATTTTTTCTCCTTCGTAAATCTCGACATTTACACCATTTAATACTGTTTCTCCACTTCCATATGTGTAAAATAAATTTTCAACCTTTAATATTGGTTTCTTCATTATTTTTTCCTTTCTCATTACATGAATCCCCAAAGTAAAAACAAAAACACAATAAATATCGCCGCAACTATCAAATGCTTTCGTTTAATCTTTTTTTCTTCATCTAAAAACAACAGTTCTCCATCATAGCATCTGGCTTCCATTGCATTGTAATATGCATTTGACTTTTTAAGTGAAACAACAAGCATATTACTTGCAATATTTCCAAATGTTATGCAGGATGTTTTAAAATCACAGTACCCCTGACGTGCTTCTGCTGAATTTTTCATTTGCCTATGAACATCAAGTAAAATAAAAATAAAACGGTAAATTAAATTCATTAATTCTATTATGAGTTTTGGAATACGAATTTTCCTAAAAAATGCAATAATTTCATTGGAAGGAGTAGATAATGTCATCATTTGAAGTGCACTTACTGCCGCAAAAACTTTCAAAATTAAAAATGCCATTTTCTTTAGTTGTAGCATGGATGTAAACACATAACAAAACCCAAGATTTATATTGTATTGCCCAATTGGTACTTTTGAAAAATCAATTGCTATCGTGAATGTACCAAGCAAAATAAAAGATAATGGAATTGCCAAAATTGATAAGTATTCTGTAATTGATAATCCACCCTTGAGTACCGTTATATAAGCCATAGCAAAAATAACCACGACTGAAACATATGGATTATTTAACACAATGCTCAGAACCATAACAATGATAGAAAATCCAACTTTAAAATCAGGACCCCAGTCTCTGATAAGTGATGCATAAGCATATAAGTCAATAGAAAACCCTTCTCCATGCTTATGCCGAATTTTATGTTGATGATTATTCACACCATTAATATGAACACGCTTTTTTAGATATTCCCATATAGAAATAATGCCAGCTAACGAAAAAATAGCACATAGCACAATATATTTTGTCATGCCGGTAACCTTACCTCTCCTTACAACCTATGTATGAACAGATTGATATATTTTAAACCATCAACAAAAAAGCCATATCGAGTTCAAACAAACCCAATACAGCTTTGATCTGTAACTAAAATACACAAAACACACCGTAATAATGTAAGAAAAGGAAATATTTCATCTCTCACTTAAAAATTAAAGTTATCTGGTGTACCTCTTGGGTTCGAAGAGTTTTTGCATACTAAAACAATATGCAGTACATTTCATTATGCAAATGTATTCTGACTCAAACATCATCGCAATCTTTTACCTTCCCAGAATATCTTCCAGTGGTTAAAGAACATATAACTATGTCCTTTTCAAAAAATGCTCCGTTATTACAGTAGCGCTCCTGTGTGGGAATTGCACCCAGCTTCCTATACGAGAAAACTCGTACAAAATTTACATAACTCTATTAAATTTTTACACATACATAAATATTATAGCATATGAAGACGTCAAAGTCAAAAAATGCTTACACGCCTGTTACCCCCTTTTATTAACTATGCTCCTCTGTTTTCATCAAGCATATAAAGTAATGCATTACATATTGCTGCTGCCACATTGCTACCGCCCTTTCTTCCTCTTGCAACGATGTATGGTACTTCTGATTTGATTATTAATTCTTTCGATTGTACCACATTAACAAATCCAACAGGCACCCCGATTACCAAAGCAGGTTTTATCTTACGTTCAGCAATCAACTCATAAAGGCGCACTAATGCAGTTGGTGCATTCCCGACAGCAAAAATAACTTCTTTATCAAGTAAAGCTGCTTTATCAATGCTTGCTGTCGCTCTTGTGCTCCTGTTAACTTTTGCAATCTCGGCAACTTCCTCGTCTGCCATATAGCAAAGTACCTCTCCACCGAATTTTGCTAGGACTTTTTTATTAATTCCTGCCTTCCCCATTTCCGTGTCAGTAACAATGCAAGCTCCCCTTTTAATTGCAGCTAAAGCATGTTCTACTACATTTTCAGAAAACACCAAAGAATCTACATACTCAAAGTCAGCAGAGGTATGAATTACTCGTTTAATAATTGGAGCCTTATCCGGGTCAAGAATTCTACCGTTCAATTCCTGCTCGATAATCTCGAAGCTCCTTTTTTCTATCTCTGCAGGCAGTATATTTTCCAAATCTATTTTCATTGCAACCTCCAACTTTTCTATTCCTATTCTTGCACCAACTCCATGGTAAAAAGGATGCTTAACCTTCTTAATATCAGATACCTAGTCCGCCAATTCAATCAATTCCAAAGAAGGATTTCTCCCTGTCATAATTACAATCACATCATAATTATATGCACCAATAATCTCATCTAGGACCAGCATTCTAAAATTCTTCGTTTTTACCAGTTCAAGCACATGATAAAGATAATAACTATATACTTCTTTCGCCTCAAATCGTTTTTCCTTCGATGAATGCAGTTGTCTTGCCTTTCCCATCACCTGAGTATATATGAACTAAACTTTTCATATTCCCTTCTCAATCATTTCATATATCTTTTTCATGTCCAAATGATTACGCAAAGTATCTGCCAGTATATCATATTGTGCTTCTTTGTATTTCTTATAATCCATTACAGCTATTTGATCTAAATTGATACACTTTTCCTTTGCAAGGCACCCGATTAATGTCTTTGCAACCTCTTCTTTGTCAAAAATTCCGTGTACATAGGTTCCATACACATTGCCTGAAAAGGCACCCTCTGTTTCAGATTGTTTCTCATGTATTTTTTTCAGTGAAGTAAGGCATGGAAATCCACCTTCTGACTTAGATATCCCCATATGAATCTCATAACCTTCCAGAGCCACGCCACTTAGTCCTTTCAAGATTCCGTCCAAACTTTCGAATTTGCCTGTTACTCTTGTTCTTTTCTTATCACCTTGAAAAATGGTCTCCATCGGAAATATTCCCATTCCATTTAACTTTCCACCCTCTTCTACCCCTTCTGGATCTGCAATCGTTGTTCCTAACATTTGAAAGCCACCACATACTCCAAAAATCACTTTCCCTGCTTTCTCAGCTTTCAAAATTGCTGCTTCTAGTCCTGATTTCCTTAACCATAGTAAATCCTTCATAGTGTTCTTAGTTCCAGGTATTATTATCATATCTGGATTTTTTAATTCCGAAACAGATTTTATATATCGTAATGATACCCCCTCAATACTTTGCAGGATATTAAAGTCTGTAAAATTTGATATGCGCGGAAGTCGAATTACGGCGATATCAATCAAATCAACTTGCCTTTGTTCTGTCATTCGTTCGGATAAACTGTCTTCATCTTCAACATCTATATTCATATATGGTATAACACCAATGACGGGGACTTTAACTCTCTCCTCTAGCATGATAACTCCAGGATCTAAAATAGTCTTATCTCCCCGAAACTTATTGACAATAAGACCTTTTACCATGTTTTTTTCATCTTCTTCAAGTAGTTCCATTGTGCCGACCAGTTGAGCAAATACACCTCCTCGATCAATATCTCCGACGATTAATACTGGTGCCTTCGCCATTTTAGCCATCCCCATATTAACAATATCTTCTGATTTCAAATTAATCTCAGTAGGGCTACCTGCACCTTCAATGACAATTATGTCAAATTCCTCATCTAACTTTTGATAGGCTCTCATAATGTCAGGAATAAGTGACTTTTTATATTTAAAGTAATCTCTGGCATTCATATTCCCTAGTACTTCCCCATTTACAATCACCTGAGATCCAACATCGTTGGTAGGTTTTAATAATATGGGGTTCATATAGACAGACGGCTTAATGCCAGCTGCTTCCGCTTGCATGACCTGTGCTCTTCCCATCTCAAGTCCTTCCTCTGTAATATAAGAATTAAGAGCCATATTTTGAGATTTAAACGGTGCTGTTTTATAACCATCCTGTTTAAAAATCCGGCACAGTCCTGCAGCTATCAGACTCTTTCCGGCATTGGACATTGTGCCTTGTATCATGATTGACTTTGCCATCCATTACCAACCTTTCTATATCAATTACTCAACACCTTGCAAACTAACGTTTCTGGCAGTAATTGAATTTATGAACTTATTCTATTAATATGTTAACTCGTATAACAGCCTTTTAAGTAACTCAATCAGCACTACATTTTCACAATGTGTTTTTACCACAATACGATAATATCCTTCTGAGAGTCCTCTGTAATTACTGCAATCGCGAATCATAACTCCCTGCTCAAGGCATTTTTCATACAAACCTTCTTTCGCTCTAAAGAAAATATAATTTGCTTGAGATTCATATATTTTAAAATGTAGTTGCCGTAACTGCTGTATTAAAAATTTCTTTTCCTCTTCAATCATTTTCAAAGATTGCTTTACATATTCCACCTCTTCCAGAGCCGCAATACCAGCCATTTGTGCTGGAATAGATATATTCCATGGTTGAGAATTATTCTTCATTTTATTTATGAGTAAAGAATTACCACAAAATCCGAAACCTAGTCGTAATCCAGGCATAGCATATAGCTTAGTAAACGCCTTTAGCACAAATAAATTCTTCGACTCCTTACAAAGCCCTTTTAAGGTATAGTCCCTTTCTTCAGGTACAAAATCCATAAAGCATTCGTCAACCACCAGAAAGCAATTACTATCCTTACACTTTTGTAATATATTTTTCAACCATAATCTATCTATTAATACACCTGTTGGATTATTGGGATTGCATAAAAAAACAATATCGATATCCCCATTTATCTCTTCTACAAAATCTGTCCCCAATTTAAATCCATTTTCCTCTAGTAATTGATAGTAACTTATCCTACAGTCCACACTCTGAAGTGCCCGCTCGTATTCATGAAATGTCGGTGACAACAATAATGCTCTTTTGGGCTTTGTTGCTATAACAAGTGAGAAAATAAGATCTGCTGCACCATTTCCACAAACAATCATGTCTTTTGGAATACCCTCTTTTATTGAAATTGCGTCTCTCAATTCGTTGCATTCTGTGTCCGGATAATTACAAGATAGCTCCACACCTCTTTTTGCAGCTTGGAGTACACTTTCAGGAATACCCATCAGATTTATATTGGAGGAAAAATCCAGTCTTACATTATTTCTATAAACATCTCCACCATGTTGATACATACTTTTCTTGCCTCTTTTCTCCGCCCAACCGCGATTAGTAAATGCTAAATTAACCAATATAATAAAGCAAGTTTTATCAATCCAAATAAGATGATTGCAAAAGTAACCGTCTGATATAGTAACAAATTCGCTCTTTTAATATCTTCGCATTCGACTGTTCTAATATTATCACCAATTGTCTTTTTCGGATAAAGTTTTCCAAAATAATATGCATCGCCTGCCAGCTGCACTTCTAATGCCCCTGCTACTACAGATTCTGTGTGAGCAGAATTTGGACTTGCATGATTATAACAATCTCGCCGATAAATCTTCCATGCATTCTTTGTATTAAATTTTGAAAAAATCGTACTAACAATCATAAGATATGCTGAAATTCTGGCAGGTATATAGTTTAAAACATCATCCAACCTGGCAGCTAACTTCCCAAAATTTATGTATTTCTCATTCTTATAACCAACCATAGAGTCCATAGTATTGACTGCCTTATAAAAAAATCCACCGCCTGCACCAGCTATTATCATGAATAACATAGGTGCTATACTGCCATCTGATGTATTCTCTGCAATGGTTTCAACTGCTGCCTTCACGATACCAACCTCAGACAAATTTGCTGTATCTCTTCCAACAATCATGCAAACTGCTTGTCTACCCTCTTCAAGTGCTCCTTTGGACAGTGCTTTATATACCTTCATGCTTTCAACCTTTAAAGATTTTGTAGCCAGAAGCTGATAGCACATAATACTCTCAACAAATACTCCCGCATACGAGTTCCAATTATATATTAAACCAAGAATCAATACTGGTATTCCTGTTGATAAAACTACTACAATTATCACAAGAAAAGCACCTGCAACAAGTTCTCCTCTTTTGGTCACAGGGAATATTCTACGCAGTATTTTTTCTGTAAATGCTATTATATTGCCAATCAATCGGATTGGATGCCACAAGAAATATGGATCGCCAAATAGCAAATCAAGAACAAAGCCAATCACCAAGGCAATTAGTGAATAGTACATACTAAGACAGCCTCCTATCATCCTTTTTCATAACTGCGATATAATCCCATCCATTCTACAGTCTTATCTGTTTTCATTTTTCATTTTCCAATCTAAGCATGTGTTTAGAAAACGAAAGGAGAAACTCATATTGGAATAATAATAAAGATGAGGAAATCCAACCGCCATATTTTCGTTTCCATGTATACAGTTCCACTGTGTCTTTCTTAATGGCTTAAAAGCTGTAAAACTTTCGCCGCAGGCATTGCTGTCAAAATAGTGAAATTCATGTGCTGCAATGCTTTCACCGTATGTAGCAACCATTTGATTTTGATTTGCCTTTAATGTAATATAGCCAAACCTGTTTAACTTATCCGTTTTGTAAACTTCACCAGCAATGCTCCCAACCATTGGATAACTTTGTCCTGAAATGTCCTCCATCTGAGTGTGGAGGTACATAAAGCCTCCGCACTCAGCAAGGCATGGCATTTTTTGATTTAAAGCTGTTCGAATGCTTGCCCTCATGCTTTCATTTGAACTAAGTTTGTCAGCTACTAATTCGGGATAACCACCGCCAAAAAGAATTCCATTCGTATCTTTTGGTAATTTTTTGTCATGTAATGGTGAGAATTCAATCAGCTTTGCTCCCATATCCTGTAGCAGCTCCAAATTATCCTGATAGTAAAAGCAGAATGCTTCGTCCTTTGCAACTGCAATTCTTATTTCTTGACTTAGTTTTGGTATTTTAGGTATTTCATAATAAAGTTCATCTGATTTACCTGCCATTCGCAATATTTCATCTAATTCAATAGTTTCCTCCAAAATGTCTGCCAGTTTATTCAATTTGCTATGAAAGTCATTTATCTCTTCCGGCATTACCAGCCCTAAATGTCTACTTGAGATTACTAGTTCCTTCACAAACGGCACATATCCAAAAACTTTTATTCCAAGCTCCCTCTCTATCTGATCTTTTATAATAGAATACAAACTTTTCGACATTTGATTTAAAATAACACCGATGATATTGCAATTTTCTTGGTATTGTAAAAAACCTTGTATCAAAGGAATAAGTGAAAGACTCATGCCCTTACAATTGATTACTAGTATTGAAGGAGTATCCGTCATCCTAGCTAACTCATAAGATGATCCCGTTGTAGATATTCCACCTACACCATCATAAAAACCCATAACTCCTTCCATAACTGAAATATCAGCATCCTTTGCTGTTTTACCAAATAGATATTTAATGGTATCTTCATCACTAAAGAAGGTATCAAGATTTTTAGATTTTGTTCCTATCACCTCCTTGTGGAACAATGGATCGATATAATCCGGTCCACATTTAAAGGAAGCGACCTTTAACCCTCTATTCACAAAAGCCTGTAAAATCCCACAGGTAATCATGGTTTTTCCGCTCCCACTCGAAGGAGCGCCAATCATTATTCTAGGCAGTTGCATATCTTCCTCCATTCCTATGCAATATTTATATCGAAGTAAAACATCTTCCCACAACTTATATTATCAGAACAAAATACACATTCTAGTAACTTGAATTATTTACCAGTACATGAGATAATGTATACCGGATTTTGACCTACCATCATATGATAATCACCCATTGTCTGTGATTTCGAAATTAAAACCTGTACTACTTCCACCTCAGCAATTTCGAAACTTTTCACACATTGAAGTGCTTCTGAAATCGTTTCTAGGGTTATTGCATTGATTACAATTCGAACTTTAGGATTTTTATGGAGGAGTAACAACATAATATCCTGCAGATTACCCGAGCTTCCGCCAATAAACGCATGCGTAGGCTCAGGTAATTGTTCCATTGCCTCCGGTGCAGTTCCTTCTACTATAACCAAATTATCTGCTCCGAATTTCTTTCTATTTTCATCTATAAGAGCAACCGCTTCTGGCTTCTTTTCAATGGCATAGACAGTACCCTCCATTGCCTGTAATGCCATTTCGACTGATACAGAACCAGTCCCTGCACCGATGTCATAAATAATAGCATCCTTATTTAACCGCAACTTGGAAATTGATATGCTTCGAATTTCTTCCTTCGTTATAGGTACTTTACCGCGGATAAAGCTATCATCAGAAATCCCGTAGGATATAATTGAATTCTTTGCATCTGTATTACTAATTAAGACAGCACATGGTTCTGTAAATGATTGATTCATCAACTGGGATGGACTCCCTTTCGTGATCTTCTCATTCTCATATGATAACTGTTCTCCAAGATAGATAACTACATCATTTAGTCCATAATGGATAAGCTTGCGACATAGACTTCCAACACAATCTTGTCCACCCAGTAATGAAAATACTTTTTGATTGGTTTTTACTGCACCAATCAGATTTTCATATCTCCCATGATTGCTGATAAATTTTACATCCTGCCATGTCATCATCAATTTAGAACACAGATAAACAACAGATGAGATACCTGGTAACATCTCAAGTTCGTAATCGCCTAATATTTCAATCAATTTAGCTGCACCACTATAAAATCCAATATCTCCAGATAAAGCAACAACAAAGCTTCGGTATTCTACATGACTGTCAATGAATTCTTTTATATCTTCTGGTCGATACGAAGTAAACACTGGTTTGTGAAATTGTGTCAGTGCCTCCAACATACGTTTCGCCCCAATGATTACATCTGCATTTTCACAGGCATTTCTAGCTTCTATTGTCATATTATTAATAGAGCCCATTCCTATTCCAAGCAAAGTGACTTTTTTTCTGTTCTCAATATGAAACCTCTCACCAAGGATACGCAGACACTCTTCAAATGTTACTCCTTCTTCCTGACACGGTCTGCCAATTACTATCATTTTGACCCCTGCCTTACTTGCTGCATTAAGCTTTTCCATAAAGCCACCTGCACTACCTGATTCCTTGGTCACTAGATATTTTGCATCAATTTGTTTTAACATCGCATAGTTTAGTTCTTCTCTAAATGGGCCTTGCATACAGATAAGATTTCTACCCTCAAATCCCAGCTTCTGGCACTCATTAACAACAGTCGAAGTTGACAAAACTCTGGCAAAGAAGCGTTTGCTATAATCTGGTATCTGTGTAAATTTTGCCAGTTCCTTACTTCCTGTGGTAAGAAGTACATTCCCTTCCGTAGATTTCAGAAGCTGAACAGCATCTTCCACTGTATCTAAATAAGTACAATGTTCTGTTTGTTCCTGAATGCTTCCTCTAAGCATTCTCATATATTCTTTCCCTGTTTCCATACAAGCCTGTTTTATGTTTTGTGAAACCAAAACCGCATACGGATGTGTTGCATCGATAACTAGAGATAATTCTTGCTGAATAAAGATAGTTCTCATTTCTTCCTTTGTCAGACGCTTTGATGTTACCGTTATATCATCCCCCTTTGGAAGAAGTTTTTCACCGTATTCCGTTGCTACACAAACATGGACTGTAATACCAACCCTGACTAAATATTCTGCAATCCTTCTTCCTTCCACGGTACCAGCAAAAATAAGAATCCTACTCATAGCCAGCCTCCTTCCATAGGTATATTTTTCTGTTCTTCTATAATTCATATCCCCTTGGGGTAATGATCCGTCCATTGATGATTTTCGTTTGCGAATTACCAATAAAAACGGTTGTAAACATATCTACTTTTGTTACTCTTAACTCCTCTAACGTCATGACACAACTTGTTTCTCCATCGCGTCCAATATTACCCGCTATACCGCAGGCAGTCCCCGGCTTTTTATATTTCAAAACAATATCACACGCTTTCTGTAAATAATCGAAACGTTTTTTACTGGAGGGATTGTATAAACAGATTACAAAATCTGCTTTTGCTGCATATTCCAATCTACTTTCGATTTTTTCCCATGGAGTCATGAGATCACTAAGACTTATTACAGCAAAATCATGCATAAGTGGTGCACCAAGGATTGCTCCACCAGTGAGTGCTGCAGTAACTCCTGGTATAATTTCAATACTCGTTTCTGGGTACTGTTCTCCAAGTTCCAACATAAGTCCTGACATTCCGTAGACGCCTGCATCCCCGCTACAAATCATAGACACCGTATTCCCTTTATTCGCTTCTTCAAAAGCAAGAATGCATCGATCCACTTCCTTTTTCATCGGAGTGGTTAAAAACTCCTTCTTTGGAAAATACGTCATGACCAAATCAACATAAACCGTATATCCAACGATGACATCACTGTTTTCCAAGGCTTTCACTGCTTTCATTGTCATCTGTTCATACTCGCCCGGGCCAATGCCAACAACATATATTTTATTCAAAATCTTACACTCCAGTCTTCTTTTGCTATACTAACAGTTACTCCACTATTCGTATATTTTTTCTGTATCATGATTCCGTTACTGCTCCCTAGAATTGCTGCTCTTTCACACACATTTCCAACACCTGTCACAGACTTAACATAATTCGATTCACTATAGATTCCCTGTACCTTTTCCAATATTTCTGCAGGATAAGTAATCAATTTCAGATTCAATCTGTCACAAAACTCCAATAGTCCTGCTTCCTCTTTTTTTAAATCGATTGATGCCACATTTGAAATGGAATGAAGGGAAATCTGGTTTAATCCCAATACTTCTAAAACAACATTTTCAATTTCATCTGCAGTTTTCCCTTTTCTACAACCGATTCCTAACGTGATAATTTTAGGAATAAGAATAAGCGTTTTTTCAAATGGTTCTTTCTTTTCATTTAAAGAAATACAAATTCCATATTCGCAGTCATTATTATCTGTTATGTTATCCGGAAGGGAAACATTTACCGGAAATTCACTCTCAAAGCCAACTCGTATTTCATTCAATATCGCTGCCGATACTGCTTTCGCATAATCCATTCTCGAAATATATAAATTATTTTTTTTAGCAAATAAATCAACTGCAAATTTTTGATTAATATCCGTCGCTGTTGTTATTACAGGAATAGTTCCTAAATGCCTCGCTATTTTATATGCCAACTCATTTGCACCACCAATATGACCCGAAAGAAGCGGTATCACAAATTCTCCTTTTTCATCAATTACAAGAATTGCAGGATCCGTACGTTTATCTTTGATAAAGGGAGCAATTGTTCTTACCGCAATACCTGTAGCACCAACAAATATAATCCCATCTGCCTTTTCAAACTGCTCTTTTGCCCACTCTTTCAAAGGCTTATTGATAGATTCCATTTTTAGTCCTTTTGCATACTCTCCAGCAGTAAATGCACTCGCATCATATCCCTGGTCGCTTAGAAATATTGAAAGAAGATGCCCCAGGTTTGTACCATTTTGTGTAAAGCTGATCAAACTGATTTTCATTCCCATTGCTTCTCCTATTTATGCGTAATAATATATCAATCATTTACTCGCTGTCCTGAATTCTGTTGAAAAGGAGGGATTATAGAGCTCTGAACGGCTGTATTTGCTTTGGGATATAACATCACCCACGATAATCAAAGCAGTTTTATTTACCTTATTCTCTTCTGCTGTTTGTGCAAGCGTTTCAACAGTACAAATATATTTCTTTTCATCTTTCCATGTTGCTTTATACACAATTGCTGCTGGAGTATTCTTATCATATCCTCCCAAGATTAGCTGCTCGGATAACTGTTTTAGCATTCCGGTGCTAAGGAAAATAACCATGGTAGCTTGATGTGCTGCAAAGGAAGCTATTGTTTCTTTTGCAGGAACCTGTGTTCTACCTGCCATTCGCGTTATTATTACACTTTGGGAAACATCTGGCAATGTATATTCAAGGTTCAAAGCAGATGCTGCACCACAAAATGAACTGACCCCAGGGCAGACTTCATAAGCGATGTTTTTTTCATCAAGAATATCCATCTGTTCTCTAATTGCGCCATATAAACATGGATCTCCCGTATGAAGTCTAACTATTACTTTTCTTTCTGTTTCTCCGTGAAGCATTACTTCTATTACCTCTTCCAAGGTCATTGTTGCACTATTATAGACTTCACAGTCCGTTTTCCTTACCTCAAGAAGTTCCGGATTCACCAGGGAGCCTGCATATATGATTATGTCTGCCTTCTCTAAAAGCTTTTGTCCACGAACAGTAATTAAATCAACTGCCCCAGAGCCAGCACCAACAAAATGTACCATTTAGTCCTCCTTCACGATGATTAAGGAATAATAACCTGCATCATCCTTTATTTCATCCAGACTTCGATATATTTTTTCATCTTCCATTCCACAGTTTTCAACCATTGATACCTGACAATCGATAGTTTTTAAATATTCTATAACTGTACTTATTTTCTTTCCTGATTTCATCAATACTTTGGTGCCTGAAAGTGCTATCGTATCTTCGACATGGTAAGATGACGGAACAACATGTAGCTGTTCGTTTCTTTCTACAAGTCCCTGATTTAGTTTTGCAGCTACAGCACAGAAGGAGGGGATTCCGCTTATTATTTCTGTTTCATATCCACTTTCTTTAATTCTTTTATGCAAATAAATATAAGTAGAATAAATCGTAGGATCTCCTAGAGTGAGAAAAGCCACTGTTTTTCCCCGTTCTAAATAATTGATGATTTCTTCTGCTCCCTTTTTATGACTGTCCTCAAGGTGCTTCTCATCTTTCGTCATGGGCATAGGAATTGAAATAACTTTCTTTGTATCTAATTGACTAATAGCCTTTTTTGCAATCCGGTAGGCTACACTATCTTCTTTTTGCTCACCGGGTACTGCTAGTATATCTGCTTCTTTTATAATTCGTACTGCCTTTATCGTTAACAGCTCGGGATCTCCCGGTCCTACTCCTACTCCGTATAATTTTCCAAACATCGAAGTAACTCCTTTGCATTTTCTGTTTGTCCTAATATTCCATACTGGTTAGAAAAGATAATTGCTCCAATCTCTATTGATTCATAAGCTCTGCGGTTCAGATAGTATTGTATCTTTTCCATGACATTTTTCATTGTTTTTTCCATGACTTTGGATGCTTCCAATATGGTTATTGCCTCATCCGTAGTTACGCACTTTAATACTTCTTCTAATGTATGTATGGACGCTCCTGCTAAAACAGCATTAGCAGCCAGAATTTCCATTCTTGCATCTGCATACTTTGAATGAGTGTTCATAATACCGCCTGCCACTTTTATAAACTTACCGATATGACTTATAAATAAGACTCCTTTTACACCTAACTCGATTGCTATATCAATCGCTTCGCCTACGTAATTACTAAATTTAATAGAATGAACATTGGGAACCTCTATATTTTCTCTTGTAAAATCCACACCATAATTTCCTGGTGACAGTAGCAAATATTCTAAACCATTTGCAACAACCATTCTCATTTCTACCCGTATACTTTCAATAATTGCGGCTTCGCTCATCGGTTCTACAATACCACTTGTACCAAGAACAGATATGCCACCTACAATCCCCAAATTGGGATTAAATGTTCGTTTTGCAATTTCTACTCCCTCTGGAATAATAATATCTACGTTAATTCCGCCAGCGTAATCGTTCTCATCGCACACTTCCATTACTGCATCCGTTATCATTTGTCTTGGTACTTTATTGATTGCCGCATTACCTCTGGGTTGTTCTAATCCACTTTTGGTTACTCTGCCTACACCAAGGCCTCCATCGACACAGATGATACCTTTCTCATTCTTTGTAACCTTTGCATAGACCATGATACCATTGGTTACATCCGGATCGTCCCCACTGTCTTTTTGAACAGCACAAATAACAAAATCTTTCTCCATGGTAATATCTAAAATTCTTAAATTCAATCGGATCCCTTTGGGAGTCATCAGATCCACAAAATGAACTTTATTTTTACAAATCATCATTAAAGTGGCAGCTTTTGCTGCAGCCGCTGCACATGAACCGGTAGTATATCCATATCTTAATTTCTTATTATCCTTCAATATATATAAATCTTCTAAACCATTCTTATAGTCCACGTGAATCCAACCCTCCTTTCAAAGAATCAAACCAGACTTTAGTTAACTGTAGCTTCTAAATAACCATCAATCACATTCAGGGTTTGTTTTATTTCATCCTCCCCATGTGCCACTGATAAAAACATGGCCTCAAACTGTGCCGGAGCCAAATAAATGCCATTGTTCAACATATGTTTAAAAAACGCCTTATATTGTTCCGTATCTGAATTCTTTGCTGATGAATAATCATACACTCCTTCCCTAGAAAAGAACAAACTGCCTAAGGAACCAGCATAATTCATTTGAAATGATTTACCAGCTCGTTTGAATTTCTTCTCAATCTCGGAAAATAGCCATTTGCCCTTCTGATTGAGCTTAGTATAATAATCAGGATTTTCTTTTAAAATTGTTAGTTGGGTGTAACCTGCTGTCATTGCAACAGGATTGCCACTTAAGGTACCTGCTTGATAAACAGCTCCTAGAGGTGCTACTACCTCCATAATTTCTCTGCGACCGCCATATGCTCCAACCGGCATACCTGCTCCAATGATTTTTCCGTAGGTAGTCAAATCTGGAGTGACTCCAAAATATCCTTGTGCACCTTCGATTCCAAGACGAAAGCCAGTGATTACTTCATCAAATATCAGCACAGTTCCATTCTCATCACACAACTTCCTAATTCCCTGTAAAAATCCTTCTTTAGGAAGTACCACTCCCATATTGGCTGCGATAGGCTCAACAATGATTGCCGCAATTTTCCTTCCATACTGATTGAATAAATCCTGTACACCTGAAAGATCATTATAATTTGCTGTAAGTGTATCAGCTGTACAGCCTTTTGGTACGCCCAAGCTATCCGGAACTCCTCCTGACATAACACCTGATCCTGCTTTTACAAGCAATCCATCGCTATGTCCATGATAGCATCCATTGAATTTAATGATTTTATCACGACCAGTGTATCCCCTTGCAACCCGGATGGCACTCATAACTGCTTCGGTTCCTGAATTCACCATTCGAACCATATCGATAGAAGGAACCAGTTCACAAATCATTTTTGCCATTTTTACTTCTATCTCTGTAACAGCTCCAAAGCTCAATCCATCTTGGCATGCTTGTACAACACCTTCCAATACTTTTGGATGATTATGACCTAAAATCATCGGTCCCCAAGAACAGATATAATCAATATATCTATTGCCATCAATGTCATACAAAAAAGGACCTTCTGAACGACTGATAAATCTTGGGCTTTCACCGACAGAGCCAAATGCCCTTACCGGACTATTTACTCCTCCCGGTATATATTTCAGTGCTTCACGAAAAAGCTCTTCTGACCTGGTCATTAACCAATCCTCCCTTCGTCAATACATCTTGCAAGTTCCTTAGCAAAATATGTGATATACACATTTGCACCTGCACGATATGCTCCTGCTGCCATTTCGCATATAATGTCACTTTCCTGAATAAATCCTGCTTTAGCTGCAGCTTTTACCATTGCATACTCACCGCTTACACTATATGCTGCAATCGGAACCCTGACCGAATTCGACACCTCACTTATCACATCGTGATAGGAAAGCGCTGGCTTTACCATAATCATATCTGCACCCTCTTCGATATCAAGCAAAGCTTCTTTGATAGCTTCTCTTTTATTGTGATAATCCATTTGATAAGCCTTTCGATCACCAAAAGAGGGAGCTGAACCTGCTGCTTCCCGGAATGGGCCATAAAATGCTGATGCGTATTTCACCGCGTAAGACATGATTGGTATATCTTCAAAATGATTGCTATCTAACATTCTTCTAATCGCACTTATTCTACCATCCATCATATCCGAAGGTGCAATGAGATCTGCTCCTGCCTGTGCATGTGACAATGCTATTTTCGCCAAATATTCTAAAGTGCTGTCATTATCAACCGTGTCTCCGTTTAAAATTCCACAATGACCATGGGAAGTGTATTCACACATACATACATCTGTGATACAGTACATCTGCGGAAAATTCTTCTTTATAGAACGTAGTGATTTCTGAATAATCCCATTTTCAGCAAACGCTGAGCTTCCACACTCATCCTTTTCCTCTGGGATTCCAAATAACAACACTTTGTCGATTCCGACTTTTACTAATTCCTCTATTTTATATGGAAGACGATCAATACTATAGCGAAATTGTCCTTCCATCGACTTTATTTCTTCTTCTATTCCAGCTCCCTCTTTAATAAACACAGGATAAACCAATGATGAGCGATCCATCCTTATTTCTCTCACCATCTTTCTAAGTACTGCGTTATTTCTTAATCTTCTTGGTCTTTGAGTTATATCCATGTTTTTCGCCAATCCTCTCTCTATTACATAAAGACACTCTTTATTATACTCCAACTAATTCCTCTATCGTTTCAACCAAACTGTCTATCGTTGCTTTTTTTGCCATCCAGGTTGTCATGTTATACTTTTGGGCTTCTGTCTTCGTTTGCTCTCCAATGCAGACTGCATTTACCAGGCTATAATCCAATTCTCCGGTTGCCTGGATAAAACCTTTTACCGTAGATTTACTTGTAAATACTGCAAAGTCAATATTCTTACGTTCAAACTCATCTCTTAAGTTGATTAAATCAGGTACAGAATATACCGTATCATAAGTAGGTATATCCATTACACTTAATAAAGGATTCTTTCTTATCTCTTCAATTATTTCTTCATTACCGATGCTCGCCCTTGGAATCAGTATTCGATCTCCATCTGAACAATTCATTCTGACTGCTTCTCCAAGTGACCTGCCATCGTACTTTTCCGGTAACAGATTAATCAGTATTCCCTTTTCCTCTACTTTCCGTCTGGTTCCTTCTCCAATCGCTGCAATCTTAATACCCACCAGTCTTCTGATATCTATTCTCGCTTCTCGCATCGCATCAAAAAACACTTCTACTCCAGAAGGACTTGTAAACACCAGCCACTGGAATTGTTCCAGACATAAAAGAGCATCCTTTAGTCTTTCGTTTTCTTTTACTGGTCTAATTCGTATTGTTGGAATCTCCAGTACTTCTGCCCCCTTGTTTTTCAGCTTTTCTGAAAGGGTTGATATTAGTTCTTTGGGTCTGGTAACCAAAATCTTCTTCCCAGCCAGTGGCAGCTTTTCGTACCAAGAAAAATCATTCGCAAGTTGACACACTTTACCCACTACAATAATAGCCGGAGTTTGACCACCTTGCTTTCTCACTTCCTGTTCCAGTGTGCTGATTGTCGCAACAATTCGTTTCTGTTTTGATGTTGTTCCTTTTTGCAGGATTGCAGCTGGCATATCATTTTCCATACCTGCATTCACGAGACCATTACAGATATCTGCAAGTGCAGAAGCCCCCATTAAGAACACCAGAGTTCCCCCGGTATGAACAAGAGCTTCAAAATCTATATCATACTGCTTATCCTTCCCTTTATTCCCCGTAATGATATGTACGGAGGAGCAGTAATCACGATGGGTTACTGGAATTCCATGATATGCCGGAACTGATATTGCAGATGTTATACCCGGGACTATTTCATAAGGAACACCATATTTACTTAACAGCTCTAGTTCCTCTCCACCTCTTCCAAATAAGAACGGATCTCCGCCCTTAAGTCGAACCACGCATTTCCCCTGGAGAGCTTCTTCTAACAAAATCTGATTGATCTGTTCCTGAGGCATGGTGTGATTACCTGCTCTCTTACCAACATCGATGCACTTTGCTGTCTCCGGTATCAGCATGAGGATTCCCTGTCCAATCAGTCTGTCGTATACCACTACATCAGCTTGTTCAATTACCTTTTTCGCTTTAATTGTAAGTAAGTCTGTTTCAGCAGGACCTGCTCCCACAAGCCAAACCTTTCCTTTGCTCATCGCATACTCCATTCCGTTCTAAGTTTATTTGCCAGTATTTCACCAAGTTGCTTCGCATCTTCCTTATTTCCAGTAAGTCTTCCTGTTATATAATCACCGGTTATCTCATCATAATACAAGCCTGTTACCGTAATCATTTCTGCTTCAACCTTTGCATAGGCAGCGACTGGAGAGCTACATCCTCCATCCAAAGTTTTTACAAATGCTCTCTCACATAATGCCTCATAAGCTGCTTCCTCATTATGAAACTGTTTTAAACATTCAACATCTTCTCCTCTTCTCCCCTGTACAGCTAAGATTCCCTGTCCAGCCGCCGGTATGATTTCTTCCGTTGAAAAAATTCTGCTGATACGATGTTCTAATCCCAATCTCTTTAATCCTGCAACCGCTAAAACCAGAGCTCCATATTCTCCTTTATCAAGTTTTTCAAGTCTAGTAAGAACATTACCTCTGATTCCTTTGTAGTTTGCACCCGGATATATCTTCTTCAATTGAATCATTCGTCTCTGGCTGGAGCATCCAATGGGCGACTCAGGGTTAATTTCACCATATCCCAACGGTAAAATCAAAGCGTCTCTTGGATCCTCCCTTTTTGAAAATGCGACAATCGGTAATTCATCTGGAGTTTCCATGGGCATATCCTTCAGGCTATGTACCGACAGGTCACTTCTTCCTTCAATCAGTGCAATATCAAGTTCCTTCACAAAGAGTCCTTTTCCGCCAATTTTGTCCAGGCTTTTATCTAAGATAATATCACCCGTAGTCTTCATTGTAATTAACTCGACTTCTATATCATTGTGATATTTTTTAATAGAATCAATGAGTATTTGAGACTGTCTTATTGCCAGTTGACTTTCTCTGCTTCCAATACGTAGTTTTCTCATACTTGCCTCTCACCTCTTAGCATTTCTTTTATTTGCTCTGTAATCCTTTTGGCTTTCTTATGATCCGTACCGCTTGCTGTTACTCCGATTACGATTGATTCTTCTATAGCTAGTCCCGGAAAAAAGAAATCTGATTTTGTCTGATCTGAAGCTATATTCACTAGAATTCCTTTTTGCTTACACTCAAAATATATACGATTATTAACATTTGAATCACTTGTTGCCGCGAAAACCATATAAGGTAACTGAATTTCTCCCTCAATATAACACCTTTTCTCATGAACAAGTAATTTCTGAATAGATAGTTCCAAAATCTCATTGGTACATTCCGGAGCTACAACTTTAATATTGCCTCCAAAATCCAGCAAAGACAAAATTCTTCTTGTAGCAATTTTCCCACCACCAAATACCAATATTTGTTTCTCATTTAAATCAACAAATAACGGAAAATATACCTTTTTACCAGACATCAATAATTTCTCCTAATACATATTTTTTAATGCTTCCATACACTCTAGGAACGTAGTTGCACTCACATTATCTCTTAATCCAAACATCAATTTGCTTACAACTTTATTTGTTGCAGAATGCACTGATGTCGCTAATAATTCTTTATCCGTACTGTCCATTTCGATTTTTTTTATCGTTTTATCTATTCTCATATCCACATCAACAGCTGCATTCTCACTAACAGCCTGTATAACCAGAATGATATCCCTACACTCATACCATGAAATAAAGTCTTGCATTTTAGTTCGGAGCATCTCATCAATTTGACAAAGCTGGACTTTCATCTCATCAGATATCGCGTCTACATTAAAATAGTCAATATCGTATAATGTCACATTTGTTAATTCCGCTATTTTAGAATCTATATCCCTTGGTACAGCTAAATCAATAAAAGTAATTGGTTTTTCAAATTTCAGACTACTTAAATGTTCAAGAAGGATTGTCATATTTGGACTTGCAGTAGCACTTATCACCATATCGTATTCAGTAATATGGTCAAAACGTTCACCATAATTGATTCGGTTACATCCCACAGGTATTTCCACAATGCCACTTTTATACTGTCTGACAGTGACCGTAACCTCTGTGCCTTCCTCCTTAAGCTTAGTTGCAGCTAATTTCCCCATTTCACCATTACCAATTACAAGACATCTCTTCCCTTGAAAGAGATAATCACATGATTTAAGTTCGTAAATTACACGATGAATGATTGATGAATTGACTAAAGACAGATGTATCTCTGTCTTAACCTTCTTTGCTGCACTAACAGCGATACGAAACAGTGTTTCTAATACATTGTCAGTACAATAGTTTTCTCTACTTATTTCTAAAGCTTCCTTTACCTGTGTCAGAATCTGATCTTCTCCAATAATTTTTGATTTCAATCCACAAGTCGTGTAAAATAAATGTTCAATTGCCTCATTACCACTACGTTCGACAAAACAATGTCTATATTGATTTTCATCTACTTTCTTGATTAAACATAAAATTTCATAAATAGAAGTTTCAAACTCATCATTGCAGCTGACCCATAGCTCCATTCGGTTACATGTTGATAAAATAATACAGCCGTTAATACCCTCTATTGCTTTCAAATTCAGTAACCCATCCGTCGCCATTTTTTTCGTAAAAGAAAAAACCTCTCGTTCTTTTATTGATGCTCTATTATGATCAATACCCATCATGCGGATTCCCACTTTACTTCCTCCAATAAATTGATTGATAATAACAAAAAACGCCTTTTACAAATTAATGTAAAAGACGTAAAAGAAGACAGTTTATCTATAGACTATCCTAATTACACCTAATCATCATTCGTAAATAAGTGTATTACTATCTTAAGGCAGGTCTTCTGACTTAGGCATCAACACCATATCTTATCTTCCCATGAATCTCTTTCACAGTGATATTTAAAATATGACTTTTCCTTTACAGCGGCGAGACCGTATGGGTTTTGCACCCATTTCCCTATTATCTTGTACAACATGCAAATTTACATGTTTCCAAGCACCTTAAAATCTAAATTACCATATTAAAATATTATCATTCAAACTTTTATAAGTCAATGTATACAAATTTTTATAAGCTACATACAAATTTTTGTAGTGGTAAAGTTTCTATCGTATATAGCGAAAGCACAAGCCATTATAATATTTCTTTCGTAGCTTCAAGTTTGCATAAATACCAACTTGGACACCTTTTTTGGGAAATATCTAAGGTTATATTACGTATTATAATAAATTGGATACCGCTAATAGGTTATATACCATTTGAGCAATTTCACATCTTTTAATAGGATCTTTAGGCTTAATATTAATATCCTTTTGATTTAAGATGTCGCTTTTGTAGCAAATTGCCAGCGAATCCCTTGCCCATACAGAGGTTTCTACATAATCACCAAACTGCGCAAGCATATCTCTCATTTCCCCCGATTGTAGGCTAGTATCCAAACCACATAACTCCGCTGCTTTTGCAACCATTACTGCTGCCTCCTGACGAGTTATAGTACCCATCGGATTAAAAGTTGTCTCTGATGTACCACTAACAATACCGTATTTATTTGCAGTACCCACATAAGAGGCATACCAGCTATTGTCAGTAACATCTTTAAAGCTATTACCAGTAACATTTTTAAACCTATTGTTAACCTTTTCTTCTAATTAAATAAAGTTATTTACATATAAAAACACTTAATTAGATAATTTCACAATGTAAATTTTACAAACTACTATTATTGTAATCTCTTTCTTTCCCAAAGATTCACAAAAAGATATCTGACAGGTCTCCTGACTTATGATTTTAAGCCTTAACCTTCCCTTCTCAGGACACTATAGTTCCCAATGGATATGAAGGTCTCGTAATCAAATACAGTAATGGAAGTTGTACCGGATTCTAACCGATTTCCCTATTAAAAAGCTTTATGCTTTATCAAATACCTCTTATTCAATTTTAATCTACCATAACATAATTTAAATTTTATAACAACAATTTTGAACAATAGTACAAAAAAATTTATATTTATATAAAGAAAATTATATGAGAGTGTTACAGACATCAGGTTTTAATGAATCATGGTCTTGGGCACTAATTTTATCCTGTTGAAGAAATATCACCTGAACCAGATATACTTCTGATTCTTCTGAAAGCAGTGCAAGTCTTCGCTTGATTTCAATCATCCTGTCAACTCCAAATTTACAAGTATATACAATGTCAGTCTCATGGGCATACCAGCTCTCTATAGTATAATCCTACTGCTTTATTGCAGAGAGATTAAAACCTTGTTTACCAATATGTACAAACCCTCGTAGGACATCTATGCATCTGCAACAGCATATTCATCCGCAATAAGACCGTTTTCGGCATTCTTCAACTTTTCAACAGCATAAAGAACATTTACAGGTGCTTTGCAGCCTTCCTCTGTGCTATTGTATTTTCGGTCAATATGTTGTGTTATCAGGAAGAGTACCCTCCTGAGTCACTGTTGCACCATTTTCACCAGTAACTGAAACTATTACGCCTGTATAAGGCAAAACATTGAGTGAGAATTTATAAGGGTTATATCCGTAATGCTTGAAACTACATTATAGGTAAAGGTATTTCCACTTTGTGTAGGGCCTGAAAGATAAAGATTCTCACCTGAGGAATTGAAATTGTTACGTTGCCATAAGTTGCGGCGATGGCCATTGCAGGCACCATAGACAAAACATTATAATCGTCATAAGAATAGTCCAAAACTTAGTCATACATTTTTGTTATTTTATGATATTCACACCTAATAATAACTTTTCCATTGTAAATTATTGTTCAATCGGGATTTTCTAAACAAGCCATTTTTTTCGTAATGCAAAAGCATTAAATCATTTTGTCACTTGTCTTATTTACATCTCCCTGTAATGCGACAAAAAAGCTGCAGCAATTTTAATAAAAATTACAATTCAGCCGACTTTTTATGAACCGGCTTAATTCCTGCTTTTTCCAGAATCCTCGGCCAACTTCCAAGACGGGACTTGATATACCCGTAGGCTGGAACCTCTGACTTTTTTGGAACCCGGCCAAGTTCATCCGCGATGTCGCGAAGGTACTGGTAAAGCTGCTCATCACTTTTCTTTTTATAGCGTTCAATATATTCTCTGCATAAGTCCTTTTGTTGTCCGTATAACTCTGGATCTCGACTTTGCAGCGTTGAAATTTTATAAGCTTGGATTTTCTGATTACAGTTTTTTTCTTTCAGATACATCACTCCCTTTTGTACAAAACATATTTCATAACAAAAGAACACTACCCTTTTAGCGGTAATACTTCCGTTTTTTGATCAGCATCATGCAGTTTATAAAATTTCTGCTTTCGCCTATCCTATTTTTTCAATTGTATTAATCAATGGTATCAAGTGCAAATAACTTATGAATTTTTAAGACCATATCCGTTTGTTTTAAATCCTATTCTAAAGCTTGATTGACTTAGTTAAAATTCAATTCCTTCTCTTGCTGGAGTCCCAACCGAATAAGGATGCTTTACTGCTTTGATTTCCGAAACATAATCAGCAAGCTTGATGATTTCGGTAGGAGCATATCTGCCGGTCATAACAATCTCAAGCTCAGCTGGTTTATTTTCTAAAAAGCTCAACACATCTTTAATATCAAGAAATCCAGAGGTTATCGCTAAGTTTATTTCATCAAGTATTATCATGTCTCTATTTCTACTCTTTGCTTCACCCAAGGCATATTGAAAAGTATTCATAGTATCCCTTTTCATTTCTTCCAATTCATCTTGATTCATTTCCCAGGTGAAATTTTTTAACTCAGTGTGTCTGAACAGCTCAAAATTCGGTATAAGGTTTTGTATTATAAACATTTCCCCAGTTTGCGAGCCCTTGAGAAACTGCAACATGAGTACCTTTTTCCCTCTGCCGCAGGCTCTGATTCCAAGTCCAACAGCAGCAGTTGTCTTTCCTTTACCATCACCAGTATATATATGTATCAATCCGTTCATATTCCTTACCTCTCCATCTATCCTCAAAATATCATTAACCATTAAATGTGCTGTGCAAATTCTTGATTTGAGAGTCTTTTTGCAAGTTTTACTGCCTCATATGCATCTCTGGAGTATCCGTCCGCTCCAATAGTTTTTGCATAATCGTCATCTACTACTGCTCCTCCAATCATAAACTTACAGCTTAAGTTTTGTTCTTTGGCGAGGCTAATAACTTCCTTCATTTCTATCATTGTGGTAGTCATCAAGGCAGAAAGGCCAACTATGTGAGCCTTTAATTTCTTCGCTTCGTCTATAATTCTCTCTGCACTTACATCCTTTCCAAGGTCATATACTTTAAAGCCATAATTCCGAAGCATTAGTCCAACTATATTTTTCCCTATATCATGAATATCCCCTTTTACTGTAGCTATGACAACAATAATATCTTCTTTCTCTTCTTTTTCATTTTTTTGTTTTAGCAGCGGCTCTAAATAGGTAAAACCAGCCTTCATTGTTTCTGCACTTTGAATAAGCTGAGGAAGAAAATATTTCTTTTCATCAAAAAGCTTTCCTACCTGATTAATTGCAGGAATCAAACAAATATCAACAATATCCTGAGGAGTTGTCTCTTCCGCCATTGCCTTTTCTATAAGCTTCCCTATTCCTTCATTATCACCATTCAAAACAGCATCAAAAATTCTTTCACCCGTTTTTTTTTCATCTGTTTTTTTTTCATTTTCACCCTGAACAGGCTTATCCATGTTGTTAAAATAAGCAATATAATTTCTGCTGTTTATGTCATTTTTCATTATTACATCACAGGCCATTTTAATGCACATAAGCAAATCACTTGATGGATTGGCAATAGCCATGGTAAGCCCCTTAGCAATAGCCATGGACAAAAAAGCTGCATTTACCCAGCTTCTTTCAGGCAAACCAAAAGAGACATTGGAGAGACCAACTATGGTTCCACATCCGAATTCCCTACTACACCATTCTATAAGCTTCAAGGTTTCAAGTGCTGCCTCCTGATTCGAAGATACAGTCATAACAAGGCCGTCTACCACAATATCACTTTTTTTATATCCATAGCTAGCAGCTTTACTAAACACCTCTTGAACTATAACCTGTCTCTCTATAGCCTTTTCAGGGACTCCCTCATCATTTAGCGGAAGAAGTATGAACATAGCCCCATATTTTGCAGCTACCGGAAGTAATCTATCAAGCTTGATTTTTTCTTGAGATATCGAATTTATAAGTGCACGTCCAGGGTAGATTCGTAAAGCTGCCTCTAGCACCTCTGGAGATGAGGAATCAAGGCACAAGGGTGCATCACAAATACTACCTAGCAGGCTAACGGTATTTACCATTACTTCCTTCTCATCTATACCAGGCATACCCACATTAACATCCAGAATATTAGCACCCTTTTCCAGCTGTTCAAGTGCAAATCTTCTTATTTCATTAGTCGAGCCTTCTTTCAACTCTGCCTGCAATTTTTTCTTTCCTGTTGGATTAATCCGTTCCCCAACAATTGCAACAGGTTTATTAAATCCAAAAAATACGGTCTTCCTTAATGATGTTATTGCACTATATTCACTATAATCAAAATTCTGGGGTTTTAAATTACCGCAGTTCCGTCGAAGCTCCTGTATATACTTTGGTGAAGTTCCACAGCAGCCGCCAAGCATATTTACACCTGCTTGTATAAAGTTCTCAGCAAATGAACCAAATTCTTCTGGTTCCATGTCAAAAACAGTTATACCATCTATAAGTCTTGGTAGACCGGCATTTGGTTTAGCCATAAGCGGCACCCTGGCATATGGTTTCATTCGGGTTATTATTTCCACCATGTGTTCAGGACCTGTAGAACAATTACAGCCCACAACATCTGCGCCAAGACTTTGAAGAGTAATGAGCGCAGTAACCGGATCAGTCCCGGTAAGTGTTCTCATACTATCGTCAAAACTCATGCTAACGCAAACTGGTAAGTTACAGCTCTCTTTGACAGCTAAAAGAGCAGCTCTTGCTTCCTGTATATCGAGCATTGTCTCTATGACAAATAGGTCAACTCCTCCGGCTAGTAGCCCCTGCACCTGTTCCTTATATATATCTACACATAGTTCAAAAGGCATATCTCCAAGAGGCTTAATAAATCTTCCTGTGGAAGCTATATCTCCTGCGACCAGAGATTTTCCAGCTGCTGCTTCTTTAGAAAGCTGTGCAAGCCTCCGATTAATTTCAAATGTCCTATTACCCAGCCCGAATTCTTCAAGCTTTATCCTATTTCCGCCGAAGGTACAAGTATATATTATGTTTGAGCCTGCATCTATATAAGCCATTTGAATTTGCTTTATTGTATTTGGATTTTCTATTACCCACTGTTCAGGGCAAACTCCTGTCGGCATCTCTCTCTTTTGAAGTTCAGTTCCTGTAGCACCGTCAAGTATTTGCACTTTACTGTAAACAAGTTCTTTAAATTGCACTGTATCCATTAGATGTTCAATTCTCCTTTGTCCTCCACTCCAGCTATGGCAATAACTGATTTTTCAGGAATAAGCATAAACTTTTCGGTAAGTGCCATATTAAGCCTTAAAAGCTGTAGGGCTTCAAAAATATCTTTCTGATATAAAAGCGGCAAATCCCCAAAACCAGGGCTGTATCTATGCTTAGTTAGTTTTTTACCTTCTCTTATTAGCATTTTGTTCAGCATCTTAACAAGCCAATCAAGTGCAGCATCTGCAGTTTGAGATGCAACTGAGTCAAGAATCAATCCAGCTGATGCATTACCTTTTTCTATTTCAGTAAAAACTTTTTTTGAAACTTCTGATCCTACAGTTGCTGCCATAAGAATAACACTGTGACTATCTTTCAGAAGCTTTGACAAACTTTGGCTCATTAAGCTTATTTTATTGTCCAGGACAACTCCAGATATACTCTTTTCCTTTATAGATATATTTATATAAGCACCAGCTGGTTTACATATATAACTGCCCAGCCTAATGCATTCCTCTATTAATGATAAATCACTTGTCTTTAGCTCCGTCACACCATTCCGATAGCCCAATCTGGATAATATCCTGTCTTTATTAGGAACCGCAGGAATATTCTCAAAGTATTTAATTTTGCTTTTTAAAATCCCTTCCAACTATAGTCCACTCCATTAAATAAGTTTAACTTATAACGTCTTGTTATAAGTCTCGCTGAACAAATCCAATACCTTATTCCGAGATTACAGTAATTAATTCCCATTATACCTGTGTTTTATGTATTTGTCATCAATACTGTCTCCTCAGACATATAAAATATGCCCATATCAGTTAAAAATGCTTTACCCGTTCTTTTTCCTCAGCTTTCTTTGCATCGTTGAATCGGTCAAGCGTACCCACCAGATACCCAGTTATCCTCCTGATTCTTTCAAATTTTGTATCATCTTCTTTTCTCCCGCATTTTGGACATTCATTTCCAATAACTCCTGTATACCCACATGCTGGATCACGGTCAACAGGGTGATTGATAGCTCCGTATCCTATTCCAGCCTCTTTCATACAGCGGATAACTCTTTCAAAGGCTTCTAAGTTCTGAGTCGGATCTCCGTCTAGTTCAACATATGTTATATGCCCAGCATTGGTCATCTCATGGTATGGTGCTTCCAGATGAATTTTATCGGATATACCAATTGGATAATATACAGGTATGTGAAACCATTAGTATAGTACTCCCTATCAGTTATTCCATTGATGCTTCCGAAGATCTCTCTGTCAATATTGATGAACCTACCTGAAAGTCCTTCTGCCGGAGTTGCAAGAAGAGTAAAATTCATTCCATACTTTTTACTTGCTTCATCCATACGCCTTCTCATATGTCCTATCATGTTTAAGCCCAGTTCCTGTGCCTCTTTGGATTCTCCGTGATGCTTCCCCATCAGAGCTTTTAGGCATTCAGCAAGTCCAATGAATCCCATAGATAAAGTACCATGTTTGAGTACTTCTCTTACCTCATCCTCCCAATCCAGTTGATCAGAATCCAGCCATATTCCCTGCCCCATCATAAATGGATAGTTTTTAACCTTTTTTCTTGCTTGTATCTCAAATCTTTCCAGGAGTTGGTCTATAACAAGATTAATTTTTTTGTCAAGATCTTCATAAAAAGCATTTAAATTTTTTTTGCTTTTTAAAGCTATTCTTGGAAGATTCACTGTGGTGAAACTCAAATTTCCTCTTCCATTAATTATTTCTCTTGATGGGTCATAAATATTGCCTATTACCCTGGTTCTGCAACCCATATATGCAATTTCAGTTTCTGGATGTCCAGGCTTATAGTACTTCAAATTAAAAAGCGCATCCAAGAATGAGAAATTAGGAAATAACCTCTTTGCACTCACCCGACATGCAAGCTTAAACAAATCGTAGTTCGGTTCTCCCAAGTTATAATTGACCCCTTCCTTCACTTTGAAAATCTGAACAGGAAATATCGGAGTCTCACTGTTTCCTAAACCCGCTTCAGTTGCAAGCAGCAGGTTTTTTATGGCCATTCTTCCCTCTGGTGATGTGTCCATTCCATAATTTATCGAGCTAAATGGAACTTGTGCTCCTGCTCGGCTGTGCATTGTGTTCAGATTATGTATAAATGCCTCCATAGCCTGATAAGTTTTACGATCAGTTTCATCTTCTGCTTTCTTTGTAGCAAACTCCTGCACCTTGCAAATGACAGACTTATCTTCAACAATATTGCCTAGATAATCCTTTTCAATCCTGCAATATTCTTCCATACCATTAAGTGCTGGTAAAATACCATACTTATTCTGTATTTCATCAAAAGCATTCTTTATCTTATCTCCAATATCACTATCTTCAGATATCCATTCCAATAGCTTCACCAGATTTTGTCTGTAAAGCTTGGCAAAGGTCTTCGCTATACCAGGAGCCATTCCATAGTCGAAATTGGGGATGCTCTGTCCTCCATGCTGGTCATTTTGGTTAGATTGTATGGCAATACAAGCGAGAGAAGAATAACTTTGAATGTCATTTGGCTCTCTCAAAAACCCATGTCCTGTGCCAAAGCCTCCTTTGAAAAGCTTTTCTATGTCTATTTGGCAACACGTGGTGGTGAGGGTCAAAAAATCCAGGTCATGAATATGAATATCGCCTTCCAGATGTGCCTTTGCGTGCTCAGGCTTCAATACAAACATCTCATTAAACTGCTTAGCCCCTTCCGAACCATATCTAAGCATGGTTCCCATCGCAGTATCTCCATCAATATTAGCATTTTCACGCTTTATGTTATTATCCTTTGCTTCTTTGAAAGTTAAATCCTCATAAACTTTCATGAGCCGAGTGTTCATTTCTCTGATTCGTGTCCGTTCAGCCCTGTACAGTATGTATTCCTTTGCAGCCTTAGCATATCCATCTTCAATTAACACCATTTCAACACTATTCTGGATTTCCTCTACATCAGGAACTCTTTTATCTAGATTTTTCTCCAGTTGATCCACTACTTTTTCTGCCAAAGCTAAAGCAGTTGCATAATTTTCTTCTCCTGCTATGCTGATTGCTTTGAATATTGCATTGGCAATCTTCTCAATATTGAAGGGTGCTTCTCTTCCATCTCTCTTCTTAATTTTTGTTATCATATAACTTTGCCACTTCCCTTTTTTATTTTTAGTTTTTTATTTTTAAAATTAACAAAACCTCTCGACAAAGCGTCAAGAGGCATCATAAATTCAATACTCATAAAGTACCCGACACCCCCTATCACTCGTAGAGTCTATGGTGCAATACCTACAGGCAGGTCTTCTGACTCAGGTTCATAGAGTTTCCATCCCTTCCCAGTTTTACCCAGTGGTTTTATCTGATGAAACCCTCCCCATTACAGCGGCGGGACCGTGCAGGACTTTCACCTGCTTCCCTTTTAAACTGTTGCAAACAGTCACCCGTATTTTGCTATATCTAGTTGTCTTTATGCTATCACATACAATATATTGTGTCAATAAGAGATTTCAGCCATTGCATATATTTTTGTAAATGCCTTTAACACAATTACATTTTCAAAGTCATCAAGTTTATCTACAATGCTGAACTCTTGTGAATCTTGTAAAAATTCAATAAAGCACTTCATCTACCACCAATTCTGTACTATTGGCTTTGCATTGAGTAGCAATCTTCAATACCATTTCTTTTTTATTTGAACACTTGTAGGATTGTTAGGATTGCACAAATACATATTGTTAATATCAGGCTTTAATGCAACAGCAATTCTGTATATTAAATCAGCCGCACCTTGATTTATGCATTTGCTCTCTTATTTCATTATGCACCTCCCCTGTTTTAAAATATTAAATAGCTAGGCACCAAACTCCTCAAAATTTCATATAATAAAAGGAACAAGGACAATGGCGTCCAGTTTGTCAAATATAGTTTGAAGTACAAAGTAGAACTGTAGTTGACTCTGGAGTGCTAGCTGTCTTTTTTAATTTAATAAATCTTA
>JAEZVF010000117.1 GCA_023443225.1 Bacillota bacterium
CCTCGCAATTTTTTCCTTGTTTGTCAAGTGTTTTTTTATTTTCTTTAAAATATTGATCAAAAAAATACAGTACAAACTCGAAAGTATATACTGTATTTTTATTAAATTTCTTAACTTAATGACATTAATTGTGGGCCGGGTTACTATATGGTCCTATGGGAATGGTTGCTGGAGCATTACTAACTCACAAACCGGCTAAAATAGATTTGCCAACAACTAGCTTTGATATTTCATCAGAAGTAAAGAAAATAGACGATCGAAATATAATTTTAAATTATTATTCGGATGTACATAAGCAATTCATCGACATAGAATTACCTGCAGAGATATATAATTTCTTGCAAACCTATTTACCGGAGAAAAAATATGATATTGTGATGGAATTGGAAAAGAAAAGCGCGGTGTATCAAGCAACAGAGCAAATAGAAAGTGGTTCATTAATAAATACTTCAATACTGAGTAAAGATAATAATGAGAGAGAAACAAATGCAGACAGTGATGGAATGACAATTTTTAAGCAAAAATTAGAAAAGCTAAAGATGCTGTATGATGCTGGAATTTTGACAGAAGCTGAATTTGTTGAAGAAAAGAGAAAATTGCTGGAACTTATTTAAATTCAAGATATACAGCAAAAGCACCGTATCTCAAGGTTCGAATCCTTGTAGCCCAGTCCAAACAAAAATGAAGTTGCAAGACTTCAATTTCTGTTGTCCTGGACTTGCCCAGGTTCAAAATGAAGTTGCAAGACTTCATTTTTTGTTGTCCTGGACTATGTTTGCCCTTGAATAAGGAATTTCTCTGCTTTATATGAAATACCCCTAGTAGCAGGACTTGCAGCACTGCCAAAGAAATGATAGACTGAGAATGTTGGGAGGAGTTTATCATGAGTAATAGTAGGAATGATATATTTATCAGAGGAATAAAGATAGATTGGAATAAAATCGGAACACATAATTATATTGGAAACATAGCATCCATTCGTTCCGTTAAAACACTGGATTTTAATAGTAATATTACCTTTTTTGTAGGTGAAAACGGGACTGGGAAATCTACCTTGTTGGAAGGTATTGCAGTGGCTTATGGTTTCAATCCAGAGGGAGGGAATCGTAATTTTAATTTTTCTACAATGGATACTCATTCAGAATTACACCAGGCGATTACTGTTGTCAAAGGAGTAAAAAGACCGAAAGGAAACTTCTTCTTGCGTGCAGAGAGCTTTTATAATGTAGCCAGTAAGATAGAAGATTATCGGGACGGTGACGATTATAGTGCCTATTATCATAGTTATGGGGGAAAGTCTTTGCATGAACAGTCACACGGGGAAAGCTTTCTCGCTTTAATGCAAAATCGCTTTGTTGGGCAAGGAATTTATATACTGGATGAGCCGGAAGCAGCATTATCACCGCAAAGACAACTGACCTTGTTAATGCTGATGCATAATTTAGCACTGAAAGGAACTCAATTTATTGTCGCCAGTCATTCCCCAATTTTATTAGGTATCCCAGGTTCTACAATATTATCCTTTGATGATGGTGAGATTAAGGAAATAAGTTACGAAGAAACAGAAAGTTATAAATTAACAGAATTATTTATTAATAATAAGGAACTTTTACTAAACAATTTATTGCATAATATTGAGTAATATTCTTATTGCCCTATTTGACATATCAAATATAATCAGGTATTATTTAATCTTATAGGCTTTTTATTTAAGAATTAGCCGTAACTAATATATTAGTCATCAGGATTGAGGTAGAGCCATTATGTCATTAGCAAATATAGCATTGAATCAGATTTTAGGCATGTTTATTATTATTTTTATTGGTATTGTCAGTTATAAGGTTAAGTTAATAGATGAAGATACGAACAAAAAACTGTCGAATATCTTACTTAATCTGGTATTACCCCTTGTAATCTTTGTATCTTATCAAAGGGACTCCAGTCCATCCCTCTTAAAGGGCTTGTTTATATCTTTAGTGTTAGCTTTTGCAACTCACATCATTGGTATCCTGATATCTACGTTACTAATTCATAGAAACAGGTCGGATGGTATTATTGAAAGGTTTGCTTGTATCTATTCGAACTGTGCCTTTATGGGTATTCCGATTGTAAGTGGCATCTTTGGAACAGAAGGTGTGTTTTATATAACGGCATACATGACAGCCTTTAATATCTTCGTGTGGACCCATGGTGTCATTATGATGACGGGCAGACAGGAACCGAAGGCTATGGCAAAAACACTGGTTTCGCCAACAATTTTAGCCATTATTCTAGGAATGGTTTTCTTTGTTTTGCAGATAAGAATTCCGAATATCGTATTTGAATCTCTGAATTCGATTGCTTCCGTTAACACTCCTTTTGCGATGCTAATTGCAGGAGTTACCATAGGACAAACGAATAGTATGAAACTATTTGGTAAGTTAAGGATTTATTACGTGGCATTTATTAAGCTGCTTTTGATACCAATCATTTTGTTATTCTTATATAGTAGATTTTCAATGGATAAAACAGTATTAACGACAGCCATATTGGCAGCAGCATGTCCAACGGCTGCGACTGGTACTTTGTTTGCCTTAAGATATGATAAGAATGCATTATACGCTTCCGAAATATTTGCAATTACTTCGCTGCTGTCTATGTTAACCATCCCGTTGGTAATGGCATTAACTGAATTTATAACTAAATAGTATTTTTCTACGTATTACATTTATATAATTAAAATAGTCCCCGGAGATCGTGATATCACGATCTCCGGGGACTTCTTTTATTATCTTAGCATATTAATGAAAATATAGATTATTCAGCTAACTTTGCTAATTTAGCATATTTCTCTTTTGCATCCTTTTCAGCTTTATCGAATAATACCTTTGCTCTTTCTGGGTTAGCACGAACAAGTGAACTATAACGAACTTCGCTGTTGAGGAATTCTTGGTAATCAGCAGTAGGAGCCTTGGAATCTAACTGGAATGGATTCTTTCCTTCTTCAGCCAAACGAGGATCGAAGCGGAATAAATGCCAGTAGCCTGCTTGAACTGCACGTTTTTCTTCGTTTTGAGCACCCTTCATACCACCCTTGATACCATGGTTAATACATGGAGCATAAGCGATGATGAGGGATGGTCCTGGATAGTTTTCAGCTTCTACGATAGCTTTTACACACTGGTTGTAATCAGCACCTTGTGCGATTTGAGCAACATATACATATCCATAAGTCATTGCAATTGCAGCTAAGTCTTTCTTCTTAACTTCTTTACCAGCAGCAGCAAATTGAGCGATAGCACCAGTAGGTGTAGCTTTGGAGGACTGACCACCTGTGTTAGAGTAAACTTCGGTATCGAATACTAATACATTAACATCTTGGCCGCTTGCAAGTACATGGTCTAAACCACCAAAACCGATATCATAAGCCCAACCATCACCACCAAAGATCCATTGAGATTTCTTGGATAAGAAATGTTTGTTCTTTAAGATATTGTTTCTATCAGCGTTGTCACATCCGCAATTCTCTAATGCAGTGATTAACTCTCTAGCAGCAGGAGCATTTTCTGTGCTGGAATCTTTTGTTGCAAGGTATTTATCACAAGCTGTTTTTACATCATCCTTATCAACGACTGAAGAAAGAGCTTCTACAGAAGAGATTAAACGACCTCTTAATGCATTTTGAGCTAATAACATACCATAACCATATTCAGCATTATCTTCAAATAAGGAGTTAGACCATGCAGGACCACGTCCGTTCTTATCTACTGTATAAGGTGTAGAAGGTGCGGAACCGCCCCAGATAGAGGAACATCCGGTAGCATTTGCAATATACATTCTATCACCAAATAACTGAGTTGTTAATTTAGCATATGGAGTTTCTCCACAACCTGCACAAGCGCCTGAGAACTCAAGTAATGGTTTCATGAACTGGCTTCCCTTAACAGTAGTTGGTTTGAATTTCGTAACAACTTCCTCTAAGGTTCCGATTTCAAGACCATAGTTAAATAATTTCTCAGAATCTAATTGAGATTCTAAATTCTTCATAACTAAGGCTTTTTCACCCTTCTTACCAGGACATACATTTGCACAGGATCCACAACCAGTACAGTCAAGTACGGATACGGACATTGCAAATTTATAACCTGGCATACCTGTAAGGTCAAGATTTAAAGAGCCTTCAGGAGCATTTGCAGCCTGCTCAGCAGTCATTGCTACAGGACGAATAACAGCGTGAGGACATACATAAGCACAGAAGTTACATTGAATACAGTTTTCTGGCTTCCAGCTTGGTACATCTACTGCGATACCACGTTTTTCAAATGCAGAAGAACCATTAGGAGCAGTACCATCAACATAATCTACAAATGCAGATACAGGGAGGCTGTTACCATCTTGTGCATTAACGTAATTCTGAATATTATTTACATAATCAACAACGTCTTTTCTGGTTCCGGTAGCAGAACTTGCAAGGTTTTCATCTTTTGCATCTGCCCAGGATGCAGGAACTTTAATTTCTTTCACATCGGTAATACCACGTTCAATTGCATCATGGTTCATTTTAACGATTGCTTCACCTTTTTTACTATAAGATTTGGTTGCAGCATCTTTCATGTATTTCACAGCATCTTCAGTAGGGATGATGTTAGCTAATTTAAAGAATGCAGCTTGAAGAACGGTATTGATACGTCCGCCAAGACCGATTTCTTTTCCAACTGTGATACCATCGATTGTATAGAATTTAATGTTATGTTGTGCTATATAACGTTTTACTTGTCCAGGAAGATGTTCTTCAATCTCTTCCATTGACCATCCGCAGTTTAAGAGGAAGGTTCCACCATCTTTTAAATCCTGAACCATGTTGTACTTTTTAACATAGGAAGGATTATGACAAGCAACAAAATTAGCTTTGTTGATCAAGTAGGTAGCTTTGATTGGATCTTTACCAAAACGTAAGTGGGAGATTGTTACACCACCTGATTTCTTGGAATCATAATCAAAATATGCCTGTGCATACATGTCTGTATGATCACCGATAATTTTGATAGAGTTCTTATTAGCACCAACAGTACCGTCAGCACCAAGTCCCCAGAATTTACAGCTGATAGTGCTTTCTGGTGTAGTATTTGGATTCTCTTTGAGTTCAAGAGAAAGATGGGTAACATCATCAACGATACCAATTGTAAATTTCCTTTTATCTTTATTGTTATATACTGCAATAATCTGTGCAGGAGTAGTATCTTTAGAACCTAAACCATAACGGCCCGTAAATACTGGAATATTAGTAAACTGTGTATCCTTTAATGCTGCAACAACATCTAAGTATAAAGGTTCACCAAGAGCACCAGGCTCTTTTGTTCTGTCTAATACAGTGATTTGTTTTACGGTAGCAGGAATAGCGTCGATTAAATGCTTAGCACTGAAAGGTCTGTATAATCTTACTTTGATTACACCAACTTTAGCGCCTGCAGCTGTCATATAATCAATTGTTTCATCAATGGTATCACAAACGGAACCCATTGCGATGATTACGTGTTCTGCATCAGCAGCACCATAATAGTTAAATAATTTATAATCAGTTCCAATTTTAGCATTTACTTTGTTCATGTATTCTTCAACAATACCTGGAATAGCATCATAATATGTATTACAAGCTTCTCTAGCTTGGAAGAAGATATCAGGGTTCTGAGCGGTACCACGTGTAACAGGATGCTCAGGATTATTAGCGCGGAGACGGAATGCTTCAACAGCGTCCATATCGCACAGTTCTGTTAAGTCATCATTATCCCAAACAGATATTTTTTGAATTTCATGAGAGGTTCTGAATCCATCAAAGAAATGTAAAAATGGAACACGTCCTTTGATTGTAGAAAGATGAGCAACTGCTCCTAAATCCATAACTTCTTGTACATTGCCAGAGCAAAGCATTGCAAAACCTGTTTGACGACATGCATAAACATCAGAGTGATCGCCAAAGATAGATAAAGCGTGGCTTGCTAAAGCACGAGCAGATACATCAATTACGCAAGGTAATAATTCTCCTGCAATTTTGTACATGTTTGGAATCATTAAAAGTAAACCTTGAGATGCAGTATAAGTAGTAGTTAATGCACCAGCTGCTAGAGAACCGTGAACGGTACCTGCTGCGCCAGCTTCTGATTGTAATTCAGTAACCTGTACTTCGTGTCCAAAGATGTTCTTTCTTCCTTGGGTAGCCCATGCATCTGTAACTTCTGCCATTACTGAAGATGGGGTGATAGGAAAGATTGCTGCAACGTCGGTAAATGCATAGGACACATGTGCCGCAGCGTTATTTCCATCCATGGTTTTCATTTTTCTTGCCATGATATATTATCCTCCTTATGAATATAGTAATTGTAGACTTTAGGAAAAGGCAACAAAAACTAGAGTCACCTTGTCGTGCCTCAATTACAAGACTAATGTATTTATAAAAATACCTATCAAGAGAATAACACTATTCGACAAAAGTGTAAAGAGTTTATTCCTAAACTTTATGAAAAAATTATAATATTAGTCCTACCTATTATTAAGTTAATTAATATATAATCAAAAAAATAGGGTATATAGCAACATTTTGGGTTTATGGCATTCAAATCCATAATCGATAAAACGGTAATATTTGGATGTAAATAGTACTTTTTTAAAGGTATATTTTTGCTGGTAGAAAGATATGATATAGAGTAGCCACAAGAAGAGAAAAATGCAATGTGAGGTTAATAAGTACTGGGAAAACAGTTATTTTGTTGACAATAAACCAGTGATACGTTATAATACTTTGAATGTATCGTAATATCGATTAAAGTGGAGAAGGTGGGATTAAGTATGGCAGATAAAAAGAACATATTGACCTATGAGGGATTAAGACTTTTAGAGGACGAACTTCAAGATTTAAAGGTAAATAGAAGAAAAGAGGTTGCTCAAAAGATTAAAGAAGCCAGAGAACAGGGTGATTTATCTGAAAATGCCGAATATGATGCTGCGAAGGATGAACAAAGAGATATAGAGGCTAGAATCGAAGAAATCGATAAAATTCTTAAAAACGCAGAAGTAGTTTTAGAAGATGAAGTTGAAGTTGACGTCATCAATATTGGATGTAAAGTTAAAATTCTGGACTTAGAATATAATGAAGAAATGTTGTATAAAATCGTTGGTTCAACAGAAGCAAATAGCTTAAAAGGTAAAATCTCAAATGAATCGCCAGTTGGAAAAGCTTTGCTTGGTGCTAAGGTTGGCGATGTAGTAAGTGTAGATACACATTCTGGTATCATACAGTATAAAATTCTTGAGATTCAAAAGTCTAATTAGGAGATACCGATATACGGGGATTTACTTGTTTTAACGTTTGTGATAGAAAGGATGAAGTATTGTGGCTGAAGACAAGGTACAAGTAGAACAGGAACAGGATTTAAATGAGCTCTTAAAAGTAAAAAGAGCGAAATTAACAGAACTTAGAGAAAATGGTAAAGATCCATTTCAAATAATGAAATATGATATAACGAATCACTCTGCAGATATTATTGCAGATTTTGCTAATTTTGAAGGGAAAGAAGTAGTCATTGCCGGACGTATTATGTCAAAACGAGTAATGGGTAAGGCTTCTTTTTGTAATGTTCAAGATATAAAGGGCAATATTCAGTCCTATGTCAGAAAAGACGAAATTGGTGAAGAGTCTTATGCTGATTTTAAGAAATATGATATCGGCGATATTATCGGAATCAAGGGAGAAGCTTTCAAAACACATACAGAAGAAATTTCAATTCGTGCAACAGAAGTAGTTCTCTTGTCAAAAAGTCTTCAGGTATTACCGGAAAAGTTCCATGGATTAAAGGATACAGATATCCGTTATCGCCAAAGATATGTAGATCTAATCGTTAATCCCGAGGTTAAAGATACCTTTATTAAACGTTCCCTTATTATTAGAGAAATCCGTAATTACCTGGATAATAATAATTTTATTGAAGTTGAGACGCCAGTATTAGTACCAAATGCCGGAGGTGCAGCTGCAAAACCGTTCAATACTCATCACAATGCATTAGATCAGGATTTACACTTAAGAATATCCTTGGAGCTTTATTTGAAGAGATTAATTGTAGGAGGTCTTGAGCGAGTATACGAAATTGGCCGTGTATTCCGTAATGAAGGTTTATCGGTAAGACACAACCCGGAATTTACTTTGTTGGAATTATATCAGGCCTATACGGATTACTATGGTATGATGGATCTGGTAGAAGAATTATTTAAGACAGTATCCGCTAAAGTATTGGGCACAACAACCATTACTTATGACGGTGTAGAGATAGATTTAGCAAAACCATTTGAACGTATTACCATGGTAGATGCTGTGAAGAAATATGCAGGAGTTGATTTCTCTATAGAAATGACAGAAGATGAGGCAAAAGCCCTTGCAAAAGAGCATAATATTAAATTTGAGGATCGTCATAAGATTGGCGATATTATAAATCTCTTCTTTGAAGAATATGTAGAAGAAAACTTAGTTCAGCCAACCTTTATTATGGATCATCCGGTAGATATTTCACCACTTGCATCTAGAAAGCCAACCGATCCAAACTATACCGAGCGTTTTGAATTATTTATTACAAAACGTGAGATGGCAAATGCATTCTCAGAATTAAACGATCCAATTGATCAAAGAGTACGCTTTGAGGCACAGGAAGCACTGAAAGCTGCCGGTGATGAGGAAGCAAATAGTCTGGATGAAGATTTCTTAAATGCTTTGGAATATGGTATGCCACCTACAGGCGGTATTGGAATCGGTATTGACCGTTTCGTTATGTTATTGACAGATTCTGCGGCGATTAGGGATGTGCTGTTGTTCCCGACGATGAAATCTCTGTCATAATGGATAACGTCTGATAAGGTCAGACGGGGTAACTTTTATCAAATATAATAGGCAACAATTGTGAGGAACAACCTCAGATTGTAGAAGTCATTAGGCACTTCGTTTCTAGTAGAACTACTAGTACGAGGTGCCTTTTTTATTTTTTGTTTCTTATAAACAAGTAAAAAGTAGATAAAATATATCAACACATGATACAAAGTATCATAAATGCAAAACATTGTTGACTTAAATGTTTTCTACAGTATAATTAGCACTATAAAAACAGAAAAACAACACATAAACAATACTGTTTGCACAAAAATATTGACTATTAAGATAAAGAAGGGTGTGAAAGATGTATGAAAAGTGTCATAGTTAAGTTCCGCGAATATCAAAGTCAAGCTAGTAGTACAGAAAAAGGAATCATAAAATATCTGTTGGAACATCCTGAGGAAGCAGTGCAAATGAGTATACGTCAGTTATCAAAGGAAGTATTTGCTTCGCCTTCTACCATTACAAGATTATGTCGAAAGGCAGGATTTCAGAATTATAAGGACTTTCAAAAATGTCTGCTTTATGAAAATGCGATACGTAAAGAATCCATAAATGAATTAAATTGTGAGATACAAAGAGATGATTCTTGTGAAAAGTTGATAGATAAGATTATTTATAAAAGTATTGTATCATTGGAAGATACAAAAAGTTTGATTGATGTGGAAGCTTTGGATAAAAGTGTATTATTACTACTGCAGGCAGGAAAAATAGTATTTTTTGGTGTTGGTGCTTCTCATTTAGTAGCAAAAGATGCATATCTTAAATTTCTGAGATTAAATAAAATGTGTATGGTTAGTGAGGATTTTCATGTACAGCTTGTTTTAGCAAAGAATATGACAAAAAAAGATGTAGCAGTTTTAATTAGTTATTCGGGTATGACAAGAGAAATTATTGACTGTGCAAAAATTTTGAAAGCGTCAGGAGTTCCCTTTATAGCAATTACTTGTTTTCATGAATCTTTATTATCAAAACTTGCTGATTATTGTCTTTATGTTACTGCAACTGAGTTTGAATTTCAGACAGGAAAACTTGCTTCTAGACTTTCACAGCTTGTTGTTATTGATATGCTTTATGTAGCTTATGTTCAGAAAAATTATAATGAATGTATGGGTGCATTAAGAAATACTTATATTCGAAAAACAGAAGAAAAATTTACGAAGGAAGGGGATGAATGAAATGTTGAAATTAGAAAAGTTAATGACGGAGCAGCGCAATGAACATACCATGAATCTTGATGAAATGACACCATATGAAATCATAAAGGTAATGAACACAGAAGATTATCATGTTGTAGAAGCTGTTCAGGCGGCACTGCCTAACATAGAACATGCAATTATTTGGTCAACAGAAAGTCTTCAAATGGGGGGGCGCATTATTTATATAGGAGCAGGGACAAGTGGAAGAATGGGTGTACTTGATGCCGTTGAATGCCCCCCCACGTTTGGTGTCTCATATAACACGGTAGTTGGTCTGATTGCAGGAGGAGAAGAAGCATTTATAAAAGCAGTGGAAGGCGCAGAAGATGATATTGAGCTTGGAAAAAGCGATTTAAAAAAAATTAACCTTACTGACTCTGATATAGTAATTGGTCTTGCAGCCAGTGGACGTACACCTTATGTAATTGGTGCTCTTAATTATGCAAGAGAGATAGGAGCAAAGACCGTATCTATTTCATCTAATAGAGATGCAGAAATCAGTAAAGAAGCTGATTGTGCCATTGAAATATTAACTGGTCCGGAAATTCTTACTGGATCTACGAGACTGAAAGCCGGAACGGCAGAGAAGATGGTACTAAATATGATATCTACAGTAAGCATGGTAGGCATTGGTAAGACATATCAAAACCTTATGGTTGACGTACGCCAGACAAATCAAAAACTTGTGAGCCGCGCGGAAAATATAGTTATGGAAGTAGTGGGGTGCACAAATCAAGAAGCTAAAGAAGCCCTTTTGGAAGCAGAAGGAGAAGCAAAGCTTGCAATTACCAAAATGCTTCTTTCCTGCGATATTATGACGGCAAGAGCTTGTCTTTTAGAAGCAGGTGGTAAAGTGAAAGTCGCCGTATCAAAGCGGAAGACCATAAATTAATACAATATTTATAATAAAAGGAGGAGTTATATGAAAAAGAGAAAATTAATGAGTCTTATTTTAATAACCGTAATGACGGCATCGCTGTTTGCAGGTTGTGGAAATAATAAGACAGAAAAGAAAGCTGCAGGAAATGAAACAGATCAAGGGAAAAAGGATGTAGTAACGGCATTACTGCCACCGGTTTCTGCGACATATCAAGACAAAATTAATACTTACATCAGCGATTTCAATAAAGAAAATAATGATATTGAAATCCAAGTTACGACGACAAGCTGGGAAGATGTTACTCAGAAGCTGGATGTCCAGGTAAATGCGGGATCACCGCCGGATATTGCATTTATTGGTTCTTCAGGAATTACAAAATATCTTGATACTGGAATGGCAGTAGATATTTCGAAATATGCAGAAGAAGATATGATTTCTGACTTTGATCAAAATGTATTAAACTACTTTAAAAACGGAGATGGAATATATGGATTTCCTGCATATTGCGAAGTTCAATGTATAGGTGGAAATAAAGAATTGCTTGAAAATGCTGAAATTGATTGGAAAAAAGTACAGGAAAATGGTTGGACCTATGATGAGTTTCGTGATTGTATTAAAAAAGGTGTAGTAAAAGATGGGGATAATTATAAAACGTATGGTTTTCTATTTGCCTGTTCAGGAGTTGCAGCAAGAGACTATTTTAGTATATTTGTAAAAAATGCAGGAATGCCATCCGCATTTGACAAAGATCTTAAGTATGCTTACACAGATCCGAAAATGCTTGATTTCTTAAAGGATTTAAGGGCATTAATTGATGATGGTTCCATGCCAAAAGAATTAAGTTCTATCGATGCAGGTAAACGTTGGAATATGTTATTGACAGGACAGACAATGATTACCGGAAAAGGACTTTCTTCTTTTGAAAGATCAGCAAGTGAAAATACAAAATTACTGGAAGCAAAAAGTGGAGACGCAGTGGAAAATAGTATCCCACTAGATTACATAGTACTTCCTGTTCCTGTATTTGAAGGCGGAGAGCAACAGGCACAGGGCGCAGTAGATGGATACATCTGTCTTACTGGTGAAAAAGATCCGAATGAGCAACATCTTAAAAATGTTGCAAAAGTAGCGTATTATCTTGCTAGTGGGAAACGTGCAGCAGAGACATGCCAAGAGTTGTATCTGAAGCCAATATGTAATTCTGGACGTACAGAATACGATAAACTTCCTGCTATAGAGAACAAAAATGAAGATAATACAAAAGAAGTAGAACGTTTGACAAAACAAGTGGTTTTAGCAAGACCAGACATACCTGCTGATATAGGTGCGAAAGCAATACAAATTGAAGATGAAGTAATTGTACCGAAATTCCAAGGGTTGTTAGCTGGAGAGGTTACTCCTGAGGAAATGTACGAGGCAATAGTTGAAGCCGGACATTATGTTTTTGGTGAGGATGGTTGCGTGAAATAATACTAATTAGGCTTCTGCAGGTGAAAGCCTGCAGAAGCGCAATATTGTACAGCCGGTTAATCGGATGTTGTTTACGTAGGTGGTGGCAGCATTCGCCAACCTTGAGTGCATCAAAAAGCAATGCTCTGAAAATTATACAGACGGCGAAGTAACACAGTAACAGATAGTTCTTACCGTCGTTTTCACAGCATTGTAGCATTGCTTTTTGATATATTCAAGGTCAAGCCGGAAGTGAACTTCCGGTGGCTGATGCCTCTGGCTCATTAATCTAGGAACAGATTATTGAATGGCTGAAGTCGAGGACTGTTGCATATTCAGAATAGTCTGCTGTCCAAGTCTGATTAGAAGAATCCATTTAGCAGGCATATTTCCGGCTTTACTGAACTCCTCTATTTCGTTTAATGGTTTACAAAATTAATAAGGATGAGGTCTAAGGAAGAGGGTTCAAATAAAAAATTAGTGTAAAATACTTTACACTAACCTAGAAGAAACGGGGGGATCAGTTTATGAAAAAAGTTAGAAAAGAAACAATATGGGCATATGTATTCATTCTTGTGCCATTGTGTACTTTTACCATTTTTACCTTGTATCCGGTGATTGCGGCAGCAATAACAAGTTTTCAAAAGTATCGGCCGCTGGGTTCAGAATGGGTTGACTTTGATAATTATATCAATACTTTTAAAAGTGAATTATTTTATAAAGCTTTAAAAAATACATTTGTATATACTGTAATAACAGTTCCAATAGCTATATTGGCATCGTTTACCATTTCGATTTTGATAGTACCATTTAGGAAATGGATACAGACAGTTTTTAAAGCGGCTTTTTATCTTCCAGCAATTGCTTCTGGAGTAGCATTGTCCTTTGTATGGAAATGGATTTATGATCCAATGCCTTCCGGATTGTTAAATAGCGTTCTCAAAATATTCGGTACATCGAACCAGAATTGGTTAGGAAGTGGAAAAACAGCAATGGCATCCTTAATTATTATGGCAGTGTTTGCTGGGCTAGGAGGCAATATTATCATATATATAGCAGCTCTACTTGGGATTGATCCTACTTTTTATGAAGCTGCAGATATGGATGGATCCAATTTCTTTCAAAAGATTCGCTATGTTGTTTGGCCATTAGTCAAACCAACAACAATATTTTTAACAATAACGAGTGTAATTAATGGATTCCAGTCTTTTCAGAATGCATACTTAATGACAGGTGGAGGACCGGATAATCAGACAACAATGGCAGGATTATTAATATTTAACCGGGCATTTAAATATTTTGAATATGGTGAAGCTTGTGCACAGGCATTAATTCTTGCTGCTATAATTGCAGTGTTTGCAATACTTCAGTTTAGATTAACTTCAAATGATGTTGAATATTAAGAAGGAGGTGTAAATATATGGGTCTGTTTAAAAAATATGGAAGTAAGCAAAAACATATTGAATGTATTAGAAATATATTAATTGCATTCGTATTACTTGCTATTGCCCTAATTACGCTGTTCCCCATTTATTATATGATAGTGTCTTCATTCGGAACACCGACGGAGGCAGGAGGAGCCAGTTATTCGTTAGTACCAAAGAAGTTTACACTGGCTTCTTACAAATTTTTCTTTGATTATAGCAAATATTCCTTAAGATGGATTTTCAATTCATTGATTATAGCAAGCGCGGTTACAATTTCTAACGTAGTTTTTGCTAGTTTTGCTGGATATGCATTTGCAAAACTACGTTTTCCTGGATGCAAGGTATTCTTTTTTCTATTGCTGGTGGCAATGATGGTACCTTATCAGGTTACGCAGGTTCCACTATATATACTTGTGGTTAATGTATTAAAAATACAGGATACCTATGTTGCTTTGGCTGCACCTACTTTGGTAACCTGTTATAACGTTTTTCTTGCTAAGCAATTCTTCTCTTCTTTACCGACTTCTATTATAGAGTCAGCAAAAATAGAAGGATGCAGCCAACCAGTTATCGTTTGGAAAATTGTTGCTCCCTTGTCAAAGACGATTCTCTCGGTTATGGCAATTATGACGTTTCTTGGAGAGTGGAACACATTTTTCTGGCCATTTCTGGTATGTAATTCAGAAGCAATGCAGACAATTCAGGTTGGTCTAAAGAACTTCAGCTTTGCAAATACAACTTATTTTGCTCCAATGATGGCAGGAGCTACTATATCTGCACTTCCAATGTTTATTTTATTTTTTTCTTTACAAAAATATTTTTTGGAAGGTGTAACGGTTGGTGCGGTGAAAGGATAATAATTTTATACATAAGGTATCGAAAGGAAAGAGAGAATGAGACATATTGTAGGAATGGATGGCGGTGGAACAAAAACGGTAATTTGCATATCTGACCTGCTGGGAAATGTAAAGGATCAATTTTATGCGGGTGCTTTTAATTTAAATGGTCAGGGTGAACAAAAGACTCGCGATACATTATCTTACATTATTGAAACATTAAAAAGCAAGGGCTATAATCCGGAGGAATGCGAAGGATTGGGAATTGGTGCAGCAGGAATCAGCAATTGTTCCGTGTCGATTTTTCTTAAAAAGGAAATGCAAATAAATGGTTACCACTGCCCGGTTTATCTATACGGAGATCATGAAACAGCTCTTGCAGCTTCCTTTCCTAGCTGTCATGGAATCATTTTAATTGCAGGAACTGGTTCCATATGTTACGGAAAAGATAGGAATGATAACAGTGTACGAGCTGGAGGTTATGGGCATCTAGTAGATGATGCAGGAAGTGGTTACGCAATAGCCAGAGATATCTTAATAGCAGTAGTCAGAGCAGAAGACGGTCGCAGTAATGATACAAAATTAAAGAATCTGCTGTTAGAAAAATTGGGAATCAACAGTATGGAAGAGTTAATGAAATACCTATATCAAGAAGGCAGAACCAAGAAAGAAATAGCTGGCTTGGCATTACTGTTAGAAAAGGCAATTTTCATGGGAGATACGGTTGCGCTTAAAATTGAAGAAAAAAGTGTTGATGAGTTATATCAATTGTTTCATGCAGTAAAAAGAAAACTTCCAGATGAACGTAATCTGGTTTTTTCAGGGAGTGTTTTAATCAATAATAAGAGAATAAATTCCATGGTAAGAGATAAAATTATGAGTGAATATAAAGAAATGCAAATAGTTGAATCTACCATTGAAGCTGCAGCAGGGGCTTTATGTCTTTTACGAAAAGAGAAGGAAGGAAAGAGATTATGAAACATTATCTTACAATTGATATTGGTGGTACATTTATTAAATACAGTTTGATGGATAATTCCTATAAAATATTAGAAGAGGGTAAATTGGCAACTGAAAAAGAACCGCAAAAGTTCTTAGAACAAGTAAAATCAATTGCAGTAAAATATAAAGATACTATAAATGGAATTGCAGCTTGTATTGCGGGATTTATTAATCCAGAAACAGGAGAAAATACTGATTTTAGTGTGGGAGAAAGATTTCGGGCATATAATCTGAAGAAAGAATTAGAAATGATCGCAGAAGTTCCAGTAATACTTGAAAATGACAGTAATTGCGCTGCACTGGGGGAAATGGTATGTGGTGCGGCAAAGAATATAACAGATTTTTGCCTGCTGACATTTGGAACGGGAATTGGCGGTGCAATCGTAATAAATAATAAATTGTTCCGTGGACAGCATTATAAGGCTGGCGAGGCTGGACTTATGTTACTTGGTTACACGAAGGATAATGAACAAATAAATGGAGAAAGTGCTGGTGCAACCTCTGTTCTTGTGAAAAAGGTATCAGAGGCGATAGGAGAAGAAGTGGATGGCAGATATGTATTTGGACATCTTTGCAATCCAGTGATTGCATCTATTTATAAAACGTGGATTTATCAGGCTGCTACTACGGTAGGAAATATGGCGATGATTATAGATCCCGAAATGGTGTTAATTGGCGGAGGCATCAGTCACGAGCCTCAATTTATAAAAGATATGGAGGATACTGTCTATCAATTATATCCTCATCTGAAACAATATACTAGGATATCCGGCTGCCAGATGGGAAATCAAGCAGGACAGATTGGTGCACTTTATTTATGGCTGGAGCAGAACAGGAGGGATAATGGTTATGATTAAAAATGTTAAAATTGTAACAATTGGCGGAGGTTCTAGTTATACCCCAGAACTTGTGGAAGGTTTTATCAAGCGCTATGATACACTTCCGGTAAAAGAATTATGGCTAGTTGATGTGGAAGAAGGAAAAGAAAAAATGGAGACTGTGGCCGGTCTAGCAAGACGCATGGTAAAAAAAGCTGAAATTCCTATGGAAATATATACAACACTCAATAGAAGAGAAGCTTTAAAAGGGGCTGATTTTGTAACCACTCAGCTTCGTGTTGGACAGCTTCAGGCAAGAATTAAAGATGAAAGAATACCACTTTCTCATGGTATTCTTGGACAGGAAACGAATGGAGCTGGAGGACTTTTTAAGGGAATGCGTACTATTCCGGTTATTATGGATATATGTAAAGATATTCAGGAAATTTGCCCGGATGCATGGCTAATTAATTTTACTAATCCAGTAGGTATGGTAATGGAAGGAATAAATCGGTATACCTCTTTTAAGAAAATAATAGGTCTTTGTAATGTACCAATAGGAATGCATAAAGCAATTGCAGACCTAATGGAACGAAAAATGGAAGAAGTGCAAGTAACATTTGGTGGACTTAATCATATGGTTTTTGCCACTAAGGTTGAAATAGATGGAAAAGATGTGACAAAAGATGCTATAAAAAAATGGGGCGATCAAACAGTAAAAAATATAAAAGGGGTATCGTGGGATCCGGACTTTCTAGAAGCACTTGGTGTTCTACCTTGTTCTTATCATAGATATTTTTACATGACAAAGGAATATCTAGAAGAAGCATTGGAAAAATTTAAGGAACACAAAGTACGTGCTGAATTTGTAAAAGAAGTAGAAGATAACTTGTTTAAATTATATAGAGATCCTGAATTGCGCGAAAAACCAAAACTTCTGGAAGAACGTGGTGGTGCATATTACAGTGATGCAGCATGTAATTTGATTAACTCACTTTATAATGATAAGGGAGATATTCAGGTTGTTAATACAGTAAATGGTAGCGCTATCGATAATTTTAATGCAGATGAGGCCGTAGAAGTAAGTTGCAGGATTACAAAAGACGGACCGATTCCGGTTAAAGTGGGAAGTCTTCCGAAGGCAGTCAATGGGCTCGTTCAGCAAATTAAATCTTTTGAAACGGCTGGAAGTGATGCAGCAGTAACTGGAGATAAGAAGAAAGCATTGCTTGCGCTTATGATTAATCCACTTGTGATGTCTCAAAAGACAGCAAAGATAGTATTAGATGAATTATTAGAGGCTCATAAAGAATATTTGCCACAGTTTTTTATATAAAATTTATGTTCTCAGATCTAGTATAAAATTTTGAGAAAGGTTTGAATCATATGGATTTTTATGCTGTAGAAAATGAAATAGATATAAAAATAATATACAATTTATATATGCAGTCAATAAGACTAGGTGAATGTCTATTTGAGTCAATGGATATTTCTGAATTTCAGGATAAGCTTTTTATTAAACGAGAAAATATGGACAGCATACATATTATGGAGAAAGATGGAAAAGCATTTGCTTCGGGTTGCATTGACTATAAAACAGGAAAAGCATTTATTACTTTGATTGTAGTGGAACAAAAACATCGGAGAAAAGGCATAGGAAAAAGTATCTTGAAATTGATGGAAGAAAAACTCATTTCTGTGGGTGGTTTTCAGTCAATTGAATTATCTTTTTTTAACCCCATTATGTTTTCATGGCGTATTCCAGGGGAAAATGCCAATCATCCTAATATACCTGGTGTTGATATGGAATCTGGAGCATATTTATTTTTTAAATCATGTGGCTATGAGGATTTTGCTATTCAAAACTGTTATTACCTTTCTTTATCAGATTATGAACATAGAATAATAGTAGAAGAGAAAAAAGAAAATTTACGCAAGAATGGAATTTCATTTGAGATATATGATAGAAAGATTCATAGTAATATGAAAGAATTAATAGAGGGATTTAAGAATCCAATGTGGTTAAAGGATATCCTGCTAGAAAAATCAGTTGATGAAGGTGGAAGACCGATACTGGTTCCTGTTTATATGGGGGCTGTATGTGGCTTTACTGGTCCATTGGATGTAGAATCCAATGGAAGAGGATATTTTGCTGGAATTGGAATTGATGCAGCATATCGGGGAAAAGGAATAGCAACGGTCTTATTTTGCACATTGTGTAAAGAATTAAAAGAAATGGGTGCTTCTTATATGACTTTATTTACCGGAGAGAATAACCCTGCCAGAAATATTTATGAGTCAGCTGGATTTGTGGTAGTAAGAACTTTTGCAGATATGAGAAAAAAACTGTAAGGAGAGAATATGCAGAAAGTAATAATGGCAATTGGTGGGCATGTAGGAGATGCAGAACTTACCTGTGGCGGAGTTTTGGCAACCTATGCACTACAAGGTTATAAAATTGTAACAGTAGCATTAACAGGAGGGGAAAGAGGCAATCCGCCGCATTTGTCAGTATCGGATTACCGAAAGCAGAAAGAAAAAGAGGCTGTTCGGTTTGCGGAGTTGCTTGGTGGTGAGGCGATCATTTTCCCTTATGTGGATGGAGAACTTCCAGATAATAAAGAGGTGAGGATGGAATTATGCGATGTAATCAGGGAGTATTGTCCGGAGGCGCTGATGACTCACTGGAAATACAGTGTGCATAAGGATCATGAGCTGACACACCGAATTGTTAAAGATGCACAGTTTTTGGCTGGGTTGCCTGGACTTGAGAGAAAAAGATCGGCACATTTTGCGAAAGGACCATATTATGCACAAAACTGGGAAGACTCTTCGAATTTTGTGCCTTTTATTTATATGGAAGTAAGTCATGAGGGATTTGAACTCTGGCAGAAAGTAATAAAAGAACACTGGTTTGCTATAAATAGTCCAAGTTTTCCTTATATGGAATATTATTCACATCTTATGAGATGCAACGGTTGCCTGGCAAGAAAAGAATATGCAGAATGCTTTATGGTAAATGAAGAAGATAAGAAGCTTGTGTTACAGAAATTTTAGAGAAGAGGTGAAAGTAATGGTTAAAAATGGAGTTGACTGTATAAAACAGTATGATTCACTTCTAAAGGGAAAACGCCTTGGTCTGATTACATCTATATCAGGAGTTGACAGAAATCTAGCGTCTACAATTGATTGTCTGAATGCCAGCTATCATCTTACTGCATTATTTAGTCCGGAACATGGCTTGCGTGGTAACGTGGAAGCGGGTGGTCAGGTAGACTCTTATACAGATAAATATACACAAGTTCCAGTATATAGTCTTTATCGGAATGACTCGAAAAGAATCACCAAAGAAATGCTTGATATGGTAGATTCTGTTGTATATGACATTCAGGATGTAGGAACTAGGTATTATACCTTTATATCTACCATGTACTATACAATGCAGGAATGTGAAACGTATAAAAAAGAACTGATTATATTAGATCGCTATAATCCATTGGGAGATTTTGTGGAAGGCAACATACTTGATGAAAATTATGAAAGTTTTGTCGGAGCATATCCAATCTGTATGAGGTATGGTTTAACCGTTGGAGAGCTTGCTTCTATGATGTATAGTGAAAAGCATTTTACATTTCCACTCCAAATTATTCCCGTGGAAGGCTGGAAAAGGAAAATGTTGTTTCCAGACACTGGTTCTATATGGGTAATGCCAAGTCTAGGAATGCCAAGGTTTGAAACTGCGCTTTTATATCCCGGAACCTGTCTTTTTGAAGGAACGAATTTATCTGAAGGAAGAGGGACTTCTGCTCCGTTTGAAATTATTGGAGCACCTTATGTGGATGGATACAAATTGTCCAAACTTATGAATGATAAGAAGCTGCCAGGTGTTATTTTTTCTCCGTTCTATTTTACTCCATATTGTTCAAAATACGAAAAAGAAGCATGTGAAGGCGTACATATACATATTACAAATTTTCAACAGGTTGAATCAGTCAGAACAGGAATTACACTTTTGTATACGATACGTGACTGTTATCCAGAAAACTTTAGTTTTCTTCCGCCATATAAAGAAGGAGGAAGAAAGTTTATTGAATTATTATTTGGTGGCTCAAGGATATTAGATCAAAATGTAACATTAGAGAAACTATTAAACGAATTAGAAAAGGATAGTTTAGATTTTAAAAGAAAAAAACAGTCATATCATAAATATGAGTAGATCAATGGAAAGCTGGGAAAAGCATGAATAAGAAAATGGAAGCTTTAACGCTGGATGAAAAAATAGGGCAGTTATTTGTAACGGGATTTCCAGGTAAGGAACCTTCACAAGAGTTTCTTTCGCTTGTAAGAGAAGAAAAGGTTGGAAATGTAATACTGTTCTCTCATAATGTTTCAGATAAGAATCAAATGGCTGGATTAAACCGCCTATTACAGAAAGAAATTATCAGTACAACTGGTATTATTCCAATTATTAGTATAGATGAAGAAGGCGGAGTGGTAACAAGACTTCCAAAAGATACTGCAATTATGCCGTCGGCGATGGCACAGGCAGCTGCAAATGATAAAGAACTCATTTATCAGGGAGCTAGGATTACTGGAAGACAGCTAAGAGCGCTTGGAGTAAATATGAATCTGGCTCCTGTGCTTGATATCAATAGTAATATTAATAATCCCGTAATAGGAGTAAGAAGTTTTGGAGAAACAAGAGAAGATGTAGTTAAATTTGGAGAAAGTGCTGTAATAGGTTATAATGAAGAGGGAATTTTATGTAGTGGGAAACATTTTCCTGGTCATGGTGATACAGATGTAGATTCTCATCTAGGATTACCAGCAATTGAAAGAACAATGGATGAATTAGAGAATCGGGAATTATTTCCGTTTATTAAATTAAGAAAGAAACTGCCTGCAATTACGATTGCACATGTGGTGGTGCCTACACTGGAGCCAAGACGTATACCATGTACGATATCAAAACCTGTAATTACTGATTATCTTAGAAATACATTAGGTTATAGAGGGATTATTGTTTCAGATTGCATGGAGATGAATGCTATGAATCAGTTTGGCACAATAGAGGAAAATGTTGTTGCGGCCCTTGAAGCAGGAATAGATCTGATCTTTATATCACATACGAGTTCCCTTGTGAAAAGGGCTGTAAGCGCAGTAAAGAAAGCGGTTGAAGAACATAAACTCTCTGTAGATAGAATTGATAAGGCAGTAACACGGATTCTTGCAGCAAAAGAAATGCTTTCATGCGGACAGGATGTGAATGCAGAGGAAGCAGGTACTGATGAACAAGTAAAATTTGCAGAGGAGTTTCTTGAAAAAACAATTTTTCCGCTTGAGGCAGCGAAGGATAAATTTTATCTTGGAGATAACCCGTTATTTATAGGAATAGCTCCTTCTAGAACTACATTGGTTTCTAACCAGATTAATACAGAACCAAATTTTTCTGATTTTATGACGTCAAAATATCATGGAACAGGGATTGTTTGTAGTCTTGACCCTACCAAGGAAGAGCTTGATTATGTTAAAAAAATGATTATGGGAAGAACCTCTGTAGTGACAGGTACGTTAAATGCACATTTATATCAAGGACAGAGAAAACTGTTGGAAATAATTGATGATACCACTATTGCAACAGCATTGGTATCTCTTAGAAATCCATATGACAATATTCTAATTGGTAAAGAGATGTTTTATATTTCATTATATGAGTACTCAGAGAGAACATTGAACATATTAACCAAGTATTTTAGTCAATAGATACAAAGGATTACGATGCTAGATAAAATAGAGTAAATGGTAGAACAGGAGACTCTGCTTTTTTAAAACGAATAGGAGAGATTTTATGAGGATTTATTGCGCAAAAGACTACAAAGATTTAAGCAGAAAAGCAGCTAATATTATATCAGCGCAAATAATAATGAAGCCAAATTGTGTGCTCGGACTGGCAACCGGATCAACACCAATTGGTACATATCAACAGTTAATTGAATGGTATAAGAAAGGAGATTTGGACTTTTCAGAAGTAAAAACAGTCAATCTTGATGAATACAAGGGACTTAGCGGTGAAAATAATCAAAGTTACCGATATTTTATGAATACAAATCTATTTCATAATGTTAATGTAAAGATGGAAAATACAAATATATTAAATGGTTTGGCCAAAGATGATGAAGAAGAATGTCAAAGATACAATAGGTTAATTCAGAAGTTAGGTGGAATTGATTTGCAATTATTGGGTTTGGGTCACAATGGACATATTGGATTTAATGAACCCAATACTGCATATGATAAGGAAACTCATTTAGTTGAGTTAAGTCAGAATACCATCGATGCAAATGCGCGTTTGTTTGAGAATAAAGAAGATGTACCAAGATATGCTTACACAATGGGAATTAAGACTATACTTCAGGCCAAAACAATTTTGGTTATTGCCAATGGAGAAGATAAAGCAGATATTGTAAAGAAAGCATTCACTGGTGAAGTGACTCCAGAAGTGCCTGCATCTATTTTACAAATGCATAGCAATGTAATTTTAATTGGTGATGAAGCAGCATTATCAAAGATTAATGAACAGTAGATTCAACTGTTTAAAATATACTAGTTATTCCTCTTTATTAGATTAGAATCGTGGATTACTGGAAGGAGGGCTAAAATGATAATAAAAAACGCGAAGGTATTTACCGAAGAAGGTACTTTTCAAGAACAGGATATCTGGATAGAAAATGATTTGTTTGCAGTAAATGGAAGCAGTAATGAAGTATTGGATGCGAAAGGATTGTATGCGGTTCCTGGACTAACGGATATTCATTTTCACGGTTGTGTCGGATATGATTTTTGTGATGGTACGGTAGAGGCAATTTCTGCAATGGCGGACTATGAAGCCAAGAATGGAATTACTACCATATGCCCAGCTACCATGACTATGTCAGAAGAGACACTGCTTCAGATTGCTCATGCTGCAGCTACTTATAAAAATGAAGCTGGTTCTACTCTTGTTGGAATTAATATGGAAGGTCCATTTATTTCAAAAGAGAAAAAGGGAGCACAGAACGAGGCATATATTATGGCACCAAGTGTAGAATTATATTATAAATTACAGGATGTTTCTGGTTATATGTTTAAACTGGTTTCCATTGCGCCAGAGATAAAAGGTGCTTCTGAATTTATTAAGGAAGTGAAAGATGAGGTTGTTATTTCCATCGCACATACTACTGCAGACTATGAATGTGCAAAGAATGCGTTGGATATGGGAGCCTCTCATGTGACTCATTTATATAATGCAATGCCTACTTATAATCACCGAAATCCCGGCGTAGTAGGAGCTGCAAGCGATTCCGATACCTGCACGGTTGAGTTAATTTGTGATGGTATTCATATTCATCCGGCAGTGGTAAAGAATACGTTTCGCATCTTTGGCTCAGACCGGGTGGTACTAATTAGTGACAGCATGATGGCTACCGGAATGGAGGATGGAAAATACTCTCTTGGAGGTCAAAGTGTTACTGTAACAGGAAAAACAGCATTATTAAATGATGGAACATTAGCTGGTTCTGCATCAAATCTAATGGATTGCGTCAGAGTTTGTGTGAAGGAAATGGGTATCTCCTTGGAACAAGCGATAAAAAGTGCTGCTGTAAATCCGGCAAAAGCCATTGGTATTTACAATCAATATGGAAGTATAACTCCTGGAAAAGTTGCTAATTTAGTATTACTGGATGAAGAATTAAGAGTGAGAGAGGTTTTTTTGAAAGGGAAATCAATCAAACATTAATAATTAAAAGACCGTAAACATTTCTTATTATGTAGTTTGTTTATGTTTCTCGCCATAGCAAGAAGCACATTTTCTGCCAGGTCATTTGATGTGCCTTTGCTTAGATATCGTCTAAACTGCATGTCCTGTTTTAAATCTCCAAACAAGCAGTATGTAGTGGTATATTTTTACAGTTGGTATCCGTTCTTTATGCTGTTACTTGATACGGGTTGTAGAATTGGAGAAGCAATTGGGCTTCCTCATAATTCGGCAGCAGTGAACATAGCCATTAAGCGTATCGTAGATGCACATAATGCACAGGAAGAAATTAAAGCTAAGAAACAGAAAAGAAAACCTGTTATATTGCCGAGATTTTCCTGCCTCATATTTCGCCACACATTTGCTTCAAGATTTGAGAAAAGAAAGATAATTGACTAAAAAGATCAATAGATAAATGCTATTGGTCTTTTTCTTTTGCCAAAACTATGATATTGTTAAAGTAATTATATTTATACATTGAGGGGCGTTGTAGATCTGTGCATGGACCATAAAATAGCGAAAAACACGCAGAAACACCCTGTGGAAAAGATAAAAGGAAAGAACCTTAAGTATACATAGATTTTGAGTAATCCTAGGAGCGGTCAAGAAATCGAGGTGAGAAGAAATGGCTGAACTGACAATCGATAAAAATTATTACAACACATTAGATATTGAAGGATTCTCAAAAATGATGAAAGATCCATCCTATTGCTACAAGTTCTATTGGCTTGAAGCTATTGTTCAGCTTATTTCTGAGAACAAGATCGAGGCAACCTATGATGAAATTATTAATGAGATGATTGCTAACGCCTGGTATTCAGTTCTTGAATTTCATGTGCATTTAAGCGGATTCTATGGAGATGGTCAGGTTAGGGATAATCTAGAAAAGGCGGTGATCAAGCTCCATACACTAAGTGATTTACAGAATAATGCGTCAAAGATTGAAATTATAAATCAGATACAGAAATATGATAAGGAACTACATACAGAGAAAATGGAACTTACAAAAAATGTTCCAATCAAAGCCTTATCAGGTTTTGCTAATCGTGGTACAGATCACATCAGCTTGGACAGCAGTGCCGGAAGAATGATGGAGTATTATAACCGCATCAATCAAACATCAATATTGTTGCCTTATATATTTGGAAGAGAAAGTGGATTGAAGAGGAAAATTCGATTCAATGATGCGTGGATTCAAATGATACAAGACAATACTGTAGCTATACTGGGATGGATCCAGTTGGAGAAAGTAAAATGGCTTCAGAATAATAACCCGGAAGTTCCTGGACTTGTATATAAATTAGCTCCTTTGGATGAGAAAATGAGGAAGCTTACTCATGTCAGATATCTATGGGAAAGCATCTTTGAACTCCAGCCGGTTATAGACGTGTTTAAGGATAAACCAATAGAGAGAGAATCTTATGATGTAGATCATTTTATACCATGGTCCTTTGTAATGAATGACGAGCTGTGGAACTTGATGCCAATGGATTCTTCTCTGAATTCTTCTAAGAGCAATAAGCTACCTTGTTGGAATCCATTTTTTGAAAGATTTGCAAGCAATCAATATTCAATGTATAGACTGGTACATGAGAAAGAAAGAATTCGCAAACTTTATAAGGCTTGTTACCGGGATAATTTGCATTCGATATGGGCGAATCAAGAACTATACCGTAAAGGTAATTCAAAGGATGAATTCTATTCTATTTTGGAGAAAAACATGAGACCAGTGTATGATTCTGCAAGGCGGCAGGGATATGAAATCTGGAATCAGTTTATTTGTTAAGCGTGGAATAATGTAGGTACATAATAAAATTGAAAGAGGATAAAATACCAACTTGCTGTGAAGTATCTAGTGATAAGATTTAGGGAAATAATCTGAAGTATAAGGAGTACTAATATGATAGAGTTTATTAAGTAACGCAGGACAAGTGAGGTGGATAATATGAGTAATGTACAGATGGACAAGAGCAAAGTTATTCAACAAATGAAAGATGGAATGGAGACAGCATTTATAGATGCTACTATTACGTCTAACTTGGCTTATAAGCCGCAGTTAGTTTATAACGATTACAAAGAGGGGAAAAAAGTATTTTCAGCTATTGAAGTAGAATTGGAAAACTGTGATGAATTTTTCTTTAGTGTTGCATTTGTGAATGAAGGTGGTATTGTGCCTTTTTTGCAGATATTTAAGGATTTGAAAAAGCGCGGAATAAAGGGGAAACTTCTTACAACAGATTATTTGTTTTTCACAGATCCTAAGGCACTTAAAAAAATTCATAGTCTTGGGAATATAGAAGTTCGAATGTACAGAACGAAAGGGAGTGGAGCAGGTTTTCATACCAAAGGATATCTGTTTAAAAATGGAGAATCATATCGTTATATTGTTGGTAGCTCTAATCTTACACAATCTGCACTCATGTATAATAAGGAGTGGAATACCAAAGTCATATCGACAGCGGATGGAGAATATCAGCATTCTATTATGTCGGAATTTAATAATTTATGGAATGTGGGCAACATATATGAACAGTTTATTGGCGACTACACTAAAGAATATGAGCAAATAAAAAAGCAGAAGGAAGTTGCTCGTCAGGAAGATATTGTAAGTTTTGAGCAATATAGACTTCAACCAAATGAAATGCAACGGAAGTTTTGCAGAAAATTGGCAAGAATTCAGGAAGATGGGGAAACAAGAGCGCTGCTTATCTCTGCCACAGGAACAGGAAAAACATATGCATCTGCATTTGGACTTAGAGATGCGTTAAAGCGTCCTACAAAAGTGCTGTTTTTAGTTCATAGAGAACAAATTTTAAAGCAGGCAAAAAAGAGTTATGCAAAAGTATTTGGTAAAAACTATAAAATGGCTATTTTTTCTGGAAATGAAAAGGAACTTGAAGAAATAAAAGATGCAGACTTTGTATTTGCCATGATTACAATGATGTCTAAAAATGAGTATTTATTAAAATTTGAAAAAGATGAGTTTTCTACCATTGTAATCGATGAGGTTCATCATGCAGCAACAAATAGCTATGCAAAAATTATGGATTATTTCACGCCAGAGTTTTGGCTTGGAATGACAGCAACACCGGATAGACCAGATGGAAAAGATATATATGAGTTATTTGAACATAATATAGCCTGTGATATAAGACTTAAACAAGCCATGGAGTACGATTTACTTTGCCCATTTCATTATTATGGAATTTCAGATATCGAGGTTGAAGGTAGGTGTATCGAAGATGCAGATGGGGATCTGGAGAACTTCAGCCGATTAACAAGTGATGAAAGAGTAAACCATATTGTAGAGCAGATTGAATATTATGGATACTCAGGCAAGCGGGTGAAAGGATTAATGTTCTGTAGAACATTAAAAGAAGCTCATGAGTTATCGATAAAATTAAACCAGAGAACAAAACCAGACGGTTCATTATATCGGACCTTATATTTAGATGGTGGAAGCAATGATGATGAGAGATTAGAAGCAATAAGTAGGCTTGTAGATGATACAAGACATGATAATCTGGATTATATATTAACCTGTGGAATATTCAATGAAGGTGTAGATATTCCTGAAGTTAATCAGGTTGTAATGTTAAGACCTACAGAATCTTCAATTATTTTTATTCAGCAGATTGGGAGAGGTTTAAGAAAAGCAGATGATAAGGAATATGTAGTAGTCATTGACTTTATTGGAAATTACACAAAGAATTATTTGATTCCAATGGCATTATCTGGTGATAGAAGTAGAAACAAAGAAGTGTTAAGAACCTATGTGGCTGAAGGAACCAGATTAATACCGGGGTGTTCTAGTGTTCATTTTGAGCAAATAGTTAAAGAACGTATATATAGAAATATTGATCAATCTAATATTAATAAAGTTGAAGATATAAAATATGAATATAAGTGCTTAAAGAATAAATTGGGAAGAATTCCAAGTTATATAGATTTTGATGAGAATAATTCCGTTGATATGACGTGTATTTTTGAAAATGAGAACTTGAGATCTTATTATACTTTTTTGAAAAAATATGAGTCAGATTATGAATACAAAGATTCGCTAAATTCTGCACAAGAAGAGATGCTTCAATGTGTATCACAGAAAATTGCGGATGGTAAACGTATTGAGGAACTAGAATTATTAAAGCGGTTAATTGCATATTCCAGTATTGGAATTGAAAAATATATTTCTGCGCTTAGAGAAGAATATACGACATGTGTGTCTGACAGAAAAATCAATAATGTTGTAAAAGTGCTATCAAATGATTTTTTACCTGCAGAGACACAAAAGAAAAAATATAGTCAAAGTATTTTTGTGAAAAAGGAGAATGAGGAGTTACAAGTGACCGATTCCTTTACAACACAATTAAAAAATAAGATTTTTGTAAAGCTTATACTAGAACTATTGGATTATGGCATTTATCGATATAAGAGAAATGTTGACCATAATAAATATAAAGACACGGATTTTGTGCTTTATCAAAATTATAGTAAAAGTGATGTATGTAGGTTACTTAATTGGGATAAAAATGTGAATCCGCAGAATATCGGTGGATATTTTTATGATGAGCAAACTAAGACCCTTCCAATTTATATTACATATAGAAAAGATGAAGATATAGCAGACACCCAGAAATATAAGGATCGATTTGAAGGAAATGCAAATTTTATATCTACATCTAAACCAGGAAGAGGATATAAAAACGAAAAAAGAAAGGAAGATTCTAGGGAGCTAACGTACTTTTATAATAAAGACACTTTGATTTATTTGTTTTTACAGAAAGATAAAAAAGATACTGATTATTATTTTATGGGTGAAATGCATATATATGGGGTCGCAAAAGAAGTATATCGAGAAGATACAAATGATACTGTATTAGAATTCAGATATGTTTTAGATGTACCAGCAAGAGAAGACTTATATGATTATTTTACCAATGAAGATATTGCCGTAGGAGAATAAACATGAAAACAGTAAAAGTAGTTGCAGCAATTATTTGTGACAGTATGAAAGAAAAAAATAAAATATTTGCAACAGCCAGGGGATATGGCGAATTTAAAGGCGGTTGGGAATTTCCTGGAGGTAAGATAGAGCCGGGAGAAACTCCAGAGCAGGCTTTGGCACGTGAAATCCAGGAGGAACTTGATACAGAAATTTCTATAGGGTATTTGCTTGATACGATAGAGTATGATTATCCTACTTTTCATTTATCAATGGATTGTTTTTGGGCAGAAGTTAAAAGAGGAGAGTTAGTGCTCAAAGAAGCAGAAGCAGCTAAATGGCTCACAAAGGACAAACTATATTCAGTTCAATGGTTGCCAGCAGATTTATCTTTGGTTAGTAAGATCGAGGATGAGATGAGAGATTAAGATAATATGGGCCATATATTTTTGAATACCCATTTAAATACGATGTATAATAAAGCTATCATATACCCCATACTTTTAGTTAAATGATTTTCGAGGAATAGACCACTTCCAGGGATTACATGGACATTAGGCGAGAAAAGTAGCAGGGGGTATTAAACCTAGTACGACAAAAGTTTTCAATTAATATTCAAAGATTAATAGTAATAGTATATATTAAATAAAAAGTTAAGCCCAATACGGCTAAAGTTTTCAATGGAGATGTTATCATGGAAATTAAAAGAGGTAAATACTTGAAGCAAATTATAAGTTGCCAGTGGGAAGGACAAATTAAGGTCATTACAGGAATTAGGCGTTGTGGAAAGTCGTATTTATTAGGTGCGATTTAACCATTCAGAAAAATCGATGATTCCTTAAAGAAGATTGTCATAACAAAGGATATAGTTCCGGCACATTATGATGAACATGGTATTTTGACAGTGAACATTTATGATTTCTTGCTTAATCCAGCTAGTATTGAAGGGTAAAAAATGTGAAATGGCCTTCTGTGTATAAAAATGCGAAACGTAGGTGATAAAGTGGATAAGGGTGCAGTGAAACAGAAAGTTATTTTTACTTTGCTGACGCGTTTATTACAATAAACACCTCGAAAGTCCCGCCCGTACGCTGAATCTCAATACTGCCGCCGTGACGCTTCACTACATCATTAATCGACTTAAGGCCCAGGCCGTGGTTGGCCTTATCCTTCTTCGTAGTTTCCAAAGAATCCGTCATGTCCTTGTCACAGGAATTCTTGATATTAACAATAAATAATCCTTTGTTACATCTTACTCTCAAAGTGACTTTTCTATCATCACTGTTTTTTCTAGAGCCTTCAACCGCGTTGTCTAGAAGATTTCCTAGAAGCGCGCATTTGTCGGTGTCTGAAAGAGGAATGTCCTCATCAAGAGAAATCTCATAATCAAATAAGATACTTTCTTTGTCTATAATATCTGACTTGGAAGAAAGAACAGCATTCAAGACCGAGTCGCGGCAGAACACAAGAGGCTTTGCCATTGCTTTGTCATTTAGAAGATTATTCACATAGCCACTCACTTCCACCGGGGGAAGATTTGAAATAACCTGCAGGTGGTTTGCCATGTCGTGACGAAACTTTCTAATTTGGAACATCTGACTGTCTAAGTTCTGATAGTAGGCTTCGTTAACTTCCAAAATCAACTTACTTTCTTCGATTTTGGAAACCTTGTAAAGAGCATATACAGCAAACAGAAGGCCTATGACAGAAAGAATTACGATGATAAGGATGTAGATTATAGTTGCAGCCGCAGAAGGAGGCAACGGCTCTTCAATTTCAGGAACAAGAATGATTGAGAGCAATGTAAGAAAAGGTGTACACGCTAAGAGTATCAGTATGTTCCAGTATCTGCCCGGCAGTTCAAAGGTCTTTTCTATAGCCATCCTCTTTACAACAATCCATAGAAGGAGCCAAAAAAGAAGCTTCGTAATTGCTATCAGTATATCTGCTAGATTGTTTCCAAAATTTCGCATAAATGAGTCTGCAAGACAGCTTAATGCAAAGGGGGCATTTGAGATTATTATACCGAGAGTGATTTTCTTTTTTAGAGACCCTTCGCAAGCCCAGATAAGGGCAAGCATAAAAAGGACAAACGTCGGAGGCATATTTCCCCAGTCACCCACATAAATAATCATTCCAATAAGTAAGAAACAGGCTATAAATAACGCTATTTTCTTAATCTTTTTTTCTGATATCACCATAAATGATGCAACTATCTGATAGCAGAATAGTACACTAATCAGGGCAGCTATGTTACTGTAAATAACGCTCATGTTTACCCCTTTCCTGCGCATGATTTTTGCGCAAGTGAAAGATTAAAAATCGTTCACTCTTTACTCCTTTAGTAACTTTCTTGCGAGGCTTTGTATTGCAAGCTTTTTGTGGGAACGGCTAAACGGAAACTCTTTTGAATGAATCCTAAGGGAATCTGTCCCGATATAATCCACATGTCTGCTGTTAACAAGGTACCTGTTATGGATACGAACAAATGAGTCGTCCTTTATTCCGTTTTCAAGAGTATCAAGCTTTGCGTATATAAGGTGGTCCTGTGATTTTGTAACTACATGGACCTGTCTTTTATCACTTTCAAAATAGAGAATGTCATTCTTGGGAATACGATAAGTGCCATCAGCATTTTTAAATGTAAAGGCTTCGTTGCTGTCGTCTTCACTCAGTTTTTTTCTCACTCTGTTGATCAGTGGTGAAAGCTGCGATAGAGTGATTGGCTTTATGAAGTAGCCAATTGCCTCCACTTGATAGCCTTCATAGACGTACTCTGTGTAACCTGTGACAAATGCAAAGGATATGTTTTTATCAGTTTCTCGAATGAGGCGGGCAGTCTCCATTCCGTTTTGTTTGCGCATTTCTATATCAAGGAATAGAAGGTCTATCTCTCCGGGATGTTTCCTAATCCATTCAGAAGCTACCTTTCCATCCGAAAACTCATACACGATCTTTTCTGTTTTCTCATCCAGTATCTTTTCAAGCTGAAAGCGAAGGGAATCTCTTACATCGCTTTCATCATCGCATATTCCAATACGAAGCATAGCATCCTCCATTTAATTATCTATAATGATTAGGGTGTCGTGCAAATTGACGAGGTCGAGTTTTCGGAAGTGCTTTTGACACCCTAATCTTTTAATTAATATTACCATATACAAACGACTCATAAAAGTAAAACTTCATATCGAATAACCAAAAATTACATTGTTCCCATCCAAAAATTACATGCCAAAATCACATCTCATTAAATTGTGATATAGTAAATTCAGATAAACATGAAAAAGAACTTAATTCTTAGGGCCAAGAAAGGATGATGAATATGCTAATTGTTGACTCATTAATGAAAAGCTACAAAATCGGAAAGACCGATTATGAAGTGTTGAAAGGGATATCTTTCCATGTAAACAAAGGAGAGTTTGTATCCATTATGGGACCTTCGGGTTCCGGAAAAAGCACACTTTTAAACTGTATCTCCTGTTATATCGGGTATGAATCAGGAAAAATCACATTAGGTGGCAAGGAGCTTAGCTCTTTGTCCGAAGAAAGTCTTTCAAAGGTTCGTAACAAAGATATGGGATTTGTATTTCAGGATTTCATGCTTCTAGACGGCCTTACAGTCCATGACAACATCATCTTACCAAGAGTAATCAGTGAAGATCCTGCCATGCTGCTAGGAGCTAAAGAAAAGGTAAAGAGCTTATGTGAAACCTTTGGCATCAGCCACATTATTTCAAAATATCCGGCTGAAATCTCCGGTGGTGAGAAGCAACGTGTCGCTGTTGCCAGAGCACTTATGAATGACCCGCTTATCTTACTGGCCGACGAGCCCACTGGTAACCTTGATTCAAAGTCCAGTAAAAGTGTTATTGATTCTTTTCTTTTAGCAAAAGAAAAATTGAACACCACAATATTTATGGTAACTCACGATAGTTTTGCAGCTTCCTTCAGTGACAGAGTTATTCTCTTAAAAGATGGAACAGTATTCAACGAAATCAAGAACCCTGGTGAGCGTATCGCATTCCAGGACGCGTTACTCGATGGAATTCGCAGCATGAACAAGTAAAGAAGGTGAATAAGAATGGAAAAGATTTTTGAAAAACTTCGTAAAAACAACAAAGCAGAATACATCCTGTATCTTGCTTGCATTATTTTCGCTGTTACCATCATCTCTGCATACTCCCTTCTTTTATTCTCGCCTACAGTAATGAACATTCTGCCAGTAGGCGGGGACAGCCGTAAGCAAGCCTTTGGAATTTTCGCAGCTATTTGTATTGGGTGTGTGGCATTTACTTTTTACTCAAGCCTTATCTTCTTTAAGAGAAAGCAGGAAGAGCTAGGAATTATGATGGCGCTTGGTGGAAATAGAAAGAAGCTTTACGGTGCCATAGCGAAAGAGACCGGTATTATGGGACTTATCTCTCTTGTAACCGGTATATTACTTGCGTTCCCTATTAATAAGGGAATCTGGGGAATTTTGCGTTTATTCGTAAATACGGAAGAGATGGTTCTTAATTTTGACTTATCAGCATTAGGAATCTCCTTTGGAATGGGCCTTATCGTTCTTTTGACTTCCATGATTACTCTTAAGAAAATCGTATCTTCAGTGGAGCTTATGAATGTTATCAATGCAGAACACAAGAACGAAATGGTAAAGAAAATTCCCAAGCATATGGGTGTATTGGGAATATTCCTTGCTATTTGCGGCGGAGCTTTTAGTTATTACTCAAGCAGTATCTATATGAACCTTTTTCAGGCATACCCCCCGGAAGTCTTAAGCCTTATTTATATCATACCGCTTGCAGGTATTTATATGATTATGCTTCATGATGTTGTAAACGGATTTGGCTCAAAGAAAAAGTATTATAAAAAGATGATTTCCCGTAGTATGATGAAGTTTCAGGGAAAGCAGACGGTAAACTGCATGCTGATTATTACTCTTCTCCTTGGGGGCGGATGTTTTGCTGCATTTTACACTCCCGTAATGATGACTGGTTTTGGCACAAGTTATAATGCAAAAACGTTGAATTATCAGTATGTAATTCCAGAAGGAGTCAAAGGCCCTTCCGAAAGTGAGATGAATGAACTTGCAGATAAACATGGCGCTTTCATTGAAAAATCTTATGAGATTCCTGTCATTATGATGGCAAGAGATGGCATGCAGGAATATGAAGAAGGAAGAAAATTCTATTATGTATATAATAGAAGAATGTGTACTTCTTATATTATCCGTGAAAGCGACTATGAAAAAATATCCGGGGTAGAAGTAATGCTTGAAAATGGTAAATACTACGCAGTAACGGATACGGAAGAAGTAATGCGATACAGTGACGAAACCACAGTATTCACCAATATGACCACTCGCGTAGAATCCCAAGTGAGTTTCGGTGGTTGCTTACACTGCGAAGATCTTGTTCTAGGAAGTGAAGTTATCTATGTAGTGCCTGACTTAGATTATGAAGCATACAGGGAAAGGCTTTCTTTGGAATGGACGGAAACCATACATTACATGAACGTTCAAAATGATTCATACCAGTTTGCAGAAGAATTGTACGAAGAATTCTATTCAAGTTTTGGGAAAGAGTTCTTAATCAGCTCCGCATATGACAAAGTGGCAGCCATCTCCTGCTACGAGGCGGGGGAGGTGTACTGGTGTGACAAGCCTGAATACAATCAGCTGTCCAATTATACCAGCACCAACAATGAGTTTCAGCGTGAGTGGAAGTACTTCCCCTGCTTCAAGATTATGAGCATCAAAGATACCCTTCGTAACTATGCAGTCTTTATTATGTTATTTATTTATGTAGCATTTATAGCTTTGGTATCGGCATGGTTGATTGCATACACCCGTTGCCTTACTATTGGCATGAGAAACAAATACGTATTCAACGACCTTGAGAAGCTGGGTGCTTCAAAAGCGTTCCGCTTGAAGGAACTAAAGAGACAGTTAACCTCCGTCTACTTTACACCAACAGTAGTAGGAATGACGATTATCTATCTGTTTTTTGCATTGATACTCTACGGGAATGACGGCGGGCGCTATACAAGTTCCGAGCTTATTGGCTTGGTAATATGCTTGGGCATTGAAATTATCATTGCCGTTATTACTTACTTTATCTATCGATTTACGGTTCGTGAGCTTAAAGCAAAAGTATTGTGATAGGAGAGTCAGGTGAGTTAACAAAATGGATTGACATGTTGTAGTGTTCTGCTATAATAACTTTGTATCTATTAAAGATATCGACAGTTCGCTTGTACCATCCTGTCGTTAAGCAAAACTAGGACTACTATTAATAATAAGCTTGTATTGAAAGTAGCCTTGCGTTTTGCAAAGCTATTTTTTTATTATGCGGAGGTGTCAATTATGAATGACAAAAAAACAGTATCAAAACTATTTATGGTAATCGCAGTAGTTTATATAACCTGCATATTACTATCAAACTTAATTGCAGGAAAAATGTGGGCAGTAACAAGTGATATCACATTACCTGCAGCGGTTATTCTCTTCCCAATAACATATATCTTTGGTGATATCTTTACCGAGGTATATGGATTTAAAAAAGCAAGAACAATTATTTGGCTGGGGTTTGCTTGCAGCTTCTTTGCTGTAGCTATCTATTTAATTACTATAGCACTTCCACACCCTGATTTTTGGACGAATCAACATGCATATGAGGTTGTTATGGGAACTACTCCTCGTGTAGCAGCGGCATCTTTTATTGGTTACTTATTCGGTGAGTTTTCTAACTCTATGATTTTATCAAAGTTAAAAGTTGCCACAGGAGGAAAGAACCTCTGGATGAGAACAATTCTTTCAACTGTTGTAGGAGAGGGATTTGATTCAATTATATTTGTGACGGTATCGTTTTTCGGAACAATGGATAATTCGACTTTATTAAGAATGATCCTATGCCAGTATTTATTTAAAGTATGTTATGAGGTAATTTTCACACCTGTTACTTATGGAATTGTCAATTGGTTAAAACGTGAAGAGGGTGTAGACACATTTGATTATGATGTAAAATACAATATCGTAAGGGGTTAATTATGAGAGAGAAAGAGCAGTTAACGAAACTAGGAAACAAAGAAACTAAGTACAACACAGAATATACGCCGGATTTGCTGGAGACATTTAGCAACAAACATCCAGAGTATGATTACTTTGTAAAGTTTAATTGCCCGGAATTTACAAGCTTATGTCCCATAACCGGACAACCGGATTTTGCAACAGTGACAATTTCTTATGTACCAGATCAGCGCCTTGTTGAAAGTAAGTCCTTAAAACTATATTTGTTTTCATTTAGAAATCATGGAGACTTCCATGAGGATGTTGTTAATATTATCATGAAGGATTTAATTAAGAAAATGGATCCAAAATATATTGAAGTATATGGAAAGTTCCTTCCACGTGGTGGTATTTCCATTGATCCATACTGCAATTATGGAAAGACTGGGACGAAGTGGGAAAATATAACTTTAGATAGAATGGCACATCACGATATGTATCCTGAAAAAGTAGACAATAGATAATAATATGTAATGCTCGTGCTTTGATTCTATTGAGTATAAGCATCTGGCAGGCATTCTGTTAGGTGCTATTTATTGTATTATAAAAGTCAAAGGATTGATTATGAATATGTTATGATAGAAAATTATGGTTGATTATATTGAAAAAAAATTATACTATTACAATATATAGAAAAAAGGTTAATATCACATTTATGAGTTAAGATAACATCTATAACAGTAAGCAAATTTTTTGATTTTAGGAATGATCAATTAGGAATAGTTTTAAAGTGAAATCCTTTATTTAAGCCAATTATTACAACTTATATTAATGGTTAGTTTAAACCCAAACATTTCCCGACGATGAAGACGCTTAATTAGTGGATGGTCTCGTGGAGAGTGATGGGAATCCACAGCAAAGAGGTGACGAGATTGATTAATGTGCATATATACAAGAAGTGTTTGATAGTATTATGCAGTACAATATTTTTACTTTGCGGGTGTAGCGCGAACAAACAGGAGGATTTATCTGGCTATACCATAGAACTCCTGCAGTCAGTTACGACCGAATTTATTAACTCCAAGGGATTTGAAGCGGAAAAACGTCTTGTTTCAATAGATATTTCAGCGTTTCAGGAAATATCAACAGAGACGTATGAAGAATGGCTTCAGAAAACCTATGCAGATGATGATACGGTAGTAGTAGTCTTTACAGATAAAAGTAAACTATTTAAATCCTGTCAGGAGGCGGAAGATTATCTGAGCCAAAGCGGTCATGATGATTTTGTGGTATCTGATTATGATTGGACATCGATCAGTATAAGCAGGAAATCTGAAAAAGAATCTATCCATAAATCCGAAGTATTGAATATTGATATCTCATATCCGATTATTATGGGTGGAGAGGGATTTGAAGTACAAATGGAATTTGAACAAGAAATATGGAAGATTATTGAGGTTAATCCGACCTATATGACATAGGAAGATGAATAACCACAATATTAAGAGTGGATCTGTGTCAAATGTTGGGGTGGGATAGATAAGTGGGCATTCAGTCAAAGCAAGACCATAGACGGCACCCGAATCACTGTCAAGGCGGAAAAGGATGTGTTCCCGGAGGGGGTTGTCCTATATGCAAACACTGGTTACAATCTATGGAGTACAGAGAAAGTTCCAGACAGAAATTACAGTAAGGAAAGCATATATGATTAATGTCATAAAATAAGGTAAAGTATGATATGGAGGTAAAGTTTTTAGATCTATTGCCGATACTATCTATAGAAAATTCTTCTTGTATTATTTTGAAACGGAGTTCAAATTTATATTTCAAGGAGGAGCAAGGATGAAAATTCAAGGTATATTGTCAGATCAGTTAGGATACAATGGCTGCAGCAAATAAGCTGTTTGATGATTATTATGCATCAGAGCAAAATGTATTTGAATAACTAAGACTAGGCAATAGGAGACTATTATATATGTTAAAAGAATGCAAGGATGCGCACTATTTCAATGGATTGATTTCTATGGAATAGTGCGTTTTTATTGATTTATTTCAGATTTTCATAAGTGTGTTATCGCAAGAGATACATTGTAAGAGATTAGCCATGAGATTACAGGAGTTTCCATCCGGGAGTTGAGCTCTATCAGCTGAAATAATAGAAGATTTCTACAATGGAAATACAAATAAGGATGGGTTAAAAGAAAAATTGAAGGAATAGTGAAAGAATATTCTGGAGTATGCCGCTCGGACCTTTCTGGAGAGCGGTACAGCCCCGAATGACAGAAGGGCTGCGGAAAGGAGAATTATGGAGGTCAATACACAAGTATCAAACGGGTTTTATACAGGGTATAAAACAACTACAAAAGTTACCCAGGAGGAATCTTTTGCTATTAATGCTGGTAGGACTGACGATAATACAAGCTTTCAGCAATGCTATAGTAGAAGTGAGGTATCTGAAACAAGGCGAACAGAAGAATGCTATGAGAAAATGATTTCTAAGGGAACAACAAAAGTTATTCCTAGGAATGAACAAGTAGAGCAAATAAAGCCATTGGGAATGGGATTCCTATTCGTTGGTGACATGGGATATGGTATGTCAGCTGGCCAGGTAATTAATAGTGATACAGATGATACTATTGTCAGGGTTAAAGTTACTTTAGGAGAAAATAACTTTAAAACTTATGATGTAAATCTATCAGAAGTTGATTCAAGTAATGCTACTGCAATAGAAATGTTTGCTCTTTGCCAATATGCTGATGCTAATGGAACAGGGGTTAATAATACGTTTGGAAGCTGGCATGCACTTAAGTCATTTGCTGTTCCATTGGGTGAAACATTGAATTTTAGTTCGCTTGATGAAGCGGCTACCAATAAAATGAATTGGAATAAGGCCTTGTCAAAATCTACGCTTACACTTGAAAAGAAGAGTACTGGGGAAAAGATTAGTGTGTCGGATATATTGGAAATGTTAAAAGAGACTCATAAGCTAACAAAAGAAAATATCAAAGAAAAAGACTGGCGTGAAATGTCTGACGAACAGTGGGATAAGATGCTTGAGGGCATCGATGAATATATTGAAGATTACAAAGAAGATTTGAAGAAATTAAAAGAATTACAGGATGAAGCCGCAAGGAAGGGGGCGGCAAATGCTCCAGCTGATATGAAGACTTTGGCTGCATCAAAGGCTGCACTTATGGCAGCTGCTAATGGTATAGTTGGTGCAGGTGAGATAACAGAAGGTGCAGAAGAGATAGAGAAAAGTAGTTGGACATATAATTTGGAGACCGAAGATCAGACAATTCTTGCAGTAGCTAAAATGGCAAATGAGTTTGCGCCTTATGTCTTATCCAAGGCGCAAGAATTAGCACTCACAGGTGACACAACAGTTGGAATAAGCGAGACAGAGAATATTAAGGAATGCGCTACCCTTAATGAAGAGGATGAGAAAAAGAAAACATGGACCATTACTGCTTTTACAGAACAGGGAATTATATGTAAAGAAAGTACAGATGGAGTAACAAAAGAGCTTTGGAGAATAGATTTCAATAATTCGTCTGATTATAAAAAAGTATGGGATTTTCTAGGTCAATTTGATAAAGACGCTGATCTAAAATATTCTGGTGAGAAAAATTTCTGGGATGATTTTCTTGCTGGCAGGATAAATGTTGATGATATTTTTACGAAATATAGTAGGAGTAATACTTTATAAGAAGATTTGAGTATATCAAAGTCACTGGAAACCAATCTCAATAGGATATGGGACTAGCGAGAAAGAAGCAGTAATAAATGAAGAATCCCCAAAATTAATAATGAAATCTAAGAATGTTATTTACATAAATCAAATGATGTTAGGTGCAAAAAATAGGTAGGGAGGAATCAGCGTGGAGGTTAATTTATTATCGGCATTACAAAGCGGTTATACAGCAAGAAGTAGGAAAACAGATACAAAAGCGGTGGCAGATACAGAACTTAATGAAGCAGAAAAATTAGAGGCTTTTAAAAAGGAGATTTGGACTGAAATTAATCGTATGCCGAGGAGCAGTAGTATAAACTGGTCTATACAGATTACAGATGGCGGTTTTAAACGAATGATGGAAGAGCCGGAGTTTAAAGAAAAAATGATGTCATTGCTGGCAGAAGAGGCAGCGGTTGGGCGTCCGCCTATAAGCAGCTCAATGGCAATGGTAGATGAAAATGGGTACTCAGGCTATTCTTATAATTTTGGGTATGGTGAAGAAGCATTTAAAGCTCACTCCGATCATAAGGATTCCTTTTACAAGAAAAAAGCAACAAAAAAAATAGATTATGAAGATCTATGGGTGGAAAGTCAGCTGAAAAGAGAACAGCAAAAGGAAAGATTGGATAATGAATACTTTAAATCTTTACTGGAACGAAGGAGATATGGTCAAAAACAGATGGTGGCAAACCTTTATGAGAAAGGAACGATAGTGTCAGACTAAAGCATATAAAGAAATCTTATATAAAATTTCAATAGAGAAGGAATTTCCAGGAAGATATTAAGATTGAATTTCATTTGGTTGGAAACATTGGTAAAGGAAAGAAACCAATGAAACACTTGAACGCCACAGTGGAAGAAATATTCCCCTATACCCTCATGAATGAAGGTATAGGGGAGTTGATGAAGAAGCATTCACTTCTGCGCTGATTGGTGTACAACCCTATATTTCGAAGGTGTAATACCATAACGTTTTGTGAAAATAGTATTAAAAAAGTTTCGATTGGAGTACCCAAGTGCTTCACATATTTCACTGATTTTCATATCTGTTTTTAACAATAGATGGCAGGCTTCCTTTAATAGGAAGTCTCTTTTATATTCTGTGTGTCCAGCAAAGCTGGACCACGCTAGCCGGTGTAAGTCCGGTCGCGGTAATCGCCAGTGAGCCGTGTAGCCAAACTCGGTGCGTTGCAGTAATGCAGGGTGCTAAGCGAGTGGGTAAAG
>JAEZVF010000020.1 GCA_023443225.1 Bacillota bacterium
TTTATTACGGCTCTACTCCCCATTTCAGGCTGCCAGATACATATCCTGTGATTTTTGTCCAGTCTGCATAACTGCTGCCTGATTTAGAAAAGGAATAATCTCCTGTCTGCGTATAACTGCTCCAATCAATTTTATTGAATCTTACCGGTACTTCAATGGACTGACCTTCTGCCAGTTTACCGGCTCCAGCTGTAAATCCGATTTCCAGGTAATAATCTGCACCTGGTTTTGCCTTTGGCATTTTTACAAAGGCACCTGTTACATTACTGCTGCCGACTGTAGACCAGTCACACCAGAAATTCTGGTCCTTTTCTTCGTCTATGGTGTAATAGTATCTGAGTTTCAAATCTGCAAGTGTGATACTGGTTTTTCCGGTGTTGGTGAGTTTAAACTTTGGTACAATCGAACTTACCTGTGGGTTTGTTGAATCATTATACATTTGTACTTGGATGTTTCCGACTGGTATTGAAGAATCTGTTATAGTCAGGACAAGTACCGGGTCAGTTCCTGCGCTGAAGTCGAAGGTGAGTTTTAATTTCCCAACTTCTTTTTCTGCCAGATAGGTTTTTAATAATACAACTGTATTATCAGTTAAGGTGTACTCTACACCCTCTGTTAAATATTTATTTCCCTCTTTAATCCCGATAAAGGTATTTCCGTTTAAGGTAAGAGTGACTTTAATGTCTTTTTGGTTGCCTGCCTTTTTGTCAAATGCTGCTGATGTGGGGTCAATGGCAGAGTTGTTTACTGGATCTCCGCCACCTTCAAACAGCATGGAATATACACCATTTGCAATGGCTATATCACACTGTGCCCAGAAGCGGTGGTAATTTAATACCGGAGCTGTTCCTCTTTTGTAAGCGTTCTCAACCTTCTGAAAATCAGGATCATCTTTGTATTTAGAGCGGATATCTATAAACTTAACTCCCGATTTAATCTCATCTCCGTTTGGCATGGTTCCTTTCCAGCCAGACGGTACATAGACTTCCTGATCAAAGAAGCGGCTATAGTCATTCCTTTGTTCGGGAACGGAAAGTCCTTTGTCACCTTTATATAAATTCCACATACGATCTAATAATTCCTTGGCAAGTGCTCTGGCCTCATCGTCGCCGGAAGCTTTGCTGTAATACAGTAAGGTGTTGGCGAGGGATCCTGACACGCCGAGGTCCGTGCCATAGGTGCTTACTTTTACATGGAGATTGGGATTTCCGGTATAGGATCCTGTCCAATTATCAGGCTGGCCGGACCAGTCCAGATTATCAGGAATCGCAAAGGTTCCGTCTGCATTAAGTTTAACAACAGTTTTAATCCATTTAACCCATTTATCCAGTAAGGCTTTTGCCTTTAAATTCTTTGTTTTGTAATAATACTCTGCAACACGCTGCATTGACCATGCCTGGAACCCAAACCATCGGTTGCTTCCCGGATCGGCATATACAGGGTGTTCCTGATAGCCCATTCCATAGAAAGTTGCGGTTCCTGAAGGCCAGCTTTCATAACGGCCTTTATTGGAATTGGAGACACCGCCTGCAATACCGCCCTCATCGGACTGCAGCCACTGATAGAATTCCAGCTGTCTCTCCAGACTCTTACTCCAGTCGCTTACGCCATTGCGGGAAAGTGGTTTGAATTCATCATTCTGTGACAATATCCAGGCTGCCATGGGATTCTGGTAACCAAAATGGCTGTGACTGCATCCAATTACCCATGACCAGTTTGCGTTCTCGCCGCCACCCCATGCATAATACCAGCTGAGCAGATAATGAGCTGCATCGTAACCGGTGCCGGCAGCTGTTGATGATCCGATTTTACGGAAGTATTTATCAAACATGGCATACCTTAAATAGTCACCCATTTTGCTTGCCTTGCCAATATAGGTTTCAAGATCAACACCATATTCACTGGCCCACTGGTCTGCCCAGTATGTCGCCTGTATTGCCCGGGAATCTGCATCGGGTGCATCGGTATACTTGAACTGTTTTGCGTAATTGCTGTCTCCGGTAAACAGATCCAGGAATCCATTTTTACCACCGAAACGCATGTCATCCCAGCACGGCTGAGGAATTGTTTCCCAGGTAGATTCCTCTCTTCCTCTCTGGAAGGTATTGATATAAGACGGCGCAGACTTGCCATCTCCCCGTCTGCCAAAACCATACCAGTTGTCCGCATCTAACAGCCAGTGCATGCCGTAGATAACAGAAGAGCCATAGGTTGATTTTAAATCGTTATAGATTGGATCTGTTCCTACCGCTGCGCCAGAATCCAATTTGGCTGGATAAAGACTTGGCAGCTCCCATTCAGGGGCGTAGGTGGCGGGTTTACTGGCGTTGTATCCAGACATACTGCTGTTGGGCTGGTCTTTTTCTGTGGGGATGATATAGGTTTCTGCAATATCCCATGCTTTTTTAAAACCGGAGAAATCACCGGTAAATTTGCCATACATAGCTTCGAGCCAGATATAATAGCTTAGCGTTTCACTGGTAGTTACATGACCGTAGTCGGGGGCTTCTACCATGAGGGTTTCTATGCTGTGATAGGGGACTCCCTGGGGACTAAAATATCCGTTTTCGGAATCGTGGAGTATCTCCCATAATTCCAGGAACCTTTTCTGGTAATCGCCTGTGGGCTCTTTTAATGATTCTTTTTGCATTTTAAAATAACCTCCTCTTATACTGAAAAATCAACAGAATCTTCAAAACGATATAATACTTAAATTATCCAATGGAATCACTCCTTTCACTGAAAATTATGGTAGCTATCTTTGAGACTCAATGGTTTTTAGCGTATGCCACATACAGGTAAATTCCAACATAAGTTCCGGGATTATATACGTTGAGTGGGATGTTAAGAAGCTTAATTCTTGATTTTGTAAATACTTTATATAAATGCAATTTTGGATCTTATGACTTAGTTGAGTATAAAATATAATTTACTTTTATTACATTTTATCCGTAGGAAATCAGAGCCCAAATCGTACCAATTGATGGTATTAAATATAAATTATTGGACTCAACTAACGGCACTTGTGTTAAAACAACCCTAAGGTAAGTATATGCAGAAGATGTCCTATAAGTGACGAAGACGTTTTACAGGGGTTGTTTTCTTTATGATTGATGATCTAAATGATGACTATTCATGGGCTTCAGAAGGGAATATTTTATAAGCCTTAGGTAGTTTTCCGCCCCTCTGTCTCAACCATCTCATGGTAAAATTCACTTATTGTAGTTGGTTCTGTTCCGGTTGCCCGAATCAAATCTGCTGCAGATAATTTTGGGTCACCGCTTGTCTAAGAAGAGTAAATTAATAGATTATAATGTATTTGATGATAATTTTAAATGTCTTATTACTACTTAAATGCGCAAAAAAGAGAAGCTCAAATTGAACCTCTCTAGCTGAATCACCTATCTAAATTAACAATATTGCAGGTATCATTACATTATTATTTTGTCAATGGAGTATCTGCTATTTCACTATACCAAAACACCTCCATGATAAAAACATTCATAAACTTTAATATTCTGGCAGTAAATTTCCTCGTAGCCCTGGAACCACTCCATATCCCCAATTACCTTAGTTTTATATTTGTACTCCCCAGATTGATAGAACTCCGGACCTCTATAAGGTAATTCTTTTGTTGCTGATCTTAATACTTCTTTTAAGAAATCACCGCTAAATCTCTCGTCTAAATAGTTCATTGAAAATATTGCTTTCCCTTTTTTCCAAATAGCTTCCTCTCCGGAAAACTTTTCCCCACCTAGCCACGTATCATAATACTGGTAATCGCCTTTTGTGTAGGAATAATCGTTTGAGCCAGACCTTGATGCGGCGCAAGGTTCAGCATGGCCCGCGTAAGTGTTTTTGATTGCCTCTAATTTAAAATCTATTAGTTGGTCTATATCATTATCATAGGTGATTTCTATAGATTTGCTGCATTGATTGTCTTTGACAAGATAATCTACCGTTATATGAAATAATTCACTTAATTGAATTAGATTCATTATGTCCGAGTATACCATGCCACTCTCCCATTTTGTGACCGCCTGACGGGATACATTTAATTTTTCGGCTAATTCTTCTTGGGTGATGCCTTTGGATTTTCTGATAATCTGTAATTTGTCTGAGAATGTCATTTTAATTAATCCTCCATCTTTATGATTACTTTCTTCTACAGATTATCATGTAAAGTGGGATTTAGAAAGCAGTATGCGATTGCATGAAAGATACTATAGGTTACATTATAGATAGCTACGCAAGAATGAATCTTCCAAAGGGAAAGTACAAATATAACATCAACCTAAAAATAAATTAGTATATAGATCTTTAATTTGTAATTTCTTACAATATTATTACTAATTACATATAACAATTTTAAATTTATGATATGTAATCTCCGTCTCCGTCATATCAATGAATGAGTACCTTCCTTTCTTTATGTGTAATTCATCATTTTGTACTTTACAATTCATTGTTAGAAACTTTCCATCATATACGTCAATTATAACTTGATTATCATTTATAACCTCATACATCTTTTTGTCATTAATTTTAGTGCCCATAACGAGAGAGATTCCTATTGACACATTAACGCCATAGATAACTAAAGAAATAAATAATATAATTCTTTCCCAAATTCTTAATTTTTTTTCTGAAACTAAATAACTTCTTAGTATTATATAATAAGCTATAATTATGTCAGTGATTAAAAATAAAAAAAGTGTAATATAATTATCTAATATTTTTTTTACCCAACTCCATTCTATTACATCAAGTAAATCACTTGTATAAATCACATTTTGTGTAAATAATATAAAAATAGTTATAAAAAAAGTAAATGTAATATAAATTTTACTTTTCATTTTTGTATTTATATAATTGAAAAAAAAAGGATATATAATAAGTAATAAAGCCACTATAATAATAATTGTTTTATCTTTAAACAACTCTATACTATTAAAATATCTTTTATCGATTCCGTAGTAAGAACTACAAGAACTTGCATATCCCCACGCAGCCAAAATTTTTACCAAACTTACTGCTGTAATGCATACCGTAATACCAGTTCCTAATAGATTCCATGCATTATTCTTAAAAAAGTTTTTTATTTTATTATCATTTTTACTTCTTATTGCTTTTCCATATGAATCCAATATTTCCCCTTTATTAACCTCATTCACTTTAACATTACCTCCTTAGTGCGATGATGTCCTCGTCTATAAAACTCAATTATTCCTTTATCCCTCAATACCTGTAACTGCTGATGTATCATATCTTTCACATGATTGTTTTCTGAATGTTTAGCCGTAAATTATTACTCTAACTGATACACCTGTTCCAATGTAAAATATCTATTTTCAATTTTATTAATACAATTCAGAATATCAAGAATCCTCCCTCTGACATCTAACTTATATTGGCTGATAAAATCCATTCTTTTCACTTTAGAAATAACAGCCTCCACCGATTGCTGTATTTCATTTTTTATAATAAATATACGTCACTCATCTGGAATCTGATTCAAGATAATATTGCATCCTACCCAGCCAGCTCTTCGGGTTGTTTTAGCAAGTGGTTTCCTCTTTTTAATTATTTCAGTCGAATAGAAATATTTTGGAACCATAATGAATTTTTCACTTTCAAATCTGACTAATCATAATGCATAAAGTAAAAATTTGGTTTATGAATATATTATATAAGTTCAATCATCGTAGCATATGCACCATCATTAACCATATTGATGATAGAACCATTTTCACCTTTTAATTCATACTCTTCTATGCAGTGTGAACAATAGAAATCAGCAACTGGTCGGTTATTTTCAAATTGACTAATGTACTGATTTCCACAATAGGGGCAGAACAAATTTTGATTCACTTAGTTCTCTGTGATTACAAGAATTTTCTGTGACTCACTGTTATAATTCTCTGCTATTTTACTGTCCATCTGCAAATCTATAAACTCACTCCATTACTGGTTGTAATAAAATATTATCTAACTTTTCTTTATTTTTTAATATTATCTTTTAATATTTTTATTAAAATGCAACTTCTCCTTGTCCGTAGTGCAGCCTCTCCAACTACACCACTTCCTACAAAAGAGTCTAGAACAACTTCGCCTTCATAGGTAACAAACTGGAGTATCTGCTCACACAAACTTACTGGTAACTCACTTTGATGAATTCTATCTTTTTTAATACTGGCTGTAAAGCAAACATGGTAGGAAGCAATCCCACTACAACCGCTCATATAATAGACTTTATCCATTACATCGGAATTTTTTTCTTGTCATAACGCATGCTTCTTGCTTTTCCTTTTGAAAAAAATCATCACGCCTTGCTTATTTTTTGCTTTTCTCCCGGTATCCCTTTTTTCCATGTAACTTTTGTATAATAAGATAACCCTACATCTTTTGCATACTGTTTAATCTGATACAAATATTCGTAGTTGTTTTCTTTTTCTGCGGGTAGAATTTCAACTAAAAAGCACCCTTCTTTTAATACACGCGATTTTTCCTTGAAATCTTCAAGCGTTTGATTTCATATACAGCAAATCCTCTAGTACCACCTTTGTTTGATTTCAGAACTGTTTTTCATACTTTCACTATAAGTGAAAGTTAAACATAATCAGCGAGAGTTATAACCCTTATTCATTTCCCTCACCATGGTGACTCTACATATCATAGGCAAATCCTTAATATAATAATTTCTGGTAGGTCAAAGTCCTACCTATCCGTAAATATGGTTTTAAAAACTCCTATCATTGATTAACCATATCAATTTGAGTGATAGCACTTTTTCCATCACTACCAAAAAATGACAGTATCAACTGCGATCAATTAATGAAACTGATACACCACATCATGAATCACCATTTCTTCCGCCATCATCCTAGTTAGAGTTCATGAAAAAAATCTGTACTAAAACATATTGATATAATATCAAATGATGATGAAACAATTCCTAATCTTATAACGATATATATTAAAGCTGCTTAAAAATTAAAACAAATCATCCGCCGTCTTTGCACTTAACAGCTTATTTAAAGTCAAATATCTTGGCGCTCTAAAATGATAGCCACATTTATTTCCTAGTGTGATTTTATGCGGCAGTTTAATTGGTTCCCCTTTGAGAAAAAAAACGTCTTCCCCAACACTAGAGTCGTAACCAATTTTCTCAATTTCCGCATAATGTGTAATGCAAGACATTGGAGTTCCACGATAAATTGCAATGAATCTTACTTTTGATCTATTTTCTTCTTTTATTCTTAATGGATACCATTTACGTTTCCCCAAAAATGTATCCACAAATCCACCTTCAACTTCTTTTGATGAAAGAATTACAAGATCAATTTCGTCCTCATTTTCATAATCATCGATATCTTTAGAGATATTATAATTGCTAATTATTTCATTCGATTCATGAATAAACAAGTTTACCGCTGATTCAATAAGTGAATTTCTTGAAAAACTCTTTTTCTTGTTAATTCTCCTGAATTTCTTTGATATCATATCCAGTTCATAAATAGTTCTCTCTTCAAGGCTGATTGTTATTTGCTTTTTCATACTTTCTTCTGACTCTTTAAGCATCGCCTCTATTTCACGTTTATAGTTACTATTCATGCATTTGCACCTCCATATGTATTCTTTATACCCATCTATATGCTATAAATATTTTATAGCATATAGATGGGCATAAGTCAACCCAAATTATATTGTTGTTTATAAATTCTCTCTATTAAATTCTATCGACTTTTCCTCCACTCCTCATAATACTTGTTCATCTCCCTCTGCTGGTTATGCATTCTACGAATGTCTTCCACCGCCTTAATCATCTCATCAATCTGCTCTAATGTTAAATATTCTGCAATCTTATCGAAATTATCAGCCTTTACCTGTAATGTACATATGCAAGCATCATTTTCTTTTATCTGTTTCCTTAGATTAGCCACATTCTCTGAAATAGTTTCCATTTCAAATTCCATCCGCCTGATTTTGATAGTGTCAAGATTTTTTCGCAAATTGTATTTCAGCCGTTAGGTAGCCGGTAGTCAGCCGGCTATGATATCAGACTGATTCTGGAGATCCAATTCTTTCAGATGCTCCATATTCATGTAGCGCTTTGTACCCCATTGGGTTCCAGCTACGTGTCGTAGTCTGGCCATACAAGCATTAAAGCACTTTGCCCATCAGGGAAAGCGCCAATAGCCCGGGTTCTACGTTTAATTCCCTGGTTCAGACATTCAATGGTATTGTTGGTGCGAATCCTTGTCCAGTGTAGGCTGGGAAATCCATGTATGTTAGGTTCTCCTCGATTCCATCTTCAACCATTTTAGCAGCCGAAGTTAATTTCATCTCGCGAAGTTTATCTGCTACTTGTTTAGCCTTTTCCTTTGCATAGGTTTTGCACTCTTGAGAATGGATAGCCTTCAGCAGCATAGAGACTTCTTTCATTTTATTACGAGGAGTGGCTGAGAATATATTCCGATAGAAATGAACCGTACATCTTTGATACTTTGCATCAGGAAATACTTCTGGAATGGATTCGAGCATGCCAAGGCATTTATCACCAATAATTAGGTGCACCCCGGCTAGACCACGTTCTTTTAACCATACGAAGAATGCTCTCCAGCTTTCACGATCTTCCTTCATACCTTTAGCCGCACCAATAATTTCACGACATACACTCCCGTTGACTCCAATGGCAACAAGTATAGAGACGTCACAATGCTTATCACATGGAAAGTATCTTAGTAATGTATCTGCTCACATTCAGTACATCTGTCCACATTTATTTCCCTCATTTCTTTAAAAACTCTTTTAAATAGACAGCATTCTCAACTTGTGTTACAAATTTATTCATCATATCATTAATGACTCCATACAATTCATCAAACCTATCCTCGTCTAAACTTAAAACTTCTAACCTTTCCCCATGAGCAATTTCATTTCTCATTTTGAGCAACACATCATCTAACAGCTTGAAATCCGGCTCATATTCCTTATAATTCAATCCAATTGTTTCCATAATTTCGATGAATACTTCTGATTTAAGGTTGCTTCCCGTTTTAACAATTCCTTCATAAGGTATTTTAGCTTTTTTTCCATCATTATTACGGATATCATTTACAATTTTATTATGTAAGGATGCCTTATTTGTAGTATCAAAAGTCTTAAGATCTTCCTTCATCGCTAATGCCAAAAAATTTTGTTTTAGCTCGAAATAATTATAATTTTGATATGAAATAAAGCATAAATAATATGTTGCAACATTCTTAATCATCCCTTCCCAGTGAGCATATAATAACGTTACTCCCGATCTTAGAGCAGTATTTTTAGCAAATCTTCGGGAAGAAGCTATATTTGTTTTCACTGCTGTAAGTTCTTTTTTTCTCCAGGAAGTCTCTTTATCCAAATAGTCTTGGAACTCTTCTTCTGTTCTTATTTTCATACTCTAAAATAGTCCCTACTCCAAATTGAAAGTTCTTTGTATCTTGGTATTGCACGCACCCCAGGTAAATTATTATTAATATACAACTCTTGATTATATAAATCTGCAATTTTTTGCTTAATCCACTCTTGAGGATTTCCTAGTGCTAAAATGGAATCAATATTCTCGTAAACTCCTGGTGCAATTGACTGAAATGCTCCTGCTAAAAACGGGCCTTTATGACGACCACCTTCATATTTTCTAAAAACGTCTTCTCCCATAGTTCCAAATAATAGATCAAATGTATTTGCAAATTTTCTTTTTGTTTCTTCATAATCAAATTCTTCTTTTTCACAAATCATTAAAATTTCTTTATCCAATAATTCAGCAAAATCCTTATATGTTTGTATGTTTTCCCAATTTATGTGTTGTGAAACCAATAATCGTACAATCATTTCCATGGCATACTGCTCATCAGTTTTTTGATCACTTATTTTCATGCATTTATTATAAGATGGCATCTTTACAATATCATCCAAGAAATTATACATTGTTTTATTGCTCATTATAATTAGGCAATTTCGCACTTCCTGATCGCTTAATAATGAACCTCCAGTATTCAACCTCTGAAATAATTCGTATTTTGTATTAATATCACTTTCTTTTTTAATTATCGTAATATCTAACCTAGCTCTTTTTAATGAAAGTTGCTGCTCCTTTGAAAAAACTAAATCTCCTTCTCCTATCCATTTCATACCAGCAAATGAAGGAAGTGCATCTGTCGCTTCAAGAACTAGTGGTTGAACATTTTTACCATCATCGTCCTTTAATATCCCTACAAATTGAAAAATTGTAGATAATCTTTGTACACCGTCAATAATATCCCATGTTCCGTCATCACTTTGACTTACAAATATTTGTGGAATTGGAATATTAAGCATTATCGACTCAATCAGCTTTGTTTTCTGATAATCATTCCATCGAAATACTCTCTGGAATTCTGGGTGAATATCCATTTCCCCATCACGGTAGATATTAATAAGTTCTCCTATAGACATTTGATATGATTCCCTATATATTTCTCCAGCTTTTTTTGTGATTTCATCCTGTAACGACATAATACACCTACCCTCTCTTTAATCTTCTTCCCTGCATTTTTTTCCAAATCGACCTAGCTTCTTCGCACATCGTAGAATCAATCCTGATTTCATCAACCAAGATTTCTTGATCCACAATATCTAATGCATTTTCTATTTCTTCCTCATTTCTTACGATTGTGTCAATTCTTGCTAACACTTCTTTTACCTTCTCCAGTGGTATCTGATCAAGCTTTGGCACCAAAATTTTTCCCACTTCACCTGGTAATATTTCAAGTACTCCACCACCATAACTTCTTCCACACAACTCTGTAAAAGCAAAAGAAATGCTATTATAATAGGATAATGCTATTCTTTCTGGATCAATTCCTGCATTAAATTTAATCCTATGCATCGTATCAGTAGAAACGGCATTGCACTTATTCAGAACAAATTTAGGATATAAGTTATTTCTTCTCAAGAAAAAAGCGTCCGGAACCCATATTGACGGAATTCGATACCATTTATCCCTGATCGAACATTTATATCCTGTATGTTCCTCATTTTTTTCTCCGAGTTTGATATAATCCCTATGTTTTTTAGGGTAATCACTAATATCTTTGTCAGGAAAATCTATTAAATATGCTGCTTTTTCTTTCTTAACATTTTTTAGCCAATCCTTATCCTCAAAATAAATACTATGTGCATGAGAGCTTCTTCCAATAAGAGGACGAACTACCTCTTGTAATTCATATTTTTTTACAACTTCACTGCTTACGGAAAAATATTTATTATTACCAGTTGTTATTCCCACGTTAATAAGCGCAACATCTGATAGCTTTTGAAATCTCTCATCTTCCTTTATCTTCCGTATTAATTCATTTTCTTTTTTATTTGTAAAATATTTCGTCCACTTTTCATGTACATGCTGCATTTTTTGAAATCCGTTAGTTTCAATATCAAACGTTTCTAAATCATCCAAATTATTAAGTTCAACAATTCGAATTCCCTTTTCTTGTTCTCCCTTTTCCCCAATAAACACCACTATTTCTTGCTCAATATCAGGAAAAACCAATTCTTCAAATGTTATTAATGTAATCTTTGACAACGAGTTTGACAAAAATAATCTTAAGTCTTCTGCATATGCCACTTGTAATATTTCTGCTGGAATAACAAATGCTATTTTTCCAGTATCGCTCAACATATGGACGCATGCAACAATAAAGCCAACCCACGTATTAACTAACTTATTTGCCTTCATCCCATGAGAAGTCAAAATTGTAGACATCATATCTCTCTGTTCTTCTTCAAGATATTGATATCTGATATATGGAGGATTTCCAAGAATTAAATCATACTGTTTTTTGTCAGAATACTGTTTATAAAATTCAAAAAAATCTTTATTTAACACATTAACTTTCTTTTCATTTATTAAACGACTCTTTAACCTTTTCGCTTCACTTTTCTCAATTTCAACAGCTGTGATAGAAGCTATATTTTCGATGTATCCAGTCTTTATTAATCCATCAATAAATACTCCGTCACCACAACTTGGTTCCAGTATTTCCTTAATATTTTCATCATCTTGAAATAACTCCACCATCATTTCGGCTAATGGCAATGGTGTGTAATAAGCACCTCTTAACTTCTGCTCTGTGCTATCCTCTTTTAATTTCATATCATCACCTAAAATTTCTGCTGATAAACACGAGTTATTAGTTCCTCGATTTGTTTTATCAGCTTATTTTTTTCCTTTTCAAGAATATTTAATGTTGCTTTATCCGATTTTTCTTCCATTTTATAATTCAACTTATATATTCTCTTTACGTTAGAAACAACTGTATTATACAAATTACTTTGTTTCTCATCCTCAAAATCCAAAGATACGATTGGTATTTTCTTCAATAAAAATGTACCTCTGGCAGTAAATCCACCTTCAAAATCACTCCCATTCATCTGAAAAATCTTTTCTGTAAATGGATGTGATAAACATGCTTGAATATATTCTAATGAATAGTTACTTTCTTGTAATTCACTGATAGCACAGTATCCAGCAGTGCCGCCAGATGCAATTAGCATATCACTATTATCATATGCATACATTGGTTCTTTACTTAACACACGCACAATAAGTTTTGGTGTATTAATAAATGCAGTTAAAGCTTGTGTTCTCCCATACTTATACCAAGTATCTTCTGTTGCATCTGAAATATCGCGTCCGATTCCACCATTCAAACATTTAGGCACTAATCTATCATAGCAAGCTTCTAAGTACTGGAATACCCCTGGATATTGCCTTTTCATTACACTTTTTTCAATCAACTTTCCTTCTGAATCATAGGGAAAAATAATTCTTTTATCCGTTTTCAAAATAGAATAAGTCTTCATTCCCTTTTCAGTTTTCTTAGTTGGCTTAAAATAAGGTTTAAGTAAGGATTTTTCAATTTTATATTCTGAACCAAATTTATTTATTATAACTTCCTGCTCATTTTCTTCTACAATGCATGATTCATCAAACCAATACACTTCCTTTTTGTCAGAAAATTTTTCTGCTCGTTCTGCGCTTGTTTGGATTCCATTAAAAACATTTGCTACGTCAGAAAGCGTTATGGTTTTTCCTTCTAAAGCATTGAGTATTTTCAAAAATTCTATGTCAGTTGATAGAATCCATGGCTCTTGATTCAATCTCACATTTTTGATTTTAACACTTTGATTCTCTTCTCCTGACCATAGTTCTGCTAAAGAAGATACATGAGAATAATTCATTTCATCACATGTACTCTTCCCAATTGTTACTATAGAACTGTATATGGTTTTATCAGGAAACAGTTGTGCATCTCCAAAATCATCCATTTTCTTGATATTTTTGCATAGAAGTTTTCTCAGTTCTTGCCCCGCGGCTATTTTATAGAATTTGTTTGGTATTATATAACAAAGTACACCTGAATCTTTTAAGACTTCTAATGATTTTTCAACAAATAAAAAGTATTTATCAAATTGCTTATATGCACTTGAATACTTACCTTTATAAATATCGAATTCAGTTTCATTTGCTAATGAATGCATATCTTCTGTTTTAACATAAGGTGGATTCCCTAATACAACATCAAATTTTTCTCCGTTATTTATTTCTCTCCAATCAAATGGAACTATTTCTAAAAGCTCTTTTGTGGAGATATTAGTCCCTTCAATGTCATCATCTGTAATCAGTGAATTACCATGCATTATATTAGCTGATAATTCAGGCAAAATAGGTGTAGCGTTTTTTACAGATGGTTCCGTTTCGTCTTCAATCAACTTCAATATTAACGAAAACTTGCTTACTTCAACCGCATGAATATCTATATCGATCCCATAAATACAGTTTTTTAATATTTCCTTCTTGTCTTCTATTGGCAATTTGTGTTTTCCATTGCTCATTTCTAATAAGTATTTCGGTTTATTTATTTCATACCATTGTGTACAATAATCAACCAGATACTGATAAGCCTCCTCCAGAAAAACACCCGATCCACATGCTATATCTATTACTCTAAAATCCAAGATTTCTGCTGGACTTTTACTTTCACAAATTGATTCTAATGTATTTTTCACCATATACTTAACAATTTCTGTAGGTGTACTAACAACTGATTTGTACTTATATTCGTTTTTCTTTGCCAACTCTACGTTTCCATCCACAACAATTAAGCATTCTGTCAAAAATGCTTCATATATCTTACCAAGTATACTTGGCTCGATTATTGTGAATAAGTAAGGAGTAGCTGGATAATAAAGGGACATTATTATTTCAAAAATAATATCACTATTCAAATCAAAAATAGGAGTTTCTCCTTTGAAAAGTCCAGAATTATAGCGTTTATCTGCTTCCTTAAATACTTGTGTCAATGAATTCTGTAAATCTTCCTTGTTCGCAGCCACCTCATAGAGTTTTGAATACAACGGTAAATTTCTGTCTTCACAAATACGAAGAAAAATTACCTGATTTATAAAATCTTGCACTGTATCGTTTAAAACAGCTATATTTTGATATTTGCTACCCTTTGCATATAGATATTTTCCTAGTCTCAATCGCCACTTATTAATCTGTTCCAGGAATGTATCATCAACTTCTATGTGAAATCTATTTTTATTCTGTAAATTAGTTTTAGCAAATTCATCATATTTTCCGTTATATACATTTTCCCTAGAAATTAAGTCATATATCTCTTGGTATTTCTCCGCATACTCCGTAAAATGATACTTTCGAAATATAGAAGTATTTACCCCATCGCCCTCTTTGGGTTTATTTGTTGTATCATATACGATCATATTTTCAAAATTGGTCAATATAGCCAGAACATGTTTTGCATTCCAACCGTATTTTCTAGCTTGCATTGATGACTCAATATCAGCAGTTATATCAACACTCGGTTTTTTTGCTTCTACAAACATTTTAGAAACACCATTGAGCGTTAATGTATAATCTGGTCTTTCCGAACTACTTGAAAACTGCTCAACCACTACTTCTTTATACTGTGGCAATTTCCCTTTTTTATTCTGAACATCCCATCCAAAACATTCTAATAATGGACTGATATATTCATCTCGACAAGATTGTTCATTGTATGCATTTTTCTTATCCTTGTAATAATTCATACTTTTCTGATATAGTAATATTAACCGTTTTAATCTATCTTCACTCATATATCACACCTCCATTATCGAATTTTTGTATTTATTGACTCTACTGCTTTAAGTATAAGTTCAGCCTTGTCCGTTAGAATGTACTTTCCACGCATTTGCTGTTCAATAAATCCCTCTTTTTGTAATACACCAAACATAGAGTTTACTTTCATTTTACTATAATTAAGCGATTCAGCTATTTCTAACTGTGTTAAAGGTATAATCTTTTTATCCAATACAATAGCTTCATTATCGTGCATTAGCTTTAATAAATCATAATAATCGTTAAGAAATACCTCGAATCCCATTCTAATCACCTTGTTCTTTCATGATTCCACAAATTTATACCATTATATCATATAAATTCTTATTTTAAAACACAAATATTTGATATTTGTATATCAAAAAAGTAATTGTAATCCTTAAATTGGTTACAATTACTTTTTAATAATTAATCGATAGATATTCCAAATGTTCCATTATCTTCACGAGATAATGTCAAGTCCATACCTGTAATATCCTTTTCTGTCAATGCAGGTATCGCTTCTTCCCAATGCAAAATAGTTGTTACATTATCTTGATTAGACTCACGATGTGGTTCATGAGTTACCTTAAGATGGTAATTTCCCTTGCTTTCTCCATCTATTTTTAATTCTACTTCAATTTCAGTTTTTTCACCGTTCTCTGTAGGCGTCCAATCACATTCAGCAAAAACGTCATCTCTAAAATAACTTGTTTGATCAATTTTATCTCCATCTACAGCATATCCCGCTTGAGATAAACGAAGATTGCATGTTGGATTGCTTCCCTCTGTTGGTTGCTGCGCATCAGATTTCGGCAAATTCTTTTTTTTCCACATTTCCATATCACTCCCCTCCTTTCCACCTACTATTTTACAATAATAAAATACAAAAACAAATGATTTTTTCAAAATATTTTTCCATAATTTACTTCTTCTACTTCCACTCCTCATAATACTTATTCATATCCCTCTGCTACTTATGCATTCTCCGAACCTCTTCCACCTCCTTAATCATTTCATCAATTTGCTCCGGTGTAAGGTACACTGCCAGCTTATCAAAATTATCCGCCTTTACCTGTAACGTGGATATCCAGGCATTTTTTTCTTTTACCTGTCTCCTAAGATCAGCCACATTCTCTGAAATAGTCTCCATTTCAAATTACAATTGTCTGATTTTCACCTTCAAATCAGCATACTTACTATAAACCGTGCGTACCTTGCACATACGGACTATTTATCAAAATATGGAGAAGCCCGTAACAAATACTTGACCAAGTGCAAATGGTTTATAGATAAGCGTAATGAAACTACTAAACAGCAAACTTTTGATTTAGTAAAAGATATTGATATTTATGCATATCTACCATATCAGGAATTGTCGATAACATCTCAAAGCTTTAGAATCGACAATGACATTCCTTTACCCATTTTTATTGCTAGCTGTAAAGATTTTTTTATACAGATTAGTATTTGAAATTTTTTTCTCAGTAAAATTTGATTTTAATGAACCAGATAATGATGAAAACATATTCAAAACCATTACATATGGAATAGACCAGATGTACAATCTCATAAGTGATATGATTATTGCTATTAATCAAAAAAGTAACATATGTGATTCTTTGTTAAAAAATATCAATGAATTAATCATTTCTGTTACTAATGATGATTTTTTATCTATAATTGATTATGTTTATTACCCAACTAAAGATGAATTTGGAAGAGCTTCTCGTATTAATCCCAGATACTATTGCTAAAGACACATTTGAGAAATTTATTTTTCTTCATGTTTTATATTCTGAAGAAAGCTTAAATAATACATCAGCTCAAAGACAAAAAATATCTACACTGGATATACTTGTCTCTTCAAAAATGGATAAATATCTTGAGTCTTATGAAGTTTCTTTTGAAGATAAGAAAATTTCAGATCCTCAATACATTACTTATCAGCTTAACAACATTGAAAAGGGACTTAATCTTTCACATTTTAATATGCAACCTATTATTAAAGCGTTTTCCTGCTTGCGCCCGGAAGGCGCTCCGAAAGTCTGCCTACTGCACCACATTCTCAACTGCCCTTAAAAGGGCATAATCGGAGCTACCTTTCTCCGGCGCAACCCCAAAAGGGGCTTGCTGGTTTGCTTTGATTTCCAACTGACTCTTAAGAGTCTTATTTCTTGTTTTTCTTCACCGACTCACCCGTAAACGGGTCTATATACTCTACTAGTGACATCTGATCGTATTCTAAATCTTCTTTTATCTGGTTTTGTATGTATTCCTTAATTGCAGCTGTATTCTTTCCTACTGTATCGACGTAATATCCACGGCTACACAAAAATAAATCCTACAACCCGCATAAACACTGGGCTGTAGGATTTTCCTTTATTATTCAAACTCAATCGTAGCCGGCGGTTTCCCCGTGCAATCATACAACACCCGGTTCACGCCCTTCACTTCATTCACAATCCTTCTGGTCACAACCCCCAGAACCTCCCAAGGAAGCTCTGCAGATTCCGCAGTCATGAAATCAGAAGTCAACACTGCTCTCAAAGCAATTGCATAATCATAGGTTCTCTCATCGCCCATGCATCCAACCGAACGCATATTAGTAAGTGCAGCAAAGTACTGTCCCAGTCCTTTATCCACGCCTGCCTTAGCAATCTCTTCTCTATAAATCGCATCTGCTTCCTGTACAATCCTAACCTTTTCCGGTGTAACTGCACCAATGATCCTTACACCAAGTCCTGGACCCGGGAATGGCTGACGATAAACCAGATATTCCGGAATTCCAAGTTCCAGACCAGCTTTGCGTACCTCGTCCTTAAACAAAAGACGAAGCGGCTCAATAATCTCCTTAAAATCCACATGCTCAGGAAGTCCGCCCACATTATGATGAGACTTAATCACAGCTGACTTACCAAGACCCGACTCAATCACATCAGGATAAATGGTTCCCTGAACAAAATAATCCACTACACCAATCTTCTTCGCTTCATCCTCAAACACACGAATAAATTCTTCACCAATAATCTTCCGCTTCGTCTCCGGATCTTCCACCCCATTCAGTTTCTCATAGAAACGTTCCTGGGCATTCACCCGGATAAAGTTTAAATCATATGGGCCAGCGGGTCCAAATACCGCCTCAACCTCGTCACCTTCGTTCTTACGAAGCAGACCGTGATCTACGAATACGCAGGTAAGCTGTTTACCAACCGCCTTTGCCAGCATAACCGCTGCCACAGAAGAATCTACACCGCCGGACAGTGCACAAAGAACCTTGCCATCTCCAACCTTCTCTTTAATGGACTGTATAGATGTCTCCACAAAAGAATCCATCTTCCAGTCACCAGTACATTTACACACATTGTAAACGAAGTTGGAAAGCATCTTGGTTCCTTCCTGTGTGTGCATAACCTCAGGGTGGAACTGAACGGCATAAAGCCCCTTTTCATCACATTCCATTCCTGCAACCGGGCATACTGGAGTATGAGCGGTAACAGTAAATCCTTCTGGTGCTGACTCTATATAATCCGTATGACTCATCCAGCAGATGGTCTTTGGACTAACATCCTCTAATATTTTGCTGCCAACTACAGTGGTAACTTCCGTCTTACCATACTCGCTGACAGGAGCTGTGGCAACCTTACCGCCAAGCATATGAGCAATTAACTGGGAGCCATAGCAGATTCCCAGAATCGGGATTCCCATTTCAAAGATTTCTTTCTCACAGCGAGGGGATTCTTCCTTGTAGGCACTGTTTGGACCGCCTGTGAAAATGATTCCTTTGGGATTCATTTCCTTAATCTTGTCCAGGGGCAGTGTGTGGGGATGGACCTCACAGTAAACGTTGCATTCTCTGACTCTTCTGGCAATCAGCTGATTGTACTGTCCGCCGAAATCCAGAACGATAATCATTTCTCTCTTCACGGGTATTCCTCCTAATTTAAGCTTCAACAAATAGCACTTTGGATAATATTATATTCTACTTCCAATGGCTTGACAAGCATTTTCTAAGTTTC
>JAEZVF010000032.1 GCA_023443225.1 Bacillota bacterium
CTGAACTTTTAGAAGTTTTCCAGTGGAGTGCTGAGGATGTGAAATGCACAGAGAAGATGGACAAGATAAGAGAAGAATTAGCTGATGTAATAAATTACTGTGTGCTTATGGCAGATGCGTGCAGTCTTGATATAGATGAGATTGTACAGGCGAAGATTAAGAGAAACAATGAAAAGTATCCGGTAGAATTAGCGAAGGGCAGTAAGGAAAAATATGATCAGCTGAAACAGAGATGATTCAGAGAAACGATTAGTACCAGTTCACGTAAGACAAGGGGGATGAGGATAAATGCCTCAATTTGATTATGGAAAAATGGGATATCAATTAAATATTGATGGCAAGTATTATAACAGTCTTGATATAGAAGCATTCTCTCTTATGATGAAGAACCCGTCATACTGCTATAAGTTCTATTGGCTTGAGGCAATCGTTCATTTAATTTCAGAAGGATTAAAAGAGACCAGCTTTAACGATATTATTGATGAGATGATTGCAAATGCGTGGTATACGGTTTTAGAATTTCATATTCATCTAAGCGGTGTGATTGAAGGACGGATTAAAGATGGGTTGGAAAGGGCTATATTTACACTGCAGGAGTTAAGCCAACTTCCAGGAAATGCTTCCAAGATAGAGATTAAGAATAAAATAAAGCAGTATGATAAAGAATTAGCAATTTATAAAGATCAGTTAACTCATATGGTTCCATATCGGGCGCTTTCAGGATTTTTTGATAAGTATAATGAAAAAGCAGATTGGGGTAGTACTCAAAGAATGGTATCTTATATTGAACGTGTCAATCAGATATCATTATTGCCCTATACACTTGGAACAGGAAGTAAACTTAAGAAAGAAGTCTATTTTAATGAATCATGGATGAAGATGATTCAGGACAATACCGTATCAATTCTTGGCTGGATTCAGTATGAAAAGGTAAAGTGGCTTCAGAATAATAATCCTGAAGTCCCAGGTCTTATCTATAAGCTGGCACCAATGGATGAAAAAATGCGCAGGCTTAATAGCGTTAGGAAACTTTGGGAGGCAGTTTTGGATGAGAAACCTATCGTGGATGTCTTTAAAAATTCACCAATAGTAAAGGGAAGTTACGATGTGGATCATTTTATTCCCTGGTCCTTCGTAATGAACGATGAATTATGGAATTTAATGCCTATGGATTCCGCTTTAAATTCATCGAAAAGTAATAAGCTTCCAAAGTGGGATCCGTTTTTTGGACGATTTGCAAGTAACCAGTATATTTTGTATGGCATAATTCATGATGAAAGAAAGCCAGATATTAGAAAAAAGTACGAGTCTTGCTTTCGGGATAATTTGCATTCCATATGGGCTAATCAGGAGCTATATAGAAAAGGAAATTCTAAAGAGGAATTTTATCATATTCTTGAGAAAAACATGCAGCCGGTCTATGATTCGGCAAGAAGACAAGGGTACCAAATTTGGTAAAAGGGGAATGGGTACATGACAAAAGAAAAGTTGGATGAAATTAGGAATGGGTTTGAAACGGCTTATGTTGATGGAACGTTTTATTCTAATCTGGCTTATACGCCACAGTTTGTTTCAAATAACTATAAAGAAGGAAAAAAAGTAATCTCTACCATTGAGAATGAGCTTCTAGAATGTGATGAATTTCAAATAAGTGTTGCATTTATTACCATGAATGGAATTACTCCTCTTTTGCAAACGCTGAGAGAACTTGAGAAGAAAAATATTCATGGAGAGATTCTTACAACCAATTATCTGAATTTTACTGAACCTAATGCATTAGACAAATTAAATGGGTTTAAAAATATTACTATTAAAATGTTTGATGTCGAAGCTGCAGATGAGGGTTTTCATACAAAGGGATATATTTTTAAAAAGGAAGAAATCTATCGAATAATAATCGGTAGTTCCAATATTACAAGTAAAGCATTAACAATTAATCATGAATGGAATACAAAATTAATATCTACTGAGCAGGGCGAAATGGCGCAGGCGATTCTTTCAGATTTTAATAGAATTTGGGAATCTAATTATTCACTTGGGTATGACAAATTTTACGAGAATTATAAAGAACGATATGCAATTATTAAGCACCAACGCAAAATTGCGAATAAAGATGAGATAACCTCCATTGAAAAATATCAGTTAAAGCCAAATAGCATGCAGGTTGGATTTATTACGAACCTTAGAAAAATATTAGCAGCAGGAGAAAAAAGAGCACTATTAATTTCTGCAACTGGTACAGGTAAGACTTATGCATCGGCTTTTGCTATGAGAGAATTAAATTATAAAAAAGTTCTGTTCTTAGTTCACCGTAATCAGATAGCAAAGCAAGCAGAAAAATCATTCCGCAAAGTGTTTGGAAATTCTGTTACCATGGGAATAATTTCAGGTACACTTGGACGAGCAGATTATGATAAGGATTATATCTTTGCAACAATACAAACATTATGTAAAGATGATACTCTGCAACGTTTTGAGAAAGATTATTTTGATGTAATTATCTATGACGAAGCACATCATATAACCGCAGATTCATACAAAAAGGTGTTGGATTATTTCAAACCTCAGTTTACCTTGGGCATGACAGCAACGCCCGATAAACGTGATGACAATATGGAATGCAAAAATATCTATGAGATTTTTAATTATCAGATTGCATATGAAATTCGTTTGAAAGATGCAATGGAAGAGAAGCTACTTTGTACATTTCATTATTTTGGAATTACGGATCTTAGCGTTATATCTGATACTGGAAAGACAAAAGAAGAGCAGGTTAAAAACTTTAGATTTCTAACTTCTGATGAACGTGTTGAAAATATTATGGCAAATGCTAAGCTTTTTGGATATAGCGGAGATAGAGTGAAAGGGCTAATTTTTTGTAGCCGTATAGATGAAGCCCAAATGCTATCGCTCAAGTTTAATAAAAGAGGATTAAGAACAGAAGTATTAACAGGTTCTGACTCTGAGATAAGTAGGACAAGTGCGATTGAACGATTAGCAGGAGAAGACGGAGATAATGCTTTAGATTATATTTTGTCTGTTGATATATTTTCAGAAGGTGTTGATGTACCGGAAATAAATCAAATTATTATGCTCCGTCCAACACAGTCACCCATTGTATTTATTCAACAGCTGGGGCGTGGCCTTAGAAAAGCAGAGAATAAAGAATACGTTGTTGTACTTGATTTTATTGGAAATTACAAAAACAATTTCATGATTCCTATTGCACTCTCTGGTGACCGCAGCTTTAATAAGGATAATATCAGAAGATATGTTGCGGAAGGTGGAAGGGCAATTCCAGGAGAAAGTACAGTACATTTTGATGAAATATCAAGAAAGAAAATTTACCAGGCAATTGATAATGCTAATTTTAGTGATGTGAAATTAATTAAAGAAAACTATATTTCATTAAAACATAAGCTTGGACATATCCCGGCATTAGCGGATTTTGATAAATACGGAGAGATGGATGTACTTCGTATTTTTGATAATAACAGTCTTGGCTCTTATTATAAGTTTCTGGTAAAGTATGAGAAGGAATATAAGGCACGTTTATCCGAAAGTGAGGAGAAAGTTGTTGAGTTTATTTCAAAGAAACTTGCAAACGGGAAGCGAATTTATGAATTAGAGTTATTAAATCGAATGTTGAGTTACCGCCAGGGTTTGATTGGCAAGTTAAAGCAAACATTGCAGGAAGAGTATGCTACTCAGATAAATGAAAATTCTATAGATGGATTAGTTAAAATAATGACCAACGAATTTCAACCAGAAAGTAGTAGAAAAAATTATGAATCATGTGTTTTTATAGAAAAAGAAGCTACAGAAAATGAGTATGGAATATCAAAATCTTTTGAACAGATGTTGAATAATATTGATTTTTACAATATTATAAAAGAATTAGTTACGTTTGGTATATCAAGATATAAAACAAATTATAGGAATAGATATCAGGATACAGATTTTGTATTATATCAAAAGTATACATATGAAGATGTATGTAGAATACTTGGCTGGAAAAAGAATTTATCTTCCGTGATGAATGGTTATTTGCTTGATAAACAAACGAAGACATTTCCAGTATTTGTAAATTATGATAAGACAGAGAATATTAGTGACACGACAAAATATGAAGATCATTTTATTAGTTCTAATAAATTAATTGCAATTTCCAAAAGCGGGAGAAATCTTAATTCCGAAGATGTACAGAATTTTCTACATGCAAGAGAACGGGGGATTGATGTCCAACTTTTTGTTCGGAAAAATAAAGACGATAAGATTTCAAAGGAATTTTATTATCTTGGCAGAATGCATGCATCTGGATTTACAAAAGATTTCACAATGGCTAATACGGACAAGAAAGCTGTTGAGATAGAGTGGATTTTGGATACACCTGTTCGAGAAGATGTGTATGAGTATATAGTTCGAGGGTAATAAAAAATGTTTAAGATGCATCATGCGGTTAGAGAGGATCTTTTGCGTTATCTGCAAAGTAATATTAAAAAAGAGGAAGTGAAGGCAGGATGAAAATAGTTAGAGTAGTAGCTGCAGTGATTAAGGATTTAAATGAAAA
>JAEZVF010000040.1 GCA_023443225.1 Bacillota bacterium
AAAATATGCTTAATAAGTTGAAATACCTAAAAAGTACCTATGTTTAGGCATTTTAATGGCATTTCATAGGTGCTATTATTGTATCATAGAGATTTTAGCGAGGTGATTAAGATTTGGGTTGATGCAGGGGAGATTAAAACGTATGACCTAGATTACAATGACAGAAAGTTTGCAAAGATTATGCAAGAAGTACCTAATTTTGATAAAAGCGAAGGGGCTAAAAAAATATATCAAAAAAGAGAGTACATAATTCTTAAAATGAAAAAAGGATTTATAGTATATAATACTAAAAAAGTTTTTTCAGAAGGGCATTCACATTTAAACAGTTTTAACATGGCAAAAGTTGTAATTGATAACTGCATTAAAAAAAGAAAGCCTAGAACAGATAGCTTATATGTCCTAGATAGCCATGTAAGGGTTTCTAATGATGATAAGTATAAAATATTCATTGAAGAACTTATAAACGCTAAGAAGGGCAATAAGAAGCTTAAATATAGAAATGTGAATAGTAAGAAGATAAAATAAACTAATTGAGGAAGCTAATAGATAAGGCTTCTTTTTTATTTTGAAAGGGGGTGGAACTTTGAGTTTAACCACTAAACAAGAAATATTTGTTCAAAGGCTTATCGAAGGATATTCTCAAAGGGAATCCTACCGATTTGCATATAATGCAGAAAAAATGAAGGATGAAACAGTAGACAAAAGAGCTTCAGAACTATTCTCAAAAGGGGAGATTAAGGGAAGGTATGAGGAATTAAAGCAAGAACTAAAGGAAAGAGCATTTTACACAGTAGAAAAAGCTAACGAGGATTTGGAATGGATAAAAGCAAAAGCTAGGGAAGATATTGAATACAGGGGATTAAAACAAGCTAATGCTAATGCTTATTTAGGAGCAACTAAACAGCAAATAGAATTAAATGGAATTACAATAAAAGAAGCTAAAAAGGATATTGATAATACATTTAAGATAGAGTTAGTTGGTGCTTTTGATGAAAGTTAAAGTAAATAATCATTTTATAGATTTCATACAGAATTGGGATTATAAAAACTATTTTCTAGTTGGTGGATATGGTTCTTCAAAGAGTTATAACGTAGCCTTTAAAATTCTTCTTAAACTAGGGGAAGAAAAAAGAAAATGTTTAGTTGTAAGGGAAGTATACGACACGATAAGAGATAGCTGCTTTTCTTTATTCCAAGACGTAGCAACAAATATGGGGATATACGATAAGCTTCAATTTAAATCTAGTCCTATGCAAATTAAATTTCCTAATGGAAGTACAATAATATTTAAAGGGATGGATAAACCAGAAAAGCTAAAATCTATAAATGACGTATCTATTATATGGATTGAAGAATGTTCTGAGGTTAAATATGCAGGGTACAAAGAGCTTCTAGGACGTTTAAGACATATGACTAAGAGCAATCATATTATTTGTTCTACAAACCCAGTAGGGGAAGAAAACTGGACTTATAAACATTTCTTTAAGGATGAAGAAAATAATGTTACGGTTCTTGATGATGAAGAATTGTATGAGAAAAGAATAATTAAAACCAATAATACATATTATCACCATTCAACCTGTGATGATAACTTTTACTTACCTAAAGATTATATTGAAGAACTTGAAGCTATGAAAAGATATGATAAAGACTTATATAGAGTAGCTAGAAAAGGGAGATATGGAGTAAATGGAGTAAAAGTATTACCACAATTTAAAGAAATGGCACACGAAGAAGTTATAAATAGAATAAGTAAAATATCTAATTATTGGTATAGGTATGGAATGGACTTTGGCTTTGTTACCTCTTACAATGCTTTACTTAGTATTGTTATTGATGATAAAAATAAAGACCTATACATATACGAAGAATATTACAAAAACCAACAAACAGATGATATAACAGCTAGGGATATAGTTTCTTACAAAAGCAAATTAATAACAGCTGATTGTGCTGAAGCTAAGACAATAGCTTATTATCAACAACAAGGCTTTAAAATGCGACCTTGTAAAAAGTTTCCTGGAAGTAGACTTGCAAACACAAAAAAGGTTAAAAGGTTTAGAAATATTTATTGCAGCAGCAATTGTAGAAATACAATTAAAGAACTAAAGAACTTAACCTACAAGAAAAAAACTAATGGTGAATTGATTTATGATGAATTTAATATAGATCCACATACGCTAAGTGCTATTTGGTATGCTTTAGAAGGTTATGAGGTTGCAGACTTAAAGCAATTTAACAGAAAAAAATACGGGATATAAGGAGGTGCTGAATGAGGAAATTTAAACTACCTATACAAACAGAAATAACAGAAGATTTAATACTTGATTTAATAGATAAGCATAGGTTAGAAAAGCATAGGATATTAAAACTTAAAAGATACTATGATAATAAAAATGACATAATGGATAGACCTTATACTGATGATACTAAACCTAAAAACAAGCTATCACACGGTTATGCTAGTTTAATTACAAATAGCTTCGTAGGATACTTTTTAGGTAAGCCAGTTGCTTATAAATCAGATAATGAAGAATTATTAAATAAGCTAAATGACTTCTTTATGTACAATGATGAAGCTGATGAAAATACTACATTAGCACAAGAATCTTCTATTTGTGGTTATGCCTATGAAATTATGTATATGGATCAAGACGCACAATTAAGATTTAAGCAAGTACCTACAGAGGAAATGATTGTAGTCTATGATAATACTTTAGAAGAAAGAATACAGTTTGCTATAAGATACTATGATGTTTATAGCTTAGATGATGAAGATATTAAAGAAGTAGTATTATATACAAAAGACAGAAAAACAACTTACGAGTTCAAGCAAGATAAATTGACAGCAAAAGAAGAAGAATTGTATTATTTCAATGATGTGCCTATAGTTGATTATGAAAATAACAAAGAACGTACAGGAGATTTTGAAAAGGTAATAAGCTTAATAGATGCCTACGATAAAACAAATAGTGATACTGCTAATGACTTTGAGTATTTTACAGAAGCACTTTTAGTTATAAGTGGGATTCTAATGGATGAAACTGATGAGGAAGGTAGACCTCTAAACTTTAAAGATAATAGAGTTTTAAACTTTGCAGATAGTCAAGCTAAAGCCGAATATTTAATAAAAAATATAAATGATACTGCTTTAGAAAATTATAAAAACAGAATAAATTTAGATATACATAAATTTAGTAATGTAATAGATATATCAGATAAAAACTTCGGTAATAATTTAAGTGGTATAGCTATGAAA
>JAEZVF010000071.1 GCA_023443225.1 Bacillota bacterium
TCAAGGCCTGTTTGCAGGTCTCTTAAGGTACGTTATTTTTAACAAATACCGTTTAAATTGGGCTGCTACAGATAGAGAGATTACATTTTTAGACCAAAAAGAAGCTGCCGCTTCACGATTTTTCAATTAAAGTGGTCCCTTTGTCAAGGACATTTATAAAAAGAAGCATTACAGTTTAAAATCAAATGAGTTATCTTCTTCATAAGGAGGAGATACCGCAAAACAGGACAGTATCTTCACTATAGATGCTGTCCTGTTTACTATTACACTGTATCTGACTGATTTATGAATACTGATTTTATGAAATCGATTGAGTCTTTTAAAAACTTTATGCGTAGCGAGTCTGTTCCAAATTATGTTCAGAGATATTGTTCTCAATTAAACGAAGTGAAATGGATCTGGTTTTATGCTCAAATGACCGAAGCTGTTCTTATTACTGATGAGTTGGATTATCTTTTCTATGTCCTTAAGTGGATATTAAAAGATGATTTTCATGATATTGCATATGAAATGTATTGTATTGATATGTCGGATCCTGAGTGCAGACTGGAATCACTAATTAAGGATTCTCTTTGGGATGTTTACAGCAAACACTATTTTCCAGCCTATGTTCGGGATTTTGGATTGCCTCACTAAGTGGATATATACCAGTTTTTTTATATTCTGCATATTGATTTGGCGATAACTTTGCTAACTTCCACTGATATCTTTCATTGTTGTAATAATCCATATAGTCATCAATACAATAACGTACTGACTCAAAGGTCTGGCACTCTATCAGATTTATTTCATCTTTCATGTGACCAAAGAATGATTCCTGAGGTGCATTATCCCAGCAGTTTCCACGTCTTGACATAGACTGCCGCAACGCTTTATCCTTTAACAACTGCCTGAAGGATATACTGGTATAATGGCACCCTTGGTCTGAATGAAGAATCGTATCTGTATGTAAATCGAGTTTGTGATTCTTAAATAGCTGAGTTACCGTTTCAAGTACGAAATCAACTTCCAAAGATTCGCTAGCAACATAAGCTAATATCTGCATTGTAAATGCATCTTTTATTACTGACAAATATGCCTTTTGTCCATGAGCAAAAAATAAATATGTAATATCAGTTAAGAGTATCATACCTGATCCATGTTCTCTGAATTCACGTTTCACAAGGTTTTCGGATACAGCATTTGTCTTTAATGCTTTTGCCATTCTCCGATATGGGTTTGCTTTTCTGATTGGACAGTATAAATTGTATTTTTTCATTAGCCGACTAATTTTTTTTTGATTCATCACAATCCCCATGTGGAGAAGGCGAATGTAGATTCCACGTCTTCCTTTGTCATAACCACGAAATTGATACGCTTCTAAAATCAATTCAAAATCAGCACGATCCTGGATTTCTTTGTCATCCCTTTTTTCTTTATTCTTTAACCAGTTATAGTAACCACTTCTTGAAATACAAGCCATTTCGCATAGCCAGGTAATATTCAACTCGTTATTATCCCTATGCGTTATTTCTTCAATAAGCCTGAATTTTGCTTCTGCCGTTGCTTCCGCTTTTCTTTCCATTCTTTCTGTCTGTCTAAAAATTCGATTTTTTTTAAAAACTCATTTTCCTGTTTTAAGTATTTAATTTGATTTTCTAATCGTCTTATCCGTTCTTCAACAGATATATCTTTGATTATAGGACGACCAGAATTTTCTGCTCGTGTATCATCAAAACCAGAATTACGTAAAGAATACTCTTTCGTTCTACGAATCAAACTATCTTTACGTCTTTTTCCAAGTACATTTGGGTCAAAGCCGTACTCTCGTAGAATTACAGAAGGTGGCTTACCCGCTGCATATTCAGCTGCAAATTTTTCTTTGAATTCTTTTGTATATGTAATTGTTGAATGACTAACTTTTTGAACATAAGGATTTAATTTTAAATCATATAATTGTTCTTCAGTAAAATAATTTGCGCTCATAGAATAGAAGTCCTCCAAAAAAAGTATAACAAAAATTGACCCTATAAGATAGGGTTAAATAAATTGGAGGAACGGCCTCTTTTTTTAACTGTCTATCTTATAGGGTCCATTTTAAATCGTTAAAGCGACAGCCCCTTATTTTTTTACTAAACTGTTATGCTTAATTTTGTTAATAAATATTGGAGGAAGAAATTATGATGCAAAAGAATAAAAACCTTATTGTAAACGATAAACTAAATATAGAACTTTTGTTTAACTCTCTGAAGAAGCCAATTTTAGACGCTCCCAATGATATGCCGTTCTGGGATGATGATTATATTTCACAGCAAATGCTAAACGCACATTTAAATCCCGATTGGGATGCCGCAAGTTATAACCATAAGACAATTGACCGAATTGTCGAATGGCAGGTGAAATACCTTAATGTAAAAAAAGGTACAAAAATACTAGATCTGGGCTGTGGTCCCGGTCTTTACTCCACGAGATTCTGCCAGCATGGACTGGATGTTGTAGCTATGGACTATTCAAGGAACTCGATTCGCTATGCTAAAAATTATGCAGAGATTAACGGCTTGAACATACAATATGTATATCAGGATTATCTCACAATGGAGTATACCGAGGAGTTTGACATCATTTATTTGATTTACTGTGATTTTGGCGCATTACCTGATTATAAGCGTGACTTATTACTGCAGAAGATACATAAAGCTTTAAAACCGGATGGTATATTTGTGTTTGATGTTTTCACAAGATTCAATTGGGGACAGCAAGCTAATCGTAATTGGTATATGAGCAAATCAGGATTTTGGAGGCCGGATCCACATCTTGTACTCGAACAGACTTTTCATTATGAAGAGGAAAATGTTTTTTTAAAACAATATATTATTATCGATAGTGAAGGTGAAGTATCGACTTACAATTTAAAAGACCATTATTACTCTAAAATTAGTATTACTCAATTAATGAAGCAACATGGTTATAGTGTACAGGATGTTTGGAGTGATTTAGCCGGTAAAGCTTATGAGGAAAAAACGAAGGGTTTGGGTTTAGCTGTAAAAAAAGCAAACAGCTAAGATAATAATTAATAGCAGAGAATCTATGGTTTTATTGATTCTCTGTTATTAATCATTTTTACTTTTTCAACCGATATAGTTATCGTAAATACGAAAACTTGTAATTCCAACCCAGCGCTACTAGGAGGATAATTATGTTAAACAATAAAATTACCCAATCAAATACCGGCATGGGACAACCCATAAATTCATCATCGACTGTTGTGACTTCTACTCCCTCCAACTCTTCCGCTTCTACAAATATTTCTGTAGGATTAGAACAAGGGCAGATAATCCGTGGTGAGGTGATCGACCTGCGTAGTAATGAAGTAAGTGTAAAATTAGAAGATGGCCGTTTGCTCAATGGAAAGTTAGAGAATTCCGCGAATCTTTCCATCGGAGAAAATGTTACGTTTCGTGTAGAAGACGTGTCCCTCAAAAACCTTACTCTAAAAATTGTAGCAGATGCTCAGTATAATCTCCCCGATACCACAATTGATAAGGCTTTAGATGCTGCCGGATTAAGCAAGAACATTCGCAATCGTTCCATCGTACAGGAACTGTTGAATCAGCATATGTCTATAGATAAAAAAATGATTTCCAATCTAATTCAACAATCTATCACAAATAAAGATACTACAATTAATACCCTGGTGCTTATGAATAAATTTCGTATACCAGTAACAGAAACGAATATCTCTCAGTTTGAGGCTTATCGCAGTGGAGAGCACAGTATTCTAAAGGAAATTGGTCAATTGACCAATTCGATATCCGAACTTTTTACTCAGATAAGCAACTCTGAAGCTGTAACGGTCAGTCATGGACGTGATATTCTAAATCTAATATTACACGATAATGCTGATCCCACTTCAGCAAATCAGAATTTTGATGCAGAGCTGTTGAATTCTACAGTAACTATGGGAGAATCAGAAAATCCCTTGGTAACCACTGGCAGTTTGCTTTCACAGCAAGAATCTACGGTACTTGTGGAGCAGCTTAAGAATCTAACTAATTCAAATGAGATAAGTAATTTATCTGATTTACTCAATTCAATACAAGACGGAACTGCCAACCTTAGAGATGTAGCTCATATTTTACAAATGAATTTGCATTCGTCAATATCGATGAGTAATACTTCTTCCCAGACAACCACTACTGTTATGGAGAATTCCACTATTACGCAATCCATACTATCAGCTTATGAGGAACTACAGTATAACAACAATGAAATAGGAGTTTTTCTTCCGGAAGACGGGCGAATGAATCTTATTAATTCCCTAAAAAATTTTTCATTTCCCCAAGAAATTACAAATCTGATTGCCTCTGGAGATATATCCTCTCATGACTTGTTAAACCATATTCAAAAGAATCTTGGATCTGTATCAGAAATTGATACAAAAGAATTATTTGCATCGAAAGAATATCAATCCCTCATAAAGGAAGAGTTGACTGCCAAATGGTCCTTTACACCGGACTCGCTTACGAAAGAAAATCAGATTCAAAGGCATTTTGAAAATTTATCCCATGAATTAAATGATTTAATGAATACTATGGAGAAAGCAACCGGTAGTAATAACAGTGCTATTTCCCAACAGGCAAATCAGTTACAGGAAAATATGGATTTTATGAAGACATTAAACCAACTGTTTACTTATGTGCAGCTTCCATTAAGACTGAAAAACCAAAATGTACATAGTGAATTATATGTGTATACTCGGAAAAAAGGAGGCCGCACTGCAAAGGATGGAATTAGCGTTCTTTTGCATCTAGATATGGAACATCTTGGACCAATGGATATTCATATTGATTTGCACCATAAAAATGTTGTTAGTAAATTCTATCTTAACCATGAAGATACCATCCAGCTAGTATCCTCTCATTTGCCACAGCTTGAAGAAGCTCTGCAAGTAAAAGGCTACAGCCTGAATACAGAATTTATAAAACGTACGAAAGAGGTAGATATTGTGGAGGATTTTATGCAACAAGATACCTCTATCCCTACGGTTACCCGTTATAATTTTGATATTCGTGCATAAAAGAAAGGGAGCCATAAGTCGCTGATATTGGCTGTTGAACGAATAACGCGTATATTTATTCAAATTCAACAACCTATATCAGGGATTTATGACTCCAATTTTAATATTTTATTAAACTTCATTTTCTTTATATTTCTCTTCAAATTCATCAAATATATACATTAGTATTGATGGCATTCCCACAAATTCTGCACCGTAACGAATCTTTTTCTCATCTGCTTTTTCCTGCCTGACAATTCTAACAACGGTATAGAGACAGGAATCTGCATCACCTAATTGTATCTTGGCATTGAAATAAAAATCAATTGGCAATATGCTCTCAGACACAAACCCGATACCACTTCTGGAAATATTAATTACTTCAATTGGAGCATTTACATTATTTACAATAACATTGTTCTGTTTAAAAAGGGAAGAAACCTCCAATTTTAAATCAACTGGGTATCTCTTGTTGCGTCTTTTTTCGCACATGGTTATATCCTCCTATTATGAGAAGCTACTCTACTTATTATAAACGAATATCTTTTCTAACGCAATGCAATCGATTTATTTATTTGATTTGTCACTAACATAAAAAACCTTCCCTGTACTTTGCCCAGTCTAGGAAGGTTTTTTACGTTTTTCTACTGGTCAACCACTCTGTGGCGATTGCCTTTATTTATAAAGTAAAAACGGCAAATTGATACTTTGGGAGAATATCAACTATAAAATCTCTTTCAACAGCTGATTAATTATACCAGGATCTGCTTTTCCTTTCATTTCCTTCATGGTCTGGCCAACTAAGAATCCAAGAGCTTTTTCTTTCCCACCCCTATAGTCGGCAACGGAGGTAGGATTAGAAGCAATAATTTCTTCTACTACGGACCTTAATGCCCCTTCGTCATTTACCATTCCAAGACCATGTTCTTTTACATATTGTTCTGGATTACAATTTTCCTTAAAAACTTGCTCGAAAACTTCTTTCGCTACTGTTCTGTTGATCTTACCGTCCAAAATAAGCTGTATTAAACTGGCAAGGTTTTCAGGTGTAAACAGTATTTCTTCCGGATCCATTTCTGCTTCCTTTAAAAGACGCATGGTTTCAACCATAAGCCAATTGGATACCTCTTTGGGATTGTTGCATAGAGCAACCGTTTCTTCAAAGATATCAGCCAGGTGTTTTGATCCGGTTATAATTGCGGCATCATATACAGGAATATCGTACTGTGTCTCATAGCGGTTCATTTTCTCATCACGAAGTTCCGGTTGGCGGCTTCGTATTTCCTGAAGCCATTCGTCACTAATTTCAATGGGTACCAGGTCCGGTTCCGGGAAATAACGGTAATCTTGTGCATCCTCTTTCGAACGCATGGCAAAACTACTGTCTTTGTTATCATCCCATCTTCTTGTCTCCTGAACTACCTTCTTCCCCTCTTCTAACACCTCAATCTGACGTTTTCTCTCTCCTTCAATTGCTCTTGCAATCGCCTTGAAAGAGTTCATATTCTTCATTTCCGTTCGAGTTCCAAATTCTTTTGCACCCACTTCTCTGACAGAAAGGTTAATATCGGCTCGTAGGGACCCCTCCTGCATCTTACAGTCTGACACCCCAAGATATTGTAACATCAATTTTAATTTTTCCAGATAGGCAATTACTTCATCGGCAGAGCGCATATCTGGCTCACTGACAATTTCAATCAGAGGCACACCACATCGGTTGTAATCAACCAGTGTGCAGTCTTCCCAGGGATCGTGTACCAATTTACCTGCATCCTCTTCCATATGAATTTCATGAATACCGATTACTTTCTTCCGTCCGCCGACTTCAATCTCAATACCACCATTTCTACAGATTGGAAGATATAATTGCGATACCTGATAAGCTTTCGGTAGATCAGGGTAAAAATAATTCTTTCGGTCAAACTTACATCTTTGTGTAATTGTACAATTCGTAGCTAACCCTGCTGCCATTGCAAATTCCACTACTTTTTTATTCAAAACTGGAAGCGTTCCAGGCATGCCGGTACACACCGGGCAACAATGTGTATTCGGATCACCGCCAAACTGTGTCGTACAACCGCAGAAAATCTTTGTCTTTGTAGCCAACTCCACATGGACTTCCAGACCGATAACTGTTTCATATGATTTCATATTTGACTCCCATCTGCGTGCTTTGCACGCTTACAAATAAAGGGGAGAGAAAAAGAATTTCTTTCTCTCTTGCTCCCATTGCATAACACATCTATCTGCTTAGAGATGTGTTGTCACCTTCCCTTTCCATTAAATTCCTACTGGTCTAACATACTTTTTCGTCTGTTCAAAGCTGTATGCCGCACGAATAATATCCTTTTCTCCAAAATGTCTGCCTATCAATTGCAAGCCAATCGGCAGCCCCTTGGAATCCACACCACAAGGCAAGCTGATTGCAGGCAGTCCGGCCAGATTAATAGAAACGGTGTAAATGTCTCCCAGATACATTTTAAGCGGATCTACCAAACTTTCTCCTAATTTAGGTGCTGTGGAAGGTGCTGTTGGTCCTAACAAAATATCATAATTAGCAAATGCCTTGTCAAACCCAGCTTTTATAATTGCTTTCACCTTTAAAGCCTTATTATAGTAAGCATCATAGTATCCGGAACTTAACACAAAGGCTCCAATCATCATCCTTCGCTTTACTTCGTTTCCAAAGCCCTCACTTCTGCTCTTCTTATATACTTCTTGAAGACCTTCAAAATCATTGCTACGGTATCCGTATTTTACACCGTCGTATCTAGATAAGTTCGAACTTGCTTCTGCAGAAGCAATTACATAATAAGCAGGAATTGCATAATCAACCGCATCCAAATCAAACTCTTCTACAATAGCACCTTTCTCTCTTAATCTATCTGCCGCTGCAAGTACACTGCTCCTTACTTCAGAATTTAAACCAGACCCCAAATATCCTTTGGGAATTCCAATTTTCATTCCCTTCACGTCATCGATAAGTGCACTTGCATACTGATAATACGTACGATTCACCGAAGTTGAGTCTTTTTTATCATAACCAGAGATTAGGTCTAATGCTGCTGCACAATCAGAAACATTCCTGGCAATTGGACCAATTTGATCCAGTGAGGAAGCATAGGCTATTAATCCATAACGGGAAACGGTTCCATAGGTCGGTTTGATTCCGGTTACCCCACAGAAGGAACTTGGCTGACGAATTGAACCACCGGTGTCTGAACCCAAGGAGTAAAATGCTTCCTCTGCTGCCACAGCAGCTGCAGAACCACCACTTGAGCCTCCCGACACGTGTTCTGTATTCCATGGATTTTTCGTTGCACCATAAAAGGAGGTTTCCGTTGTGCTGCCCATTGCAAATTCATCCATATTGACTTTGCCAATCAACACGGCTCCAGCCTGTTTCAGCCTCTCAACAACGGTTGCTTGATAAGGTGGTTTGAAATTATATAATATTTTTGAAGCACAGGTTGTTTTCACCCCTTTTGTACAAATATTATCCTTTACCGCTACAGGTACGCCGGCAAGTGGTGAGTCCTTAAGCGCACCTCCATCAATTAATTGTTGTACTTTTCGTGCCCGCTCCAATGCTTCTTCTTCTAATAGCGTTATATAACAATTGTATTTGCTATCATTTTCTTTTATCTTTTCGAATTGAGCCTTAGTTGCTTCCAACACAGAAATTTCTTGTTTTTTTATTTTAGCGCCTAGTTCTAAGGCTGATAATTGTGTTATATCCATAGCTTTATCCATTCCCATGATACCTTTCTTTTTTATTTTCTTTGGACGTTACGACTTCATTTTGTAAATTCCTATTACTCCACCGTCTTAGGAACGATAAAGCATCCTTCCTTCTGCACCGGAGCATTGCTTAATAAGATATCCCTGTTTGGTTCGTTTTCTACAATATCCTCACGGAAAACATTACGAATTGGGAACACATGAGACATGGGCTCAATATTGTCGGTATCTAATTCATTCATAGTATCGATATATTCCAAAAGATTGCCTAAATCCTGCTTTGCCTTTTCTTTTTCTTCCTTACTTAATTCGAGCTTCGCAAGCGCTGCCACATATTGAATGGTATCCTCATTGATTGTCATAATAAAACTCCTTTCATTTTTGGGGGTCATAAGCCCAATTTAGTCTATTTCATGAATAGTTTCAGCTACTCTGGGCTTATAACACCCAAACCGACATTACCCATATTATACCACTTTTACCAACCATTATGGTTCCAAACGGGATACATCCCTCGGGAATAAGGTCGTTTCCCGTACATTCTGCTCTCCTAACAACCTCATGGTAAGTCGTTCCAGTCCAATACCAAGTCCACCATGTGGCGGCATCCCATGCTTATGAATCATAAGATAGTTTGTAAAATCATCAGGATTCAAACCTCTTGCTATCATTTTGCTCACTTGCTCTTCATAAGAATGAATTCTCTGTCCTCCAGTGGTAATCTCCATACCATGAAAAAGCAAGTCAAAACTTAAGGTGAATTTAGTATCTTTGGGATCATCCATTGCATAGAAAGGCCTCTTCTTCGATGGATAATGTGTAACAAATACAAAATCACAATTTTGTTCTTCCTTGAAATATTTACCAATTAAAACCTCTTCCTCGGGTTCTAAATCATAGGGGTCACGAATTTTTCGATTGTATTTTTCAGAAACAAGTCTTTTTGCTTCATCAAAACGAACCGCTGGAATATTCGATACCTTGGGTAAAGTAATTTCTAAAAGATTAATTTCTTTTGCATATTCACTGGATATAAAATCCATCATGTAAGATAACATGGCAGCTTCCATTTCCATAACTTCTTCAAAACCATCGATATAACCCATTTCAAAATCTAAACTAACATATTCATTTAAATGCCTGCTTGTATTGTGTTTCTCTGCACGGAATACGGGAGCTGCCTCAAACACTCTGTCATAAATACCTACCATGGTTTGCTTATAGAATTGTGGACTTTGCGCTAAGAATGCTTTTTTACCAAAGTATTCTAATTTAAATACATTCGCACCGCCCTCTGCATTCCCTGCTACTATCTTGGGTGTACGTATCTCCGTAAAATGCTGTGAAAACATAAAATCACGAAAACCACGAACAATACCTTCCTGAATCTTAAAAATAGCACGCTCCCGTAGGTTTCTAAGGGAGATGGGGCGTAAGGATAGTTTTGTCTCCAATGAAGTGTTTAATTTCCACTTATTAATTGGAATCGGCATGACTGTATCCGGTGCGGGTTCGGATAAAATCCTTAAATCTGACAATAGGATCTCAAATCCTCCAGGTGCGCGTGTTTCCTGTGATACAATTCCAATTGCTTCAACGGTCACGCCTTCTCTTAAATCCTTTCGGTTAAAGTGAGGCACTTTATTCTCATCAAATACACATTGTACTAACCCTTCAGATTTTCGCAAAATAACAAAAGTTATTTCGCTCATATCACGTAACGCATGTATAGCTCCTCGGATTTTTACTTGTTGGCCATATAATTGCTCATTCATAATATCACGAATTTCCATTACATCTTTTTTCTTAATACCACTTATCAATTCCATGAGACTGCCTCCTTTTATGATTCAAATAACTAAAAAAATCCCGAGTATCTAAGATTATGTTTTCAACATAATCTTAGATACTCGGGACGGGATACAAAATCATCTTAATAATTCAACTTTACTGAAATTATAAATATCATTACCCGCGGTACCACCCGCATTGAGAATCAAAGACTCTCCTCTCGTTCACTTAACGCGTGCGACGCACGAACCTACTACAGTTTATTTCTTTAGAAAATTAGAAATAACCATTCAACCCGTGAGCTCCAGAGTGTTCCTTCCTGAATCTATCATCTAAGGCATGCTCTCAGTCGGTGACACGCCATTCCTGTTATTCAATGCAATCCATCCAGGTTAGTCTCTTTCATAGCTTTTCTATTTATTATTTATATTAAATTATAAAAAAATACAAAGGTATATAATGATTACAACACCTTTGCTGTTGACTTATCTTAGCACAGAACTTATAAGATTGCAAGTAGTGTTTTATTTTTAATTTTTTATGGTAAAATATAACGATAATAATCTTTTTCAAGAATACTCTCGGATATTAAGAATTTATTTTTTATAATCTGATTCAACTTCTCAATATAATTGTCAGGCAATTCTTCCCCAGTAAACTTTATGATTTCCTTTGTTGTACTGTTGTAACTTACCTTATCGTTGATAAAGCTGCGGTTAGAGAATATTACCAATGGTTCTGCGTCCGACAATATATCTCTGCCCATAAATAAACGGGAATCATAAGAAATTCCAAAGAGATTGTATAGGGTTGGTAAGATGTCCAAGCTAGAGCAAGCCTTATCAATAATAATCGGTTTCTTTATAGCACCTGACCAAAGTATAAAATGATTTTGATATAATTCAAAGTTCTCTTCAATCTCACGTCCTGCTAATTCATCAATTTTTTTCTTCTCTAAACCATATGGATAATGATCAGCACTAAGTGCAATTACTGTCTGATCGGCGATTCCTTTCTCCTCCAGCGTTATTATGAGTTTTTCTAAAGCACGATCCAATTCAACATTACAGGCAAGATAAGCCTTTGACTCCATGGAATAAGGCAATTTTTCAACTACTTCCCTGTTTTTAGTAGCCATCTGATTACCCATAAAAGTATAATTCATATGCCCACTGACGGTCATGTAATAGGTATGAAACGGTTGGTCTTTAATATACTCCGGTATGGTTTTCTCCATCATTTCTAAATCCGATTCCGGCCAACTTTCTGTAAGTTCCAGTCCGTTTCCCACTCCTTTATACAGGTATCCCATATTGGGATGTGAAATATGACGTTTATAGTATGTATAGGTATGGTTATGATAAGCCCGGCAACGATATCCCAGACTTCCAAACTGGGTACCTAATGCAAATGGCATAGCATTGCTGCCAGATTCAATAAAGCTGGTTACACCTTCTTTCGGAAGAAGACTTGTACAAGCCACATACTCCCCGTCGCTGGTACTTGCCCACCATAAGGGTGTATAAAAATTTTGAAAAACAAAACCTTCATGAACCAATTTATATAAGGTCGGTGTAATTTCTTTATCTACCGCATAAGGAGAGAATCCTTCCGCCGTTAACAGGATCAAATTAAACCCTTCGAATAAGCCTGTATATTTATTTTTATTTGTAGGAACGGAAGATGCAAAATACTCATGCATCTTTTTTATTGTTGTATTTGATTCCTGCTCAGCCAAAGCAGCAAAATCAATATCCAAAACATTAGGAGAAGTATCAATCGGGGCTGGGGTTGGGGTTGGAGTTGGGGTAACATTCATAGTAACTGAAGTAACAACAGGTTGTTTTACTATCACTTTGTTTTTGGCCATTTCCTTTTCATTCCCATTCGGTATCCCTGAAGATGCAGAATCGATGACCAATCCTGTTTCCAAGGAACCGTAATTGTCATGACGAAAAAGCAATTGTTCCACATCATATCTGGTAGCTGTCAATAATCCCAACTGTTCCACTCCCATTTCCTGTACCCATGTATGATAATAGAGATCATAGGGGGAATATGTCTCCTTCCCATAGAGTGGAAGCACTATCATAAATAAGATATGGATAAAGATGCTAGCTCCTAGCATAGCATATAGTCTATTAACAGACTCCTTTTCTGTAGAGAATACATGTTTCATCAAATACGCGAAAATAGGTATTGGCAATAACAAGAGCGTAATTCCATACAAGTTATCTACTATTGCAGACAGTATCTGGGATGAAAATTCCAATGCATCCCCACCAACAGCTCTAATGGAATACAAGGATAAAAATGTCTTAAAAATGTCATGATAAACCAGCTGAACGCAATAAAGCAGACAGAATCCGGCAATAAAAATCCAAGTTAGTATTTGGTTCAATTTACTCTTAAAAATACTCGTTAGGAAAGCAATCATCGTTCCGCTTGTAATTGCTATTACGATCGGAAGTATAAAATGTTTGTTGAGCCCACCAAAAACCAATACTTGAAATACAAGTTCAAGATATATAATAATGAACTGTAAAGCTAGTATTTTCATAATACATTTTTTATGATTTTCCCAAAAACATCTTAGAAACTCGGAAACATACACCAAGTTTAATTCTTCTGTACTCGGATCTCTATCATCCTTCATTACGCTTTCCTCCAATGATTATTATTGTTACATCATTACAAGAGGGTATAGCAAATCCCTTCCGTTTACTCCTTTGTTACGGCTCTTCTATTTTAGTTCGATTTCGAGGCTTCCTTTTCCTGCTTTACTATGAATCGTTGCTAATGCACCATTAATTATTGTCATCTGAGGTGGCTTATGTCCGATATCCGCTTCCAGAATAATCGGAACATTAAGCTCCTCAAGAACTGATAACACTGCTTCCTCGTAAGAAATCTCATACATTGGAGTAAAAAAGGTAGGACGGCCGAATACAAATCCCTTAGCAGTATCAAACCATCCAGCTTCCTTTAGCTGCCACAAGCCTCTGGTCAAAGCATCACTGTTTAATGCAAAACTTTCCAGATACCATAAGATGCCGTCTTGCCTGTACTTATTTATGAAATTAACCGTCTGATCAAACCGAGTACCAACAAGATTTAATAATACATCCAGACAGCCACCCAGCAAACGCCCGGACATCGTAATCTCTTTCTTGGGTGGAACATTCTTCCAAACCACAGGCTGGTCTAGTCGATAACTTTCAAACCCTGTAATTTTATCATAAAAACCATCTTCGTAAAAATCAAAACTAGTTTGAATAACCTTCTTGCCTTCTAAAATAGCCAGATTATCTTCCAACGCCTTATGCCATTTTCCCATACCAAAATCATTAAAATTGCAACTGTAAACTGTTGCAATGTCACAGTTGGTAGTTATGGTAAAATCTATCCCAGTGTTATCGGAATACCCTTGAAACCATTTTGGATTCTTCCGAATCATCTCAAAGTCCACAAAGTTAAGCATTTCTACAAGATAATCTCCACCTTTTGCAGAGATAATCCATTGAACTTTCTCATTCTCAAATAATTCACATAATTCATCAGCCCGTGTTCTAGCATCTGTACTTCTTCCTTTCTCACTTGAGCGAACATGAGCTGTCTCAATAACAGTAAACCCTCTTTTCCTAAACTGCTCCTTGCCATGGTCAAGTCGAATCATATCCAATTCTTTTTTATTTCCGTCTGAAGGTGCCGTTATTCCAATATAAGAACCCTTATCTAAAAATTGTGGATAAATCATCATTCAAACATCCTTTCTTTCCTACTAATATAAGCTATTTTGTAGTTTAATCTATTTTTATGTACGAATACAAAATCTATTTGGTAATTTATGTAAAGTTATGCACAATGAAATGTTGATAATGTGGATAAATGGAAATTTTTAGTAATCTATTTGTTTTTTATATTTTGCTTTATACTAAAAATAACTAAACTCTTATATATTATATATCATCCTATATAAATAATAATACATAACTTTCATAAAAAATACAAAGGGGCTGTCGCTTTAACGATTGAAAAATCGTGAAGCGGCAGCTTCTTTTTGGTCTAAAAATGTAATCTCTCTATCTGTAGCAGCCCAATTTAAACGGTATTTGTTAAAAATAACGTACCTTAAG
>JAEZVF010000023.1 GCA_023443225.1 Bacillota bacterium
TCCTCTGTTTTTCTTGTTGCTTTAAGCACAATCAGAAATGAACTTTGAAAACCTCAAAAAATACTTAAAATGTAGATATTGGGTAACTATATCTACTTTATTAAAGAGTTTCGCAATTACCTATATATTTATATTTATTATTATTTCCAATGATTCAATTTTGGGAGCTGTTCGTTAAAATATTCTCTTGCTTGTTCTGGTGTGAAATTCTCATTAGACATATGAGAAACCAGAAAGTCTGTCAATTCAGAAATATTCTTATAGACGAATTTCTCATCAACATAACACCACTTGCAGTATTCCTCATTAAAACTATTATCTATTTCACGACTAATCATATTGTCATCATCCAAAGGCATCCCACAACACTGACAGATGAGTTTTTGTGGGCTTCCAAGTATTGTGTTAATAGAAATATTAAAAATTGTTGAAAGAAGTTTTAATGACTCAATATTTGGTTCAGTTTCACCGTTTTCCCATCGAGAGATCGCTTGACGTGTAACAAGCAGTTTTTCTGCCATCTCATCCTGTGTCAAATTATTTTTTATCCTAATACTCTTTAATATTTCACTTGTTTTCATAACATCAATTTCCTCCTCAAGAATTATTATGACTTCTTTTGCTCTTAGAAACAAGCAACTACCTGTTGCTATTCGCTATTTTTCTTGCTGATTCTATGAATTATTTGTCCGTTAAATTCCTATTTATCATTTCGATTTATCTATCCGACAACTTGGAATTTGACTCTCCATCAAACTGAAATTTATCTTTCTCTTTCTGTTTTCGCAATTTGATGAACAATTTCAGAAAAACCTTCGGCATCAGATTCTAATAAACCATGTGTCATATTTTCCATCATAAACAACTGTTTATATGGCGCATTTACTTCTTCAAAATATTCCTGTGCCAATTTGTAATTCGTTTGATAATCCTTATCCCCGTTTATATTATAAAATGGCACTTCATAATCCGTTCTGCCCAACAAAGAAAAAGAAGCAAATTCTTCGGATGCAAAAAAATCCAAATACACATCCATATTGCTTTTCAAGTAATTGAACCAATCAATCATTGAATAGTTTGGATTAAATATCAGAGTTGTAACCAGATTGTAATCGGAACCGTTTACCATCATATCATAGCCATATTTTTGCATAATTGTATTTCTGGCAATGATATGTTCCATCGTCATAAGATTAGGCGTTAATTGGTTCACTAATTTCAAACTCTCTTCATCGCCATCTGCCCAGAGCGTTGCTTCCTGTTTTAAGGCCTCTTCATTTTTGACCATATCAACAACCTGCCCTGTTCCGATAAAACATTCATAATATTCTGGATACTCCAATACTAAATTCGCTCCGTAAAAAGACCCCCATGAGTGTCCCAGAAGTGTGATTTTTTCTTTTGAAAGGTAATCAAGCAAAAACTCAGTTAGTTCTTTTCCGTCTGTCATAAATAATTCCCGTGTCAACACGATGTCATTTTGTTCTGCATCATAGCTTTTTCCGCAATTACGCTGATCCCAGGTTACCACAGTATATACATCCGCCCATTTTCTCGTAATTACATAGTCTATATGACTTGTTGCAGAGCCCGGTCCACCATGCAAATATAACAAAACAGGGTTATCTACATCCTCTCCATAAATATTAATCCACTGTTTCGTGCCATTAATATCAACATACATGGATTCATTGATACCGCCTTCAGGAGTCTGATTGTAAATTCCTCTTCCGATTGCCCTGACTAAAAAGAATGCAATTAATAAAACAAATACTGCAATGGCTATTCTTTTCGTAATTTTAATAATCTTCTTTTTCATTAGTCGTTCTCCACAAACTTCCTATTTGTCTAATTGCTTATAAATAGTTCATGTTTTACTACTCTACATCATCTACAGTATATAATATAATTTATACATCTTATCAACTAAGATTTCCATTTTCCCTCTGTCATCATTCTTTTTACCCTATGTCATCTATAAATCACCCCAAAAACAGTGGACAAAAAACGGTGTTTTTTCACTCTTTTCTTGCTCCAAAATCGCCCTTAAACCACTATATGTTGTGGTCAAACCCTATTATTTCTCCCCTGAACCACAATACGTCATCAGAATTATACTCTCAACGTGAACACTATGCGCAAACTGATCCACTACCTGCACCTTGCTGATCTGATAGCCCCTATCACACAAATATCGTAAATCCCTTGCCAGGGTAGCCGGATCACAGGATACATATACCACACGATCTGGTGACATTTGGACAATGGTGTTTAATAAGCTTTCCTCACAGCCTTTTCTTGGTGGGTCAACAACAATAACATCTGCACGAATTGCATCCTCTTTATATTTCTGGGGAAGAATCTCTTCTGCTGCCCCAACAAAGAATTCTGCATTCGTAATATCATTCATCTTGGCATTCTTACGGGCATCTTCAATCGCCTGTGGTACAATTTCCACACCATATACCTGCTTTGCTTTCTGGGCCAGAAATAAAGATATGGTTCCAATACCACAATATAAATCCCATACTACTTCATTTCCGTGAAGATTGGCAAATGTAAGGGCTGTTTCATATAAAACCTTTGTCTGAATCGGATTCACCTGATAAAAGGATAACGGTGATATTTGATAACGGATATTCCCAATATAGTCTGTAATATAAGGTTGTCCCCATAAAGTTATTACCTTTTGTCCTAAGATGACATTGGTCTTCTCTTTATTTATATTTATGCTGATACTAGTCATTTGCGGAATCTCGCACAGACTTTGAACCAATTCTTCCCTATGTGGGAGATCATTTCCATTAATTACGATACATACCATCAATTCTCCAGTGGTAAATCCAACTCTCGTTAAAACATGCCGCACTAATCCTTTATTCCAGGCTTCGTCATAGATACTTATATTATAATCCTCTAGAAAGGTGCGTACCTTACACATAATTTGTTCATTTACCTCTGCCTGTATATAGCAGTGAGTAGTATCTATGATGGAATGGGTGCCACCAGCGTAGAACCCAATCATAATTTTTCCTTCTTTATTTTTGCCCACAGGAAATTGAGCCTTATTCCTATAGTAGTAAGGCTCTTTCATACCGATAATCGGTTCCATTTCGATCTCTTTAAAACCGCCAATGCGCTCCAAACAGTTCTTAACCTTATTTTGCTTATACTCCAGCTGCTTTGCATAATCTAGGTGTTGTAGACTGCATCCTCCGCATTTCTGGGCTAATGTGCATTTCGGTTCTACGCGATAGGGCGAAGCAGTAATAAGGGCAACTAACCTGGCATAGCCATAGCTTTTTTTTGCCTTCATTACCTTCACCTTTGCTTTATCTCCGACGACGGTGTTTTTCACAAATAAGGTATATCCTTCACATTTGCCAATACCTTCTCCATCGGAACCAATATCCTCGATGTCTATTATTAATTCATCATTTTTTTGAATTGCCATCGTTCTCCTTCTCCCATTTGACTACTTTAACACCCACTGAAACAAGGAAGTCTTGCCGCTTACCAAGCGGAAGACTTCCGATAGATTACACTGTAGTTTTCCGAATATTCGATTCAAAATAACGGTTATATCCTAGCCATTCTGTTTTCTCATCAACACTATTTAACAATTCCGTCATGGTCTGCAGCTTGGCATCCGTATTATCTGCAAAGTTAAGCGCCAACGCTTCAGCTAAGGCAGGCTTCTTTGGAGATCCATATTCCAATTCTCCATGATGTGCCAGGATACAATGTTTTATTTCAGTACTTAAGGATACTGGAAAATTGGGAATTGTTCGAATCTTTGCACTTATCATTTCCGTTCCAATGTAAATATGACCCAAGAGCTGTCCTTCATCCGTATAATCATTTTCTGGGAAAAAAGATAGTTCTTCTAGCTTACCAATATCGTGGAAGAGTGCTGCCGTTATCAGCAAGTCCCTATTAAGTATTGGATAGTTCTCGGCATAATAATCACATAATTTTATAACACTTAAGGTATGTTCTAATAATCCTCCAACAAAACCATGATGTACACTTTTTGCAGCTGAGTGTTTCTTGAATTTTAATATAAAATCTTTATCTTCAATGAAAAAACTTTCTGCAAGCTTTTTCAAATACGGGTTCTGCAACTTTGCAATCTGTTTCAGTATTTCACTAAACATTTCTTCCACATTCTTACTTGTTACGGGCATAAAATCTGAAGGATCATATTCTCCTTCCTGACTTCTTCTAAGTCTCTTAACATTTAATTGCAGTGAACCCTGAAAGCTGACAATCTGTCCATCAACACGTATATAGTCCATCACTTCAAAGTGGTCAATTCCAGCGGAGATTTCCCATATCTTTGTATCTAAGGTTCCCGTTTTATCCTGTAGCAATAGAGAATAATAATTCTTACCTGCTTTTGTTTTTAATGTCTGCTTTGTTTTGCAGAGGTAAGTCTCAGAAACCATCTCTCCTTCACGCAATTCATTGATATATCTCATCCTAATACCAAGCCTTTCTAATAAAGCATATTTTAAATTCTATTTATCATCGCAACCAATGTATATTATTATAGCAAGCCATGCGTTACGTTATCAAAGACAAATAATGTATTCCCATTATACCCTAGCACACTTTTGATTTCAACCTACTTTCATAAAAAGCAAAAGCAGAAACATGTTTCTGCATATACTTTGCAAAAGAGCCTACAAGCTAATTTTATTAAGCTTGCAAGCTCTTTCGAACCCACCGTCACTTGAACATACTTGAAAATATTACTTTGTTTTCTTTGTTAATAGAACATTCAATTCCATATCTTTATAAGATTCTTTTATACTTCTTCTAATCCTAACCTTTATCGCATCTTTTGGTTTAAAGATAGAAAGAATACTGTGAAAACTATTTACTGACATTACCGGGGTATCATTTATACTGAGTAAGATATCACCACTTTGCAGTCCAGCTTCCAGTGCTGGGGAATCTACCTCTACCTCAGTCACACAGATACCATTGGCTATTTCTGTCTTCTTCAAGGCTGGCTCCGTCATATCTGCTGCTTTGATACCGAAATAAACTCGGTCTGTATTATTTGCCAGTATCTCAATGGTCTGCTTAATTTTAGATATACCAATAACAGTACTTATTTTCTGATTTAAATCATCTTTTAACTTATTTGTAATAATTCCTACAACCTCACCATCCATATTTACAATAACACCACTACCGTTCTCGTTATAGGTAATGTCGGTATGAAATAGCTCCACTTTATCGTCCGTTATGTAGGTGTACGAACCTAGGTTAGTAATCATGCCATATTCCATGGAGCCCACATATCCATTCGGATTACCCAATGCCAGGATTGGTGTACCGACGGAAAGCGAATAGGATTCCCCTAGTTTTGCTGGTTTTATACTACTCAACTTGCTACTTGGAATCTTATCCAGTGGAACAGCAATAATGGCCAAATTCAAATCACTATCAACGGCCTGTATATCTGCATCTACTTGCAGAAAATCTGAGAAAGAAACTTGAATTTTCTTTGCATTCTTTATTCTATCCAAATTAACTAGAATCAACAGTTCTTCGTCATTATTAAATACAATCAGTCCGGAAGTTGTAGTTACATCATCGTATTCGTTATCAAAAATATCCACGACACTCCGGATACCATTCACTGTAATCAAAGATTCGTTCACATCAACATAAAGCTTTCTCAAATCTTCATAAATTGCTAAATAAGTTACATGTTGTTGTTCATTCGGGATTGGCGTCGGATTAATCTGATTCTGGTTTGGTTTAATTACATCTATCTCTTCTCCATTGGAAGAAGTATTCCCATCTGGAGTATTTGCATCTGAAGAATTTGTATCTGAAGTATCGTTAAAGTCCGAAGTAGTATTTCCCTTCTGGACTGTGTTAACTTGTCCCTCAGGGGCAGTATTATCCAGAGTATTTTCTATTGGTTCTGGACTTATGGAATCCGTCGAATTCATCTTCTCATCTTCTGAGGAATCTATTGAAAATTCTACTGTCTTCTTATCCTGTGCCCTTCCTAACATTCTATTTATTTTGGGCGCGGACAAACAAAATGCCAGTGCACCTACACAGCCAAAAATACAACCCAACACTATCGTCCACAATACGGAAAACAACATTCTCTTTAATTTACTCTTTTTTTTCGAAGTAATCTGCTCTTGAATAAAGGAAAACTGTTTGTTTTCTTTGTTATTGTTATCTTCTGCCATGCCACATCTCCTTTAGGACAATCCGTATGACTATTTTACCACTTAGTTATGAACATTATATGAATTATTTGTAAACAAAAGCCTGTTTCTTGATCAAATGAGAAATAGTAGTTTTAATTTCACGGAAAATACGGTAAAATACTAGGATAGAGGTTGTGAGTTACTATAATGGAGGTTTCTATGAACGAAAAAGCTTTAAAAACATTAGAATATAATAAAATCATTGATAAACTAACCGCTTTGGCTGGTTCTAGCCTTGGCAAAGAATTATGCTCTTCCTTGTTGCCAAGTGATGATTATCATAAAATAACTTTAAGACAGAAGCAGACCACGGATGCATTAGCTCGTATCTTTCAAAAAGGAAGTTTGGGTTTTTATGGTTTACATGATATCCGTCCTTCCCTTCTGCGTCTGGAGATTGGTTCTACCTTGGGAGCAGGTGAATTATTACACATCTGTTCCGTTTTGGATGCTTCTCTGCGCATTAAAGCATACGGGACCAGAGACAATGAAGAAAACATGGGGGATAGTTTGGATGAGATGTTCCTATCCCTGGAACCGTTAACTCCCCTAAACAATGAGATTAAGCGTTGTATCATTAGTGAAGAAATGATATCCGATGATGCAAGCCCTAGTCTAAAGAACATCCGTCGTTCCATGAAAATTACGAATGACCGGATTCATGAACAATTAAATTCTTTGGTCAATTCCTCCGGCAACAAAACAATGCTTCAGGAGAACATCATTACCATGAGAAATGGAAGGTACTGTATTCCGATAAAGCAGGAATACAAAAATCAATTTCCAGGTATGATTCATGACCAGTCTTCCTCTGGTTCAACACTATTTGTTGAGCCTATGTCAGTTGTAAAATTGAACAATGATATACGAGAATTAGAAATCAAAGAGCAGGAAGAAATTGAAAAAATACTAGCAGAGTTGAGTAATCTTGCCGGTGCCCAAGCCGAACAGTTAAAATCAAATATTGAGATTCTTCCGCAACTGGATTTTATATTTGCAAGAGCAAGCTTATCAAAGCAAATGAAGGGAAGTGAACCGATTTTTAACAATAAGGGGCTGATATTCATTAAAAAAGGTAGACATCCTCTTATTGACTCAAAAAAGGTGGTTCCCATTGATATCTCTCTAGGTAAAGATTTTAACCTGTTAGTGATCACAGGTCCTAATACAGGCGGTAAGACCGTCTCCTTAAAAACAGTAGGCTTATTTACTTTAATGGGACAGGCTGGTCTTCATATCCCTGCCTTTGATGGTTCAGAACTTGCTGTATTTGAAGAAGTATATGCGGACATCGGTGATGAACAGAGCATTGAGCAAAGCCTTAGTACTTTTTCTTCCCATATGATAAATACCGTTGACATATTGGAGAAGGCCAACTATAAATCACTTGTCTTATTCGATGAGCTGGGTGCTGGTACTGATCCTACCGAAGGTGCCGCACTTGCGATGTCCATTCTTTCCTACCTTCACAAAAAACAAGTGCGTACCATGGCAACCACACATTATAGTGAGTTAAAGGTATTTGCTCTCTCAACAGAAGGAGTCAGCAATGCCTGTTGTGAATTTGATATAGAAACCTTACGTCCTACTTACCGGCTTCTTATTGGAATTCCAGGTAAGAGTAATGCCTTTGCAATATCATCAAAATTAGGTTTACCAGACTATATTATCAATGATGCAAAATCCCGCATTGGCAGTGAGGATAAGAGTTTTGAAGACTTGATTAGTGATTTAGAGAAGAGCCGAGTCATCATTGAAAATGAACGATTGGAAATAAGTAGTAACAGGAAGGAAATACAAGAATTACGTCGCCGTCTGGAGCAAAAGAATGAGAAATTGGATAAAGCGAAAGACCGCATCTTAGAACAGGCAAATGAGCAAGCCCGCATTATTTTGCAAGAAGCAAAAGACTATGCAGACCGTACGATTAAGAACTTCAATAAATGGAGTACACAAGGTGGCCTTAGTAAGGATATGGAGATGGAACGAGGTGCACTAAGAGAGAAATTAACCGAAGCGGAATCCAAATTGGCTATAAAAAATAATAAAAAATCCAAATCTCATAAAGCAAAAGATTTCAAATTGGGAGATGCGGTTAATGTCTTAAGCTTGGGATTAAAAGGAACGGTTAACAGTCTGCCAAATGCCAAAGGTGATTTATTTGTGCAAATGGGTATTTTACGGTCACAGGTAAATATTAGTGACCTTGAACTTATTGATGAACCTGTAATTACAGGTCCAAGTCTGAACCGAACCGGAAGTGGCAAGATTAAAATATCAAAGGCTGCTTCCATCAGTCCGGATATTAACTTAATTGGTAAAACAGTAGATGAAGCCATGCCGTTACTTGATAAATACTTAGATGATGCCTATCTATCCCACCTCGCTAAAGTGACTATCATTCATGGAAGAGGCACTGGAGCATTGAAGAATGCAGTACACTCTCATCTTAAGAAAGCGAAATATGTCAAGGAATTTCGCTTAGGAGACTTTGGCGAAGGTGGACAAGGAGTTACCATTGTTGAATTTGTATAATCACCGTTTCATTAAAGGAAGGAGTCTTTATGGCTACAAAACAGAAAATATTAATTGTTGACGATGATGCAAATATTGCTGAACTGATTTCCCTATATCTAACAAAAGAGTGTTTTGACACTCTGATGGTATTTGATGGTGAAGATGCCATCAAGAATTTCTCGGTTTACCAACCCAACTTAATTTTATTAGACCTCATGTTACCTGGAATTGATGGTTATGAGGTATGCCGTGAGATTCGAAAGACATCTTCGGTACCTATCATTATGTTATCTGCTAAAGGTGAAATATTTGATAAGGTTTTAGGTTTAGAACTTGGTGCAGATGATTATATTATCAAACCATTTGATTCGAAAGAGTTAGTAGCTCGTGTCAAAGCAGTTCTAAGACGTTTTCATCCTGTTATTCCAGCAGTATCCGAAACAGAGGCTGTTGAACAGAATGGAGATTATGTGGTGTATCCGGATTTAATTATTAATCAAACAAATTATTCGGTTATGTATTATGGCAATAATATTGAAATGCCCCCAAAAGAATTGGAGCTGTTTTATTTCCTGGCTTCTCATCCGAACCAGGTTTTTACCAGAGAACAGCTTTTAGACCATATCTGGGGATATGAGTATATAGGTGATACTAGAACTGTTGATGTACACATCAAAAGGCTTCGCGAAAAGATAAAGGACCATATCTCTTGGAGTCTTTCTACTGTTTGGGGTATCGGTTATAAGTTTGAAACTAAAAAATAAACTGTAACAGGAGGATATAACCACATGAAACGTTATATATGGGTTAAGCTGCTAATCTGCTATGTGTTTTCAGCTATATTTATGTTTACTTTATTAAATACATATGGAGTACGCAGTCTGGAAAACAAATTAAAAAATCAGAAGAAATCTGATTTATATAACGAAGCAGTGTCTATTTCCTCTGAATATATGACAAGTTTCCACAAGGATGAACTGTCGATTAATAACTATTTGACTGCACAGATAAAATCCATCGCAAACCTCCTAGAGGCACGTATTTGGATTGTGAATCGAAATGGTTATGTAATCTCAGATACTTCACCAAACATGAATATGGACCAGCCGATTAATATTCTTGATATAGCTCCGGATTTTCTGGATGAAGTTTTTTGGGACCACACAGTTATGAAAGGGGTTTTGGCGGAACCCATGTTAAGTGTTGTTTACCGCGTAACTTACAAATATCAGACACAAGGATTTATCATAATTCATACTCCTCTAAGTAATATACACGAAAATAGCATCTATTATTTTGATATTATAAATCTATGTTACTTAATTTTCCTGGTGTTTTTGGCACTCATTTTCTCGTACATTCATTGTATAACCGTTGTTCCGCTTAATAAGTTAAAGAAGGCTGCTGCTGAATATACCAGCGGTAATTATTCTTATGTGATTAGGTTGAAACAAAGAGACGAATATGCCGATCTTGCAAACTCTATTTCCTATATGGCGGGAGAAATCAATAACCTAGATGATTATCAAAAGAAGTTCGTAGCAAATATATCCCACGACTTTCGCTCACCTCTTACTTCCATCAAAGGGTATGCAGAAGCACTGTTAGATGGAACCATTCCTTATGAGATGAAAGACAAATATCTGAATATAATTCTCTTTGAAACAAATCGGTTAAATAAGCTTACTACAAGCCTTTTGGCACTAAACAGCATGGATAACAAAGGTACATTTTTAGATATAGTATCCTTTGATATTAATCATATCATCAAGAAGACTGCAGAAAGCTTTGAAGGCACCTGTACACAGAAAAAAATCACATTAAAGCTTATCTTCGCTTCCGAAGAAACCCTGGTAGATGCTGATATGGGTAAAATACAGCAGGTCCTTTACAATCTTTTAGATAATGCAATTAAGTTCAGTCATCCGGGTTCCAGTATTCAAGTAACTACTACCGAAAAAGGTGACAAAGTATTTGTCTCAGTGAAAGACCATGGAGTTGGTATACCAAAAGACAGTATAAAAAAGATTTGGGAACGTTTTTATAAAACAGATGCTTCCAGGGGTAAAGACAAGAAAGGTACAGGGCTTGGCTTATCCATATCAAAAGAGATTATTACTGCTCATAATGAAAATATTACTGTAATCAGCACGGAAGGGGTAGGGACGGAGTTTGTCTTCAGTCTTCCAAGGACGGAAGGATTTTTGTTGTAGTTAGATGTTGGCTAACGGTAGGTTGAGTAAGACGCCGGGTTTGTGGGCTTATATTATGAGAGTTTTTTAGTTGTTACGAGCACTTTCTTCAAAAAGTCCGCTTGGATAGGACAGCAAACTGTTCTCTCCAAGCGGACTTTTTGAAGAAAGTGTCTCCACAAGCAAAAAACTCTTTCATAATATATACCCACAAACCCTTAGTTTTAGGTTAACATGGATTATATTAATTGGAGCAAGATAGATTTGATTAGGATTAACACAGTCGCATAACAATTAAAACCAAGGAAAAAGAATTTTATTCTTAAAAAACAATATATAAATATTGTATTCAAATATGATAACTTACCCTGAATAATTCGAGGTTCTCTGCAAAAATTCATAGATTACTCGATTAACTTCCTCGTAGTTATCATAATGGGAGTTGTGACTGGCATTGGGTATGATGATGAGGGGGTATCCGGTTTCTTTTGTCCACATTAGATTATATTTTTTTATGTAACCGAGTTTGTCGTTTTCACCTAAGAGTAATAAGACCGGGCATTTAAAATCTACTTCTTGGTAATTTGGGAAATCCTTATAAACAGCGTCAGCACTTACTAACATTCCTTGTTTTCCCAGTCGAACCAGGCAATCATAAAGGGTCAGATAAGATTCCTTGGTAAAGGATACTGCCTTTGCCGCCAATTTACAGTATAGATTATATGGGTACCATTTTGCTATGTCACTATAATGATTTGTCCAAAATAATTCAGATTTTTTATAATATTTACTACCAAATGGAGTGGTATCGATACCAATAAAAGCCTCTACGCTATGGGGATATTTTTGCGCAAATGCTTGAGCTGCATAACCGCCTGCCGAATGAGCCGCCATTATGCTATGTTCGATTCCTTCCTGATCCAGAATCGCTTTCATGTCTTCTGCTGCATTTGCAAATGAAAAATCTTTATATGGGCGTGATTCTCCGTGAAGTGGCATATCCCAAATGATTACATGATATTCTTTGCTCCAGTATTCTATTTGTTTCTGAAACAAGGTATGATCTCCGGTTACACCATGGGTGAACATGATGCTCTTTTTCCTTTGATTCTCATTGGTCCAATAATAGACAGTACCACGTTTTGTTATTATGCATCTTTTTTCCATAGCAATACCTACTATAAAAATTCTTCCCGATAGAAATTGCGCTTCAGGGTAGCAAAAATTTCTGCATTATCCTGGAGTAATTGCTCGGGATGAGTAAATATATCTTCCAAGTGTTTTGCCATATATCCTTCTGAGTAAGTAATAATAATATCATAGAGTAAATCTACGTCTCCAGGATTTCGGAATTTTGCTCTGTCAATCAAGATTAATTCATTTTCCTTTTTTAAGGAATGAGCAGCAAATGTTTTATAACCTGCATTTAAAATGTTATCTACCTTTTCTATTGGTAATCTTAAAAATGATTGATTCAAAGTAAACCTCCTAACCGTTTTGGTCAGTATTAATATAATAATAATAATAATACCACTGATCGATTTTGAAAAGACTCCAATGATAAAAACAGCAAGACAACACCCATTACAAATGTCGCCTTGCTGCCTCACTCTACTTCTTATTTAACTTTAATTGATATCCATCCAAAAAGACATATCTTGGTTTTACAACGTTGAGTTTGAGGGTCTTCTGATCGGATTTCTCCAGCATAAAATTGATTGTTATCAGCCTACCATCTTCATCATATTCTGAACTCCAACCCCATCCACTTTTGTCACTACGGGTGAATTCTATGCCAACAAGCTGCTGCTTCTCATCAGAACTCTTGTACTCAATAACTATTTTAAGATCACCATATTCATTGCCACCCTCTGGCATCAATTTTTCTACACTTTTAATAATGGCAGTACCCTTTTGAAAAGCAATCTCTTTATTTACTTCAAGCACCTCGCCAACTTTAGGTATCGGTAATCTGATTTTACTTTCTTCCTTAGTTTCTACAACTACAAATGGTATATCCATAAGAAACTCCTTCGATCCATCACTAATATCAAAGCTATAAGCAGCATTCATACCGCTCCCATAACTGCCAGGTAACGTATAGGTTTTATTGCCGTTTTCCGTAATCAGTGATATTTTCTTTCCAAAGTACTCTAGGTTATAATCCTGCTCGAAACTGATTAAATTGTAAGACGAATAGTTAATTGGATAAACATTCACTTGTAATTGATTTTCTTCCTTGGTGGAAGTAGCAGTTAGACTAATGTTATTGTGAATATCTGTAGCTCCTATTTCATCCAAACTGCTGTACTGTTCCAGAGAAATCATTTCAAAGCCGATACTTATATTGAAATCTTCAAAAGCAACTGTATATTTCTTGGAGCTATCAATTAACTCCTCCTTCAAATCAAAGGTTGAACTATAATTCTCGATTATTCCTCCTCCAGCGCTACTCCCCTGTGCCATCATATATTTCGTATTATCAACGACAAGATAAATCTTTGGATTCACTTGCTTATCTTCTTTTATAAGCCGTTCCCATTCTGCCTCTTTATCCTTCATCATTTGTTCTTCCGTATAGTTTTTCCTCTCAAAGCTAAAGCTTACGGTCATGGTGTCTTTTGTTGCTACTGCACTAAGGATTGTCATAATCCCCTGGTCATTTTCTACTGTTTTTGGTGATTTCAACTGATATAAAATCTCCTGGTTATCCTCTACGATACCAACTCCGGGAATTAGTCCAAACATTTTATTAAATGCGAGCACAATTCCATCACTATTCTTCCAGGCAAATATTGCAAGTAAAAGTACGGCTGCAGCTGCATAGTATCTTAATCTACGCTTCTTATCAGTCGCAGGCTTGGTTTGTTCATTCTGTCTTCTCTCCTCATTCTGTATGACTTTCTCATTCTGCATGCTTTCCACAATCTGTTTGCTTTCTGCCTTTTTTTCTTGTAATCCAGCTTTTTGCAAAACACTTAATTTAATCCTGTCTTTATATTTCGAATTTAGATGCACCTGTTCTAAAGAATAATCCTTCAGAAGTAATTCAGTCTCCATAAGATTTAATTCATCCATGCAATCTATTATTTTCATTTCCATATCTTCTTCATTTTGCAAGTATGTTATCTTCTTTTCCATTTTGTACACCTCCTAACAGAATTCTAAGTTTCTTTAACCCTCTAGATACCTTTTTATCCACTGTATTATCTTGTAGATTCAGTGCTTCTGCAATTTCTTTTGTCTTTTGCCCCATATAATATTTTCGAATAAATATTTCTCTATCCGGTTCACCCAAGGAATCCATTGCTTGCAGTAAAAATTCCCGCTCTTCTTTTTCTATTACGCTCCGCTCTATGTTCGTTTTCAAATCTTCATGCTGTTCATTTTCTTCCTCTAAACTTATACTATGACTTGCTATCCGAATCAATTTACGATATAAATCAATTCCCTTACGTTTAGCAATTATAGCAAGGTAAGCTTTTATAGTTCCCTTCTCCAAGTCTATTTTTCTGACCTGCCGATAAAAATCCAGAAACACATCACTAACACATTCCTGTACATCCTCAGCTGTTCCAACCGATGCTATTTTTCCATTGATAATGCTGTATACCAAATCTGCATATTGATCGATCAGGTATCCTAAAGCCTGTTCTGCATCATATTCAAACTCTTTTAACAACTCAATATCCTGCAATGCTGCCACCTCCCTCTTGTCTTTAGCGGTTCATATATTAATTCGTATCAGAGATCATTTTTCTGACATTATTTAAATATTAAAAATATTATTATAACATAATAATTTTATACTTTGATAATCTAATACATTTGTAGAGTAGGTCAGAGGGCATAAGCCCTCTTTCCCCTCATCAAACCGTGCATGAGGTTTTCCCTCACACGGCTTTCCGACATTCTTCTTTCTACAGCTTTGTGTTATGCAACAGACATTCTT
>JAEZVF010000026.1 GCA_023443225.1 Bacillota bacterium
CCCACTCGCTTAGCACCCTGCATTACTGCAACGCACCGAGTTTGGCTACACGGCTCACTGGCGATTACCGCGACCGGACTTACACCGGCTAGCGTGGTCCAGCTTTGCTGGACACACAGAATAGAAATAAGTTCCATATCAGATATTTCACTGATATGGAACTTTGGGATTTATATTATAATTCGAATAGACTTATGCGTTTAATCTGCCTTCAAGTGCATCAAGCTGAGAAGATAATTCTTTCGGAAGCTTCTCACCATATTGTGCATAATGCTCTTTCACAGAGGCAACCTCATTTAACCATTCTTCTTTATTAACCTTGAGCAATTCTATCATATCTTCCTTACTCACATCCTTCAGACCACTAAGATCCAGTGCATCTTCCGTAGGCATATAACCGATTGGTGTCTTAACCGCTTTACCCTCTCCTGAGGTTCTCTCAAAGATCCATTTGAGAACACGGCTGTTATCACCGAAACCAGGCCATAACCATTTGCCATCCTGATCCTTACGGAACCAGTTAACATAGAAAATCTTAGGTAATTTATCATCGGTTGATTTCTCACCAACATTTAGCCAATGTTGTAGATAGTCGCATACATTATATCCAAAGAATGGAAGCATTGCAAAAGGATCACGACGAACCTGCCCAATGTTCTTGGAAATAGCTGCAGCAGTAATTTCTGATCCCATGATTGAACCAAGGAATACACCATGTTTCCAATCAAAGCTCTCATGAACTAATGGAATTGTTTTTGGACGACGACCACCAATTAAGATTGCTGAAATCGGAACTCCTGCAGGATCATCCCACTCAGATGCAATTGCCGGGCACTGCTCAGCAGGAGCTGTAAAACGAGCATTTGGATGAGCTGCTGGCTCTTTAGAATCCGGAGTCCAATCATTACCCTTCCAGTCAATTAAATGGTCAGGAGCTGGAGTTCCAATGCCTTCCCACCATACATCGCCATCATCCGTAAGAGCTACATTCGTAAATATTGTATTCTTCTCTGTGCTGTGCATAGCATTTGGATTAGAATCTAAGGAAGTTCCAGGGGCAACACCAAAGAAACCTGCTTCCGGATTGATTGCATATAAACGTCCGTCTTTACCAAACTTCATCCATGCGATATCATCTCCAACAGTTTCAACTTTCCAACCAGGAATGGTAGGAACAAGCATTGCAAGATTCGTTTTACCACATGCACTAGGAAAAGCACCAGCTACATATTTTGTATCACCTGCTGGATTGGTAAGTTTAAGTATGAGCATATGCTCTGCCAACCATCCTTCGTCACGTGCAATAACAGATGCAATACGAAGTGCGAAACATTTTTTACCTAAAAGAGCATTTCCGCCGTAACCAGATCCATAGGACCAGATAAGTCTTTCTTCAGGGAAATGACTAATAAATTTATTTTCAATCGGAGCACATGGCCAGCTTGTATCCTTCTGTCCTTCTTCTAAAGGTGAACCAACAGAATGTAAGCAAGGTACAAATTCACCGTCAGTGCCTAGAGCTTCCAAAACCTTTGAGCCGATACGGGTCATGATACGCATATTGATAACAACGTACGCACTATCTGATAATTCAACACCAATCTTAGAGATAGGGGAGCCAATAGGACCCATGGAATAAGGAATAACATACATTGTTCTTCCTTTCATACATCCCTTGTAGAAACCTTTCATTGTTGTTTTTAATTCATTTGGATCAACCCAGTTATTTGTAGGGCCTGCTTCTTCTTTTGTTTTAGAAGCGATGAAGGTTCTATCTTCAACACGCGCTACATCAGATGCATGACTTCTGAATAAGTAACATCCAGGACGCTTTTCTGGATTCAATTTGATTGCCATACCGCTATCAACCATCATTTTCAGCAAACGTTCATTCTCTTCCTCTGAACCGTCACACCAATAAACCTCATCTGGCTGGCACAAATCGGCCATTTCTTTAACCCATTCTAGCAATTTCTTGTTGTTTGTCATATAAATCTCCTTTCAAATGCTCTGCCCCTTAATCTTGGTATAATAGGAGCTATAATTTTATGGTACCAGCAATATGATTCCGCCTTTTTAGCAGTGTTATATTGCATAGTTAACTAAGTTTATATCGCCCATTCCATAGAACTGTACATCCATATATCTATATTGCATTATACTGTTATACATGTATACGGATGCTACATAAGATATAATACCATATAACTGTTTTATTTGCTATTATTTTTTTAATCTTTATTTCATACATCTTTTATTCCTATCTATAGTAGTTAAAATGAATGAAATTAAGTATTATTATGCCCGTTTTGTCATAAAAGTTCAATAGAAAATCGAATATAAATTGAGTACAAAAACTAGTACAATCATAAATTTTCCTTTTTATTTTACAACTTTGTATATAAAAACTATTGACCTTTACGCAACGTAAAGGTTTATAATAGTTACATGGAGGAAGAAATATGGAATATACGGTACAAAAAGTAGGGAAAATGGCTGGCATCAGCACAAGGACACTTCGTTATTATGATGAAATCGGATTGCTTCATCCGGCAAGAAGTACTTCTTCTGGTTACCGCATCTATGGAAGTGCAGAAATTGATCGTTTGCAGCAAATATTATTTTATCGTGAACTTGGTATCGGTTTAGATGATATCAAGAACATTGTCACCTCACCGTCCTTTGATGAAATGAAAGCATTGAAGGATCATCACAAAAAGCTTTTAATAAAAAAAGCACAATTAGAACAACTCATCATAACCGTCGAAAAAACAATTGCGAAGAATGAAGGGAGTATTATTATGAATGACAAAGAAAAGTTTGAAGGTTTCAAGCAAACCTTGATTGACGAAAATGAAAAGAAATATGGGCAAGAAATCCGAGAAAAATATGGGCAAGATACCATAGATAAGTCTAATCAGAAATTCAAAAATATGACAGAAGGACAATATCAGGAATTAGCTGAACTGTCAGCAAAACTAGAACATACCTTAGCACTTGCCTTTAAAGCAGGAGATCCGGCTAGTGAGTTGGCGCAAGAAGCAGCAGATATGCATCGACAATGGTTATGTTATTACTGGGACAGTTATTCCAAAGAAGCACATATCGGTCTCGCAGAAATGTATGTAGCTGATGAAAGATTCACTGCCTATTATGACAAGGAACAGCCAGGCACCACTAAATTTTTACGAGATGCCATTCTTATTTATACTGCTAAAAGCAAATAGAAGTTATAAACTCAAATTTTGTAAGTAGGAAAAACTCATAAGGGATCTATAAAGGGGTTGTTGCAATTTTTTTTGCAACAACCCCTTTTCGTCCACTTATTTTTATATCCAAATCAATTTTTACGCTAAACATCCCAACGAAAACCCGTAGCAGGTAAGCCTGCGTCGTTATAAAAATTAATATCTGTAGGATTGTCACACCATGCATATCGTACAATAGCTGGAAGCTCTATGTGATCATAAGATACATAGACGCGATCACCCTTCCGGACTGCAGATGCAGGATAGAATACTCCATCTGTAGCAGCCAGTTCAAAATTGTTTAGACTAACCTCGTCACTATCCTTCTCTAGATGTTGAAAGCAGATTACTACTGTATTATTCTCAATGCTGGAACTAATAGGAATTGGTCCGCTATACATAATGTCTTCATGATAAATTAAGCGCTGAGCTGCTTTTGACATACGTATACCAACTTCCTTCTTATTCTGTGGGTGTAAATCGTTTGATTCTCCAATATCAAAGGTTACTACCATGGCAACTTCAGAGATAGATAGATTCATTCTTTGTTGATTTCGCAGTTCAGCCCAACCGGTATCCTCTACTTTATTTAAAGGCTCACGGTAATTCGCTAACTGTACATAGAGAAAATGGATTGGAGAACCAAATACATCTCTCCAGTCTTTTACCATAGCTGCAAACTTATCTGCATAATCCTCTGGGTTTTCTGTATTACTTTCTCCCTGATACCAAAGAACTGCTTTTGTACTTATCTTTGAAATAGGAACAACTGTAGCATTATAAAAACCAATTGGCAATTTTGGCGGGAACAATACTTCTGGCATAGCATTTTCAACTTTTTTACCTATTCGGTAATACCATTCTCCCGAAAGAGGAATCTTCTGATTATCAACAGATAGGTAATATGGTTTTCCTTTAATAAAACCACCATTACCGTTATTTATTACAATTCTTACTGTAATTAGATTACTTCCTTTTTTTAGCACATCTATAGGAACTCTGTATTTTCTAGGAGGATATCGATATTCTGTTCTTCCTATCATGGTACCATTTATCCAAATCCTGTCCGAATCAATGATACTTCCCATGTATAAATCAGCATCCTCTGTAGATGGTTCTTCCTGAAGGTTTACTTCTTTGCACAGGTAGACGGAGCCTTGAAAAGAACATCCCCCATAATCAGACACTAAGGAAGGAAGCAAGCAGCTATCCCATGTCTTAAAGTCTTCGAAATCCATATCTTCCGGTTCTGATTCTTCCAGTTGATGAATCCATGTATTGGCAGCATTTTGTTGTTTTTCTATGAACTCACAGAAATAATCTTTATCCTTAAACTTTTCTATTATTTTTTCATAATTACCAAACTTACGAAGAGTTACAGGATTCATCCATGCTTCAATGCTACTTCCTCCAACTGCGGTCATGATCAAGCCCACTGCTACCTGGTATTTTTCTTTGATTTCCTTTGCAAAAAAGTAGCCTACTGCGCTAAAATGCATAAGTTCTTCATCCACTGCCTTTTCCCAGGAAGCTGCATGCATATATTTGTCAGCTTCACTGAAATTATAGTTCGCTGGTATCAAATACTGCCTGATTGTAGGTTCTGAAGTTTTAATAATTTCTTCCGCTGATACATCAAGAACTCTCTGAATCGGTAATTCCATATTGGATTGGCCACTTAAGATATAAACATCACCAAATAAAACATCCGATATAGTAATCTCGCTGCTCCCAGTTACTGTCATACTGTAAGGTCCGCCCGCAGCAACCGGAGGTAAATCCACACAAAAATCAGAATTCTGATCAACCTTGGCACAATACTCATTTCCCATAAAATTAACTGTAACCGTATCCATTCCAGTATCCGTTCCATAGATACGGTTAACGGAATCTCTTTGTAAAATCACTCCATCGCATAAGATGGGTGAAAGTGTAAGCCTGCCTCTTTCCATCCCTTATGTTCCCCACTATTATTAACTGTTTAATTGATACTCTTACATTATAGCTTAATTACAATATTGATACAATATTCCAGCTAAATACAGTAACATATTATACCTGCATTAAAATTATGCGGTTCTTTCAAATTGGGAACGATATAGGTTTGCATAGAACCCATCTCTTTCTAGTAGTTCTTCATGATTTCCCTGTTCAATGATATCGCCGTCCTTCATAACCAGAATCAAATCAGCATCTCGAATCGTAGATAAACGGTGTGCAATAATGAAACTAGTTCTTCCCTTCATTAGGTTATCCATCGCCTTTTGGATTCTTACTTCTGTCCTGGTATCTACGGAACTTGTTGCTTCATCAAGGATCAAAATCTTAGGATCGGCAAGGATTGCCCTAGCTATGGTTAATAGCTGTTTTTGTCCTTGGGATACATTACTTGCCTCTTCATTTAGCTCCATTTGATAACCCTCTGGCAGAGTTGAAATAAAATGATGAGCATGAGCTGATTTCGCCGCAGCAATAACATCTTCGTCTGTAGCTGCTTCTTTTCCATAGCGGATATTATCCATAATGGAACCATGAAAGAGCCAGGTATCCTGTAATACCATACCAAAAATGCCTCTTAATTCCCCACGATTAAAATCTTTGATATTGTGTCCATCAATTAATATTTCGCCGGCATTAACATCATAAAATCTCATTAAGAGCTTAACCATCGTCGTTTTACCTGCACCAGTTGGACCTACAATCGCAATTTTTTGGCCTGGGCTTATCTTTGCTGAGAAATCTTTAATTATTATTTTATCTGGATTATATCCGAATTGCACATGGTTAAATTCCACTCTGTTATTTAGATTAGTAACACTTACAGCATTAGGAACTGTTTGGTCTTCCTCTTCTTCCCCTAGGAATTCAAATACTCTTTCTGCTGCCGCTGCAGTCTGCTGTAATTGGTTCGATATCTGTGATAATTGTGAAATTGGCTGGTTAAAATTACGAACATACTGTATAAAGGACTGGATATCACCAACCTTAATCCGTTCTTTAATTACGAGATAGCCGCCTAGAATGGAGACCGCTACATATCCGATATTTCCAACAAAAGATATGATTGGCATCATCATTCCTGATAGAAATTGTGATTTCCAAGCGGAATCATACAGCTTACTATTTGCTTTATCAAAATCTTCAGTAACCTTCTTTTCTCCATTAAACACTTTAACCACCAGATGTCCACCATAAACTTCTTCCACCTGCCCGTTTACATGCCCAAGATATTCCTGCTGTGTTGTAAAATACTTCTGTGATTTTTTTACAACAAATCCTATAAGTATCACAGAGACGGGTATCGTTAATATTGCGATTAATGTCATCATACCGCTAATGGATAACATCATAATCAAGATTCCAATGACCATGGTAATGGAAGTAATCATTTGGGTTAAGCTTTGGTTTAAACTTGTACTCAAGGTATCCACATCATTGGTAACCCTGGATAATACCTCTCCATGGGTCTTGGTTTCGAAATAGTTCATGGGCATTCGATGAATCTTTTGGGATATTTCTTTTCTTAACTGGTAAGTAACCTTTTGTGATATACCAGACATAACAAAATTCTGAATCAGCGAAAAAACCGCACTGATAATATATAAACCCAATAAGATCAATAATGTCCTTCCAATACTGCTAAAATCGATCCCTCCAGTTCCGGAGAGTTTTTTTGATAACCCTTCGAATAACTTCGTGGTCACATCACCTAATATTCTAGGTCCAACGATAGAGAATATCGTGCTTCCAATTGCAAAAATAAGGACAAGCAGAATCTTGATCTTATATTTTCCAATATAAGCAGCAAGTTTCGAGATGGAGCCTTTAAAATCCTTTGCCTTTTCACCGGATCCCATTCCTCCCATTGGGCCATGTCCACCCATAGGCCGAGACCCTGCTCTTGTGTCTTTTCCTCCCTTGGAACTCACTATTTTATTATCATCACTCATTTGCTAGTTCCTCCTTTGAAAGTTGTGATAAAGCAATCTGCTGATAGACTTCACAATTCTTCAACAATTCCTTATGAGTTCCTTTTCCAACAATTTTACCATCATCCAATACCAAAATCTGATCTGCCTGTAATATGGTACTGATTCTCTGGGCCACAATGATAACAGTACTTTTTTTAATTTCAGATTTTAATGCTTTTCTTAAGGCAACATCCGTTTTATAATCTAGTGCGGAAAAGCTGTCATCAAAAATATAAATATCGGGATCTTTTGCAATCGCCCTGGCAATGGATAGCCTCTGTTTTTGACCACCGGATACATTATTACCACCTTGGGAAATAGCAGTGTTATATTTGTCTGATTTTTCTTCTATAAATTCAACTGCCTGAGCAATTCTTGCTGCACGTTTTATCTCTTCATGGTTAGCATCTTGTCTGCCATAACGGATATTAGAATCAATCGTTCCCGAGAATAATACTCCCTTTTGTGGAACATAACCTATTTTATCTCTTAATTCAGACTGCATTACCTCTCTAATATCTATACCACCTACTTTAATTGTCCCTGCTGTTACATCGAAGAATCTAGGAATCAAATTAATCAAGGTGGATTTACCACTTCCGGTACTTCCAATGATAGCGGTTGTTTCTCCAGGCCTTGCAGTAAATGTTATATTGCTAAGAACATCACCTTCAGCCTTTGGATAACGAAAACTTACATTTTCAAATTCCACATAACCATCTTTATCCTCTATAAACTTCTTAGCTTCCTTTGGATCATGGATGAGTATCTCCGTATTTAGTACTTCTACAATTCGGGATGCAGATACCGATGCACGGGGTAGCATAATGGACAGCATGGAGAGCATTAAGAAGGAAATGATGATTTGCATCGTATATTGTATAAATGCCATAAGGTCACCAACCTGCATTTGCCCTAAATCAATTCCCTCTGCGCCTTTCCAAATGATTAAGATGGTAATTCCATTCATAATGAGCATCATAGTCGGCATCATAAAGGCCATAACACGTTGTACAAACAAATTGATACGGGTTAAGTCCGTATTGGCCAGATCAAATCTTTTCTCTTCCTGATCTTCCCTGTGAAATGCCCGGATAACAGGTAATCCAGTTAATATTTCCCTAGTAACCAGATTGAGCTTATCCAATAGTTTTTGCATTAATTTAAATTTTGGCATAGCGATTACAAACAAGCATCCAACCAAACTCATAATTAAGGCAACTGCTAATGCAATAATCCACACCATGGAGGTGTTTGTATTTAAAACTTTGATAATACCACCCACAGCAAGAATTGGAGAGTATATAACAATGCGCAGAAGCATCACAATTGTCATTTGCACCTGCTGTATATCATTGGTACTTCGTGTTATTAAAGAAGCTGTCGAAAACTTATCAAATTCAGAGTTCGAGAACGCTACTACTTTCTTAAAAACTTTACTTCGCAAATCTTTACCCAAGGTTGCTGCTATTCTTGCAGATAGGAAACCAACTGCTATGGTAGCAATCATCGCTTGCAAAGCAAGACTAAGCATCTTAATTCCCGCTACCTTAATATAATCAGTCTGTAGTTTACCCATATCAATACCAACAGCTGTATATTCTGATTTTACCATACTGATTGCTGACTGCTCTATAATGAAGGGCGGTATCTCAGATAATTGTTCTTCCATCGTTGCTAACGAAAGTGCTTTCTGATCTTCTGGCAATTGGGAAAGAATTTCCTGTATATCCATATCTCCCATGCTAATCATAAATAACGCTTTGCTAACCACATCTATTAACATGTCGCTTATCTGATCTTCTTTAAGAATTAAAATATATACGTTTTCCTCTGATAAAATAGGGTATTCTTCAAGATACGTCGAATATTCTGTTTCGGACAAAACCGCTTTGGACAATAATCGATAAGAATCCAATACCATATCTTTATTTTCTGGATTGACTACCAGCTGGATTTTATTCATCTGACTTTCCCGCAGAACCTTCGGTAGCGGAGTCTTAATTCCTCCTTGCTGTATACCAACGTCAACAATGTCTGAAGTATAAGCAGGCAGTGATAAATCGCAATATGCCTGCAATACTAAGAGTCCAATCACAACGATAATTGGTATGGTGGATTTCTTCAAATATTTTAATAATTTATGCATAAAACTCCTTTCATTTTCAACAAATAGATTAACTTATTCACATCTTTCATCATCTGGTGAAATATCCTTAAAGTCCTCTGTAATAATTTGATATAATTTGCGCAGTAACCGCAACAATTCTCTTGCATCTTCTTCTCCAAGCTTCTCAATGGTATGTTCGGTAAAAAGATGAAGCATATTGGATGCTCCCTTTACGATTTTTTCTCCTTTCTCCGACAATCGGATATAGACAATTCTTCTATCCTTTGCATCCGGTACCTTCTCAATATATCCCTTTCTTTCAAGTACATTCAGCATCTTCGAAGTCGCTGGCATGGTAGCCCCCAATCGCTTACTTAACTCCCCTACCTTAATACCGATCTCCTCAATATTCTTTATATCCATCTTCTTTGTATAGCACTGAATAACACGCAACATCATTAGCTCACCCATATGTACCTTGGTCTTAGAATGATGCTGAATGCCTAGTTTTCGGAAATTATTCATAACCTCGAGAAACTCATACGATACTGTATTTTCCATGATCTTCCCTTCTTATCTAGATTTGTTAACCACATAGTTGAGGTGGTTAAGTAATTATTATAAACCTAATTATAGTATTGTCAATAAAAAAATTATTAAGTAATTCTAAAATAGTTCTCTAATAATTACCAGCTCTAATCAGGTATATTTTTAATTTCTTTAACAAATGCTACATTCATTACTTGGGAAAGGAGGATAATAATGGATACCAAAAATAACAAAGGTACACCTAGCAAACGGACAGGCGCAAAAAATAGAATAAACCTGGATTATGATTTCAATACAGAATACGGTGACGGAGACATTCCTGATATCGATAAGCTTGGAAACATAGAGCAAGACTATGAAGAAATGAATTAAATACAGAGGCTGCTGAAAAAATGTTCAGCAGCCTCTGTAAAAAGTAGTTATCCGTTATTAACTTGTTCTATTTTCAATTGATTCCTAATAAATTTTTGACTAAAATTACGGTTTCACCGGCATCTTTTGAATAACCATCAGCACCAATTTCGTCGGCATAGCTTTGTGTGATCACTGCCCCGCCAATAATTATTTTTGCTTTCAAACCTACTTCTTTCTTTAATTGAACTACCTGTTTCATCTCAAGCATGGTCGTTGTCATTAAGGCAGACAAGGCGATAATATCTGCATCTTCTTCTTTGGCAGTTTCGATAATCTTATCCGTTGGTACATCCTTACCAAGATCAATGATACGGAAACCATAATTCTTCAGCATTAATACAACCAAATTCTTGCCAATATCATGAATGTCACCAGCCACTGTTGCAATTACAATAGTGCCCAAACTTCTTATGGTATTGTCTTTCTTTAACATTGGCTCAAGATAATCAATGGCAATCTTCATGGTTTCAGCAGACGATATCAATTGAGGAAGGAAATATATTTGTTGGTCAAATAAGATACCTACTTCATTGATAGCCGGAATCAGCAGGTTATCCAGAATCTCGGAAGGGGTTTTCCCTTCTTCTAAGGCTTTTACGACTAAGGATTGAATCTTTTTCCTATCACCTTTCACAACTGCTTCAAAGACTGCATCATTACTATTGTATTGCTCCTGTACCGTACTTTTTCCGGGAACTGTTTTCCCGCTAGTGATTAAAGTAGGTCGTAAGGTTACTCGGTTAATATAGCGAACATCTGCTTCTTCTTTTCCAAGCAGCAAATCTGAAGCAAATGCTGTGTTTACTAATAAATCCTGTGATGGATTTGCAATCGCCATAGTAAGACCTGCTTGAATTGCAAACGCCAAGAAGGTAGAATTTACAAACTGTCTTTCTGGCATACCGAATGAAATATTAGAAAGACCAACGGTAGTAGCCAGGTTAAGCTCTTCTTTGCAATAACGTATGGTTTCAAGGGTTTGGATTGCCGCATCCTTATTTGCACCTACGGTATTCACCAAACCATCAACGATAATATCTTCCTTGCTAAGACCTAATTCCAGTGCTGCATCAAGTATAGTGTGAATATTTTCTTTCTTCTCATCACTATCCTTTGGTAACCCTTTATCGGACAAGGGAAGCAAGATGAACATAGCACCATATTTTTTTGCGATTGGCAGCAGCTTCTCAAACTTTTCTGTTTCCAAGGAAATGGAATTAATCAAGGCTCTGCCCGGATAGATCCGTAGAGCTGCCTCGATAACTCCCACATGGCTAGAATCAATGCTTAGGGGTACGTTTGTGATTGCCGTTACCTCCTGAACTACCTTTACCATCATTTCCTTCTCGTCGATTCCATTCATACCCAAGTTAATGTCCAAAATGGAGGCACCATTTTCAACTTGCTCTACCGCCATATTCTCAACGATGTCCAATCTTCCTTCTCTTAGTTCAGCCTGTAATGCTTTCTTACCCGTTGGATTAATACGTTCTCCAATAATCATAAAACTGCCATTCATATCAATATCAAGAGTCATCGTTTCGGTGGTTAAGGTTCTTCTTGAAGTCTTACTTATTTCAGTAGGCTTACAAGAACGAACTGCTTCAGTAAGCAAACGAATGTGCAAAGGAGTTGAACCACAGCATCCACCAACAATACTTGCACCGGCTTCTATCAGTTTTTTCGTTTCTTTTGAAAAATCAACTGCACCCAGATCAAATACAGTTTCATTATCTACTAATTTTGGAATCCCAGCATTGGGTTTTGCTATAATTGGTACTGTTGCGTATTGTTTCATCATCTCCACAACCTGATACATTTTATCTGGACCAGTGGAACAATTAACTCCCACTGCATCAGCACCAAGGCTTTGTAATACAACGACAGCTGTCACTGGGTCTGTTCCATATAAGGTCCTAAGATTTTCATTAAATGTCATGGTAACCATAACAGGTAAATCACAGGTTTCTTTTACTGCTAGTAAGGCTGCCCTGCACTCTTTTAGGGACATCATTGTTTCAATAACAAACAAATCTACATTTTCCATCAATAAATAAGCAATCTGTTCTTTATAGACTTGAACCAATTCTTCAAATTGTAATTTGCCAACCGGATAGAGCTGTTCCCCCGTCATAGTCAAATCACCTGCAACATATACCTTACGATCCTTTGCCAAATTAGATTCTTTTATTGCTCTTCTGGATAATCTTACCAACTCCCGATTCATCTGTTCCATCTTATCGTCCAAACCATATTCCTCAAGCTTAATACGGTTTGCAGTAAAAGTTGGAGCATAGATTATGTCACTGCCTGCAGCTATGAATTCCTTTTGAAGATTAATAAGTTTATCACTATGTTCTAGAATCCATTTCTCCGGACATACTCCAGCAGGCATTCCTTCTTTTTGAAGATTACTTCCGGTTGCACCATCTAACACTACAATTTTACTATTAATTAAGTTCCAAAACTCTTTTCTTGTCATAGTAAGCTTCCCCTCTTTTCTTAGAATTATCGTCCTTTTATTGTCTTTTGTATACAGAAGATAGTTTATTTTCACAAGTTACCTATCGTTATTTTATCCTGATCTTCTCCATAAAACTCACTCGGTTAAATGGAAGCATGAAATAATATCCATCTGCACAGGAGCTTAACTTTTCTATTATCTCGCTAGCAATCTCGGCCCCAACGTATTCCGCCTCCTCTTTTGTCATGTCCGGATCATATCTCTTCACGATGGAATCAGGAACATGAATACCAGCAATTTCATTTTTAATAAAAACGGCATTCCGATAACTTGTTAAAGGCATAATTCCACATAGGATTTTTGTATCCACTTTACTCTTGATGTATTTGATCCGTTCTACATCCTCCTCAGTAAAAATGGGCTGTGTTAAAAAGTATTTCGCACCGACTGCCATTTTTTTTCGAATCCTCTCTACTACAGCATCAACATTCCCTCTTCCATAATTTAGGGCACCACCATAATAGATAGGTTCCTCGCTAAAGTGTTCCGTATTCATATCTTGTACAAACTTCATTAATTGAACAGAATTGTAGTCAAACACTCCGGTAGTGGATTGACGATTTCCACTTGGTATCGGATCACCAGTTACAATCAAGACATTTCGAATTCCGTTTGTATAAGCTCCCAATAAGCCGGAACGCATTGCAATGACATTCTTATCACGACAGCAAATATGAGGCATTACAGGCATTCCAGTTTCTCTGGACAGCTTTATACTCATTAATATAGAATCCACACGACTTCTACCCATTGGCGAATCCGCTATTGTAATGATATCAACCCCACAGGTTTTTAATTGATGTGCACAGGAGATTATTTTTTCATCCTTAGCATCAAAAGGGGGATCCAGTTCTACTGCTACAACCTTTTTACCAGATTGGAACAAGTCAAAGAAATCATTCCTTCGAAGTTCTTTGCCCTTCGTTTCTTCCTTTATAAAATCAATTCTGTTCCCTCGATACCGATCACGTATCTTTATAAGACCAGAGATATTTTTAATATATTCTGGCGTAGTACCACAGCAGCCTCCCAACATATCAATACCAAGTTCAGCAATCTGCTTCATGTTGACTCCAAAATAACCTTCGTTATCCATAAAAACCATACGATTCCGAATTTGTTCCGGATAACCGGCATTTGGAGCAACTGTGATATATTTGTTGGCAGGGAAATTCAGTTTCTTTAGAATCTGGTACATATGCCCAGAACCTATTCCACAATTAAACCCTCCTGCATCAATTGCTTCATTTTCAGCAATCTCTTTCAGTAAGTTTATTGCACTGATGCCATTTGCAGTATAGCCATTTTTATCCAAACAGAAGTTTGTTATGATAAATACTTCTGGTGCCTTTTCTCTTATATAAGAAACCATCTGTTTTATAAAACGCAAATCAGAGAACGTTTCGAATAGAATGATTTCTGGATTTAGCTCTAGGAAAGTATCACATATCAGCCGATATTCCTCAAAAATCTCTTCCTCGCTTCGACCTCCATTTTCAGGAATTGGTCCTATATCACATGCGATATATACTTCCTTTTGTGATTCTTTAACCGCTCGCTGGGCCAATTGATATGAGACTTTGATGAGTTCTGCCTGTTCTTTCTTCGTTACCTGTAGTGCCTGACGATTTATTGCAAAGGAATTGGTACGAATCAAGCGGGCTCCTGCATCTATATAGCTTTTGTGTATAGCAAGAATGACTTCAGGTGCCTCTAGATTTGCATTCTCCGACATTGCCGTAGTATTACCGGTCAATTTAGAATAGTAGGTACCCATGGAACCATCCATAATTAGTTTGTTATTTTTTAAATAGTCCTGTATTTTCATAGTAACTCCCATTGTATATCACATCTTTTTGTAGATGTAATACATGATTTATTTCTATTGATATGGATTTAGTATATCCACACTTATGTATATATTCAAGTGTAAAAAAACTATAGCTTGTTATAACCATTGGCTATAACAAGCTATTTATTCATTTCAACATTATACAATTACAACTATTATCATAACTTTAATCTTCATCTTGATAAGCCTTCGCCATCTCAAATTCTCTCAAAAGTTCTTCCGATGGTTCTTTTGTTAATAAGGATACAACAACAATAACGATCGAAGAGATAAGAAATGCAGGTAACAATTCGTAGATTCCAAAGACTCCACCCATTGGCTTAATTAGCAAATTCCACACGAATACCATGATACCACCAGAGAGTAATCCTGCGATTGCGCCCGGTGTGTTTGTTCTCTTCCAGAAGAGGGAGAATAACATAATTGGTCCAAATGTCGCTCCGAATCCAGCCCAGGCAAAGGATACAATACTAAATATAACACTCGTCTCGTCTAGCGCCAATAGTACACCAATCAAAGCAATTACGAGAAGAATGATACGTGAAATACGCATAACCTGTCTATCTGTAGCATTTTTCTTAAAGATACCTTGATAGATATTCTTGGAAAATGCGGAGGCTGCAATTAAGAGATAAGAATCGGATGAACTAATCGTAGCAGCTAAAATACCAGCCATAACAAGACCAGCCAATACCGGAGGCAACAGGTTGGTCGACATTGTTATAAATATACTCTCTGCGGTGCTCTTTGTTAATAAGTCCGTTGGATAAATTACTCTTCCAACAATTCCAATCAAAACAGCAGCAAATAATGAGATTGCACACCATACTGTTGCGATTCTTCTTGATTTGCTAAGTTCAGAATTCTTTCTGATTGCCATAAATCTAAGCAATACCTGCGGAACTCCAAAGTATCCAAGTCCCCAGGATAAAGTTGATATAATAGTTAAGAAACCATAGTTACCAGCTTCTCCAAACAAGGGAGCACCACTTGCTGAAACCTGCTGAACGCCATCTACTACCTGTGGCTGTGCAATTCCAAAAAAGTTAAAAAAGCCTGGAATTTCTTTTATGTTTTCCATTACTACAGACGGTCCACCAGCAAAAACAATGGATGTAACCAGAATGATTGTAAGGGCAAAAATCATAACGATACCCTGCATAAAATCAGAGGCACTTTCCGCAAGAAATCCGCCTAGGAAGGTATAAACTACAACAAAGATTGCTCCCGCGATCATCATGGATTGATATGAGAATCCAAATAAGGTGCTAAAAAGCTTGCCTACGGTAACAAAGCAGCTTGCTGCATAAACTGTAAAGAATATAAGTATAAATACAGCTGCGATTGTCATAATTATTTTTTTCTTTTCTTTATAACGATTGCTAAAGAAATCGGGTATAGTTATTGAATTCCCTGCTACTATAGAATAACCATGCAATCTCTTAGCAACAATAAGCCAGTTTATGTAAGTACCAACCAATAAACCGATGGCGGTCCATGCAGCATCACTTAATCCACACCAATATGCTACACCAGGCAGCCCCATTAACAGCCAGCCACTCATGTCTGAGGCTTCTGCGCTCATGGCAGCAACCCAAGGTCCCAGAGATCTTCCACCAATAAAATAATTCTCTGAATTCTCGTTTGCACGTTTAGCAAAATACAAACCAATTCCAATAACCAACGACATATAACAGCACATGGTTAGAAAAATTTCTAATGTTTCTTTACTCATTACCTTCCTCCTAAATAAATAATTAGTTGCTCATACGATTACTTTATAAGCCTATGTATGTAAATCAATGTTTCTATTATATAATTCTCATGAATAAAAATCCAGTATTTTTTAATATTATTCATTATATATCCTTTGGTTTCGAGTCTAAGCATGAAATTCATTGATTTACCTATTTAGTTATGGTAAATTTATCATATAGGTATATATAAAACTAGAAAAGGAATATAATGTATGAAAAAATTAGTCTATCTTGCTTTATCTATGCTTCTTCTTTGCGGATGTACCGCTTGCAACCGAAAAAACACCATGTCAAAAGACAAAGAAGAATTTCTATTAACAGAATCCATCTATTTGACCAAAGGCATGGATGAACTTGCCGACAGTGAGGAATACCGTTCTCTCATGGCCTCCACGGATAACATAAATCAAGTCATAACCCAAATAGGTAGCCAGAACTATCAGTCCCCACTCGTAGTCTATCTATTGGAGTTCCCTGATGATATCCTAAAGCAGATGTCTGCTACTCTTGGCATTGAAAGTGATGTTTTATCCGGAGTTTCAGATAATGTGCTGGAGAAGATCAATTACAGGCTGAATGCCTCAACCTTTACTGCCATACTGAATTCTTCTGGTGGTTCAGAGAACCTTGTTGCCTCATCCATGTTGACTTGGGGAAAGTCATATCAGCAACCTAAGGATTGGTCAAAGAATACCGTGGTACTGTTACTGTATGATGGTAATTATTCCAGTATGGTTTCCTTTATGCAATCAGGGGAAGGAGTCATAAGTGCGTCCGCTAACTTTGTAAAAAATAATGATATTTTGGAAAAGTTAAAATCAAGTAAAGACGCATCCTCTGATTTGGAAAAACTCATTGGAATTAAAGAAGTTGGATATAAAGCATATTCTTACGAAGAATTAAAAAATATATTACAGAAATAGTAAAACAGTATTAGTAATAGAGACTATTGAATTTTTACTATTTCATTTTTTCCAATATAGCATCAATTTCTTCTTCGTTTCCATTCGCTTTTTCTATTTCTGCTTCTTTCTCTTTATCCCACTCTGCTTCAATGGCTGTTACATGTTCCTCAAGTAACTTTGGCAAGTCGGGACGATCAACTAACTCCGAAACAGGGAATTGATTTATTGATAAACTATCAAAGATATCAGGTTTCAATTCCCCATTTTCTTCATGATAGGGATATTCTAAATTCATAGAATAGTATTCAACAGGAATCTTGTATTTCTCCATCAAACTTTTCAATTCTAGTAATCGCTCTGCCATGATTTCATAACTTGGTTTATCAGTACCGGTCCAAACCAACACCTCGATTGGAAGAGGGAGCTCTTGAATATGATATGGCATATCTAAAGTAAAATACTGTTCAGAGTCAGGAACATCAGGCATCTTCGCTCCAATTAATCGCATTTGATAAGGATATTCTTTTTTAATAATAGTTTCCACCTCTTTATCCAAGGCATCCTCTAATCTACGATAAGTTGTAAAATTATTGGCAACCTCATAAGCATAGTCATCTTCTATACGACCATTTTGCTCATATACTCTGAAAATGGTATCTTCACTCGTCGGAGAATGCACGATAGAGCTATAACTACTGTCTTTAAAATTATAAGTAGCCTTCTCAATGATAAAATTATTCTCTGGGTAAGTCTTTGCTATATAGGTATGTATTTTATTTGTGGCAATCGTTGCCGATACCGGATTCCCATAGAAGCTGTTTATTAACCCAAAAATTATATAACATAGGGCCAAACAGCTGAAAACAGCAATGATACGTATCAACGGAAACTTCTTTTTCATTATTACTTCTCCTTTATGTAATACACTTTTTTATACTATTCCCAAAACCACACCCAATCAGAAGAAACTCCTTGATATTCCTCCTCTATTGATGTCAGAGGATAATAGTACTCAATAGAGTAATAAATGCCTTTGTATACAATAACTTCGCCACCGCCATCAAGCTCCAGAACAAAAATTGCACTCTTTCCGTTTTCATAAAGAATTTTGTCCGTTATAGTTAAAATAACCGAAATGAGTAACAGTATCGTTACAATAAGTATAACAATCCGCACTTTTTTCTTTTTCAAGTATACTCCCTCCCTCATAACAAAATAGTATTTATATCATAACCCAAGTTCTACCAACTTTCAATGGTTAGTTGACAATGTTCTAAGTAAGGTTATTGTAAAATAAGTCAGTTCTCATTATTATTTTATTATCGGTATCATTTTCATTGATTTCATTTTAAAGTACAATAAAAAAATAAGGGATGAACCTTATATACGGAACATCCCTTTTAAAACATCTGTATTTCTTAAAACTTTCAATCGTTTCTTAGAACTTCCCAGCTTCAGCTGCTTCTTGAATAGCTACTGCAACTGCAACTGTCATACCAACCATTGGGTTGTTACCAGCGCCGATCAGTCCCATCATTTCTACGTGTGCAGGCACGGATGAAGAACCAGCAAATTGTGCATCAGAGTGCATTCTTCCCATCGTATCGGTCATACCATAAGATGCAGGACCTGCTGCCATGTTATCTGGATGAAGTGTTCTACCTGTACCACCACCGGAAGCTACGGAGAAGTATTTTTTACCTTGCTCGATACATTCTTTCTTATAAGTACCAGCAACTGGATGTTGGAATCTGGTAGGATTGGTTGAATTACCGGTAATGGATACATCAACAGCTTCCTTATGCATGATAGCAACACCTTCGGTAACATCGTTTGCGCCATAGCAGTTAACCTTAGCTCTATCACCTTTGGAGTAAGCTTTTCTAAATACTTCTTTTAATTCACCTGTATAATAATCCATCTCTGTCTCAACATAAGTAAATCCATTGATTCTTGAGATAATTTGTGCAGCATCTTTACCAAGACCATTTAAAATAACACGTAATGGATTCTTTCTAACCTTATTAGCAGAAAGAGCAATACCGATTGCACCTTCAGCAGCTGCAAAAGACTCATGACCTGCTAAGAATGCGAAGCACTGTGTTTCTTCTTCTAATAACATCTTTCCTAAGTTACCATGTCCAATACCAACTTTTCTCTGGTCAGCAACAGAACCTGGGATACAGAAAGCCTGAAGGCCTTCTCCTATTGCAGCTGCAGCATCTGCTGCTTTTCTGCAGTCCTTCTTTATTGCAATTGCAGCACCTACCAGGTATGCCCAGCAAGCATTCTCAAAACAAATATTCTGAATACCTTTAACTTGATTATATACGTCAAGTCCAGCTGCTTTAGTAATCTTTTCAGCTTCTTCGATAGAAGCGATACCATAGCTGTTTAATACTGCATTAATTTTATCTATTCTTCTTTTATATGATTCAAATAAAGCCATTTTATGTATCCTCCTTAATTATTCTTTTCTAGGATCAATAATCTTAACTGCATCAGCAACGCGACCATATTGTCCCTTAGCTTTTTCGTAAGCTGTATTTGGGTCATCACCTTTTTTGATAAAATCAGTCATTTTGCCCAAACTTACGTATTGGTATCCAATGATTTGATTTTCTTCGTCAAGAGCGATACCTGTTACATATCCTTCAGCCATTTCAAGATAACGAGGACCTTTCTTTAATGTACCATACATAGTACCAACCTGGCTTCTTAATCCTTTTCCTAAATCTTCAAGTCCAGCTCCAACAGGTAGTCCATCTTCGGAAAAAGCACTCTGTGTTCTACCATAAACAATTTGTAAAAAGAGTTCTCTCATAGCAGTATTGATTGCGTCACAGACTAAGTCTGTATTTAAAGCTTCTAAAACTGTTCTTCCTGGAAGAATCTCTGCTGCCATTGCTGCAGAATGAGTCATTCCAGAGCATCCGATTGTCTCTATTAATGCTTCCTGAATGATACCTTCCTTTACGTTAAGGGTTAATTTGCAAGCACCTTGTTGTGGTGCACACCAACCAACACCATGTGTTAGACCGGAAATATCTTTTACTTCTTTTGATTTTACCCATTTTGCTTCTTCTGGGATAGGTGCTGCTCCATGGTTAACGCCTTGCGCAACCGGACACATCATTTCTACTTCATGTGAATAAATCATGTTGAGACTCCTTTCAATCTACATAAATATAATGCACTTTAGCGGTATGTTATTTATTTAACATCGCACATGGTCTTATTCTCTCATAAATCAACAAATTAGTCTATAGTTTTTCTTAAAGTTTATTTAAAAAAATCGGATGCTTTTTCTAAAATCTTTGATGATTCTGTACAAAGAACTCTGTAGTAGTTGAGTAAATTCCTATGTTTCCTACTTAACTGATAGATATTTACTATCTTTTATAGTATATCTCCATAGATAGTCTTTGGCTTCTCCAGCATAGTCAATATTAATGCGTTTTGATGCTTCTGTTTCTAGCTTGTCTTTTTGATCCGGCGTTTCCAGATATAACTGTTCACCGCACAAATCCATTCCATAGTGGGTTTTATTAACACCCATAGCAATACATAATTTACCAGGTCCACTGCAAAGATTTCTGATCTTATCGGTCTTACGTCTTAATTTCATCAATTCGATTCCCTCCAGGGGTTCTAATGCCCGAAGGAGTACCACTTCGGGCTGATCAATGGAATTTGTAACAATATTCATACAATAGTACATACCATAAATCAGGTAAATATAGGCAAATCCACCTTCTCCATACTGAATCTCAGTACGGGCGGATCTATTGTTGTATGAATGTGCTGCAGGGTCTTGATTTCCCATATAAGCTTCCACTTCTACGATTCGTCCTTTTGTGATTCCTTCTTCACTCTCATGAACCAAACTACAACCTAATAAGTCTTTCGCAACTTCTACAGCACTTCTTTGATAAAAATCTCTAGATAATTTCATTTTGATGCATCACCTCTCATGTAGTATTCGATAATAGGAATTTCATTCCCTTCTTCTTTTAGAATACGCAGATTTTCATGCATTATTAAATTATTTGACCATGCTGTTCATAGTCAGTGATTCTCTCTATCTCATTGTGATCATTCACAAACACTACTCTTGGTCTATGTATATTTGCTTCTTCTATTGTCATATTGGCATAAGCCATAATAATAACTTTATCATTCACCGCAACCATTCTTGCAGCAGCACCATTGATACAAATGAGACCAGTGCCACTTTCTCCAGCAATTGTATAGGTTTCAAAGCGATTTCCATTATTAATATCCACCACCTGCACCTTCTCATACTCTAAAATACCTGCTGCCGAAAGTAACTCTTTGTCTATGGTTATACTTCCTACATAATCTAATTCCGATTGCATCACGGTTGCCCGGTGTATCTTTCCCTTTAGCATTGTAATTTGCATAATAGCCTCCACTAGAACTTTGTTGCATCATAAATAAAATTATCAATCAATCTTGTTGTTCCAATTGTAACAGCAATTGCAGCCAATATAGGTTGATCAATGGCATTTACTATTTTCATGGAATCCGCATTTACAATCTTAACATAGTCAATTTTAGCAAGCGGCGTTCTTGCAATATTATTCATCATTGCACTCACAATAACACCTGCATCTTTCTCACCTCTTTTTACCAGGTCTTCACCAAGTTTTATAGTTTCACTGAGTATAAGTGCAGCTTTTCTCTCTTCATTATTCAAATACTGATTCCGTGAACTCATAGCTAACCCATCTTCTTCTCGAATAATCGGAGCACCAATTACCTCGATATCCATTGCTAAGTCTCTTACCATTCTCTTTATGACTGCCAATTGTTGTGCGTCCTTTTGCCCAAAATATGCCCTATCTGGCTTTACGATATGGAATAATTTATTTACAACCGTACATACTCCACGAAAATGTCCCGGTCGACTTCGTCCACAGAGTTCCTCCGTCAATCCATCTACATCCACAAAGGTGGAAAAACCTTTGTCATACATCTCTGAAACCTCTGGATAGAATATTACATCAACTTCATCCTCCGAACAAATCTGACAATCCCTCTCGAAATCTCGTGGGTAAAGCTCTAAGTCTTCCCTTGGTCCAAACTGGATTGGATTGACGAATATACTTACAACAATTTTATCATTTTCTCTAGCAAGCTTTAGAAGACTCCGGTGTCCCTCATGCAGATATCCCATCGTAGGTACGAAGCCTACCGATAGGCCTTGTTTCTTCCACTCCTTAACGATTTCTTTCATTTCTTTTATTGTTTTAACTACTTTCATGCCTCTCTCCACTCCTCAACATATTTTTTGATATTTGTAAATTAATATTTCCTTCATCGTAAAGAGGATGCCAGCTCTTCCGGTATCGTAAAACTATGTTCTTTCGTGGGGAAAGTACCTGCTTTTACTTCTTGAATATACTTACGAAATCCTGACTTCATCAAGAATCCTACATCTTCAAATCGCTTTACAAACTTTGATGTGATATCGGAATACATTCCAAGCATATCCTGATACACCAGGACCTGTCCGTCACAAGCAGAACCTGCACCAATTCCAATCGTAGGAATACTGAGATTTTGTGTAATATAACTTGCTACAAGGTCCGGAATACATTCTAATACAACTGCAAATGCTCCTGCCTGTTCGATTGCTTTGGCATCTTCCATCAATGCATGAATTGCTTCTTTTTCTTTGCCTTGAACTTTATATCCGCCAAAAACATTAACAGATTGTGGGGTAAGCCCTAAATGTGCAACTACGGGTATTGAGGCAGACACAATAGCCTTTATGTGTTCTGCATATGCCATGCCGCCCTCCAGTTTGACTGCATTTGCTCTTCCTTCCTTTATCAGTCTTCCTGCATTTAAAACTGCATCGTAAACGGATGTTTGGTACGATAGAAAAGGCATATCCGCAATTATCATGGCCTCTTTCGTGCCTCTTGCAACTGCTGCGGTATGTCGTATCATATCTTCCATGGTTACAGATAGGGTATCTGGATACCCTAAGACCACCATTCCAAGAGAATCACCTACTAAAATCGCATTGATTCCTGTTTCATCCATAAGTTTTGCTGTTGAATAGTCATATGCAGTAAGCATAGTAATCTTGTCATGATTGACCTTTTGTTTCTTCAATGTTGTGACCGTATTCTTCATTTTCAAACCATTCCTTTCTTAATATAATTTTTCTCTCAAACTTCCCCTAGCATACTGCTGTCTCTGGAATTTACGGCACATAAATATAAAAACCCTTGTTTACCTGGTCTTTTAGATTTTTGTACGGATTTGTGTTGTTATGTGAGTGTTCTTTGTAAGAATTCAGCATTGACTGATAAAAAGTTTGTAAAGAATAGTATAAAGAATTAGATCTGCCCCTGAAGAATAAAAATACAGATAATAAGAAAAGCACATGTAACGTCAATATAGAAAGTATTGCTCCTTACGAATGCAAACTTTCATGGAATGAAATAATGATTCAGGGTATAGTTTCTATTACCGAATACTATCCGTATATAAATATATCACGACTTCCTGTTTCTGTAAATAAAAATATAGGATTATTATCCTTGTTTATATTTTATTGATACACTGTTATATCTTTTCACTTGGAAACTGACAAAAGGAATCATATTCTTTATTAATTTACATATCATAAGGAATACAAAAAAGAAAAGGATGGTAACAATATGGTTAATCAAATTAAGAACTCAAAAATTATTGAAAAAAACTTAAATTATTTTATTGAAAATCATCGTGAAGTATATGAGGCATACGAAAACTACGGTAGATCCATTCATGAAATGGGGGGTCCATTGGATGAGAAAACAAGGTGGCTCATCAAGGTTGCACTATCTACTGACTGTCAAAATGAATACTCCTTGAGAACTCATATATTAAAAGCTCTAGAAAGTGGTTGCACAGAAGAGGAGATTGAACATACTTTGTTATTAGTGGCACCAACAGCAGGATTTCCAAAGATGATGCATGGATTGTTAGTATTTCGTGACGTTATCGAACATTAACGTTCTCGTTAACTTTTAGGCTTAAGATTTAATGTTAATGCCGATATCGTTAATCTAAGCAGAGGATTAACGATATCGGCATAGTAATGCTCTGTACAAAATAAACATCCCTTGCTGTTTTATGTATCACCTGATAATTTCTCAATAAGATCTGCTTCTGCTAATGGTTGACTATAATAATACCCTTGAATATAATCGCAACCATTTTTGGTAAGAAAGTCTTTTTGTTCTTTACTTTCAACACCTTCTGCAACCACCTTTAAGCCTAAATTATGAGCAATCTCTATAATTGATATAATAAGCGATCTACTTAAATGATTTTCAATTACCTCAGCAATAAAATACTTATCAATCTTTAAAATCTGAATAGGCAGGCGCATCAGATAACTTAATGATGAATACCCTGTCCCAAAATCATCTAAGGCGATATGGAAACCTTTTTGTTTTAACAGATTCAATTTTTCGTTGATTTCTTCAAAGGAGTCAATAAATATGGACTCCGTTATTTCAAGTATTATCTGGGAAGGTTCAATTCCAGCATCTTGGACAATTTTAGAAAACTCTTCAATAAAATTTTTCTCTATCATTTGTTTTATGGAAACATTAATGGAAATTGGCAATTTATCATATCCCATACGATTCAGTCGTTTCTTAAATTCCAATACTTCCTTTAATACATAAACACCTATCATTGGAATCATTCCTATGTCTTCTGCTAGTGGTATAAATTCCATTGGGCTTACCATCCCTTTATCAGGGTGTTTCCATCGTATTAATGCTTCTAAATAAGTTATTTCACCAGTGATCGCATCAATCTCTGGTTGATAATATACGACAAACTGTTTTTCCTCAAGTGCAATACGAATATCTTCCGACAGTTTCACCTTATCCATTAATATATGAAACAAAGAACTATCAAATATTTTATAACGCATTTTTCCTTCTTTTTTTGCATTATACATAGCAATGTCCGAATATTGAATCACTGTTTCATAATCCATGGCATGATCTGGATAAATAGCGACTCCTACACTAGCCGGAAGGTAAATATCCTTCCCTTGTATACGTAATTTTTCATTATTTAAACTTAATAATTGATCAATAATTTCATGAATCAACCCATCTGTGGCTGGAAATAGAATCAAAATAAATTCATCACCACCCAACCTTGCAATGCGGACATTATCAGTACAGAGGTCTCTATATCTCATGGCTGCTTGTTTTAATACTTGATCGCCAAAATCATGTCCAAAAGCATCATTTAAATCCTTAAAATCATCCAAATCAATAAAAAATAATGCATAACGGTTATTAGTTGCAACTGCCTCCGACTGAATCTCACATACCATCTTATAAAATCCAGTTCTGTTACTTAACCCGGTAAGTGAATCACAATAAGCCAGATTTTCAATCTTCTGGAGATTTTCTTTTTTCTCAGTAATATCTATAAAACAACCTGACATGCGAATGGGCTGATCGTCTTTCCAAATCGCTTTCGCATGAATAGAGAACCAACGATAGATATCCTTATCTACATTAATCCTGATTTCAGCAAACAAATTAGGGCTTTTTTTCTGTAAATAACGTTCAAGTATGTCTTTAAACGTATCTATGTCCTCTGGACGAAGCCATGATAAAAATTCTTCATACTGTACACTTCCCTTTTGCAAACCAAATACTTCCAACGGCCGTTCAGGAAAATAAAATTCTTTTGTGGAAAAGAAAAAATCAAAAATAATATCGTTTGCAGCATCCGTTACTAAACGATACCTTTCTTCACTTACTACTAACTGATTCTTGGTTTCTAATAACTCATTATACTGTAATTGTAGTTTATCTTCGGAACGACTTACTGTTTCATATAGATGACCGATAATTTCATTTCTCTCTATTAATTTATTTTCAACTTTTTTCAATTTCATGATATTATAATGAAGCACAGTTATAAAAAGAATCAGGAAGATAAAAACTCCAATTACTATCATAACACCAGTCTGATAACGTTCAAAAAATGTAACATTCCGATGAATCACCACACTGTCTTCTGGAAGTTCATTTATTGCTATTCCAAACTTTAACATGCTGTTGTAATCAAACATCGGTTCATAATAATCCCCGTCAGCCGATTCAATTTCAGATATGTTGGTGCCACCTATTATTTTTACAGCTATCTGACCTGCTTTTTTTCCGTGCTCTTTAGCAATTAACAAATTACCTCCCATAGCTCCTGTGCCAAAAGCATAATCGTATAAAACATACAAAGGAATGGAGCTATGATTGCTGATTATCCCTGCTACATTCTGACCGCCATAATGTTCTTTTAATGTATCTAAGGAATAAGCACCTAACATGATCACGCTCTTTGAATCAAGTGTTGATACAAAGTTTAACATCTCATTAAAATCCATCTCGCTCAAAGATATTACGGTCAATTCGGGGTATGTACTTCTAACTGTATCTGAAATCATGCGTTCCGTAGTCATACCTATATCTGTCATTTCAGAAATCAAATAAATTTTCTCCAAGTCTTTATTCAATCTCATGGCATACTGCAGTGTAGTATTAATATCCAACTTTTCATACACTCCGGTGAGGTTTTGATTCGTTTTCATTAATTTTTCTGCAGATTCCTTATACACACCACAAAATACTATTGGTGCATTAGAAAACAATTCCTTCCGATACTTTAGGGCAAATAATAAAGCCTGATCATCGGTTGTAATTATGATGTCAATTTTTTCATATTGATATTTGTAAGCAAATTTCTCCAGTATTAATTCTTGATATTTATTTTCAGGAAATCTTTTAAAATCCAGACTTTCCGTATAAGTTGTATATTCGGTATCTAATTCGCTGAGTGCAGCTGTGATGCCGCTATTTAAATTATCTGTCCAAAGAAAATCACTATATGAATTTAGTATTAAGACGTTAATATTTTCCCTGTTAGCATCCGCAACAATTCGAGAATTGCTCATTCCACAAAACAATACAACACCCAGTAAAATCAGATTGAAAAAACATTTTTTGTAACTATATGGAAGTTTATTTTGCATTTTTACCCCCTCTTCACCAATATAATACATTATATTCCACTTTACGATTTTAGTACATTCATTCTTATTACCTATAAAATCAAATTTATGGTTCAACTATTTTAATTACATAAAACGATTGGATTTGAAGAATACTTATTTTGAATGATTGAACTCGCAGATTAATTTGTGACAAGAAAGGTAGTTATGAGAATGGAAGATAAAAATTTAGTAGATGGTAAAGGAATTCCAATGGGATTAGGGATGGCACTTGCACAAAATCTGGATGCCATGAACTACTTTGCTTCTCTTGGAGATGAGAAGAAAAAAGAAATTATTGATCACACACATCAGATAAGGTCCAAGAATGAAATGCAGGAATTTGTGTCTCATATTTCAGATGGTAATAGTTTCCGATAATAGATGGGGTTGTTGCAATATTCTTTAGACCTAAGTTTGCTAAGTCTATCATTTTGCAACAACCCATATGTTTATTCCGATATGCCTTGCAGAGAGACGATTTCTCCCTGTTTTTTATAGATACTTGCTTGTGGTACATATCCTCGAACCATGGATAATGGGTAGATTTGTGCACCTCTTCCTACAACGCTTCCAGGGTTTAATACACTATTACAGCCAATCTCAACATTATCCCCTAAGATAGCACCCATTTTCTTTAATCCCGTCGCTACCTTTTCTGTATCATAAGAAATTGTAACAAGGGTTTTATTTGATTTAACATTAGAGGTAATGGACCCGGCACCCAAGTGCGCTTTATAGCCTAATATGGAATCTCCAACATAGTTGTAATGAGGAACCTGTACTTTATTAAATAATATTACATTTTTAAGTTCTGTTGAATTCCCCACAACAGCACCTTCGCCTACGATAGCATTACCACGGATAAAAGCACAATGCCGTATTTCAGCTTCTTTTCCGATAATGGCAGGCCCATGAATACATGCAGAAGGCGCTACCTGTGCAGATTTTGCTATCCAAACACTTTCACTGACTTTCGTATACTCTTCCGTAGATAGTTGCTCTCCAATTGCCAAAATAAATTGACTGATTTTCGGTAAGACCTCCCAAGGATAACTTACTCCTTCAAAGATAGGAGCTGCAATGGTTTGTGACAGGTCCAATAAGTTTTCGATTAACATTTGCTTATACATAATTTCCTCATCCCTTCATTAACAGCAGTGATTACACATTACTTTTTATAATTCATAGATATCAAATCAAAGGAGCTACGTAACATACTTTGGTTGTTTAATCCTTTTACACCATTTGTCATACGGCTGACAAAGCCCTCCAGCTTCTCCATATACTCATTTTCTGAAATAGTTCCTTCGGATACATAAGTTAAACCCTTTTCCCAACTAGCCGTTAACTCAGCATTTAGAAGAGATTTAATAGAAGAATCTACTACATCGTAAATCATTTCACCTAATTGGGACGGGGTTATGATCTGGGTTTTCTTATTCAGACTTAAATAATTGATCTTACATAATTTATTAAGAATTTCAGCCCTGGTAGCACTCGTTCCTATTCCGCTTCCCTTTATCTGTGCCCGCAGTTCTTCATCTTCGATAAGCTGTCCTGCATTTTCCATTGCTAAGATCAGAGAACCTGAATTATATCGTTTTGGCGGTGCGGTTTCGCCTTCTTTTATCATCAAAGCTCTTAACGGTAACAACATGCCTTTTTTGAGACTCTTAATTACCTCTATAAAGTCCGTATCAAAGCTTTCTTCCTCTTCCACCGTATCGGTGGAGTTTGCCTTTTTATGAAATGTATTGGTTACGACTTTTAAGTAGCCTTCGTCAACCAGCACACGGAATGAGGAAAAGAAGCATTCACCCTTTATTTTTGTTATTAGATTAATCTTCTGATATACTGCAGCAGGATAAAAAATACTTAAGAATCTTCTGACGATAATCTCATAGACCTTAACTCCGGTAGGGGATAAGGAGTTTAATGCATGAAACCCTTGACCGGTTGGAATAATTGCATAATGGTCCGTAATCTGCTTATCATTGACATATCTAGTCTTTGCAATATTTTTATAATATCCCTTTTCAAGAATTTCGCTTGCAAACTCTTTCGCATGAGGATAATTACGTAACCCTCCGATGTTTTTATGTATTTCTTTACTAACGGCTGTAGACAGGACTCTTGCATCCGTTCTCGGATAGGTTACCAGTTTTTTTTCGTATAAATCCTGTGTTATCTTAAGTGTTTCATCCGGACTGATTTTAAATAGTTTGGAACATTCATTTTGCAATTCAGCAAGGTTAAACAGCAATGGTGGATTCTTATTTTCTTTCTTTTTCTCCATACTGGTAATTTCCGCTGATATGCTTTCTTCCTCGGACAAGGTATCTACAAGACTATTTTTATTATTCTCCTGACAATCTATCAGTCTTGGCTTTCGATCCAGCAAATCTTCGATTAATCCTTCTGCATCTTGACGTTCCTTAAATCCATTCTCTTTATATAATAAGGGAGAATTAAAGTACTTAGAACCTTCAATTGCTCGAAATTCACCGTCAAACCTTCTTCCAGAAGCATCCAATGTACTAAGCACACGAAAGAAGGGTGTCTTTACAAATGCCCTGACTTCACGCTCTCTTCGTACTACCATTCCCAGAACGCAGGTCATGACCCTGCCGACTGAAATCGCTGCCCTCTTCTCACTTCCCAGATAGTTTGTAATGCTTTGTCCATACTTTAGTGTAAGAATACGTGAGAAATTAATTCCCATCAGATAATCTTCTTTTGCACGCAAATAGGCAGCATCGGATAAATTATTATATTCAGCCAAAGGTTTAGCTTCCTTAATCCCACGTAATATTTCTTCTTCTGTCTGGGAGTCAATCCATACACGGCGTTTCTCCTTGTTTTCAGGCACCCCAGCCATCTGATCCACTAATCGGTAGATATATTCTCCTTCTCTTCCCGAGTCAGTACAGACATAAATATGGGAAACATCGGTACGGTTAAGTAAAGACTTGACTGTATTGAATTGTTTACTTACATTGGGAATCACTTCGTAACGAAAGGTCTTTGGCAAAAAAGGTAATGTTCCCAAGGTCCAACGCTTTAATGCGGGATCATAAGCCTCAGGATAACTCATTGTTACCAAATGTCCTACGCACCAGGTTACAATAGAAGCATCGGATTCCATGTATCCATCCTTTTTCTTGAAATCTTCTTTCAAGGCCTTAGCAAATTCCTGTGCAACACTGGGTTTTTCCGAAATGTATAAACTTTTAGACATGTATGAAATCCAACTTTCTTAATAAATAATAATTTTACATCTTTATATCATAGCATATCGACATGGATTTTAAAAGAATATACTTTCTAATTTTATTTTTATAACTTCTATACCCATAGTTAGACTAGCAAAAGATTCATTTGTAGAGTAGGTCAGAGGGCATAAGCCCTCTTTCCCCTCATCAAACCGTGCATGAGGTTTTCCCTCACACGGCTTTCCGACATTCTTCTTTCTACAGCTTTGTGTTATGCAACAGACATTCTT
>JAEZVF010000091.1 GCA_023443225.1 Bacillota bacterium
AGATTTGCCGTCCGGCTTCCTTCAGATTCGCAGTCACCCACGACACCCTTGCCATTGGCTATATCCTTCCCACTACCGGGCGGATTCGGGACTTACACCCGTTGAAACGTGCGCCCGCCGGGCGCACCAGCAAAACGGGACAGTATCTTCGCTATGGATACTGTCCTGTTTACTATTGCACTGTATCTGATTAATTATGAATACTGATTTTATGAAATCAATGAATGCATTTAAAAATTTTATGTTAAGTGAATCTGTTCCCAATTATGTTCAGAGATATTGTTCTAACTTAAATGAAGGCAAATGGATCTGGTTTTATGCTCAAATGACAGAAGCTGTGTTTATTACAGATGAGGTGGATTACCTTTTCTATGTTCTCAAATGGATTTTAAAAGGTGATTTCAAAGATATTGCATATGAAATGTTCTGTATTGATATGACTGATCCTGAATCCAGAAAAGAATCCTTGATTAAAGATTCTCTGTGGGATGTTTACAGTCAACACTATTTTCCTGTTTTTGTTCAAGATTATGGATTATCCCACTAAGCGGATAAATACCAGTTTTTATATATTCTGCATATTGATTTGGTGCTAACTTTGCCAGCTTCCACTGATATCTTTCGTTATTATAGTAATCCATATAGTCATCTATACAACAGCATACAGCTTCAAATGTCTGACATTCTTTTAGACATATTACATCTTTCATATGACCAAAGAAAGATTCTTGTGGTGCATTATCCCAGCAGTTTCCACGCCTTGACATAGATTGGCGGAGTTCTTTATCCTTTAATAATTGTCTGAAAGATATGCTGGTATAATGGCACCCCTGATCTGAGTGAAGGATTGTGTCTGTATGTAGGTCTGCATTGTGATTCTTAAAAAGTAGATTTACCGTTTGGAGTACAAAATCAACTTCCAAAGATTCGCTGGCGACATAAGCCAGTATCTGCATTGTAAACGCATCTTTTATGACTGACAAATACGCCTTTTGTCCATGATTGAAAAATAAATATGTGATATCTGTTAATAATATCATGCCTGGTCCATGTTCCCGAAATTCACGCTTTACAAGATTATCAGATACCGTATCTGTCTTTAATGCCTTTGCCATTCTGCGATACGGGTTTGCTTTTCTAATCGGACAGAATAAATTATATTTCTTCATTAACCGATTGATTTTTTTCTGATTCATAACAATTCCCATGTGCAGAAGGCGCATATAAATTCCACGCCGGCCTTTGTCATAACCACGAAATTGATATGCTTCTAAAATCAATTCAAAATCATCTCGATCCTGGGTCTCTTTAGCATCCCGATTGACTTTGCTTTTTAACCAGTTGTAATAACCACTTCTTGATACATTGGACATCTCACAAAGCCAGGTAATATTTAACTCGTTATTATCTCTTTGAGTTATTTCTTTGATGAGTCTGAATTTTTCTTCCGGAGCTGCTTCCGTTTTTCCTTCCATTCTGCCTGTTTGTCTAAAAATTCGATTTTTTTAAATACTCATTTTCCTGTTTAAGTAACTTCACTTGATGCTCAAGTCTTGCTATTTTTTCCGCTTCAGTTAATTTTTTTATGGAAGGGCGTCCAGAAGCGTCTTTTCTTACATCATGACAATCACCATTTCGTTTTACATATTTATGTGTGCGTTCAACAATTCCATTGATTCTTCTACGTCCAAGAACACTAGTATCAAACCCTAGTTCCCGTAAAATACAAGACGGACTATTCCCCGCTTCATACTTTTCCATGAACAATTGTTTAAATTCATCCGTATAAGTAATTGCTTTATTACTAACTTTCTTAACGTAAGGATTATTCTGTAATTCTATAACTTGTTCATCTGAAAAATATTTTTTTTCCATATGTCACCACCTGTATGTATTATAAATAGTATAACAAAAATAGACCCTATAAGGTAGGATCAGTTAATTTTGAGGAAAGTCCTCTTTTTTTAACTGTCTACCTTATAGGGTCCATTTTATTTGGATGAACTCTTTTTTTATTAAGCGCGAGACGGGATTCGAACCCGCGACCCTCGCCTTGGCAAGGCGATACTCCACCACTGAGCCACTCGCGCATATTCATGTGTTTTATTGGGTTTTTGCTTGTTTATTTGTCTCAAACACATGACATAGTATAATATACGAAACCTTTTTTGTCAATACCGTTTCATCAAATTTTTTATTTTTTATATTTTATATATAAAATTAAGACATTTTAAGAGTTAGGAGATAGTCATTCTTTTTAAAGGAAATATTGCTTATGTTATCCAGACGGACCAGTTTCGTATCAACCCAAAGCTCTTCTGCTGCTACTAATAGATGCGCTAAACAGATACCGATGTCAATTAACTTGATTTCACTTAATACACTGCTTAAGAATATATTCTTCTTACAGAAGATATGAATCCGATTATCGTAAACTACAAACCCCCAAGGTTGACTATTCATGCTAGATGGAGCCAATCGACCAGCTTGAATAATCGTCTTGATGTTCCTATTTACTTCAGTTTTGAATACTGCTACATCCTCTAATGGTAATCGTTTCACTTTGTCGTTAGAGCGATAGACTTCGCGTTCCCCTTCACCAAAAGCTAGGGTAATAACGTATCCTTTATCCTTTCCGGATAAGGAGGACTTTTTCGGTTTTATCGCGCCCATAAAGCAAGAACCAAATCCCTTAGAAGTTAAATACAAAGAGATCTGTTGCATTAGATATCCTGCATTAATTAAATAATTGGTGGACTTTTCAGAAAACAGTACAAGGTAATGGGGCGATTTAATAGAAGGCGTACGAGAAAAGAATTTCTTTGCCTCCGAATAATTAAACACCTTATATTCTACTGTAATGTCGGGGAACAACATTGGCAGGCTTTTTGCAAAACTCATAACACCATCCATTACACTCTGTTCCAAAAGACTCGTCTTAAATTTTCTTACTGTTTTACGTACAAAAATAGCTTCGTATAAATTCATATCTGGCTCCCATCCATATATTCACTCACACACTTTTTATTCGTAGCTACAGGAAGATTATTAATTCTCACCTGTACCTTGTACCATTTGTTCTAAAGCTGTTTTTTTATAATAAAGTGGCGATATTCCATAGTACTTTTTAAATAATTTGCTAAAGTGATAAACATCCTCATAGCCTACTCTGTTTGCAATGCTTTTAATGCTACCACTCTCCGAAGTCAACAAGATATCTTTTGCTTTATCTAGCCTTATTTTAATCAAATAATTAATCGGAGATTCACCAGTTTCTTCTTTAAATATCTTAGAAATATAAACCGGACTCAGATACATATTATGCGCAATTTGATCCAAAGATATCTTATTTTCATAGTTTTCATTTAAATAATTTATTATCTTTTTTACTGCATATTTCTTATTATATGACTCAAAGTTACAACGCTGTTGTTCTGTATCTTTTATCTCTGATATTTCACGGAGGATTAGTAATAATATCTGCATTAAATGAGCTTTCAGCATAAAGTATTTTCCAACATGATTTGTTGAGTTTTCTGCAATCATATCATAACAATGCTTTGATATTTCTCGCTTGGTATCAGAACTTGTATGGAGAACATATCCCCCGTCTTTTAATACGATTGAATTTGGTGGCATGTTTTTGAAATGAAAATCTGTAAAACCAGCAAAGAATTCTACTGTTGGTTCCTTCGGGTTCACAATAATATTTTGATGTTTTACACCAGGATTGCACATAATTACATCTCCGGCTCCCACTTCGTATACATTGCCTTCTACAAAATATTTCCCTTTTCCAGTTAATATATAAGTAAATTCTGTAAAATCATGATCATGATATACATCTTCAATCACCATTTTTTGCTTACTTGCAAAGAAAATCGTTGGATTAAAATCATTATATGTAATATCGAATTGTTGACACATAAAAAAGACCTCCTATTAGTAATACTAACATCATTATATCATTTTTTTGTAATTTTGAAATATTATTTGTGTCAATAATTCATTTCTTTGCACGAATAAGCACAATTTTATGTATTATAAACTATTTGATGTTATATTACTTAAGAAAAATCTTAAAATTCTATCAACATATATTACTGTCAATTATTCTACATCTTGTTACCAAACTCTTATAACTCCTCTCTTATATTGTAGACGGAAATTCAAAATAAAGACATAAGGAATTATTACTAAAATATATAAATTTTCTAGTATTTTGACAGCATTTTGTATAATTTTCAATCTTTTGCATATAAAACTCATTAAAAAAATGGGGATATGTGATTAATCTGATGTGCCTCCACAATGTTAAACCTAAAAGCTAGATTTTTAGGACTAACTTTGTGAAGATAAAATATCACATATCCCAACATTTATTATAGGGCCTTCATAAATTGAACCCTCAGATTAGATTCATCCAACCATGAGGGTTCTATTCCTTACATTCAGAGTATTCTATAAAGCATTGCAAAACTCTTAATTATTCTGCAAGTATTAGTTTCTGTCCAATCTGAAGATCGTTTGGATTTGTTATAGTATCCTTATTCCACTCGTAGATATCAATCCATTTGCTTCCATCACCATACAAGGTTTTAGCAATCTTCCAAAGAAAATCTCCCTTTACAACCACATAAGTATCCGAAGTGTTAGAATCCTCTGGGGCCTCCGCTTCCTCTTTAGGCACGGGTGTGGAACTTGTTTTTTCTTCTGCGGCCTTTTCCGGTATTGCATTCGTATTAATGACTGCAATACGATTGTCCGTTTCAATTTTAATTTCTTTCTGTTCTTTAATATAACTGATTAGAATTTCTTCTAATGCACCATACTCATTTTCTATTGGGAAATCTGACAACATGGTATAACCGTCTCCTCCTACCGCAAGAAAATCATTGGTAGCAAACAAGTATTTTGCTTCTGGATCTATAGCTATTCCGTTTACTTTAGCATTTGTCACACGTTTGCCAGCTGGTTTTGAAGCATCAATCGTAAATGTGATTCCAGATACCTGTGGGAAGGAACCCATCAATTCTGGATAGGAAGCAGTTCCAACCTCTAGGGTTTGAAGTAATACTTCACCAGTAATATATTCTGTAACTACGTAATTTCCAAATGGAAATACAGTAACTAAATCTTTTTTTGTAATATTTCCAATTTTAATAGAATCACGTATTCCGCCACCGTTTGTTAGTGCAACATCCGCACCGGTAGCTTCTCTCATAGCATCTGCGGTAAGATTTCCAAGATTCGTTTCTTTGGAACGAACATGCTCACGTGCACCATCCAAATATACGGATGTATATCCTACTACCTCAGAAAGCTTTTGATTCTGTACATCATTACGTTCTTTAACCATAACATCCATATCTGCATCGGTATCGGTGAACTTCGTAGAATTAACTAATTCGGCACTCTTGTTTCCTTTTGGATCTATCATTACCACACCAATGTTTTTGAAATACTCACCAGTGCTGACAAGTAGAGTATCGCCGGTCATTAAGCCTGTTTCAAATGTACTGTGGCTATGCCCGTCAACAAGCACATCAATTCCATCAACTTTTTGTGCTAATAAGGCAGACGTATAAAGACTACTCTCATCTGTTCCAAGATGGGAAAGAGCTATAATAACATCTGCACCTTTTTCTTTGAGTGCAGCGATTTCTGCTGTTGCTGCTTTCATTGGTTCTGTGAACTCGATGTTTTTAACGTTATTGGGATTTGTTTTAAACGCTGTTTCATTAGTGGATATTCCAAAGATCCCATATTTCACGCCATTTTTTTCTATTATAATAGAAGTATTAAATACTTGACTACCATCTTCTTTCTTTATTACATTAGCGGATAACAAAGGGAATTTCATCGTTTTAGATAAGGTCAGCAAAGTATCTGTTCCATAATTAAAATCGTGATTGCCAGGAGTCATCGCATCGTATCCTGCAAGGTTCATAAGTTGAACAATACTTTCACCTTGTTCTAAAGTAGCAAACGGAAGACCGTGTAAAGTATCACCAGCATCCAATAATATTACCTCAGCACCTGCTGCCTGATACTGCTTTTTTAATGCACTAACTGCAGTAAATCCCATATAACCATTATAACTATCTGGAACTGCCCTTCCATGTGTATCATTCGTATGTAATATTACCGTATAGCCAGATAAATCTTTCTTATCCAAGGAGCTACTTTTTGCTGCCGCCGCAATTGTTGGCATAAATGTAAATACAAGTACGAGTAGTAAGGATAAAACTTTCCAAAATCGTTTCATAATATACCACCTTTCTTTAATGAATATAATTTAATTAAAGCTTGTATGTCATGATATATTATATACATAGATTACCATTTTCTTCAACTAAATTTTAATAATTTTAACAAATGTTGTTGATTATCTCCTGCTATTGCTTTTTCTAATGTTATTGTTATGATTGTCTTAACGCAATTACAAAAACAGTGCCGGTAACTTGAATTTCTTCAAGCACCGGCACTGCTAATTTATAAAATAACTTTGTAACAATTGTCTTATCCTATCTATAATAACTCACACCAGATTCAAAGATATACTGGTTCTGGTCTCCACTAATATTAATAGCAACACCATCACCACGTCTTTCAGAATGTGCCATTTTACCAAGTACTCTTCCGTCTGGGCTGGTAATACCTTCGATTGCATAATAAGAACCGTTTGGATTGAAATCTTCTTCCATGGTTGGATTGCCATCTAAATCTACATATTGTGTCGCGATCTGTCCATTTGCAAGTAACTTCTGAATCCATTCTTCATTGGCAACAAAACGACCTTCCCCATGAGAAGCAGGAATAGCATAGACACTACCTAATTCTGCTTTTTGCAGCCAAGGAGATTTGTTTGTTACTACCTTGGTATAAACAGATTTTGATATATGACGACCAATATGATTCGTTGTTAAGGTAGGTGAATCCTCTCTTTGCGGAGTAATTTCACCGTAAGGCACTAACCCTAATTTTATCAATGCCTGGAAACCGTTACAAATACCAAGGACTAATCCATCTCTGTTCTTTAACAAGTTGTTGACTGCTTCTTTGATTCTTTCATTACGGAATGCAGTTGCTATGAATTTACCAGAACCATCTGGTTCATCACCAGCTGAAAATCCACCTGGGAACATAAGAATCTGTGCTTCATTAATGCCCTTTTCAAATGCCTGTACCGATTCTCTGATATTATCTGCATTTAGATTCTTAAATACTACGGTATTTACTTTAGCTCCAGCAAGTTCAAATGCCTTTAAGCTATCATATTCGCAGTTGGTACCAGGAAATACCGGTATAAACACGCTTGGTTTAGCCACTTTATTCTTTGCCGTATAAATGGTCTTTGCATCATAAATCGTTGATTCAATCTTTCTATCTTCTACATTAGAACGGGTCGGGAATACTTTCTCAAGTGTTCCGGTCCATGCATTGATTGCTTCTTCTATGGAAATCGTAGTCTCTCCATATTGGAATGTTCCGCATGTTGATACTTCACCTATGATTTGATAAGAAACCTTTGCCTTGTCTAGCTTTACCAAATCTTCTTCTGCAATTTCTGCAAGGATAGAACCATAATCGGGAGCAATTAATTCTGCTTTACTTAAGCTATCATGGAGTTTCACGCCAAGCTTATTACCAAATGCCATCTTACTGACAGCCTCTATGATGCCATGTCCACCCAACGCATAGGTGGATGCAAATACTTTCTCTTTGGTAAGCTGATGAAGCGTATCATAGAGCGTCATAAGTTGAGAGTATACCGGAAGGTCATATTCATCCCTTAGCATACTAAATTTCACCAATCGGTTGCCTACCTTCTTTAATTCAGGGGTAACAATATCTCCGGTCTTAGCAATGTCAACAGCGAAAGAAACTAAAGTTGGAGGTACATCAATTTCATTAAAGGTACCGGACATACTGTCCTTACCCCCAATAGAAGGAAGTCCTAATTTCATCTGCGCATCATATGCACCTAATAATGCGGTTAGAGGTTCTCCCCATCGTTTTGAATCGTTTCCAAGTCTTCTAAAGTATTCCTGGAACGTAAAGCGAATTTTTTTATAGTCACCGCCTGCTGCCACGATTTTAGCAACAGAGGAAATTATGGCATAAACTGCACCATGGTATGGGCTCCAGGTTGATAAATATGGATCATAACCATAGCTCATCATGGTTACAGTATCGCATTTACCTCTTAAAACCGGTAATTTAGCAATCATCGTCTGGATTGGTGTCAGCTGATATTTACCACCAAAAGGCATTGTAACAGTAGATGCACCTATGGAGCTGTCAAACATTTCTACCAGCCCTTTTTTTGAGCATACATTTAAATCACTTAAAATTTGTAACCATTTCGTTTTTATATCGAAGTCATTGTCACATGCTGTATGAAAGTAATTCTGGTTCTGTTCTGGTAAGGTTACAACTGCCTGCGCTTCCTGATGAGCACCGTTGGTGTCTAAGAAGGCTCTGGAAATGTTGACAATCTCCTTGCCCCTCCAAAGCATGACAAGCCTTGGATCTTTGGTAACTTCCGCAACTACAACTGCTTCTAGATTTTCTTCTTCTGCGAATGCAAGCATTTGATTCACATCCTTAGCATCCACTACGATTGCCATTCTCTCTTGGGATTCCGAGATGGCAAGCTCTGTACCATCTAGCCCTGCATATTTCTTTGGTACCTTGTCCAAATAGATATGGAGTCCGTCAGCCAATTCACCAATTGCAACGGAAACACCACCAGCACCAAAGTCATTACATTTCTTAATGAGCTTACTAACTTCTTCTCTTCGAAACAATCTTTGTAATTTTCTTTCCGTTGGAGCATTCCCCTTTTGTACTTCTGCTCCACAAGTTTCAATCGACTGTGTTGTATGAACTTTAGAAGATCCGGTGGCTCCACCAATACCATCACGGCCGGTTCTGCCTCCCATTAAAATTATGATATCGCCCGGGTCGGAATTCTCACGAATTACATTTCTTCTAGGTGCAGCACCCATAACAGCACCAATTTCCATTCTCTTTGCCACATAATTAGGATGATAAATTTCGTCTACAAGACCGGTTGCAAGTCCAATTTGATTACCATAGGAACTATATCCACTAGCTGCACCAGTTACAATCTTTCTCTGAGGTAATTTACCCTTAAGAGTGTCTTTTATGGAGATTGTTGGATCTGCCGCACCGGTTACACGCATAGCCTGATATACATAACCCCTTCCTGACAGTGGATCACGGATTGCTCCACCAAGACAGGTCGCTGCACCACCGAAAGGTTCGATTTCAGTAGGATGGTTATGAGTCTCATTCTTAAAGAATACCAGCCATTCTTCCGTCTTTTCATCAATTTCAACAGGAACTATGATGGAGCAGGCATTAATTTCATCTGAAACTTCCATATCTTCTAATTTCCCTTCCGATTTGAGTTTCTTCATTGCCATCAAGGCAATATCCATCAGGGAAATATATTTGTCATCTCTTCCTTTGTAAAGTTCACTGCGATCTGCAAGATATTTCTCATAAGCTGCAGCAATTGGCGTCTTATAATAACCGTCTTCAATCTGAATATCTTTTAATTCCGTTAAAAAGGTGGTATGACGGCAATGATCAGACCAATACGTATCTAAAACACGAATTTCCGTCATAAAGGGATCTCTTTTTTCGTCAGCGTTAAAATAATCCTGGATACACCGAAAATCCTGAAAGGTCATTGCCAGGTTCAGAGAATCATATAATTCTTTTAACTCTTTCTCCTGCAACAAGGTAAAGCCCTCAAAGGCAATCACATCTGCAGGCTCCTCAAATACGGTTTCTAAGGTCTTTGGTTTTAATTCTTCGGATTCTCTAGAATCCACAGGGTTGATACAGTATGCCTTAATTTTTTCGATATCCTCTTCACTTATATCACCCGAAAGTACATAAGTAGTGGCAGAACGGATAATAGGTTCTTCATTTTCATTTAATAATTTGACACATTGAACTGCAGAATCTGCTCTCTGATCAAACTGACCCGGTAAGTACTCTACTGTAAATATAGTATCATTCTCTTGCTTTGGAAAGGCTTCTTCATACAAGATATCGATTGGTGGTTCAAAGAAAACAGTTCCAAGTGCTTTTATATAAGTATCATGACTGATATTTTCTACATCATAACGAATTAATACCCGGACAAGTTCTAACTGCTTCATGCCGAGATAACTTTTCAATTCCTCTTTTAATTCTTTCGCTCTAACCGCATAAGGTGTCTTCTTTTCAACATAAATTCTCTTCACACTCTCGTTAATCATTATATTCTGCTCCTTTATATCATCGTCCTAATTAAAAATAAGTCATTACAATCAGTGTTATTCTTAGTTTTAGTTTATATTACTCAAGCTAAAACCTATATGTACATTATAGCATATCATTTTTATAAATAAAATTAATATATGTTAATCTATTAATAAGCATATCTTATTAAATTTCGTTTTATGCTATACAAAAACCATGAAATGTTGTAAAATAGTATCGATGTTAAAATCGGTTCGTTCCATTCCGCATTGCTACATCTACCTAACTTACAAAAGGGAGTGTCTTCATGAAAATAACCTATATTTATCACAGTGGTTTTAGTGTGGAACTTGAACATGCCATACTGCTTTTTGACTATTATAAGGGTGAAATACCTGTATTCTCATTGGATAAGCCTATTTTTGTATTTGTAAGTCATAAGCATCCAGATCATTTCAATAAACGTATCTTTGATCTGGCAAAAAACTATAAAGAAATAACCTTTATCTTATCAAATGACACTAAAATGAATGAAGCTTATATGAACCGAATTAACCTACCCGAAATTGCACGAGAGAAACTTCTCTATATCGGCAAGAACACAACTCTAACCTTACCTGCAATCTCCGTAGAAACCCTAACTTCAACAGACCAAGGTGTTGCCTTTATTATAACTTATGAGGATAAGACAATCTACCATGCAGGAGATTTAAACTGGTGGACCTGGCGTGGTGAAACAGAAAAAGAGTATCATGATATGACTGGACGTTTTATGACAGAAATGGATAAACTGGAAGGCAGAAATATTGATGTGGCCTTTATGACATTAGATCCGAGACAGGAAGACCGATTCTGGTGGGGTTTTGATCATTTCATGAAAACAACGAAAACAAAAATCGTATTTCCAATGCACTTTGAGAAGGATTATTCCATAATTAGCAGGCTTAAGCTGCAAAAAGAATCTGAAGAATATAAAGACCGAGTTATGGATATAAATGAACAAGGTCAGGAATTTATCATATAGCACAAGATGCAGAAAGGATGTAATCTCATATCTAAAGCAAATATGAGATACAAAGGTGAAAACATGAAATTTACTTTTGCTCACAACAATATTAATGTATTTGATTTGGAGAAATCTCTTAAATTCTACGAAGAAGCGTTAGGATTAAAAGAGGTGAAACGAAAAACTATGCCGGATGGAAGCTTTATTCTCGTATTTTTAGGAGATCAGGAAACAAATCATCAATTAGAATTAACCTGGTTAAAGGACAGAGAAAAGCCCTATGATCTCGGTGATAATGAAATCCATTTAGCATTTGCAGTAGATGATATGGACGTTGCATTAAAAAAACATAAAGAAATGAACTGCGTATGCTATGAAAATACTGCAATGGGTATTTATTTCATCAGCGACCCAGATGGATACTGGCTGGAAATTATACCAAAGAAAAGTTAATTAACACTAGAGAAGCAGATGCCAAAATTCGATGAACTGTTCCGCTTTTTGGCATCTTCAGAGAAAGGAAAGATAATATTATGGATATAAATTACGAGCTTTATAAAGTATTTTATTATGTGGCTAAAACTCTCAGTTTCTCTGAAGCTGCCACTTCTCTCTTTATATCACAGTCCGCTGTTAGCCAGTCCATTAAAGTATTGGAAACCCGCCTCAATCAGAGTTTATTTATCCGCAGTACCAAGAAGGTTTCCTTAACAAAAGAAGGCGAACTATTATATAAACATATCGAACCTGCTATTAATCTGATTAGCCGTGGTGAAAACCAACTTCTGGAAGCTGCATCCCTTGGAGAGAGTCAATTAAGGCTTGGGGCCAGTGATACCATATGCCGTTATTATCTAGTTCCTTTCCTGAAAGCATTTCATCTGAAATTCCCTGATGTCCATATTAAGGTTACGAATGGAACCTCTCTACAATGTGCTAAAATGCTGGAAGCCAATCAGGTAGATATCATAGTGACAAATTCTCCAAATTCTGCATTAATTAACAGTATGCACATAAAGTCCATATTAGAATTTCGTGATGTCTTCATTTGTAATCCTGAATTTTTCCCATTGGAAGGGAGAACAATCAGCTTACAAAAGCTACAAAATTACCCAATCCTAATGTTAACCAAATACTCTACGACTAGTGAATTCCTTCACAACCTTTTTTTACAACATTCCTTAGATCTAGTTCCCGCTATTGAGTTAAGCAGTAATGACCTGCTGATCGATTTGGCTAAAATCGGATTGGGCATTGCATTTGTTCCGGATTTCTGTCTGAATGAGACGCAATCAAATCTGGTATTAATTAATACGAAAGAAACACTTCCGGCTAGAAAACTGGTAGCTGCTTATAATGGGAATATTCCACTGTCCAACGCAGCAAAATATTTTATTGAACAGCTGACACAATAATATTGTTAATTACCTTTACTACTTAAGGGGTTGCTCCTTTCTTCAAAGAAAGCACCATTATTGGGATTGCATTCGGTTGGCGGCTCCTTTTCGGGTTTGTTTATCTTTCCGGACCCTGCTGATATTGTACGTACGTTTTTCTCAGATAGACTTCCATTAGTATACTCTTGTACATTTTTATCTGTTGTATCATTATGTTTCCCGTAATTATTTTTCTGCATTTTTCTTTTCCTTTAATGTATTATCAGAATGATACCCTACTATTATTGCACCGTTTCAATCACAATATGCATTACTTATTCTATCACTTTCAGTCGAAACAAATGACTCTGAAAATCTCCCCATCTTAATTGATTTGGCATATTTAACCCGTAATTCATTAACTGTGCTCCGCTAACCTGTACCCCTTCTTCCTTGATACGGTACTGATAATCCGGATTCAGACCAGCTAATCGGAAATGGAACAACCCATCATTTGGAATCGTAAGAACTTTATACAGGAATACGGCTGCGTCCTTCTTATCTGGTGAAACATACATCCATGCGGTATAATTCCCCTCAAAAGGATTTAATAGGCGGTAAAAATCACCGTACTGTATCAAGGTACGCATTTCTTTGTACACTTTAATCTGTTGTTTTACCTCTAGCTTTTCTTCTTCCGTCATTTTGGTTACATCCAATTCATAACCAAAATTTGCAGCCATAGCAACATTTCCTCGGAACTCTAGGGAAGTACTTCTGCCGGTCTGGTGGTTTGGAACAGCAGAGACATGTGCTGTCATCACACTGGATGGATATACCAAGCTGGTACCATATTGAATCTTTAATCGTTCTATGGCATCGGTATCATCACTCGTCCAATTCTGCGGCATATAATATAGAATACCCGGGTCGAAACGACCTCCTCCTCCAGAACAACTCTCAAATAGTACCTTGGGAAATCTCGACGTAATCGTATCCATGACACGGTAGAGCCCCAGTATATATCGATGTGCTGTTTCCATTTGCCGTTCCTTAGGGAGCATTGCCGAACCTATTTCAGACATGTTTCGGTTCATATCCCATTTTACATAGATTATATTTGCATTAGTTAATATATCAGAAATCATTTGAATTATTGTATCTTGAACATCCTGTCTGGTATAGTCTAAAATGAGTTGCTTTCGTCCAAGGGAACGGTGTCGATCCGGTACATGAAGGCACCAATCCGGATGCATTCGGTATAAATCACTATCCGGCGATATCATCTCAGGTTCAAACCACAGCCCAAATCCCATTCCATATTGATTGATTGCATTTGCTAATGAGTTCAAACCATTTGGTAACTTTTTGGAGTCCACATACCAATCTCCTAAACTACAGTTATCTGAATTTCGTTTGCCAAACCATCCGTCATCCAACACCATTAGTTCAATTCCCAATTCAGCAGCCTGTTTTGCTATTTCTTTTAATTTATCTTCATTAAAATCAAAATACGTTGCTTCCCAGTTGTTAATTAGCACTGGTCGCTCTGCATTTCGATAGATCCCTCTTGCTAACCGATTTTGGTAAAGGCGGTGATACGTTCTGGACATTTCCCCAATGCCATTACCAGAGTATACCATTACCACTTCTGGGGTTTGAAATGTTTCTCCTTCCTCTAAGAGCCATTTAAAATCAAAAGGATTCACTCCCATCACTACTCTGGTGGTTTTGTATTGATCTACTTCAGCACTAGCCAAAAAGTTTCCACTATACACGAGACTAAAACCATAGGCTTCTCCGTAAGTTTCTGTTGCATCCTTGCTTAACAAGGCAAAAAAGGGATTCTCGGAGTGTCCACTGGCACCGCGCCTGCTTTCTATGGACTGTGTACCACTCACAAGAGGTCTTCTTACCATATGCCTTTCTCTGGCCCAACTTCCGGATAGGCTTAGTAAATCAAAATCATAATGGTTAAAGTCAATTCCCATACTTAAAGCTCTAAGCAGCTTCTTTTTGCCGCTACCTTCATTTACAAATTGCACAGAACGTATGATTGCATCATAGTCATTCATTACCGTATAAGAAAGTATAACTTTAACATGAATCAATCTGTCAACCAAAGTAATGAGAAGAGTTTCTGCTTCGGAATCTGCTTCCGCATAAACAGCAGGGAGCCCTTTTAGTTTTGGTTTTCCTGTTACAATATCGTAAGAATCAAATGCTAAATCAGTGATTCTTGATCCATTTTCTAACTGTAGCTGATATGCTGGATTTCGAAGATCAGTGTTTCCATAAGAAGGATATTCACACAGGCAGCTATCGAGCGAAAGTGTGCCATCTTCTCCTGATACTGCACTAAAGGATGCTCTTTCAACGCTATTAACTATGAAATCCACAATGGGATCTTCAATTTTACTACCCCAATACACATGGGACAGATATTTCCCCTGTAATACTTTCATGATATAGGTTGAATTCTTAGTTTGAAGAATAAAGCTTTCTTGTGACTTGTCAAATATTATGCCCATAACTGTACTCCTATCGTATAATTAATATTCTTGGTTTGTAGCTATGTAATCTAAATTGTACCATAATTGAATTGATATTAATACAATGAAAAATGCACAACGCAAATTTTCCCCATTATTTGCAAAACCCTTTAAATTGCGTATTTTCTGTGAACTTTGTGTTGCGTATTGACTTCTAATAAAAATAAGGTAAAATTAAAGGTACGTGTTTATATCGTAGCAAAGACTTCTACGTCACAAATTCTAGTAATCTGATCAAATGGAGGAAACAAAGTGAAAAAATCAAAACAGGTAACGTCACTCCTACTGCTATTTGTTATAGCAATCGGAATGATATTTACAACAGGATGTAGTAAAAAAGCTGATCCGGCGAACACCCTTGTAGTAACCGTGGGTGATAACAAGATATATATGAACGAAGTAATGTTTTACATTTATAATGTAGAAGCAACCGGTTCTTATTATGATAAAAGTTACCAGCAATACTATGGTACAAGCTATTGGGATATAGAAACCGAAGGCCAAACAATGCGTGACAGTATAAAGCAGTATGTCATGGATACTGTAATCATGACAGAGATATTATACGAAAAGGCTATTTCTGAAGGATTCACCATAACAGAAGAAGAAAAATCAACGAATCAGACTAAGGTGGATCAGCTCTTAACATCCGTTACAGAAGATCAATTGAAATTAACCGGTTTTACCAATGATCTATTACTAAAAATCTTTGAAAAGATTACAATCGGAGATAAATACTACGCAAAAGTTGCTGACACGTTGGAAGTAGATGAGCAGGAAGTTACCGCTTCTATTAAAAAAGAAGATTATAAACAATATGATACAGCATTTATTTTTGTACCAACAACCAAATTTGATGAAAACCAAAGTTTAGTTGAATTCTCTGAAGAAGAAAAACTAGCTTCTAAGAAATCTATAGATACCGTACTGGAACAAGTGAAAGCTGGCACAGATTTCGCGACTATTGTTGAAAAAGACCCTACCATCATTAGCAGTACCAGAAATTTTGTATTTGGTGATAATTCTTCCGAGAAAAATTACCAAGAAGCAGCAGTAGCTTTGGAAAAGGGTTCTTTTACAACAGAACCTGTTCTAACGGAATATGGTTACTATATTATTAAACTTCTTGATAATGAAGGAACCGATAGCTATGATAATGCTGTTCAGGAGGCAATCATTACTGCACAGACAGAAGCTTTCAAAAAAGAATATGAAGTTATCAAAAAGGATTATACTATAACCATAAATGAGAAGGCTTGGAATCCGATTGTCATGGGCGAGACCACCCTGATAGAATCAGATACTACCGACACAACCGATGAAAACACCAAAGAAGCTGATACCACAGAATCAAGTTCTACTGAAGCAAACACTTCAGAAGCAAACACTTCAGAAACAAATACTACAGAGTCAAATAACACAGAATCTAAATAAGTAAATGTATGTTTAGATCAAGAATTAGTTTACTCTTTATCAATGCAGCCAATTATCACCTTGATAATCGGCTGCATTTCTTGAATCACTTTTAATTGTAGGTAAAAATAATATATTGCTTCACTCTATCATAATCATAACTGCTTCTTTAAAAAAGTACTTTATATAAGCTGTTCATAATAAATTTCATATATAAAGTATCTTATTTGTTTTTTATTCTCAGCCATACGTTACAGAATCATGCCGGTTACATATACCGTTACAATTGCGCCAATTGCCACTACTACCAGACTCTTCTCTTTATATGCTAAAAGCAATGCAACAATGGCTCCTATGATCGCCGTAGTTTTATTTCCGGTAGAATAAAAAATTTCTGGAAACGTCAATGCTCCCAATACAGCATAGGGAACATACTTTAGAAAGGATTTTATGTATTTTGATTTAATTTCTTTTCGAAATAGAGAAACCGGAAGTGCACGTGGAATATATGTTACAAGGGCCATTAGTAAAACTGCTATCAATGCCTTATTCAACTACAGTTCCCTCCTCTCCTTCTTCTATTGGAAATAATGCTGCTCCAATGCCGGCACCAAGAATCGTCGCTATAATTACTCGGAAACCGGAAGATACCATATAGAATAGAGGGATATACTTCAGCACACACATAATGATAATGGATAAAACCACTATAACCAAAACGGATTTTGATTTTTTAGCCGGTGGTATTATGATTGCAATAAACATACCATATAGTGCTATTCCCATTGCACTGCTTAAACTATCTGGCAGATTGGAGCAAATAATTGCACCCAGTGCAGTTCCTAACGTCCATCCTGCTACCGGACCACTTATGAGACCAAGCATATAATAAAAGGATAGTTTACCTTCTTCCATTGATGCTACTGTAAAGGTCTCATCCGTGATTCCAAAAGCAAAAATCAACCGTTGATACAAAGGAATTTTCTTCTCGATTTTTTGAGAAATCGATAAAGACATAAGCATATATCGTATATTGATTATAAATGTAGTTAGGATTATCTCAACATATCCTGCGCCTTTCAAAATTAAATCCGTTCCTGCAAATTGTCCAGCAGACGTCAAATTTGATACAGATATAAAGATTGCCAACCATACCGGTAACCCTCCGGAAACAGCCATAAGTCCAAAAGTAAAGGAAACAGGTATATACCCAAAGGCTATTGGCATTCCTCGTTTTAGTCCATAGTTAAAATCTTTTCTTTTCTCTAATTTCATAATCTTATTAGCTCCTTCGTATACAAAGTGCATCAAAATTATATCACGTTACCTTAGAAAAGAAAAGGATGTTTCGTTTTTTCCATTACAAAAATGCAAGCAATTAAGATAATTTGTTAACCAAGAATACAAGTAATGATTGTAACATCGGAATCTACCCTATTGTTAGGAATTAGAATTGTACCTTGTTCCTCTGTTTGATAATCAGCAGCATCCGTTGAAATAACATTTTTGATACCATGAAGGAATATTCTGTATGGTTTGCTCTTTCCATAGGATTGCGCTTTAACAGTAATCTTCTCATCCTCTTTATAAACGGATACAGAAAGCTCCAATTGCGCATTCCTATTGTAAACATCGGTTTTTACTTCTGTTCGTTCAATTAGACCAAATACTTTTAAAGTAACATTTTCTATATAGTCATATTCAGGTGTTGTATTTACAGCACCAACCGCTATTATGGAGTTTTCTTTCACAAGACAAGGTATACTTAAGTAATCATGATATTCTCTTATCCATCTGCCACCTAAGATTTCCTCTCCTGTTAAGTAATTCGTCCATTTTCCGTTCGGAACGTAATACTCTGCCATTCCTTCTTCATTAAATATTGGAGCCACCAGCAAACTATCTCCTAACATATACTGCTTATCTAAATATTGGCAAGCAGGATCATCCTGGAACTCTAAGACCATGCTTCTCATAACCGGCAAACCAACTGTACTTGCGATGATTGCATTTCTGAATAAATAAGGCATCAAGGAGGCTTTTAGTCTAGAGAAAAAACGTACAACATCGACAGACTCTTCATCATAAGCCCATGGTACTCGATAGGAAGAACTTCCATGTAATCTGGAGTGTGATGACATTAAGCCAAATGCTACCCATCTCTTATAAACATCTGGAGTTGAGGTGTCTTCAAAACCACCGATGTCATGACTCCAGAATCCAAAACCGGACATTGTTAAGGATAGCCCGCCCCTTAAGCTTTCAGACATAGATTCATAATCCGACCAACAATCTCCACCCCAATGCACAGGGAATTTCTGTCCACCAGCAGTTGCACTCCTGGCAAATAGAACAGCATTTCCTTTGCCTCTTTTTCTTTCCAGTAAATCAAAAACCGTTTTATTGAAAAGATATGTATAATAATTATGCATCTTCAGAGGATCGGATCCATTATAATAAACCACATCTTCGGTAGGTATTCTTTCCCCAAAGTCTGTTTTAAAACTGTCAACTCCCATATCCAGTAGCACTTCCAGTTTGGAGGCATACCATTCACAAGCCGCTGGATTAGTAAAGTCAACAATTGCCATCCCCGGCTGCCACATATCCCATTGCCACACATCACCGTTGGTACGTTTAATGAAATATCCGTTCTCCATTCCTTCTTGAAAGAGTGTGGATTCTTGTGCTATATAGGAGTTAATCCAAACACAGATCTTAAGACCCTTTTCTTTCAACCGCCTTAACATGCCGATAGGATCTGGGAAAACCTCTGCATCCCAAGTGAAATCAGTCCAGTGAAAACCTTTCATCCAAAAACAATCAAAATGAAAAACGCTCAGCGGAATCCCACGTTCTTCCATACCATCAACAAAACTAGACACTGTAGATTCATCGTAATTGGTTGTAAAAGAGGTAGAAAGCCATAATCCAAATGTCCATGGTGCAGGAAGTGCAGGCTTACCGGTTAGGTTGGTATAACGTGAAATTACTTCTTTCATACTAGGTCCATTAAAAAAGAAATAATCTAAAGTCTCTCCTTGAACTGAAAACTGGACTTTTTTCACCAATTCTGTACTAACTTCAAATGAAACCTTCTCCGGATGGTTTACAAATATACCATAGCCTCGGTTAGAAAGATAGAATGGAATATTCTTATAGGACTGTTCGGTTGAGGTACCACCATCTTCATTCCATATATCAACGGTCTGTCCATTCTTAACAAATGGTGTGAAACGCTCACCAAAACCATATATTAGTTCTCCAACAGAAAGACTAAGTTGTTCTCTCATGTAAGCATCTTTATTGTCCTTCTCATAAGAAAGTCCTTTAAACTCTGTTTTCACATAACCCAATCTGCTCGTTGTAAGTTTATAGTTGTCACGGTTAAATTGCATAGCCGCCGTATCTTTGCATAAAGTCAGTTGTAAAGTCCCACTAGAAATCCTATATTCTTTTTCTGATTCTTCAATGGACAAAGCAGCATTTTCGTCCAATTCCAGCTCAAATTCCGGTCCATGGTCAACTACTCCCATATAATGAAATGCCTGAACACGAAGAACTTCAGGCATAGGCGCTGTAATCTTAATGGTCAAATTAGGTCCACCAAGCGTGTCACCTCTGTGTTTTATTTTATGCGTAGGGGCACAAAAGCGGATACTATTGTCATTTTTTACAACTCCACTCAATTCTGCAGGACTAAAGCATTCTGTATTTTCTTTTAATAACCAACACCCATTGCTAAATTTCATATACCTCTCCTTCCAATCAGCTGTTTTCTACATCAGATTCAATATACATTACAATACACTTGTAACCTATATAGGTGTATTACAACCCATTCACTTTTATTATAGGCGAAATTAGTATACTTTCAATGTTTTATCCAATCAGTTCCATGTATTATATTAAAATACCCGTAGAGATACTTTGAATCAGACAAAATATTTCTACGGGGTTATTTTACATATACAATTTTATTTATCAAATAAATCTTCCATTTTAAAACTGTTTTTCTTATTATGAATTATTTTCTCGAATTCTATCATTGGCATAGGTCTCGAATAGAGGAAGCCCTGAGCCATATCACAACAAACACTTTTCAGAAAATCGGACTGTTTTTTTGTCTCTACTCCTTCAGATAACACTTTCATATTGAGTTGCTTTGCCATACTGATAATACTAGCTACGATAATTTGCTCTTCTTTCTGCATTTCTCCATTCCCAAAGAATTCTTTATCCAGTTTAATTACATCGGTTGACATATCCTTGAGTAGATTGAGAGAAGAGTAACCAGCACCAAAGTCATCAATGGATACACCAAAACCTAATTTTCTAAGCTGATGCATTATGGTGAGTGCTTCTTCTGTATTATTTAGGAATATACTTTCGGTTAATTCTAATTCCAATAGGTTATGAGGAATCTTATAGGAATCAACTAATTTTTCAATGTCAGTTACAAAATTTTCGTCGTTCAAATGAATTCTTGATACATTTAAAGATATGGGGACCACTGGCAAGCCATTGTCTAACCAATTCCTCAATTTTTTACATACCTCTTCATATACATAAAAATCCAAGAATACCACAAATCCATTTTTTTCAAAGAGTGGTATAAAATCATTCGGTGGAATTAATGTGTTATCCTTTTTCAACCATCTAACAAGTGCTTCTGCGCCTACTAAGGTATTTCCACGCAATTCTATTTTGGGTTGAAGATATACAATAAATTCCCCATTTTTTAGGGCGTTTTCCATAGTGTTCGTAATTTCCGTCTCTTTTTGCAACTTGATTTTCATGGAATGATCAAAGAATTTGCATGCTGTCTTTAAAGAGTTTTTCACACTTTTTCTTGCAATGTTAGCATTATCGATTGCTATGGATATATCCTTAGATGGTTCAATAATAGATACGCCACTTGTGATTATAAAATTATGTGCAGGGTATTTCATTCTTTCATTAACATTAAACTGCTCATTAACTTCTAGTATATGCGCCTTCAGTTCTTCTTCATCATTATATTTAACCACAGCAAGAAAATTATCTTCCGATGACCTGGCAAGACCTGTGTTTTGTTTCTGATTTTCTTTTAAATGTCTTGCAAAATCACATAATATACTATCACCAATATCATAACCCAAAGCATCATTGACATATTTAAACTGACTAATATCAGAATAAATAATTGCATAGTTATGATCCATATTCTCCATTAGTAACTTTCTTACATCTTTTTTAAATTTATGAAGAGTAGGCAGACCAGTTAAGGCATCATAATTTCTAATGCGGTATAGTTCATTATTTGCACGTTCAGAAGCACGTAGTTTTAGTAAATAAGAGGAGATAATCTTTGTAATAGTTACCAAAGAATCCACCTCACTTTGAGTCCAAAATCTTGGTTTTTCGCAATCATCAACGCTTACACAGCCTTTAAATACACCATCTTCAAATATGGCACATTGAATTACTGCCTTTATCGCAAGGGGACCTTCTTTTGTCTCATCGGACTCCTCATTTAGCTGTAATAGGTTCGTATTATTCGCATAAAATATACCATTCTCATCAAATTTATTTGAATGATCCAATATATTAATAAATTCATCTTCATTTAATAACTCTGAGCAATCTACGCCATCCTTGCTATTTAAATAAGTAACATGGAAATCGTCATTTATCACAGAATTTTCAATAATACAAATATGATTACAATCAAATTGAACTCTCATTCGGTTCAGCAATAGATTGATTGCACTATTAACATCTTTTGTACGTGACATAATATCAAAAGCAAAGGCCGTAATTTCTTTATCAAAACTATTAGTTCCATATGCTTTCGTCTTAGTGATTTTATATTGATCATAACTTTCATAACAGCAATAATTCTTTCCTTCTGCTATTTCATTATATAAACTATATTTATCATGTTTTTCCTGTTGTATATACTTTAATGCCGCATCTGCATGTATAAACAATTGCTCGTAATCCATTCCATCATTTGGATATACTGCAATACCAACACTACACGACATAGAGTAATCTTTGTTTTCACCGGTATAGGTATTTTGCAAGACGGAACATATTTCGTCTGCTCGGGATAATAAGACATCCTTATCTTCAACATTTTTAAGAAAAATGAGAAACTCATCTTCTCCAATGCGAGAAGTAATATCGGTATCCTTAAATATCCTTCGCAAACTGTCTGCAACATTGACCAATACCGTATCGCCAAATAAGTATCCTAAGCTTTCGTTTACTATATTAAAATTGTCAATATCTACTATCATTAAAGCATGATGAGTAAGATTACTTTGTATCGATAAAAATTCTTCTATTACACTTCTGCTGTATTCTTTATTGTATAGCTTTGTGAGCTTGTCAAGTCTCTCCATTTCTAAATTCTGATGAGCTTCCTGCCTTTTGCGTTCTTGCAGAAATTCTATTTCTTGCTTTAATTGTTCCCAATCTTTTACATTCACCAAAACAGCAAACGTTGTATGGTCATTTCGAAATTCAATACAATGATCTTTTTCAGAATACTTACAAACTACACCATCTGGCATTGGAAAGTTTGAAAAAATATCCATAAATTCTTTTTCTGTGAATATTTTATTATTTAGTAATGACTTTTGTTTACTGTTCATGATATAATGTTTCCCATCTTCTTTTAAAAATCATTGGCATACATTGCCATAATGCAATAGTAATGATTATAGCATGGCATTTATTTTAATTCAACAAAAAAATACAAAATTAGCTATTTACAACTATTTAATACTATTTTTTACTTCAAAACGACAATTGTATTTAACTAAAAGCTCTTGACTTTTATGATTGACCTGTTATACTTATCGTAGTTAAAATGTTGTAACAAAAACACCAATATTTTATCAAAACAATCCGCTAGGGGAGCCCTCGGCTGAGAAGTTCAGAATTCGATATGTTCATTTTAAGAATTTTGTACTGACCCTCACTACTTGATCCGGTTAATACCGGCGTAAGGAAGCATTCAATCAAGTGGCCCCTCCTATGGATACATAAGGAGGTTTTTTTATGTTTATTAGTTTTATTAATGTGTTTATCAAACACACAGAAGAAGGAGAAGTTTTATTAACAACTGCAGGTTATGTAGGGCTTATTGTGTTAATGCTACTCTTGCTGGTAGCAATTGCCGCCTTTGGCAAAAGCAGTAAGAAACTCAAAACAAAACAGTTAGTATTTGCATCTACTGCCATAGCACTTGCAATTGTTACTTCTTTCATTAAGTTTGGTTCTTTACCCTTTGGAGGTTCCATCACTTTATTTAGTATGTTCTTTATTAGTTTTGTGGGTTACCTTTATGGTTTGAAAGTAGGCCTATTGACCGCGATTGCCTATGGAATACTTCAATTGATAATCGAACCATATATTTATCATCCGTTGCAGATATTATTGGATTATCCCTTCGCTTTCGGCTGCCTGGGTCTGTCTGGAATCTTTGGTAACAATAGGATGAAATCAAGTCAATACAACTTATTATATGGCTATCTCATTGGTGTGTTTGGTCGGTACATCTGTCATGTAATATCCGGCTATATCTTCTTTCGAAATTATGCACCGGAAAGTTGGAATCCTATGCTTTATACACTGGGCTATAACTCCACATATATCGTTCCTGAAGTAATTGCTACTGTAGTAATTTTATTACTGCCATCCATTCGCAACGCTCTAATGGAAGTTAAAAAAATGGCAATCCATGACTAATCATGATAGAGGTAGATGTTCCTAAACCCAATTTAGTCTGCTATAAAAAATGGGCCGGTCAAGTTTAACTTGTACCGGCCATAAGTTTTATATCTTAGCAATATCAATTAAAGTTAAATTTCCCTTGTCTGCATTTTCTAAGCTTGTTAACAGAGCATTTGCAGTATCCAATGAAGTCAAACAAGTTACACCGGTCTCGATTGCCGTACGACGAATTAAGAAACCGTCTCTGGTTTTATCACGACCTTGGGTAGGGGTATCAATAACTAAATCAATTTCATGACCTAACAGTAAATCAAGTATCGTAGGTGCTTCACCATCCAATTTATTAATTGGAATTGCCGACACCCCATTATCATTCAATGCCTTCGCGGTACTTCTTGTAGCATATATTTCATATCCTAAGGCTTCAAAACGTCTTCCTATAGAGACTGCTTCTTCCTTATCTGCATTCTTAACAGTAATAATAATTTTCTTATGTTTTGGAAGATTAATTCCTGCTCCCAAGAAGGCTTTATATAATGCTTCATTAAAGGTCTTTGCAATACCAAGACACTCACCGGTAGATTTCATTTCTGGTCCAAGACTAATATCTGCACCACGTAGTTTTTCAAAGGAGAATACCGGCATCTTAATTGCTATGTAATCTGCATTCGGAGCCAACCCAGAACCATAGCCCAAATCCCGAATCTTTGCACCCAAAATAACTTGAGTAGCAAGATAAACAATTGGAATTCCCGTAACTTTACTTATATAAGGAACCGTACGGCTAGAACGTGGATTTACTTCAATTACATATACCTCTTCTTGATATATAATAAATTGTATATTAATCAATCCGATTACATGAAGTGATTTTGCTAATTTTCTTGTATAATCTTCTATAACCTTTTGAACTTTTTCTGAGACATTCATTGGAGGATAAACAGATATACTATCACCGGAATGGATACCTGCACGCTCTACGTGCTCCATAATTCCAGGTATCAATACATCTTCACCATCACAAACAGCGTCTACTTCTACTTCTTTACCCATCAGATATTTATCAACCAAAATTGGATGCTCCTGAACATTAAGGTTTATTATATCCATAAATTCTTTGATATCTTCATCACAAATTGCAATTTGCATACCTTGTCCGCCAAGGACATAGGAAGGTCTAACCAATACTGGATATCCTAATTCATTTGCTACCTTTATTGCTTCTTCGGTTGTAAATACAGTACGTCCGGCAGGCCTTGGGATGTTACATTGTTCCAGAATTGCATCAAAAAGTTCTCGGTCCTCTGCTGCATCTACATTTTCGGCTGAGGTTCCAAGGATAGGAACTCCCATTTTAAGCAACGCTTCCGTCAACTTTATGGCTGTTTGACCCCCAAATTGTACAACTGCACCATCTGGCTGCTCTAAATCTACTATGTTTTCAACATCCTCAGGAGTAAGCGGTTCAAAATAAAGTTTATCAGCAATATCAAAGTCCGTACTTACAGTCTCAGGATTGTTGTTTACAATAATAGTTTCATAACCACTTTTCTCCAACGCCCATACACTGTGTACAGAACAATAATCAAATTCAATACCTTGACCAATTCGAATTGGACCAGAACCTAATACCATAACCTTTTTCTTTGTTTTTGCTGGGTTCACTTCATTTATACTATCAAAACAGGAATAGTAATATGGTGTACTGGCTTCAAACTCTGCAGCACAGGTGTCAACCATTTTATAAGCAGGTAAAATCTGATAGTCCTTCTTACGAAGTTGCTTCACTTCTTCTAAGGATTTTTTTGAGAGGTCTGCAATTACACGATCCGGAAATTCTAATCGTTTTGCCTCTGTCAACAACTCTTTGGTAAGAGGTTTTGTCTTTAATTCTTGTTCCATTTCCACTAATATTGCAATCTTATCGATAAACCACTTATCAATCTTGGTTATTTCAAATATTTCCTCATAAGAAATGCCTCTTCGAATGGCTTCTGCTAATACAAATAATCTCTTATCATCAATCAAATATAATTTTTCCCGAATCTCATCTATCGTGTATTGCTCATAATTGCCATAGCTTAAGCTATAGATGTTTTGTTCCAGGGATCTGAGCGCTTTCATTAAGGCACCCTCAAAATTAGTGCAGATGCTCATAACTTCACCAGTTGCCTTCATCTGTGTGGTTAAGGTTCTTTTTGCCATAACGAATTTGTCAAATGGCCATTTTGGAATTTTAACCACTACATAATCCAGTGCAGGCTCAAAACTGGCATAAGTCTTGCCGGTAATGGCATTTGCTATCTCATCTAAGTTATATCCTAGCGCTATCTTTGCCGCAACTTTAGCAATCGGGTATCCCGTTGCCTTAGATGCCAAAGCAGAGGACCTGCTAACTCTTGGATTTACCTCGATTACACAATATTCAAAAGTATCCGGATGGAGTGCATATTGTACATTACAGCCACCTGTTATATTCAATTCTGTAATGATATTGAACGCTGAAGTTCTTAGCATCTGATATTCCTTATCAGAAAGTGTCTGTGAAGGTGCCACTACGATACTGTCACCAGTATGGACTCCCACTGGGTCCAGATTCTCCATATCACATACTGTAATGCAATTACCCTGACGGTCTCGTATTACTTCGTACTCTATTTCTTTCCATCCGGCAATGCAACGTTCTATTAAACATTGTCCAACACGACTTAACCGTAATCCATTTTCACAGATATCTGATAATTGTTCCCTTGAGTGAGCAATGCCACCACCACTTCCCCCAAGCGTATAAGCAGGCCGGATTACTACTGGGTAACCAATGCTTTCTGCAAAAAGGATAGCATCTTTCACCGTAGTCACTACAGTACTTGGTGCACAAGGCTCTCCAATCTTCTCCATCGTTAATTTAAACTCCAGACGATCTTCTGCCTTCTTTATAGTTTCAGAGCTAGTACCAATTAAGTTAATATTATTCTCACGTAAAAATCCTGATTCTTCTAATTCCATTGCAATATTAAGAGCTGCTTGACCACCAAGGGTAGGAAGAACGCTATCAGGCTGTTCCATTAGTATAATCTTTTTCACGATTTCTGGTGTAAGTGGTTCAATATAAACCATGTCTGCAATATCTTTATCTGTCATAATAGTTGCTGGGTTGGAATTCACTAAAACAACACATACCCCTTCTTCTTTTAAAGAGCGGCATGCTTGAGTTCCTGCATAATCAAACTCCGCTGCCTGGCCAATTACGATTGGGCCAGAGCCTATTACTAATACTTTTTTGATATTATCTATCTTAGGCATGTTTTGACACCTCCATCATTTGAATGAAATCATCGAAGAGAAACTCGGTATCTTGTGGTCCTGAACAAGCTTCTGGATGAAATTGAACTGTGAAAATATTTTTACCCAGGTAATGTATTCCTTCCACAGTACCATCATTTGCATTAATAAAGCTTGTTTCTGCAATGCGGTCACTTATGGTACCATCTTCAACAACATAGCCATGATTCTGTGTAGAAATATAGACCCTGCCAGTTTTCAAATCTTTTACCGGATGATTGGCTCCTCTATGCCCATATTTTAATTTTCTAGTGTCTGCTCCATTTGCCAAGGCCATAAGTTGATGCCCAAGGCATATGGCGAAAATTGGTATATTCGTATTGTATAACTTTTGTACCTCTTTTATAATTTCAGTGCATTCCTTTGGATCTCCAGGTCCATTGGATAATAAAATACCGTCCGGTCCATCTGCTATGATTTCTTCCGCTTTCGTCATTGCAGGATATACGGTAACGTTACATCCTCTTTTTAGTAGACAGTTAGTAATACTATCTTTAGATCCAAAATCCAATAATGCAACCTTACAATCTAATTTTCTATATGGATTCACCTTAAGCCCGCTTCTGGCTTTTTCCGCATCCGCTGCTATGTACTCATTTGCATAGTAGGTCTTTTTTTCTTGGCTGGTAACCTTCTCAACTACTTTTGTGGCTTTGTATTCTTTCAGTTTCTTTATAACATCGACAAGATTATAATTCTCATTTGTTGTAATCATGCCGTTCATTGTACCCTTTTCTCTTAAAATCTTTGTCAAAGCTCTGGTGTCAATTCCTTCAATTCCTGGAATATCATTTTCTTTCAAAAATGCGTTTATGGTGTTTTCACTGCGGAAATTACTTGGATATCTTGCGATTTCTCGTACAATATATCCGTCTACCCATGGTTTTTTGGATTCCATATCTTCATAACAGACTCCATAATTACCGATTAATGGATACGTCATTGCAACAGCATATCCTGCATAAGAAGGATCAGTAAGTGCCTCCAAGTATCCTGTCATAGAGGTATTGAATACTATTTCACTAATCATTTCGCGGGTTGAACCTATACTTTTGCCTGGGAAAACATTACCGTCCTCCAGGATTAGAAAAGCTTTCATAATTTCCACCTGTCCCTTTCAACTAATGTACAGTAACTTTCAGTAGCCTGTATATTTACCCGTAAAAAAAGAGTATAAACAAATGATATTTGATATACTACTTTCACGTATCTTGTCCACAGATTCCCAAATTGTAAAGATTCTATCATATCTCATTATAAAATACAAGTATTTTATAACTAAAATTTCCAAAAAAATATTATTAATTATACAAAATTATTTATAATTATAATTATCAAATTCATGCAACTCAAATACGTATTATCTTACCTGAAGGCTAAACAATACATTTTTCGTGTTAAATTAACACCCAATACTATAATCTGCATATTATACTAATGTTAATAAGTTTTTCCATGATTATATATAGGGAGGAAATGATATGAACTTTAGATGTAATGAATGTGGAAGACGTGATGACCACCATAGACGTGATAATTGGAACAGACGTGACGATTGGAATAGGCGCGATGATTGGAACAAGAGTGATAATTGGAACAGGCGCGGTGATTGGAACAGGCGTGATGATTGGAACAGGCGTGACGATTGTGATAGACATGGTGAACACCATAGGGGACATAGGAGAAACATTTACTAAAAACACTTAAGTAATTGTTTTATTACAATTTATCCACTATGTCATAATATTTTGGCTCTGTGTGAAGTGTCGGAATAGATTCTTACGATTCCAACCTCAACACTTCACACAGAGCCAATTTTACCATTATAATGCGGTGATTTCATATTAATTACATTTCTATCAAAATAAAAGATCAGATTTCTTAACTACCATATACCATAATCTGAGTGATAGTTATAGAAACCAGACATTATTTCATACTAATTCAGCAATTCGGGTAACTGCTACATATATTGCGGATATTTTATACCAAGTAGGAAAATCAACAATGCCGGTAGCAGGCAAACGAAATAGCCTCTGAAATTCTCTCACTGCTTCCGCAGTCTGTTCTCCAAATCTTCCATCCACTGCAACTTTTGGTATTACACTATATACATTAGAAATCGCATTCAATTGTTCTTGCATCTGCCTTACACTTTCACCAGAAGAACCAACGGATAAATTGGCTCCCGGCCAAGACGCTGGAACTCCGGCTACCTCATTGGCAGAATTAATAAACATGTTGGAACCATAAAAATGTCTAAGAATTTCTATCGGTTCATAACCTTGGTCACCAAGATCTTTTGAACCCCATTGGGTCATCCAGTTCGGGCAAGTAACATTAATGCCGTCACAATATTGTGTTAGTATTGGTTGTATTACATTTGGTCTTGATAAATAATTGTTGAATATATTGTCTACTGCAAGCCCAATATTAGTATAAATATTACGTCCAGCCATCCATTTATGATCAAATGCAGTTGATGAGGTGATGGTGAAATTAAATCCTTGATTCCGATACCATTCCGTAAATACGCGATTAAGGGTAAAAGACATGATTGCAAGGATATTAGCATATATCGTAGCTTCCGGCCAGGTAGCATATATTTCACTGGATGCTACGTTTTTAATATAATCCCTGTACCTTACATAATGATTCTTAGCAGTGGTATCTGTAGGAGGGCCATCATGAACGATTACAAACTCTGGAACTACGACGCTTCGAAGAACGATTTCGCCAGTTTCAGCTGATAGTTTAATCTCCGGCTCCGCTATTTTGGGCGGATAGTTGTAAAAAAGGGTATGTGGTGGTATTACGAATAATTCAGATACTGGTTCGGGTGGTGCCGGTAGCATCTGAACATCTTGTATTGCTGTTACATCAGGTAATATTTGAGCTCCATCTATGGTAACCTTTTCAAATTCTGGAGCTGTGATTTGAATTGAATATTCTGCATAAGGTTGATCCGATAATGGCTCAAGACTATAATCTAAAGGAGGCGTAATAAGTTCTATTTCCGGACTTAATCCAGATTGATCTGTTGTTAATTCTTCTAGTATCCTACCGGGTTCATTGGGATCAGTAATTTGAATTGTTGCATTTGGAATTGGTCGTGATCCTGATTCAGTGACAACATTGACCTGCAACTTCCCAAAGGATTGTGTACCAGTCTGCGCCGGAAAAACTCTATAATTATTATTCATACCGTATCCTTGCAATATATTTATTTTAATATATGCACAGACACAAAATTCGTGATGCTATTTATTTTTGCGAAATTGATATGGTTCTCTCTTGTCTAGTGTACTAAATCCATATCCGTTATCTAGGATGAGTTCAATTATGTCAGGGAGTGTTTTTGCTGTAATTTTATTAACAGAGGCATCATGTAGAAGAATTATGGGATCATTAAACCTTACCAAATCCTTCATAATGTTTTTTTCTATCTTTTGCTTCGTCGGTTTTCCAATAGAGTCTTCAGCACTTACATTCCAATCGTAATAGGTAAAACCTCTACGTTCCATTTCTGTTATAATTTCCTTCATAATTGGTTTATTATAGCTATTGCAGCTTCCCCAGGGAAATCGGAATATATTAACCTTTCTTCCGGTAACCTCATAAATCAATTTATAATCCTGATAAAAGTCATCCAAAAAAGATTCTACCGATGCATATATCTTTTTCCTATTATGAGAGTAGGTATGTATGCCAATGGTATGCCCTTGATCCACCATAGTTTTAAGAAAGTCTGCACCATCTTCCGTCATCGTACAGCCGAGTATAAAAAAGGTTGCTTTCACATCGTATTCATCTAAGATATTTAGAATATCACCAGTGATTGAGCTGGGTCCATCATCAAACGTCAAGTATGCAGTCTTTTTCTCTTCTACTCTAATCACAGGTTTGATTGCTTCCACATACATATCCGGATATAAATCTAAATATCTTGTTTTTTTCTCTGAAACCAGTTTTTCTTTCACTTGCGCTTTTTTTGCTATTTGAGGATCTTCTAAGTTAGGATTTCTAACGGTTATTGCATAATCATTGTCTTCAAAAGATAAATTATTATCTATATTTGTATGTAGGAAACATAATCTCGTAAGTAGTATAAGTAAAATCCCTAACAACTCAAGAATTAATAATTTTTCTTTCATTTCACACCACTGCATATCACATATTCGTCTTTACTAAGATATGCAGTAATCATGAAAGCAATTCATAGACAATAGCAGAGGAAGAAGCTGTCTAGTTTACTTCCACCGTCCAATTAAATTTATCTTCGATTTTACCTAATTGTAATCCGGTTATTGTATCATAAAGTCTTTGACTATACTCGCCAATGCCACCGTCTTGAACCTGCATAATATGATCTTCCCACCTAAGTTGTCCAACAGGTGATATTACTGCTGCAGTTCCACTGCCAAATACTTCTTCTAATGTTCCATTCTTATGCGCTTCAAATATTTCATCAATGGATATTTTTCTTTCTTCCGCTGGAATATTCCATGATTTACATACTTGAATAACAGAGTCTCTGGTTACTCCAGGCAGGATACTTCCGTTCAGCTGTGGTGTAACAATAGTTCCATTAATTTTAAAGAATATATTCATTGCCCCTACTTCTTCGATGTATTTTCTTTCAACACCGTCCAGCCATAAAACTTGTGAATAACCTTCTTCATGAGCCTTCACCTGTGATTTCATGGACGCAACATAGTTTGCTCCTGTCTTAGCTTCACCAATTCCACCCTTCACTGCTCTTACATATTCATCTTCAATCCATATTTTAACCGGATTTAACCCTTCCGGATAATAAGCTCCGACTGGGGATAGAATAATCATAAACAAATAGGTATCTGAAGGCCTTACCCCTAAGTAAGGATCCGTAGCAATGATAAATGGTCTTATATAAAGTGAAGTTCCTGGTTTTGTCGGTATCCAGTCTTCGTCAACCTTAACAATTGTTTTGATTGCCTGAAGAAAATCTTCTTCTGGAATTTCTGGAATACAAATTCTGCGGTTAGTTCTGTTAGCTCTTTCGATGTTCTTATCAGGGCGGAACAGCAGCGTCTTTCCATCTTCCGTCTTATAGGCTTTCAAACCTTCAAACATTTCTTGTCCATAATGAAACACCATAGCAGACGGATCCAAGTTTAAAGACTGATACGGAACTACTCTGGCATCATGCCATCCCTTTCCAGTTTCATAATTCATAATGAACATATGATCCGTAAAAATAGTACCAAATCTTAAGGGATCTTCTGCTTTTGGTAATCCTTTTGGTGTTGTTGTTTTTTCAATTTTGATATTTAGCATTTGCCTTATCCTTCCTTACTGTGGAATTCATTTATTTCACAAATTATATTTAGTTATAATGATAGTCCTTATTTCAATTTTTTCAAGTATTTTTTTTAATTTTTTCATATTGATAAAAATTATATTCTATATCATAATAGGTTCGTTCATCGGACGTTTTTGTAACCATCCAATCCTCTTTCTTATCCAAATCCGGAAAATAGGTATCTGCCTGGTAAGCATAATTAATCTTTGTAACATGTGCAACATCACAATAATCGAGCATCTGTTCATATATACTTGCTCCTCCGATGACATAAACATCTTCGGTTTTGTATTCTTTCACTTTATCTAATGCTTCTTCTATGCTGTTAACCACGATTGCCCCCTCTACCTGATAATTTTTCTCTAAAGCGATTACAATGTTGGTTCTATTCTTTAATGGTCTTCCTCCAGGGAAGCTTTCCAAAGTATTTTTGCCCATGACAACTACCTTGTTCATCGTTTCATCACGAAAAAAGCGCATATCCTCAGGTATACTAATTAAAAGCTTATTCTTATATCCAATGGCCCAATTTTTATCTACAGCTACAATTAAATTCATTTTTCACCTTTACCCTTCAACTCATCACAAAGACTATCGCTAAACACGATTCATTACCTAAAAAATACTTTATTATACAGCTACCGGAATATGTTCTACCTTAGGACCGGTTATATAATTATCTAACCTAAAATCATCTACTGTAAACTCATAAAAATCTTTTTTCTCTGGATTCATCCAGAATACTGGTGCGTCATATACTGGTCTTGTAATCAACTCCTGAATAATTGGGATATGTCTATCATAAATATGAGCATCTGCAATTACGTGTACCAACTCACCCACTTCCATATTACATACCTGTGCAAGCATATGAACCAATACAGCATATTGACAAACATTCCAATTATTAGCTGCAAGGATGTCCTGAGAACGTTGATTTAGTATGGCATTCAGTTTTAATTTTTCACTTTCTTTGGATTTTGTAACATTAAACGTAACACTGTAAGCACAAGGATATAGATTCATTTCATGAAGATCTTGATGCACGTAGATGTTTGTCATGATTCGACGGCTGTATGGATTGTTCTTCAAATCAAAAATTACTCGGTCAACTTGATCCATCTCGCCTTCTTTATATTTATGTTTAACCGCTAACTGATATCCATAGGCTTTACCGATAGAGCCCTTTTCATCCGCCCAGCTGTCCCATATATGACTTATCAATTCATTTACATTGTTTGATTTTTTCTGCCATATCCATAATAATTCATCAATACAGCTCTTTATAGCAGTCCTTCGTAACGTCATAGCTGGAAATTCTTTCGATAAATCATAGCGATTCACTACTCCAAACTTTTTTATTGTATAGGCAAAGGAACCATCTTCCCATTTTGGACGTACCTTTTCCCCTTCGGTGCTTGTACCGTTTTCCAAAATATCTTTACACATATCAATAAATATATTATCTGCTAAACTCATAATGAACTTCCTCGTCTTTCTAATCACAATACAATAATTATAGCATTATTATACTATCCGGTCAATTAAGGAAGTTCTGATAACTTAAACAGAAAAAAGTTGCTACAAACACATGATAATCCATGTTTTTGTAGCAACCCTCTATGTTAATTTATACCTACCAATTGTTCTTCGGTAAAACGTTTAATATTTGAAACATTTGCAAATTTTTTAAATTGTCCATCTTTTACTACTACCAGTGTAGGTGCTTGCATTACACCGTATTCTCTAGAAATATCCGGATTCTCTTCGGCATCTATTGTTTTATAAGTCATTCCTGACAGATATTCTTTTGCAGCTTTGCAATTTGGACACGTTTTTGTTGTGAAAAGATATAGTCCATCCTCGTTGGAACCAATATATGAATCTTGGAATAACAAAGTATTCTCTTGATGATCGCAATCACAGCTACGGAGTGTCATCGGTCTGGAGTTGTCTTTATTATAAAGCTTTCTATTCTTGTATTCCTGTGTCTTACCTTCATTCCAGTTCTGTACCGGACGGTAATACCCGGTAATACGACTGTATACTTCGGCTTTTTCACCACATTCTGGACAGGTGAATTGTTCGCCAGGAAGATAACCATGATTTTTACAAATGGAATAGGTCGGTGACATTGTATAATATGGAAGTTTATAGTTATCTGCAATCACCCGAACTAATTTTGCTGCTGCCTGCCAATCCGGAAGTTTTTCTCCTAAGAATGCATGGAATACCGTACCTGAAGTATATAATGTCTGAAGCTGATCCTGGATATCCAATGCTTCAAAGATATCTTCCGTATATCCAACCGGTAAATGTGAGCTATTTGTATAATAAGGGGTATCTCCTTCATTTCCTGCTGTTTTAATGGATGGCCAACGTTTTTTGTCTTGTTTCGCTAAACGATAGGTTGTAGACTCTGCCGGTGTCGCCTCTAAGTTATAGAGATCACCATATTCCTCTTGGTAATCGGATAAACGTTTTCTCATATGCTTTAATACTTTAACAGAAAATGCCTGTGTTGCAGGGTCTGTCATATCTTTACCAAGCCATTTTGCATTTAATCCAACTTCATTTAATCCTATCAAACCAATTGTTGAGAAATGGTTATCAAAGGTTCCTAAGTAACGCTTTGTATATGGATATAATCCTTCCTCTAAAAGTTTACAGATAACATTTCTCTTAACATGTAAGGAACGAGCACTGATATCCATCATACGATCCAAGCGATTGAAGAAATCCTGTTCGGATGCTGCCAAATAAGCAATTCTTGGCATATTGATAGTAACAACGCCTACAGAACCAGTACTTTCACCGGAACCAAAGAATCCACCAGTTTTCTTACGTAGTTCTCTTAGATCCAAACGTAATCTACAACACATAGAACGAACATCACTAGGTTCCATGTCACTGTTAATGTAATTTGAAAAATAAGGCGTACCATATTTTGCGGTCATTTCAAATAACAATTTATTGTTTTCCGTGTCCGACCAATCAAAGTCTTTTGTTATGGAATATGTTGGAATCGGGTACTGGAATCCTCTTCCATTTGCATCACCCTCAATCATAATTTCAATGAAGGCCTTATTAACCATATCCATCTCTTGCTTACAGTCTTTATAGCAGAAATCAACTTCTTTTCCGCCGATGATACAAGGCAGTTCAGCCAAATCTTTTGGAACAGTCCAATCCAAGGTTATATTAGAAAATGGTGCCTGAGTTCCCCAACGACTAGGTGTATTCACACCATAGATAAAGGACTGGATACATTGTTTTACTTCCCTATAGGTTAAATTATCAATCTTAACAAATGGAGCCAAATACGTATCAAAAGAAGAAAATGCTTGAGCACCGGCCCACTCATTCTGCATAATGCCAAGGAAATTAACCATCTGATTACATAAGGTTGATAAATGACTTGCTGGAGAAGAGGTGATTTTGCCTGGTATTCCACCTAACCCTTCTTTAATTAATTGTTTTAATGACCAGCCTGCACAATACCCTGTTAGCATAGATAAATCATGTAAATGAATATCTGCATTTCTATGAGCATTTGCAATCTCATCATCATAGATTTCTGACAACCAATAATTTGCAGTGATGGAACCGGAATTATGTAGAATCAAACCTCCTACAGAATAGGTAACGGTTGAATTCTCTTTTACTCGCCAGTCTTCTTCTTTCACATAACTATTTACAAGTTCTTTATAATCAAGAATAGTAGAATTCATATTACGAATCTTTTCTCTGTTCTTACGATATAAGATATATGCCTTAGCAACATCTGTATATCCTGTTTGTTCTAATACATGCTCCACACTATCCTGAACATCTTCAACACTGACTGCTTCATCCTTGATCTTAGTTTGGAAGTCTGCAGTAACTCTTAATGATAATAAATTGATAATATCCTCAGTATAATTTTTCTCTGTTGCTTTAAATGCCTTCGCTATTGCATCGTTTATCTTCTTCAAATTAAACTCTGCAATCTCTCCATCTCTTTTTACTACACTAAACATGTGTAAATCCCCTTTCTAAATTTGTTAACGTTCTTATCTTATGTATAAACTTATGTTTATATAGTATCAGATAACATTGTCTACGTCAAGGAAAACTACTACATATACATTATTATTTTGAACAAACCACAATATATAGTGTTTGCAATATAGTTCTTAATTCCTATATACATTATAAAATTCAGAATTTATTCTGAGTATCCCATATATAAATTGACACTATACTTAATTAGTATAAATAGTGTAAAAATGAATCTTATTTATACTGGGCATACTCTCCTTGGCCGCTTGCTCCTTCCGATAGTCTCTTTACCAAAAGCCTTTTTTCTTTGCATTCAAACAGCCTGTTGGTGGCTTGTCACAAATAGAATTTGCTTCTCTGCGGCAGATGCAGCAAAATACCGCGGCCCATTGGCACCATATGCGTCACCATTTCTCTCATTTACAGAGAATGGACTCCGCCTCCGTTCGCTGTAACAAAGGAGAATGAAACGACTTCGACAAAAGAAAAACTGCCAGCAGGCAATTCCTACTGGCAGAAAAGACTTTTATATATTCACTTTATGGAGCAAAAATCACGCTATTCTTTTAAGCTATTGATATCCTTACAAACTAAGATAGACATCTTTAGGAACGTATGCTTTCACGTAAATGCCTTCTGACTGATACTCTTCTGCCAGTAATTGCCCATATTTTCTAATAACCTGTATCTTACCAGCTTCATGATATGGGAATACCTTTTCAACAAGAATTTTTCGTTCACGAAGAACTTCTTCAAAAATCTCCTGCAGGGCATCAATCCCCAGATTCTCTTTTGCAGAAATTTTCACTGTTCTGTCAGCTTTAAAGTCTTTAATAATCTGGTCTGTGATAAGCTTGTCTTGCTTGTTAAAAGCTGTAATAATTGTCTTATCCTTTACTCCTAAGTTATCTAATGTCTCGTAAACCACATGCATTTGCTTATACGCAACAGGATTAGAACTATCCACTACATGTAGAATTATATCGGCATACTTTGCCTCTTCTAAAGTACTTCGGAAGGCTTCGATTAAGTGATGTGGAAGTTTTCGTATAAAACCGACGGTATCCGTTAGTAAAACTTGCTGCCCACTAGGTAAAACCAAATTCCGCGTCGTAGGATCAAGCGTTGCAAACAATTTATCCTCTTCTAATACACCAGCACTGGTAAATCGATTAAGTAGAGTTGACTTTCCTGCATTGGTATATCCAACAATAGCGATGATTGGTATCGAGCCTTTACTTCTTAACTCTCTAGAGGTCTCTCTGGAACGTTTTACATCATCTAATTCACGGTTTAACTGTGATATTCGATCTCTAATTAATCTTCGGTCCACTTCCAGTTTCTTCTCACCTGGTCCTCTTGTTCCTATTCCACCACCCAGTCTTGACAATGAATTTCTCATACCAATTAATCTACTAGATCGATACTTTAATTGAGCCAGCTCCACCTGAATCTTACCTTCTTTAGTAGAAGCACGCTGTGCAAAAATATCCAAAATAACCATAGTCCGGTCCATTATTTTCGTCTGTAAGGCATATTCTAAGTTTTTTAACTGTGCCGGACTTAGTTCATCATCACATACGACACCAGTTGCATCTAGTGTTTCCAGCATCTCTTTCACTTCTTCAATCTTACCTTTGCCGATATAGGTTCCGGAATGAACACTTTCCCGATTTTGTATTACCTTAGCTACTGAACATGCTCCAGCTGTTTGAATCAATTCTTCTAGTTCATCCAACGAATCTGCTGTATCATCACCATCTACCGTTGCAACGGCAATCAGTACTAATCGTTCTTCTTTTTCTTTTATATCATACAATTCGCTCATATTAACTCCTATCCCTGTGTTGCTTTCATTTCTCAGTTCTTGTCCTCTCCAGCAAAGGTACTGACTTCTGGTAGTCTGGTCTTTAAAAATTCATATTCTGTTGCAGCCTCTTTGTCCTCTGGATATAATTTTATATACTCAGTCATAAGTTGGTAAGCCTTACTATAATCACCTATGTTTTCATAAGCTATAATCTCATTCTGTTTCAGAGCTTGATCTAAGAAAATGTCTTTATACTCCAATCCTTTCTGAATATAAGATAGAGCCTCTTCGTATTGCTCCTGCTTTATAAGACACATTCCAATCTGATTGTATACCGATGCCGTCTTCACGGTTGTTGTATCCTCAATAAACATTTTATAGTTGTTTATGGCTGATTTATAATCTTCTTTTTCTTCGTAAATACCGCCCAAATAGAAATATGCTGCCACAAAACCATTCTTAAATGCCTCACCAAATTCCTTTATTGCCACATCATAATCTTCTTTATAATAATGTATTTTAGCTAGATTAAATTTATCTTCCTGTGTTTTTACTGTGATTTTTTCAGCTTCATCCAACACAGCTTTGGCACCCTCTGTATCCTTTAATTCTAACAACAAGAAGTACTTACCAAAATAATAATCATACTTTGATTTATCGAAAGATATCGCTTTATCATAATCAGCTAAACTTTTTTTGGAATCACTCAGTTTACGATAAACAAAGGCTCTGCTGTTATAAATAGCCGCATCCTTGGTATTCTCTTCAAGAATAGCGGAATATGTATCTGCCGCTTCTTTATAATATCCTGCTGCTTCCTGCGCATTTGCTTTATAATATAAGATATCCATATTCAAATCGCTTAATTCATCAATTTTAAGCGCCGTATCAAATTGTTGAATTGCTTCAGCATATTGATGGGCTTTTAAAAATGCAATTCCTTTACCCCGATAAGCCATCTTATTATTTTTTTTCACAATGGCATTGTCTTTCTTTAGAATCGCCTTATCGAAGCTAAGTAAAGCTTTATCTCCTTTTCCAAGCATAATCAAAGTCATTCCGTAATTAATGTAATATTCTGCCCGCTCCGGATTAATCTCAATTGCTTTCGCAAAATTTACTTCTGCTTCGGTATAATTACCATTATTAAAATATTTCATACCTTCTTTATAATAACTACCGGAGGATTTACTGCATCCACTTAGCAGTCCTACTATTAATATTAAAAAAATCACATGTTTTACATTAAATCTATTCATAATTGGCTCCTATCCGACTATTTTTTCTTTTTTCAATATAGTAAGAATATGATGTCAATTCTTTAGCAAAGAACCACAGTATTCACATTCGCTGACACTACCTAATAATACTTTGTTAGATGCCCCACAGCCTTTACAGATAACCGAAGAATATTCTAGTTTCATCTGTGTGTTAACCGTAAAATTAACCGTTTCACCGTTGGAAAACACCACACAATTATTGCTATAATCAATATATGTATTAATAAAAAAGCCACGCTTAATCATCTCTTCAACATTCTTCTTTACAGCATCCATGGATGATCCGACACTGGATGCTAACTGACCGAGGGAATGAATTGGATCTGCCGACAAGATAGGAGAATAACATCGAAATAAACGAATAAGCTTACTTCTCTTTAGTCCTTTTAAAAAAATAATTATAGCTACCATGGTAAGTATTGCAAATGCGATTTGGATTGACCTCATAATCTTCCATTTGTCAATTGTTATATAAAGAAATGTACCCCCAAACATGAAGATTAGAAAAGCTCCTATTATAATTTGAATTTTACTGATTACCGAATTAATAATGATCGTAGATGTAGATTTAACTTTCACATTCTGATTCATGTCTTTATTTCTCCCCCATTTTCAAACTTCACCCTTAGAAATGACTTAACTAATACTATATAAGGTTTCTCAAAAAATACCCCACCATATGGTGAGGTATACTATTATTATAATTCTCTGTGACATTTTAAGCAAGGCTTATTCTGGAATTTATAAATAATTTACTATAGAAATTCTATCACTGAAACGGCACATCAATCTTTGTGATTTTACAAACCTTCCTGTCATACGTGAATAATCCATTTACCTCATCCTCTACATCAGAAAGCTGTGTAAACACTGCTGCCGATAGTCCTTTCTTAATGGATGGACAGATTTCATCACGATAAAGTTTCCTAATAGCGTTATTTAATTCCTTACGATTGTGGTATTTTCGGTAACCATAGATATGATTAGAGTAAGAATGTTTCGTGATATAGCAAGCATATCCACCAAATTCCGATAATACAAAGGCTCTTTCTTCCGGTTCAACCTCAATTTTGCGGAAATAATTATGGATGCTTTTGAAATCTCCTCCCTGTTGGTCAAACCATCCACTGGCATGATCAATCAGCCTGCTTTTATCCATTCTGCGAATGAAACGAACCGCTTTATTCGCCTCAAACTGCCCCCATCCTTCATTAAAGGGTACCCACACAGCGATCGATGGACAGTTATATAAATGCTCTACTGTCTTTTTGCACTCGGATATCCATTCCTGTCTGCCATCTTTATTTTCCCTGGAAAACAAGCGGTAGCAATTATCTTTAATCCAACCAGTGAATTTTGGAAATAAGGTAGGAAAATAACCTAATGCTGCCATATTGTAATTGCCACCACCGTTAACCATATCCTGCCAAACAATCATACCTAAACGGTCACAATGATAATACCAGCGGAGCGGTTCGATTTTAATATGCTTACGAAGCATATTAAACCCTAATTCTTTCGCCATCTGAATATCAAATATCATGGCTTCGTCACTAGGTGCTGTATATAACCCATCTGGCCAATAACCCTGATCCAACAGACCATTTTGAAAATATGGCTGATCATTTAAAAATATTCTTACGATGCCAGCCGAATCTTTCTTTATTTCATACTTTCTCATTGCAAAATAACTCTCCACTCTGTCATGACCTGCAGTAATCACCAAATCATATAAGAATGGAGTTTCTGGAGTCCATAAGATGGGTTCGTCCAAAGAAATCGTCACTTTTGTTTGTATACTTGATACAGATTTAATTACCTTCTGATCTACCAGGATATCTATTGTAAATGTTGCATTCTTTTCCTCTGTGTTCCCATTCTTTAAAGCAATTATGATTTCAACTTGATTTTCATCCACCAAGGGGGTGATTTTTAAAGCTTTTATATAAGTATCGGGAACCCACTCCATCCAGACAGTCTGCCAGATACCACTCTGTGCCGTATAAAACATACCGCCGTTTTCTAATTTCTGTTTCCCTCTGCTATGATAAGAAGTGTCACTACTATCCGTCACCTTCAGTGTAAGATAGTTATCCCCTTCTACAATTTTATCTGTTATGTCAAGGGAAAAAGGGAGATAGCCTCCTATATGGTCGGCTGCTTTCATGTGATTTATAAACACTTCACAGAATTGATCCACAGCACCAAAATGAAGAATGCACCGTTTACCATCTTCTACTTTATTAATCGGAAGGACTTTTTCATACCATAAATACTCCGATGGTAATAGTTGTCTATTTACCTCGGATAAAACACTTTCTGGCGAAAAAGGTACTAATATTCGTTCATCGAACTTCTCAGGTTTTTGATTGCTATTTGTAATGGAATAATCCCAATATCCATTTAATATCACATAATTATCTCTCTTTAATTGCGGTCTCGGATACTCTTTCAGTAATGAATCCGGGTCCAAGTTTTCTCCCCACTGCGTATATAGTTGGTGGGTTGTCTGTTTCTTATTGCTAAAACCCATCGTACTCATTGCTTCTCTAAGTTTCATACAATCCCCCTTATATATAGGCATTTACGATACTCTCTTTTTGTGTCCATTAATATTCCTGTATTCTCGCAAATACCTAATCATGATTTTACCATTTCAGGTCACTACCATTTTATTCCTTCGAGACAAATAAATCAAATCTAATTTACCTGCTATAGTATTATATGTAAATAGATAACTATACGCGATAATATAAATTTCCAAATATTGTATTTTGCAATTGTCTTATAGTACAGGAAGTGTTAAACTAATTATATCAAAGTTAACTATGAGATTATGGGAGGACAGGTTATAAGTAATATGAAAAAGATATCGGTTGAAGAAGAAGTTTTAAACTACTTACAAAATAAATATGGAAAAGATGTACCCTTTCATATCCTGGCTGCTAATTGCCAGAGTATGTTTTCCAAATCCCGGGAATCAAGAGCCGTATCCGAAAGATTTCCCAATGAAGTAATTACCATTATTAAGTACAAAAAATATGGAAAATCCCATATAGAAGATAATTATATAGAAATATGCAGACGTGATGAAATCAGCCGGGCATATGCAGATTTAATCCATGGCATTTATCCAAACTATACTGTTCAAATACATTCTTTAATACCAGTAGTTACTGTATTACCAAGCGATATCCATATGCATACGCCGGTTGATGAAATTATTCATCGAAAAGAACTCATAAATGCAATGATTACTATAAATGTTGAGGATGATGTTAATAAAAAAGAAGAAAAATTAATCGCAATGATGGATTTAATTAAACAAGAGCTTGGAGGCTTAAGTATGTATATTGCTTACTGCACAAACATCAACGACAGAGCTACGAAATATCTATCCGGATATGTTAGCTTTGATGATAATTTTGATTTGTCAAAAGTCAGGTGGCAATCCTTCGAATAATAAGCCAGATTTCTCATATGATTTTCGTTAGGAAATAAAACTACAAATTGGAGGATATCGGTGTGGATAATGTAAATAAAAAAGTTACAAATTACAATGATTCAAGTGCTAATGAGGCCACTATATTGAATTTACTTATGTATTTTGACTTATCTGCTTTTAATAATACGAATGGTGATTACCACACAATAGATGACGCGTTTACCAAAATTCGTGCTAATTTTGATAGCTATATTACCAAGCAAAACGATAAAGCCTTGCCTGAATACTTTACTACTATCGAAGCTTATATTAAATATCACCCTGAATTATTAGACTATACCATATCAAATGTTTCCACAAATGACTTAAGGTATTCCGGAGTCAGAGGGTTGAATGCTGCAGCTTTTTCAAAAACTAAAATGGATAGATCGAGGACAATTACCGTCGTATTCAGAGGAACCGCCTCCGGTGAATGGTACGATAATGGACAAGAGCTGGGTGGTATAGATGTTGGAGACAATAAAGAATCGTTACAGCAGAAAGAAGCATTGAGATATTTTGAGGATACTTATAAAGAATTAAGGATTAAGAAGAAAGATACCCTTATATTAACGGGTCATTCCAAAGGTGGAACAAAAATCCAGTACATCATGATGATGTCCCTTTATGCTGATGATATTCATATGGTTTATTCCTCAGATGGTCAGGGCTTCAGCCCAGAAGCTATGAAACATTTTAAGAATAAACTTGGAAATAAGTTTTATAAAAGAAGTAATAACATAGTAAACGTATCAGCAGATAATGATTATGTTAATGTACTTGGATACAGTTTAATTCCCAAGGAAAATAATTATTATTTTAAAGCATCCTGTAAATGGCTATACAAAAACCACTATCCCCATGTAATATTTCAAAAAGATGGCTCCTTCAAACAACTAAAAGAAAATCCTCATGAACCTGGTCTCTGGGGACGAATCGTACATAATGCATCCAATAAAGTCATGGGTCTTCCGGCAAAGGAACGCAATGAGATAACCATCGGTATGATGACCATTGCTCAAAGGGTTCTTGGTAGAGGAGCTCCAATTAACAAAGAGAAAATGAACAACCTTTTGATGTTTACTTCTGCTATAAAATCAATGGGATATTTAACTTGCGCTACTTTTGAAACATTGACACAGCAGTTCTTTGTTGCTGCCCATTTTATATGGTTTATTTAAATTCGTCCACAAGAATGCCTTTGAGATCTTCCTCAATTGCCTTCATTTTTTCGATAACATTTATCAATTCAGTATGCAATTTCTCCTGTTCGCTGTCGGATTCCTGTATTTCCTTAATATCTTTTTTAACCTTATTTAAGCCATACTCTTTGTCTTTTGCTTCTTTCTCTTCCAGTTCTTCTGCTTGTTTCTCGGCAGCCTCTTTCTCTTCTTTAAGCTTTTCATCAATATTTTCTTTTGTCTGTTGCAAAATAGTTGCAACCACTTCCTTATTTGCTGCTTCCATGATCTTAGCGGCTTCTATTTGGGCATCTGTCATAGGATGCGATTTTAGTAATTCCAGTTTGATGGCGATAATGGATTGTCCTTCATTTACAATTCCCTTACTGGCATTATCAAAGCGTTCCTGCCAAGTCTCTTCCATCGTATCATATTCTAAAGCTGACTTTTGATACTCCGTTAATTCTTTTATATTACTAAGTTGATTCATTTCATCTTCCGTCAAAGTTGCAAAGGGATCCATGCTCTTTCTTAATAACCCAAGTTCTTTTTCCTGCTCACTATCCTCTGTAATGTGGTAAGAATCTTTTAGGTTCTGGCGTAGCTTTTGAACTTTTTCCAATTCCGTCCTTGCAATTCCAGCTTCCTCTTCAAATTTCGTCATATTACTACGACGTGATGCTAGATTGTTGTCTGTTTCTATATCTTTCTTAAATTGATCTAGGATACCTTTTAAAGCCTTTTTCTGATTCTTTACATGCTTTTCGGCGAGAATATCCTGTTGTGACAAAATATTTAAATTACCTGCAAATACAGAATTACTGCTTGCCTTATCCCCTTTTGTTCTTTTGTTAGATAAAACGGAATTCTGTCTGTTTTCATCCGCTATATTTATACTTACATTATTACGTGATTGTGAACATTCATGGTTCCTTACCCTCATTATTTATCCCCCTAACCTGGTTTAAGAATTGGTTTTTATCTTAATATAGTAGTGCATATGAAATACCTGCTAACCTATTCATCGGAATAAAAGGCAATAAAGTTAATATGCTTTTTCAAAAATCTTCCATGATACATAAATCAATTTGTACACTCATATGATATAAAAACTGTATAAACAGTGATTATAAAAAGGAGGCAATTTGGACTTTCAACAAAGTAAAACTTTTGCTAATCTGCAAATTGCATATGAGAATGAACTACAAACAAGTACCAAGTTTGAGATGTTCGGTAACCAGGCGCGGGAAGAAGTACTGATAGAAATTGGTGAAGCTTTCGATATTATTTCAAGAAATGAGATTTTTATAGCAAATAGACTTCGTACCCTTATTAAAGGCCGAGTAACTGATACAGAAGAGAATTTACAGGAAGCCAAATTAGATGAGGAAAATGCAGCCAATAATATTTATCTTGCATTTTCTCAAATCGCCCAAGAAGAAGGTTATAACGACATTGCCTCACTATTTAATGGTATTGCCAACATCAAATTGAATCATATATTAACGCTACAAACATTTCAGACGAATCTTCAGAATAATGAGTTGTTCTGTAAACCGCAAGAAGGAGTATGGATATGTATGGGCTGTGGAAACATCTTAACCGGATTCTGTGCACCGGACATATGTCCCATCTGCCAGTTTCCTCAAGGCTATTATAGACTACTTTCTTACTATTCCGCTAACCCACCTGTTTAAAAATGCCAGATATCATAATTTAATAGATCATGTAAGGCTTAAAATACACAAATCCAAACGTAATCAGACCTACCTTAATTGTGAATAATTTGTGAAATTAGCACTCGCCTCTTGACAGTGTTAATTGTGCATGTTATATTACATATAGAACAAGCAAACAAAATACAATTTGATATTTATTATTTAAGGAGGAATGATTATGTTATTACCAAGAATTTTTGATAGTACCTTTACTGATAGCTTTTTTGATGATATGTTTTCATTGCCGATGAAATTTACAACTTCAAATTGGATGAAGACTGATGTTTCCGATCTGGGTGACAATTACCAATTGGAGATTGAACTGCCTGGTTATGAGAAAAAAGATATCCAGGCAAACTTAGAAAATGGATATCTAACAATATCAGCAGAAAAAAACGAAACGAAAGAAGAAAATGACAAACAAGGAAAACTAGTTAGAAAAGAACGTTACAGCGGATGTTGCAAAAGAAACTTCTATGTTGGAGATTCTCTTAAGGAAGAAGACTTTCAGGCATCCATTGAAAATGGTATCTTAAGAGTGGTCTTCCCGAAAGATAATGCAGTTGAAAGAGTAAAAGATAAAAAATATATAGAAATAAGATAAATCACAATCCAAATTTAAGATTCCATAACTTGTGCCTGATACTATCTTTGGCAGCTACCAAAGATAGCATCAGGCACAAGTTATGATTGATAAAGTATTCAACCAACAGAACTGATACTGCATTATTAATAACTGTCTGACACAGTTATGCTACTTCGAATCATCCCCATCCAGCAGCTATATCCAAATGTTCCGCTTTCTGTAGGAGTAAAATTTATAATATTCTCACCTGGACTTAGCTTTTGAGAGATATTATATTTTGGTATAATAATTTCATTATTACAACCATTAATACTTCCATCTTCAGCTTTTACCGTCCACTTAACAGGTACACCTGCTTTTACTGTTATTGGAGTATATCTTCCGGATTGCAAGGTTGTTGTTATCTCTTGTATATCACCATTCATAATAGCTATATTGGACTCATTACTACGGTCCATTTTAGCCAAATCGAGTGGTGAGTTTATTGTAATTCCTGTAAAAGCAAATCCTCTGGAGATCATTATAAAACCAAGAACAACAACCAGCATGGCACTTGCCTTCACCATATTTTTAGTGAATTTGGCACTTAACATAGATCCTAAAGCCCCAAATGCAAATAGCAACGGAACAGTTCCTAAACTGAACATAAACATAGATAATGCACCTGTAATAATGCTTCCTGTTCCAAGGGCATATAACTGCATTGCCTGAAGTGGACCACAAGGCATAAGACCATTGAATAATCCCACTATGAATGGTCCCTTCTTTTTATGTTTATGAATACTCTTTGCAAATATTTTTGGCATATGTGGATTCAGTCTTCTTAACCATGGAAATAGATTCAACATATTCAGTCCCATAATTACCATAAATACACCGGCTAATAATGACACAAAAGCACTGCCAGTATTCGATATTTGAAACACAGAACCGAGGCCTCCCACGATTCCACCAAGCACTGTGTATGATACTATCCGGCCTGCATTATACAGTAAACTCGGAACAAATTTTGAGATGTTACTATCATCACCATTATCAAACTTATAAGACACACATAAGGATAGATTGATACCTCCGCACATTGCCACACAATGAAATGAGGACATAAATCCCACAGCAAATATAATTCCATATCCCATATTAGAAGTTATCTCTGGAACAAAAGAAAAGCCAATCGTATTCTTGACAATCAGATAGATTCCAAATAGTATGATTCCGCTGATTACCAACAAGCTATTGCTATTCCTGTTTTTATCCACCGATTCTGTATTTTCTCTTGTTACACTATAATCAAGGGATTCAACTGCTTTCTTTATTTCATCCAGACTAACAATGGAATCATCATACGTTATGGAGAGTGTTGAAGTCTGATAGCTCACTTCTGCTTTTAAAATACCTTTGGTATCATTTAGTTTATTCTCGATTCTTGTTTCACAAGAGGTACAGGATAATCCATGCAATTGCATTAATTTATTAATTTTACCCATACACAATCCTCCGGTATTATGACTTCCAATTCTCAAAGATTACTTTCGCTTCTTCTAAATGGTCTTTCGATATTGTTATAGTAGTCTCATCAAGAGTTTTATACTCTGAGTATATTGGAACTGGATTACAGCCACCTTTTGTTACTTCCACATCATCTGCTGTGAAATGGTTTCCACAGTTCTGACATACAAGGTCTTCACCTTCCTGTTTATAATACCCCCTACCCGAACTGTAACATACCTGGCAAGTATTAAACGCAGTTCTTACTGTTCCATCGGAAGCCTTAACTGCCATTACTTCTAAAGCTGTACCATCCTCTGTCTGATATTCATAAAACATCGCCTGATTCGTGACATCTGCAACTGGTATTAGCAAATCTCCTTTTTCTGATACTTTCGCTGATGTAATCCCATTTTTATTTCTGGTGTCCTGTCCTTTATTTTGATTACTTGTTAAAAACAATGCACCCGATAAAACGACGATCGTCAATCCTGCCGCTATGACAAACTTAGTTTTATTTTTATTCTTATTCTTCATTTGATTCCTTTCCTTTCAAAGATATTGTTGTTTAATCTAGTCCGCTTGGTTTCAATTCAATTTCTTATGGTACTATACCCATCATAAATCATTTATGTGAAAATTATATGAAAATCCGAACACCTTAAATGTTTTTATTTACAGTGTCCGGACTTTTATTTGGTAGTTTATTTTAGCATTCTGCCAATTGTAATAATAAGTTCTTCTACTATTCCATTTTCATCTTCTTTGATTTTATCCACTACACAACTTCTGATATGATTTTCCAAAACCAATTTACTTATACCATTTAGAGCAGCCGATGCTGCCGTTATCTGATTTAGAACATCATCACAATAACTGTCCTTTTCAATCATTCCCCTGATTCCCCGAATCTGCCCTTCTACTCTGTTTAATCTGGTAACAAGGGATTTCTTTAACTTGTCTGTCCGATAAGTACTCTTATCATCGGCAGCCGTATTATGATTGGCACAACATTTTATATCAGTATTACTCATCCTTTACACCCCCATTATTTCTTTTGTAAATCAAAAGGTTTTAAAAATTTATTTTCTGTTGTTTTTTTACCCCGTAGATCCATCATTTCAACTGGTGCATACACCCACCCTTCTACCTGTTCTGGATTCACACCGGCCTCCACAAACATTTGTGGGTCAACAACAAATACAATATCCTTATCATTCTTTTTCATATCTTTCGCCCATTCAAATTTGTTACCACTTTCTAAATCGATACCATAATGGTCCATCGCTTCATGGTAACCAATAGATCCCCGGTAAAGGGTCACAATTTGATTAAAAGACTCTTCTGGTGTTGCTTCTCCAACATATTCTGGTTCATCATTTCCAAACTTTGTTCCAAGTATTATCTTATCTCCGAAAATAATACCTTGAGGAAGCTTCCCCACATCAAGTCCTGCATCTAAAAATGGCGTAACATCAAATTCTATCATTGCATCATAAATTGGGCTTTTGCTGTAATCTTTACTCCAGATAAAACGAGCCGTATTATCTGGTGCAGTGAGTGACCAGCCAACATTTTCTTCATCAGAAGTTATCTGCTCCGGTATTGCTTTGACCACTTCCGAAAAAGAAGTCTTCGCTGTATTTCCAATTACATCTGTCTGTTGGCAAGCAGTCAGTGCTAGTATTGCTACTAAAAATATTGTCAATACCTTTATTCGTTTCTTCATAATCTATCTCCTATAAAAGGGGCATGGTTCATACAACCTCCCCTTATTGCTTGGGTTTGAACGCCTTTAACCTTAAAGCATTGGTTAATACGGATACAGAACTTAGTGACATAGCTGCTGCAGCAAACATAGGATTCAAGGAAGGTCCTCCAAATGCATGCAAGAGTCCGGCAGCCAATGGAATGCCTAATACATTATAACCAAATGCCCAGAACAGGTTTTGTTTAATATTTCTTATCGTACTTTTACTTAATTGGATTGCTGTTGGAACATCCATTAAATCGCTTCGCATCAAAACAATATCCGCTGACTCCATTGCTACGTCTGTACCGGAACCGATTGCCATCCCGATATCAGCCTGTGCCAGTGCTGGGGCATCATTGATACCGTCTCCAACCATAGCAACCCTTCTTCCTTCTTCCTGCAATTTCTTAACTTCATTTGATTTGTCCTGTGGAAGAACTTCTGCAAGTACACGGTCAATACCCACTTGTTTTGCAATCGCCTCCGCAGTTCTTTTATTATCACCGGTAATCATGGCAACTTCTATTCCCATCTTATGAAGCTGTTTGATTGCTTTTGCACTGCTTTCCTTCACCACATCGGCAACTGCAATAATACCTGACAGTTGATTGTCTTCGGCAATATACATAGGGGTTTTACCCTCCGATGCAAGCCGGTCGGATTCCCTTTCTAATTCTAAAAGAGAAATTCCGCGATCTGACATCAATTTACGGTTGCCCAAAAGCACGATTCTACCTTCTATTGACACTTCGATTCCATAACCTGGTAATGCTTGAAAGCTTTCTAGTTTTATCAGATCAAGATTTTCCTTCTCCGCTCCACGGATAATAGCTTCGCCAAGCGGATGTTCGGAACCCTTTTCAGCAGAAGCAGCTATCTGTAATAATTTCTGACTTGTGATATCAGCAACAGTAATAATATCTGTAACTTCCGGTTTTCCTTCTGTAATCGTACCGGTCTTATCAAATACGATCGTATTAATTTTATGTGTTGTTTCAAGCGCTTCGCCGCCTTTGATTAATATACCGTATTCTGCTCCTTTTCCTGTTCCAACCATAATTGCCGTCGGTGTAGCTAGCCCAAGAGCACATGGACACGCGATAACCAGTACGGATATGAATATAGTTAAAGCAAATACAGCGGATTCACCACTGATTAACCAGATCACAGCAGAAAGCAGCGCTATTACAAACACGATCGGTACAAAGTAACCAGAAACAATATCTGCCATTTGCGCTATCGGCGCCTTTGACCCTTGTGCATCCTCTACCAGCTTTATGATCTGTGCCAGTGCAGTATCACTACCAATCTTGGTAGCCTTAAACTGAATTGAGCCATTTTTATTGATGCTGGCTGCAAACACCTTATCCCCTTGCTGTTTTTCTACTGGTATACTCTCACCGGTCAGCATGGATTCGTCAATGGAAGTATGTCCTTCTTGTACAATTCCATCTACCGGAATCTTTTCTCCTGGCTTTACTAATATGACATCATTTACTTCAACTTCTTCGATTGGTAATTCTACTTCTTTTCCATTTTGAATGACAATTGCTGTTTTCGGAGCAAGACCCATGAGCTTTTTAATTGCTTCTGAAGTTTTTCCCTTAGATACAGCTTCCAAGGATTTACCTAGTAATATAAGCGTTATAATAACTCCGGCAGTTTCAAAATATAAATCTTCTACATAATGAAAGTCACCCAATGCAATGCGGTAGGTGGAGTATAAACTGTAACCTACTGCTGCTGTGGTACCCATGGCAATCAGGGAATCCATGTTCGGACTTCTTTGGATGATAGCCCTAAAACCAACGGAGTAAAATTTATTACCTGCAATCATAATTGGAATCGTTAAGATAATTAGTACAATAGCAAAGTTTAGTGGATATTGCATTGGCTCTAACAAAAACGGTATTGGAACACGCAACCACCATATCATGGAACCCATAGAAAGATAAAAGAGTGGAAGGCAAAATACCGCAGACACGATAAACTTTGTCCATAATGTTTTAATCTCTTTTTCTTTTCTTATCTTATCCTCATCCACAACAGCTTTTGTTTCAATATCAAGCGCCTGATATCCTGCTTTTGCTATTGTTTGCTTTATTTCCGAGATACGAACCTGCTCTGGATTATATTTTGCAGTCAATTTCTCTGTTGCAAAGTTGACAGAAGCACTTGATACACCTTCCAGCTTCGTAACTACCTTTTCTATTCTATTTGCACATGCCGCACAGGTCATTCCTTGAATCGGAATAATAATTTCTTTGTCAACGGGTTTTTCCACCACATCATATCCGGCTTTCCTTATGGAATCTTTAATAACGGGCATGGTCACTTTTTGTTCATCGAACTCGATCGCCAGCTTTTCTGTCGAAAAGTTAACGCTTGAAGTTGAGACTCCAGTAATCTTTTGCGTCACGCGTTCGATTCGTTTGGCACATGCTGCACATGTCATACCGACAATCTGAATGTTCTCTTTTTTCATGTTTACTCCATTTCTCGCATACCCACGACTTATGCGCTACTGAAGTTTGTGCCGATTATGACGCAGGCACAAACTTTGTGATTGAAAGATAAAATCTTTCAATTTTCCTCTTAGATGAAGTTATAAAACATCGTAACCTGCATCTTCAATTGCTTCCTTTAAACTTCCTTCTGATACTAAATCACTGTCATAGCTCACTGTTACTGTTTTATCCTTTAAGCTTACCTCTGTATTGGAAACACCATTTAATTCATTTATTGCACTCTTTACCGCTTTTTCACAATGTCCGCAGGACATGCCTTCTACATTGAATACTTTAATAATATTTGACATAACTATTTCTCCTTTATTTTTTATGATTATACTATACCCTACTAGGGTATATTTTGCAAGTATTATTTTATCTATATCATTTACTATTTTTCTTCAATTATGACTTCTTAAAGATTTTATTTAGAACATTTCTGGCTCTTTGCCATAGCAAGGGTGGGATTCAAAGAATTCCTCCCTTACTATGACAAAGAGCCAGAAAAAAAGCGTCCGTTTATAGATGTCGGACGCTGCAATTACTATTTTTTTAACCATTAATGTCTCTATAGATTTTCTAACCAAGCAAATGCAAGTGTAACCCAATTCTCACATTCCTTACAGATTCCGTGACCACTCTTGTCAACAGTCAGTTTATTAGCCAATCCCAATCCATGATTGCCCCGCTCATACATATGAAACTCGGTGGGAATATTATAACGCTTTAATGCCTGAACAAATAATAGGGAATTCTCAACAGGAACCAATTCATCTTGATAGGTATGCCATATAAATACTCTTGGTACATTTTTATTGACTTGATTTTCAAGAGAAAGTTGTTGAAGAAGTTCCTTCGTTTCTATACCATTCAGCAAAGCATTAAAGGAACCCTGGTGTGCAAATTCTCCACTTGTAATGACTGGATAATTTAAGATCAGTCCATTTGGCTTTATCAATTGACTGTCAACCTTTAACTGATCTAAAATAAACCTTTCCGTCCAGAATACACCCAAGCTAGCTGCAAGATGCCCTCCAGCAGAGCATCCCTGTACCACAATTCTTTCCGTATTGACTCTCCATTCTTTTGCATTCTGCCTAATAATAGACATCGCCTTTGCCAGTTCTAAAAGTGAAGTAGGAAATACGGATGGCCTCGTAGAATAACGTAAAATTGCTACATGGTATCCCTTCGAAAGAAATTGAAATGCTGTCATCTCCGCTTCCCTGTCAGATGTTATCTCATATCCACCACCTGGACAAATTAGTATCAAGGCTCTCTTATCAATAGGTATTTCTTCTGAATGGTCTATGATATATGTATACAACCTTGCATAGTTTTGTGAACCTTCCACTCTACATTCAATAATTTCGTGTTTCATATTGAGATCCCTTTCATAATTGGTATAGTTTAATAAACTTAACCTTTAACTGCACCTACAATGATACTGTCTTGCACCTGCTCGCTTAAAAGTATATAAATTATAATAGTGGGTATCGTTGCTATAACAAGACCTGCTCCAATCTGCCCCCAGTTTGTAACGTAGCTACCGACCATTGACATGATTCCTACTGTTAGTGTTTTAAACTTCTCTTTATTTATAAACGTAACTGCGAACATCAATTCATTCCATGTTGATATATAGGTAAAGATAGAGACCGTAGCTAATGCCGGTTTTACAAGTGGCATAATTACCGTAAGAAACATTCTATAAATGCCACATCCATCTACAACTGCTGCTTCCTCCATCTCTTTTGGTATATCGGCGAGAAATCCACAGGTAATATATACCCCCATAGGAAGACCAAATGCAACATAAGGAATGATCAGACCCCAATAGGTATTCAAAAGGTGAAAATTCTTCAGCACCATAAATAGTGGCAATAATGCAGCATGAATTGGCACCATCATTCCAAGTAAAATAAATTTCAGGGCCATACCTTTGCCCTTCCAGTACATTCTCTGAATTGCATAGGCAGAAGTGACTGAAAGAAAAAGCACCAGCATAATTGTACCTGCAGTAACGAATACACTGTTCTTTAAATAACTTAGTACATTTGCTTCTCTAAATGCCTTAATATAATTTTCAACTCTCCAGATTTTGGGGATTCCAGCAACGTTTCCACCAAATATTTCATTGTTGTCCTTAAAGGAGAAAAAGATTAACCAAACCAGCGGATATAATTGTATTGCCGCAAAAACTGCCAGGAGAATTCTGATAATTACTCTCTTTGTTTGTTTCATGACATTTTATCCTCCTTCAGTTTAAACAGAAAGTTAACCAACAATGTACATAAGAAACATTCCAGCACAATAAATATAGATATTGTGCTACCATATCCATACTGATAATTATGAAAGATTGTCGTATACATATATATACTTGGTACTTCCGTAGAATAAAAAGGACCACCATTTGTTAAAACATAAATCAAATCGAAAACCTTCAATGCACCAATAATTGAAAATGTTACACACACTTTCAGAATTGGCGTCAGTAGTGGTATGGTAATCTTTAATGCTATCTGTCTTTTGTTAGCACCATCAATTTTCGCTGATTCCGCAATTTCAGTAGAGATACCTTTTGCGCCTGCATACATGATGAGCATATGGTATCCAATATATTGCCAGAGAATCGGTATAAAGCAGCAAATCAATGCTGTCTTTTCCTGCCCCAGCCAATCCTCTGCATACTGAGGTATGCCCATTCTACGGAATAATCCATTTAACAAACCATAATCTGTATTATAAACTTTTAACCACAAATGTCCTATTACTACAGTCGAGATGATAACCGGTATGAAGTAAACCGTACGGTAAAACTTTTCTAGCTTGACACCGGACGCCAAAACAAGAGCGATTAATAAAGAAATCGGCAACTGTATAAACAAGGAATAGCACACAAATAAAAGCGAGTTTTTAATTGAATTGATAAATCTTGTATCCCCAATCAGTTCCTTATAATTGTCCAGACCTATGAACGTTCCTTGTCCAATCCCATCCCAATCCAGCAAACTATAATACCCAGAAATCACCATAGGGAATATAACAATAGATGCCATTACCAATAATGTTGGAAATGCAAATAGAAAAATTGCCTTTTTATTGGATAATATTTTATTCATCGCTTCTCCTTTTCCTAATTCTCCATAAAACAAGAGACTGTAATTTTCATTGCAGCCTCTTGAAAATTTATGAAATTTTCCCTAGTCCTTAATATAGTTCTGAAGGATCTATCTGGGACATCTTCTCACAGAATTCTTGAGGAGTTATTTTTAAAGCCAGCAATTCAGCAATTAAATCTTTATGTAACTCTGAGCCCTGTGCAGTTATAATGTTATCCCACCAGGTAATGTAGGAGGTACCTGTTTTCATTAGAGCTGCTGAGCCCTGAGTTAATGGCGTTAATGCACTTTCATCTACACCTGTTGTATCCCAACAAGGTAGTCCTGCGCCAGCGGCATAACCCTCTCTACCAATCTTTTCACTTAAATAGCAAAGGAAATCTGCTGCAACTTCTGGGTACTTTGTTTCTGCATTGATATAATATCCATCGGTACCACCACCATAAAACTCTGTTGCGCTACCCGCTCCATCTTCAAAGGCTGGGAATGCTACCACATCTATATTATTATGAGTTGCAGCTGCTTCATCTTCCAAAGCCGGATGAACCCAGTTCGCCTGAAACATCATTGCTGCTTGTCCTGCCGCAAATCCTGTATACATTTCATCATAACTCATACTTAGCATACTCTCATTAAAGGCTCCCACCTTCACAAGTTCCTGCATTTTTTCAGCAGCCTTTATAAAAGGTTCTGAATTAAATTCTGCTGGATTCTTAAATGCACTTACAACAGCGGCATTACCTGCCTGTCTTTGCGCAATAATATCAAACCAATACATACCTGGCCATCTGTCTTTTTCACCAATTGTAATTGGTGTGTATCCAGCCACTTTTAATTTTTCACAAGCGTCAAGTAGTTCTGTCCATGTGGTAGGGTAAGCAACACCTGCATCATCAAACATTTTCTTGTTACAATAGAGATTTGCAAGAAATGTAATTGTAGGCAGTGTATAAATCTTGTCTCCATACACACAGTTGTCTAACATACCATCTAATACTTTTGATTTTACTTCATCTGTCAGATACGCATCAATCGGAAGTAAATATCCACCGTCGATATACGGTTTTACAAAGCTTCCTCCACCAAACATATAAGCTATATCTGGAGCTTCTCCTGCTGCAAAAGCTGTTTTAATCTTAGTCTTATACTGCTCACCGGTAACAGCGTCCTGTTCAATTGTTACATTTGGATGAGCTTGTTGATATTCTTCAATTGCTGCAGTAATAATATGCTTACAAGGATCTGTTTCTGCAACAGACTGATGCCATATAGATAATGTTATTTCTTCTTCTGATGACGCAACGGTATCATCGGTTTTTACTTCCTCTGTTGTAGCGTTATCAACTTTTGTTTCTCCTGAAGCACTTACATCTTCGGTTCCAGTTGTTTTTTTACTACCACATGCAACTAACTGCATAACCATAATGCTTACTAAAAGTAGTGTGGTTATTTTTTTGAACTTTCTTAGCATATTGTTATCCTCCCATACAATATTTGTGTATTTTTGCTAACAATATGATTATATCTCATAATAAGTTTTATAAAATTCATTGTGATTACATTTTGTTTCACTATTTTGACCTCAGCAATATAAACTAAGCTTTTTAATATAACAACATACTTCTTATCACTATTGCTCATCCGATTCACGGTATTTTGATATTGGAACTCCACTTTTTTTCTTAAACCAGATACTTAGATAATGAGCATCCGGGATACCAATCTTATCTCCGATTTCATAGCATTTTAAATCCGTGTAGCTTAGATAGTCTTTTGCCTTCGTATACCGCAAATCCGACAGATATTCGCCAAATGTCTTCCCCATAATCTTTTTAAACATCCTGCAAAAATAGCCCGTACTAAAAAAGAATTCCTGTGCTATATTATTTACACTTAAATTCGGATCGGAAATATTATGATCTATGTATAAAATGATATCCTTCATCAATTTTTTTCCATCTAGTTCCATGGAATCTTCATTTTGAGTATCTTCCAATGATTCGTTATGAAATACACTTTTAACGTCACTCTCCGAATCATTTCGAGTGACTAGCGTTTGTTCTTTTACAATATTTTTCTTTACTTTTTTAAGAGCATCCATCAATACAGTCGAGTTAATCGGTTTTAATATATAATCTGATACTCCAATTTTTATACTGTTTAAAGCAAATTCGAATTCATCATATCCAGTTATAATAATAACTTTCACATCAGGTAATTGCTGCTTACACCTCTCAGCAAATTTTAATCCATCCATTTTGGGCATACAGATATCTGACAGGATTATATCTGGTTTCATCTCTTCCAACGACCGAAGTGCCTCCAATGAATCAGAATACTCTGCAACAACTTCCATCCCCAGGCTTTCCCAATCAGCTTTCAACTTAATTAAGTTCCTAATTAATACTTCATCATCCACTATGATAACTTTTAATAATCTGCTCATACTATTTTTTCTCCAATGCACGAATCAAGATATATATACTAATCTCGGTAAATTCATTTTCTCGGCTCTTAATTTCATATTTTGCATTATCATTATATATTAGTTTAATTCTATCCAAAGTTCCGCGCAACCCAAAACTCTGTTCTTTATAATTCAAACCTTCTTCTACGATCTCTTCCAATAGTTTTGATTCAATTCCAACTCCATTATCATAAACACGAATACATAGATAATCTTCAAAAAACCCAATGTGGATTCTTAACAATCCTTGATGACCCTTTCCACGGAGTCCATGATTTATCGCATTCTCGACAAGCGGCTGCAATGTCAGTTTGGGTATTCGATAATCTAGGCATTCAGAATCAACTTCAAATTCCTCCTCAAACATATTGGGGAAACGTATTTTAAGTATTTTTATATATTCACTGGATACTTCCAGTTCATCCTTAATGCTAAGGATATCACTTCCCTTACTGACACTCTTTCGATAGAATCCTCCTAAGGCTTCTATTATTTCACATACTTTATCGTTATCTCCCATCATGGCCAACACATTAATCGTATCTAATGTATTATATAGAAAATGAGGTTTGATTTGAGCCTGAATTTGATTTAGCTCGACTTTTCTAATTAATTTTTGTTCCTCGACAGTCTGTTTCAATAGTTGCTGAATACGAAGTAACATTTTATTATATCCATTAAATATCCGTTGAAATTCTCGTATTTTAGCCTTTTGGGTTATTTCAACAAAACTCCCATTATCAATATGCTTCATTCCGATTAATAATTCATTAATCGGTCTTGTAATAGTTCTGGAAATTGTAAGTGTACTGATATAAAGCATTCCTCCATTAAATAATAAAAAGAAAATACCCAACATATACAGTTCTTTGAAATCTCTGCTTTTTTCCACCAATACAATACGTAACATCTTCCAACCATTCGTCTTCATAACAATTCCGGATATGAGATAGGCATTGCCATTTATCACACTGGTTTTTTTGAACTCTTTTCCCTCTTCATTATCAAGTTTTCTTAAATATTCGCTTAATAATTTTTCATCCAGTAATCCCAGCCCATCTTTGCAGATGATGTTATTATATTCATCGGTTATAATGACGCTGTCTGTATCTATATCCATGCTCTTTAAATATAATTCCCGAAATGCATTTGAGTTTATGTTAACTGAAATAATGCCTATCGGTCGAAAATCATCCATAGCATTCACAAGACGTATTAAAGACACATATGGATGCTCGGAACGCTGCATAGAAAGGTTTCCTCCTTGATTGACCAAGGTATACTTTCCCTTTTTTTTATATACTTCTTTATACCAGGATACATCTTCATAAGATTCAATATGTACCGTGTTCAGTTCAACATTTCCTGTTGAAAATACTTGATTCGATTTATCAAATAAGTAGACCGAACTGATATCATCATCAAACTGAATGAGATGCATGATATTAATCCCCATCTGCTTTTGTCCACGCAGATTTTCATAAATATTCCCACTTTTAAGCTGTGTTTGAATTGTATCCTCATCAATCAGGACTTTAGAATAATTATTTGCTTTATTGATAATAGAATTTACAGCTGCCTCTGTAGAACGAAGATTTGCAAGACTTTCTTCACCTAATGTTCTCTCTTGTATACTTGTATGAAGAATTCTATAAAACGTCACCGACAAACAGCTGACAAGTAATATAATAGCCAGATAGATTACTGCTATCTTAACCGTTAAGCTTTGTCCCTCTTTTCGCTCAAAGTATTTTCTGTAAATTCTCATTATTCTTCCTCCGTAACGGTTCAATGTTTTGGAAACATGCAAAGAAAAGCGCACGGTAACTACTCCGAACGCTTCTCTAATTAGATTTGATTCTGCTTTGCAAGTCCTTAATTAAAGGTTACTCCTGTCCATAATAAGCATTTTCTCCGTGCTTTCTGAAGAAATGCTTTTGTGCAATAACCTGTGGTGCAGGCTTTACATTTTTATTAATGTGTTCTGTGTAAGCAGCCATCTTAGCCACTTCTTCCAAAACAACTGCGTTATGAACTGCCTCATAAGCATCCTTACCCCAGGAAAAAGGTCCATGATTCGTACATAGGATTCCCGGTGTATGCATAGGATTTAAACCGTTTGTTTCAAAGGTCTCAATAATAACCAATCCGGTATTCTTCTCATACTCTCCATTGATTTCTTCTGCTGTCAGACTTCTGGCACAGGGAATCGTACCATAAAAATAATCTGCGTGAGTAGTGCCATAGAGGGGAATGCCTCTTCCTGCCTGTGCCCAAGAGGTGGCCCAGGTAGAATGAGTATGTACGATTCCTCTCATTTCTGGATATTTCTTATACAACTCGATATGTGTCTGGGTATCAGAGGATGGTTTGTATTTCCCTTCTAGCTTATTGCCGTCCAGATCCATAACAACCATATCTTCTACCTTCATGGAATCATACTCTACACCGCTTGGTTTTATTACAAAATATCCACTGTCCGGATCAAAGCCGCTTACATTGCCCCAGGTATAAGTTATAAGACCTCTCTTAGGAAGCTCCATGTTTGCTTCAAATACCATTTGTTTTAATTTCTCTAACAAAACTATTCCACCTTTCAAACTGAAAATGAAATAAACTTCTTATTTTCTAGCTTCAGCCTTAATTGCTTTTAATCTTTTCATAACATCATTCTCTCCACGCCCAAAATAGTCATGAAGTAACTTATATTCAGCATAAAGCTTTTTATAAGCTTCAACATTTTCAGGAATTGGCATATAGACTTCATCCTTAACTTTACCCATCACTTTGGCAGCATCAAAAATCGAATCATAACCACCATTTTTCTTACCTGCTGCAACTGCACCAAACATAGCTGCACCAAGTGCCGGGGTCTGATCGGAAGCAGAAATTTTGATTGGTTTATTTGTTACATCAGCATATATCTGCATCATCATTTTGTTTTTCCAGGAGATACCACCACAGGCATACAGTTCATTGATTGGTACACCTGCATTTTCAAAGGTTTCAATAATCATGTTTTTCCCGTATGCAGTAGCTTCAATTAATGCACGATACATCTCGTGTGGTTTGGTTGTTAAAGTCATTCCCATTATCATACCGGTTAGATCAACATCTACTAATACAGAACGGTTACCATTCCACCAATCAAGAGCAAGAAGACCACTTTCGCCTACTTTTAATTTGGACGCTTGCTCTGTCAGATACTGATGAATGACCATTCCTGACTTTGCAGCTTCCTCATATACATATTTCGGCATACATTGCTCAACCAGCCATTCAAAATGATCCCCCACACAGGATTGACCAGCTTCGTATCCAAAAAATCCTGGCATAACACCGTCTTCCACAACACCACACATGCCTGGTACAATCTTTTCTTCTGTACCAAGCAGGATATCACAGGTAGAAGTACCAATGATCATAAGCATTTTTCCAGCCTCTGTAATTCCCACTGCCGGAACAGCCACATGAGCATCAACATTTGCAATACCAACGGCAGTTCCTGGACAAAGCCCAGTGATTTTTGCCATTTCATCTGTTAGTTCTCCAGCCTTTTGTCCTAACGGATAGATTTTTTTACTTAATTTATCTTCTACCAGGTTCTCCAGTCTCGGATCCAATGCTTTAAAGAATTCCTTTGATGGATATCCCTTTTTCTTGTGCCAAAGCGCTTTATAACCAGCTGTACAGCTATTTCTTTTTTCTTCACCACAAAGCATCATGGTAACCCAGTCCGTAGCTTCCATAAATCGGTCAGTCTGCTCATATATTTCAGGAGCTTCGTCCAAGATCTGCATAATCTTTGGAATCATCCACTCGGAGGAAATCTTTCCACCATAGCGTGCTAAAAATTCTTCGTTTCTTTCTTCTGCAATTCTATTAAGTTTATTAGCTTGTGCCTGAGCAGCATGATGCTTCCATAACTTAAGCCAGGCATGGGGATTACTTTTTAAGTCCTCGCGATAGCAAAGCGGATTTCCTTCTTTATCAATAGGGAGCATCGTACAGGCTGTAAAATCAATTGCGAGTCCAATGACATCTTCTTTTTGAATACGTGCTGTATTTATAACTGCAGGAACGGTTACCTTTAAAACCTCTATATAATCCTTCGGATGTTCCAAAGCCCAATCAGGACCTAGCTTGGTACCATCTGGCAGAAATTCATCCATCACTCCATGTGTATATTCCTTTACTGCTTGAGCTATGATTTCACCAGTAGTTACATCTACCAGGACTGCTCTTCCAGACTGTGTTCCATAATCAACACCAATCGAATATTTTTTTGACAATTTTTCCTCCATTCCACCAAACAAAACGGTATACAAGATTAATAAGCAATTGAATTCCATCTTAATTCATTCTTAATGTTTCTGATTGTTGTATCCTTATCTATGTAAATAACTTCAATTCCCTTAGCTTCTGCCCAATCTCCTACCTGTTCTGCTGACAAATCATAAGAAAATGCAGTATGATGCGCGCCACCTGCTAAGATCCAAGCTTCTGCGCCGGTAATAAGATTCGGTTCCGGCCTCCAGAAAGCAGACGCCACCGGTAATTTTGGCATAGCAATATCCTGTGGAAGACATTCAACCTCATTAATAATCAGTCGGAAACGGTTCCCTAAATCAACTAGGGAGGTTGCCACACCCCTGCCAGTCTTTGAAGTAAATACAAGACGTGCCGGATCCTCTCGATTACCCATAGAAAGTGGATTTACTTTGATGCTGATTGGGCCATCTGCAATTGTCGGACATACCTCTAACATATGAGCCTGTAAGATTCCTTCTTTACCCTTTACAAGGTTATAGGTATAGTCTTCCATAAAGGAGGTACCTTTTGCATCTTTGATGCCTTGCGTCATAATCTTCATTAAACGTACCATGGCAGCCGTCTTCCAGTCACCTTCACCACCAAAGCCATATCCCTTTTCCATCAGTCTCTGAATGGCAAGTCCCGGCAGCTGTTGTAAACCAGAAAGCATTTCAAAATTAGTTACGATTGCATGATAATCCTTTTCTAATAAGAATTTCTCAAAACCAATCTCTATCTTTGCCTGTTCCGCTACATGCTTTTTAAATTCATTCGGATCCCTTCCATCTAAAACAATATCATATTTGCTATAATATTCTTCTACAAGGGCATCCACGTCGCCTTTTGAAACCTGAGCAACATACTCTGCAATATCAGTGATATTATAAGCATCAATTTCCCAACCAAATTTGATATGAGCTTCTACCTTATCACCTTCTGTAACTGCTACGTTTCTCATATTATCGCCGACACGGAGTACACGGATATGACTGCTTTCCATAATTCCGATGGCAGTTCTCATCCATCCTGCGATTCTAACCTGTACCTCTTTATCATCCCAATATCCTGCAATTACTTTTCTTGCAATACCCATACGACTAACAATGTGTCCGTATTCTCTATCTCCATGAGCAGATTGATTGGTATTCATAAAGTCCATATCAATCGTGTCATATGGAATCTCTCTATTAAACTGTGTATGTAAATGTAGTAAAGGCTTTCTGAACTCCTGTAGCCCTAATATCCATGACTTGGCAGGGGAAAAAGTATGCATCCAGGTAATAACACCAGCACACTCTTCATCCGCATTTGCATCATTAAAAGTCTGTCGAATTGTTGCATTATCAATTAAAGTTGGTTTCCAAACAACTTCGAAAGGTAATAATCCGGACTTATTCAAACCATCCACGATTATTTTTGAATGCGCAGCCACCTCTTTTAAGCATTCGTCACCATATAAATCTTGAGACCCCGTGGCAAACCAAAACTTGTACTCTTTACTTTTCAACATTACAATTACCTCCTTTTATTGATATTGTAGACCTTAGAATGGGCATTTTCAATTGCGGTATCCTACCATTTTTCATGAAAAGTTACCTATTCCTACCGGGTCTATATTCAAATCGTATAAAATCTGTAATAATCCATATCGATTTCTTATCTCTTTTGCATAACAAATACTGTCTAGCAGCATCTTTTGATCGATTCCCACCTCTCTAGGAGCAGTTGGCGCATCCACATTTTTTAAGATTTCTGTTAGTTTCTCTGCGGAAGGTAACTCCTTTTCAATTAATGATTTTATGATTTCCCAATTTTGTTTTAGTAGATTTATACGTGCAATCACATCTTTCGGATCATTCTTATTTGCGCTTTGTTCAAACCGTATTACGTCTTCTGCCACTGGTCCATACACTTTTCTAATCTGTACTTCCCAATCCTTTTGATTATATTGTTCTGCCTTTCTTATGGCTTCTTCAAAATCGATTGAGGACATTGTTAATCCTTCATAAAGCTTAATTGCAGTTATCGTTCCTATACCCACTTTCGTACCATGTAAGATCGGTGATCTGTTTTGAAAGAGAAACATCATTTCCCAATAATGAGATAAATGGTGTTCACTTCCCGACGCCGGTCTAGAATTACCGGCGAAACTCATGGCAATACCAGATAAAACCAATCCTTCCATGATCGATTGTATTGCTTTATCATCACGGTTTTTTACATCTTTTACACCCGACATTATTACTTCAATGGCATTTCGCATCATACTTTCTATATACTCACAATGGTACTCTCCTTGAATGAGATGTGCTATTTTCCAATCGAGAAGACAGACATATTTTCCAAGTATATCACCGATTCCGGCTGCTATCATATTCATAGGTGCTTCTTTTAATATATTGATATCCCCAATAATAGCTTTTGGCACATGGGTTTCATAAGTAGTTTTTAAGCGATTGGTAATCATTGCTGAGACATTGGACGCAAACCCATCCATGGAAGGCGCAGTAGCCACAATAAAGTAATCAATGGCTAATTTGAAACTGATAAACTTTCCAATATCATTTAAGGTACCTGAGCCAACGGTTACAACTAAGTCCGTATCCCTATCCAGCACCATCATTATTTTTCCCAAAGCATGTTCATCTGGAATCAATTCGTTTTCATCAAATATAATTGTCTTAGTTTCAATATCTGCATTTTGTAATATGGCATACACTCTATCACCTGCCGCCTGATAAGTATTCCTGTCTGCAATCAGACACACCTTATGATAATGATATTCCTGAATTAAATCCGGTATTCTCTCCAATGCCCCTGCCGATATATCAATATTTCTTAGATTTGTGGAGTGTATTCTTCCACAAGAGCATTGTTTGTGTTTACCTAAATAATTTTTTAAATGTAGCGTATTTGTATGAAACATACTTCACCAACCTCTCTGTTTTTCGTATGTTTATATTATACTAAATTATTATATATATTACCAGATTCAAAGACATACTAAATGCTTTTTTACACAATAAGCGAAACTATTCCAGAAATTTGTAAATAATATGAAACTTTATAGAAACTTACTTGATTTATTTTAGAATTAGCTTTATAATTAATCCCTATATTGATACAGAAAAATGATATATCAAAGGAAGGTGCCAACATGTTACATGTTAAAACTCTTGATGAAGGCTTAGAGATCTTTAAAGCTTTAGGTTCTGAGCTTCGCATATCCATTATAAAGCTTCTTCTTAAGAATAACGGAATGAATATGAATGAGTTGGCAACCAGTTTAAAGATTACAAACGGTGCCTTAACCAGTCATATAAAAAAGCTGGAGGACTGTGGTATCATTACAATTGTGAGCGAATCCACCGGTCATGGTAATCAAAAAAAATGCATGGTACATCTAGATAAAATCTTGGTTGAATTTGATTCTGGAGATGACACAAAGAATATGTACGAAACAGAAATTAAAATAGGACACTACTCAAATTATATGGTTCTTCCAACCTGCGGTTTAGCCAGTGCGTCTTCCTTAATTGGTGAAGTTGATGACGCAAGATATTTTGCACATCCAGATCGAATTGACAGTGAGATACTATGGTTTACCAGGGGATACGTAGAATATATGATTCCTAATTTCTTACCGGTGTCCCAAAAAATAGATCAGATTACCATCAGTGCCGAGCTTAGTTCGGAAGCCCCAGGAGTAAATGACGTATGGCCTTCCGATATACACTTCTATTTGAATGATGTATGCCTAGGGTTTTGGACCAGCCCGGGTGACTTTGGTAATGTCAAAGGACTATATACACCGGATTGGTGGTATTCGAATTGGAATCAATATGGTTTGTTGAAATCAATTGTGATCAATCATCAAGGATCTTTTGTAGACGGACTTCAAATATCAAACGTATCATTAAAAGACCTTAATATAGATTATAGAAGCCAAATGAGATTCAAATTCGCTATCCCTGATGATGCTAACCACATCGGTGGCATGACTATCTTTGGAAAAAACTTTGGTAATTACAATCAGAACATACAGGTAAGAATTAGCTACAGTCCGATAGACGAATTATAACAATTTAAAAATGCTATATATATGAGTTCGCCTCTATATATAGCATTTTATTATACAAACGTTTATTTGCCCAAGCGGATAACATTCCAAGAGGCTTTATTCAACCTTGCCCTTATCACACCATTGTCCAATTCAGAGCTTGTACTTTGTTTTGGAGCCACTTTCTGACTAAATGGAGAATTTACTGCTTTTAAATCATCACTTTCCAAAACAATATGCTCGATGAAACGGTAGCCTTCAAAACTTCTAATATCACAATCTAATGTAATGGAATCTTCAAGATCCCTATTAACAGCAAAAATTGTTACTTCATCTGCCGTCTCATTGTATACAGCAACTGCTTCTACATCATTTACATCCGTAAACTCTTTCGTATCGTGCTTTGTTGAATTCAATACCGGTTGAAGCGCAATGCCTCTACCATATTGGGATGCATGCATAAACGGATAGAATATGGTCTGTTTCCAAGCTCCACCATTGGATTCTGTCATAATCGGCGCTATTACATTTATTAATTGTGCTAGACATGCCATTTTAACCCTGTCCGCATGTTTTATGAGTGTAATTAGCAGTAAACCTACCATTAATGCATCTTCGAACGTATATACATCCTCTAGCAAAGCCGGAGCCTTCTGCCATGGATGATTCTTCATAATATCATCGTCTGCTTCATTTGAGTGGAACCATACATTCCATTCATCAAAGCTTAAATTGATATCTTTCTTTGCACGTTTCTTCGCTTTTACGTAATCACAGGTAGAAATTACAGTTTTAATAAAACGATCCATTTCCATGGAAGATGCCAAGAAATTAGATGTATCATTGTCTCGGTTTCCATAATATTGATGCAGAGAGATATAATCTACATGTTCATAAGTATGTTCTAGCGTAGTTGCTTCCCATTGTGGGAAAGTATCCATCGTCGAACTAGAGCTTCCACAGGACACCAATTCTATAGTAGGATCAATTAGTTTCATTGCTTTTGCTGTCTCATAGGCAAGCCTTCCATATTCTTTCGCTGTCTTAGAGCCAAGTTGCCAAGGTCCGTCCATTTCATTACCAAGACACCATGTCTTAATACTATGAGGATCTTTCACTCCATGTTTTATTCTCAAATCACTATACTTTGTTCCAGATGGATGATTGCAATATTCCAATAGATTGCATGCATCTTGTACTCCCCTAGTCCCAAGATTTACTGCCATCATAACATCAGCACCAACGGAATTGGTCCATTTAGAAAACTCATTGAGCCCAACTTCATTTGTCTCTAAGCTTCTCCAAGCAAGTTCAAGTCGTTTCGGCCTTTCACTAAGTGGTCCAACACTATCCTCCCAAAAGAAATTAGACACGAAATTACCCCCTGGGTAACGAATAATTGGAACATTTAATTCTTTTACCAGATCAATAACATCCTGTCGGAAGCCGTCTTTATCGGCTGTTGGATGATTTGGCTGATAGATTCCCTCATAAACTGCCCTTCCTAAATGCTCAATAAATGAACCATATAATCTCTTGTCAATACTGGAAATCTTAAAATCCTTATCAATAATAATTTTTGCATTTTTGTCTGCCATAATAATTTCCTCCATTCGCCACCAGCATGTGATTTCTTTATAGTCCACATTATACAGATGCTCCCCAGACTTGTCAATATTAATTTAAACTATTTTACATTTATCAAAACTATTAAACAGATTTAGAAAACAAAAGCTACTAATTGTAGTACAACTAGTAGCTTTTGCGACATTATTCTTATATTATATAATATGAATTCGTAATAAACTTTGTAACCCTTGGAGATCTCGCTACCACTTTAGAAAATCATTAATTATTTTATCATCATTATAATACCCGATTGGCTGCCTGTTTACGATACTTCGCTGGAGTTACAGAATTTTTCTCAACAAATATTTTATATAAATAGCCTTTGTTTTGATATCCAATGGCCTCTGCTATTTCATTTATATTCATATTTGTTGTTAATAAAAGTCTTTCCGCTTCAGTCAGCCTGATATTCTGTACATATTCGAGATAAGTCATGCCCGTCTTTTCTTTCAATATCCTGTTGTAGTAATCTTCATTAAAATGAAATTTCTCCACGAGATCCCGGATTGTGATATTTGCATAATTATCTTTAATAAATTTCGTTATTTCATCAAATATAATCCAGTTCATCTTTTTCCGCTGTTCATTTGAGAGATGAAATTCATATTCTGCGCTGATAAAGTGAAGAATACGTATTAGTAAGCCTTTGCAAATATATTTGGAAGCTTCATCATTCTTCTCAAGCTCGGAAATCAAAGAGCATAACATATCTTCAATTTGCTTATCCACCATACTCTTTGGTTTAAAATGGAGATATTGCTGAATATCCTTTTGTCTTAATAATGCAGTATGGAAAAAATTAAGCAAACGTTCTTCTCCAATTTTTTCAACCATTACCTCGTCGAATATATCATTTGCTAGTCCTATAAATATTACGATACTCCCATGATCAAACAAGTAATCTTGATGAAGACAGTTCTTATCAATTAGACAAAACTCACCTTTCTTGAATTTTATATCCTTTCCCAAGATTCTTTGTTGAAACTCTCCATCAACCACATAGGCAAGTTCAATATAATCATGGGTATGTAATTGAGTTTTATCTCCCGATTCAAATGAACTGGAATAAGCGAATGGATTTTTAGAGGGTTTTAAGGAGGCGTAAAATCGTCCTTTTTTCTCTACATTCCAACACAGCATAAAGATTCCGTTACCATCTGATACAGGAAAGCTTTTGACGTCAACCTTATCGATAGCATATTCGGGACACATAATCTGATGACCGATTTTCTCATCATCCCATATCAGATTCGTTTCATTCTTTGATATTTTATTACAATAGGCTATTAAATTCATTAATAAACTCCTGATTGAGATTGTTTACCTTTTCGAGCAGAATAAAATCTTGTAAATTCATCATATCATGAATTTGCTTAATATTCCATGGTAAAAACATCTTTAGAGTATTAAAATTTCTATTTAACAGAAAGTTTTACTCTTTTAGAATAACTTTCTGAACAGAAGTACACATTTACCTCATCGAATAACGATTCCTCCACATAAATGTAGCATTTTGTCATCCGTTTTATACATAAAGATACTGCCATTTAGTTGGTTCCAGATACCACAAGGGGCATTTACAGTATTCTGTAAATGCCCCATACAACATATGATATACCCTGTTATTATTTTTTCTTCTCTTTCAATGAAGCAAAAATACTCTGTAATATGATAAAAAATGCTAACAATACAGCAATTGTGATCTTTGTCCACCAAGAGGATAAGGTGCCCTGAAAAGTAATAAATGTTTCTATGGTTCCTTTGATAAGTACTCCAAAGAGACTACCAATCACATTTCCAACTCCTCCAGTAAGTAAGGATCCACCAATAACAGAAGAAGCAATGGCTTCCATTTCAAAGCCTTTTGCCTGTTCTACGAATCCGGCACAAGTGTTCAGGCAGAATAAAAAACCTGCAAAAGCTCCTAGCAATCCATTAATGGAGTACACAACAAGTTTGGTTTTGCGTACATTTATTCCTAATAAAAGTGCCGATTGCTCATTCCCACCTACTGCGTAAATGGAACGTCCAAATTTGGTGTACTTCATAATGAAGTAGAAAAGTATTAATACTAGCAGAGCCAATATTACACTAGGATAAATATAAGGAAAGATTGTCATTCCCTTCTTATTTACGGTGCCAAAGAACGGAAAGTAAATTTTTGCATTTGCCCAACTTAAAAATGTCTCGTTTTTTATACTAATCATGTCTGTACTGATTACCGCTGTCATGCCTCTGGCAAAGAACATACCTGCCAGAGTTACTATGAATGGTTGAATCTTCAAGTAAGCAATTAACAACCCTTGTACCAGACCAAATACCAAACCAACAACAAGAACAATGATTAGCGCTGGTATTGCACTCATACCCTTGATTTCCATCATCCATGCAAGGAGCATACAAGTCATTGCGATAACAGAACCTACGGAGATGTCAATACCTCCGGTAATAAGAAGCATTGTCATACCTGTTGCCGCAACAATTAGTCCTGCATTACTGATAAAAAGGTTCAAAAACACTTGAAATCTTCCAAAGTTCTTATCCTTAAACACTATCATTCCAATTATGTACATTGCGACAAACAGAAGGATTGTGATAAGCAAAAGAAACTCGTTTCCATCAAACTTTTTTCTCTTTAACTTCATTATGCCACCTTCTTTCCTGTTTGCCCTGCACTTTTTGATTTTAATTTGTTAACTATTTTCTTTAATTCTTCTGATTGTAGGGCAACAATAATAATAACCACAATCGCTTTGTATATTGGCAGCTGATCTGCAGAAACCTTCATTGCATATAGTGTAGTGGTCAATGCTTGTATCGTAATAGCACCAATTACACTACCAATTAGGGAAAACCTGCCTCCACCCAAACTGTTACCGCCAAGGGCAACTGCCAAGATAGCGTCTAATTCAATATTAAGTCCAGCATTGTTCGCATCAATAGAATATACCCTGGAGGTTATGATCATTCCTGCTATACCAGCACATATTCCACAAAATGTATAACATAAGAACTGTATTAAAACCGAATTAATACCAACCAGTCTGGAAGCTTTGGAATTAATACCTACGGATTGTATATACAAACCAAGTGCTGTCTTTTTAAGCAATAAGTGAGTTAAGATTACAAATATAATGGCTACAAATACCGGTGTCGGTAAGGGCACACCTTTTATAAATCCGCCTAATTGCTTAAAATGATCCACTCTTAAATATAGTATCTGGCCTTTGGTTATCAGCTGTGCAATCCCGCGTCCGGCAGTATAGAGAATCAGAGTAGCAACCATAGGCTGAATCTTCATTTTGGCAACCAAAAAACCATTCCAGGCACCGCAAAGCGCTCCTATGACTACTGCAGCTAGAAAACCAATGATATATGGTGAATGATAAAAATCTGTACTCGTTTCACCACCACCAAGAATTGCGATGGCTACAGAACCGGCAACTGCGCAGACTGCTCCAACCGAAATGTCAGTGCCCCCGGAGGCTGCAACTACAATTGTCATACCAATAGCAAGTATAACTAATTCACTAGAACGGTTAATAATGTCTATGATATACCCGTACAAAGTTCCATTCCTGATCGATATTTCAAAGAAAGAAGGCGTTTTTATTACATTGATAAGAAGAACAAGCGCTAAGAAAAGGAGTGGAAGGAAGAGACGAAATCCTGTTACTTTTTTTATATAATATTTAACTTTATTCATTTGTCCCACCTCCTGCAATTGCTTTCATGATACCTTCCTGACAGAGCTCGTCATCTGCCAGTTCTCCTACCTTGCTACCATCTCTAAGTACTGCCATTCTGCTGCAGGTACGAAGCATTTCTTCTATTTCAGATGAAATAAACATAACGGACATACCTTCTTCTGCTAACTTAACTACTAACTTTTGAATCTCTGTTTTTGTACCAACATCAATACCTCTGGTAGGCTCATCTAGGATAAGGAAATCGGGATTGTTTAAAAGCCATCTGCCCAAGATTACCTTTTGTTGATTACCGCCACTTAACTGTTTTATCGGAACATCCCGATTGGCTGTCTTTATTTTAAGTACATCGATATACTTATCTGTAAACTCTTCCTGTTCTTTTCGGGATAGTAAATGAAACATTCCGCGTTTTGCTTGTAGTGCTATAATGATGTTTTCACGCACGGAAAGATCAGCTATAATACCTTCCTCTTTTCTATTCTCCGGAAGATACCCCATACCTGCTTTCATAGCATCAATTGGTGCATTGATTAATATTTTTTTACCATTCTTTTTCAATTCACCACCATCTGCCTTATCTGCACCATAGATGGCACGCACAAGCTCGGAACGTCCTGAACCCAGCAAACCGGTTAATCCCATAACTTCGCCTTTGTGTATTTTCAAATCGAAAGGTTTGATAGTTCCTGTATGCTTTAATTGTTTTGCTTGCAACAATACTTCTTTATTACACTTGTCAATGTCCTTACAGTTTCTTTTTATAGTTGCCAGATTATCTAGATCCTTGCCCATCATCTTAGCTACTAATTGCACCCTCGGAAGGCTTTCAATTTCGTACTCTCCTACCAACGTACCATTACGAAGTACCGTAATTCTGTCACATACCTCATAAACCTGATCCAGAAAATGAGTTACAAAGATTATACCTACCCCTTTGGACTTTAAGAGCCTCATGAGATGAAACAGTTTGTCAACCTCATTATCATCTAAAGAAGAGGTTGGTTCATCTAATATTAGCACCTTCGCAGACATATCAACCGCTCTCGCGATTGCTATCATTTGCTGAATGGCAATGGAGTAATTCTCCAATGCAACAGTAACATCTATGTTAATACCCAAATTATCGAGAATCTCTTTGGATTTTTTATTCATAGTTTTCCAGTCTATTACTCCAAACTTCATAGGTTCCCTGTCAATAAATAAATTCTCTGCCACTGTAAGATTCGGACACAGATTTACCTCCTGATATACGGTGCTTATTCCATTCACCTGTGCTTCTTTCGGTGATTTGTTTACGATGGTTCCTGTTATACCATCCATCTTTATTTCGCCGCTTTCAAATTCCTCTACACCTGTTAACACTTTAATCAACGTTGATTTCCCGGCACCATTTTCTCCCATTAACGCATGGATTTCTCCTGACCTTAATATAAAGTCAACATCAGACAGAGCTACTACTCCGGGGAAATTCTTGCTAATATGCCGCATAGTTATAATTATCTTTTTGTTTTCTTCCATGTGCACTCCATCCTCCCTATTTCATCATTTCTACTTTTACAAAAAAAGGGTGCGAGGGAATCTTATACATGTCCTTATAAGTTTTCCATCTCACACCCGTGAATCTAATTAATAAGCACGTGTTGGCAAGGTTTCTGCAGCTGTTTCTGCAGGATATACACCCTCATCCACATACTGAAGTTTATCAACCGTCTCTCCTGCATTTAACTTAGTAATTATTTCAGCAACACGAGGTCCATGTAAAGGATTACACTCGATAGATACGTTCATTGTTCCAGCGATCATTGCATCGAAAGCTGCTGCAACAGCATCAAAGGAAATGATAATAATATCTCCATCAGGACCACAAGTCTTACCTGCTGCTTTAATTGCATCGATTGCACCAAATGCCATATTGTCATTTTCTGCAATAACTACATCAATGTCATCATATGACTTAAGGAAAGATTCCATAACTTCTTGTCCTTTAGTTTGTGTAAATTCACCACTTTGTCTTTCAAGCATTTTCCAGTTAGCAAATTCAGCCATTTTCTCTTCTACGCCGTCAGTACGTCCGATCTGTGCAGAAGATCCGATGGTTCCCTGTAGGGTTACGATATTGATATCTTCATCTGCTCTTCCTTTTGCTGTAAGATACTCGGATAACCAAGTAACAGCGTTATAACCTTCTTGTAAGAAGTTTGATCCAACCCATGCTGTAAATAAGCTGTCGTCGGAAACATCAATCATACGGTCAACGATAATTACCGGAATACCTGCTTCTTTTGCTTCTTGCAATACTGTATCCCAACCAGTCTCGGTAACAGGTGCTATTACAATATAATCAACATCCTGTTGAATAAAGTTACGAACTGCTTTGATCTGATTCTCTTGTTTCTGCTGAGCATCATCAAAAATTAATTTGTAACCGTTTTCTTCTGTAAAGGTAGCCTTCATGGACTCGGTATTTGCTGTACGCCAATCAGATTCAGCACCAACTTGAGAGAAACCAACTACTGTCAATTCATTGCCTGCTGGTTCAGCAGCTTCTTCTGCTGCAGGTGTTTCTGCTGCTGGTTCTTTTGCTGCAGTATCTTCTGTCTTCTTAGTAGTATCTGTAGCTGTGTCTTTACTTTTCTCCCCACATGCTGTTAAAGAAAACATCATGGCAAGTACTAAAACTAATGTTACAATTTTTTTCATGCTTTTCATTACATATCCTCCTTAGATATTATTAATTGTTTGCATCTATATACTATAAAATTACCAGATTATTAACAATAAAGATTCTATCACACTTGTTTCATTTTTTTATACTTGCCAATTACCCTGTTTGTTTTTTTATGATAAAAGTTAATTTTTTATAATTGTTAAATTTCAATCACACAGGGAAGGTAAACCTCCACACAGGTTCCCTCACCATAGGTGCTATGAATACGAAGTCCGTACTCATCCCCAAACTTCAGCTGGATTCGTTTATTTACGTTGTTGAGGCCATAGAAGTCCTTTTTATGTTTTTTCTGGCTGGTAAAGCTTTTTAGGATATCTTGTAAGCGTTCCTCCATAATTCCGATTCCATTATCTTCTACGGTTACTATACAGCTGTCTTTTTCCATTCGGCCGCTAACAACGATTTTTCCTTTTCCCCGTTTATTTTTAATTCCATGATAGAGCGCGTTTTCGATAAGTGGCTGCAAGGTTATTTTTGGTATGAGATAGTTATTAATTTCGGGACAAATATTGATCTCAAAGTCCAAAATATCTTGGTATCTTACCTGTTGGATTTTTAAGTAGCTAGTAAAATGAAAGGTTTCTTCTTCTATTGTTATAATATCATTTCCCTGATTTAACGAGGACCGGAAAAAGTCAGAAAGGGAGCCCACCATTTTTACTACTTCCTTCTGATTACCTGCCTCTGCAAGCCACACAATAGTGTCTAAGGTGTTATATAAAAAATGTGGATTAATTTGTATTTGCAGCAGTTCTAATTCAGCTTCCCTAAGTTGTTTTTGTTCTGTTTTAACTGTTTCAAAGAGATCACTGATCCTTTGTACCATCAGGTTAAAGGAATCACTTAATACTTTAACTTCCGCTCCGTTATGAATTTGCGAACGTATGGACAAATCACCTCTGGATACCTGTTCCGTTATTTTACATAGGTAACGTAATGGTTTGGTAATACTTCTAGGAATGATGACTGACAGCGAAAGGGTACAAAGAAACATAACTATTGCTAATACAATACTATCTTTAAATAAGGCGATGGAGGCTTTGCCCATTTTGTTCCTGTTTTTTTCAATTTCTTTGGTCTCATAATATATATACTCTAAAACAGTATCCTGTATCAGGGACGTAACAACTTGAACGTCATTTTCCCATATTGTCATATTGACATCATACATGTTGCCGTGATCAACATTGATTCTTATCTGTTCAACATATTTCATCAGGTTATTTAGAAATTTTTCCAGATAAGCCACTCTTGGCTGAATTTTTTTTGAATCATTAGTTTCTTTTAATCTGTTTACAATTTCTTTTGCCTGATTGATGTCAGCAATCGGATCAGCCTCTTCATATGATTGATTTCCAATTATGATAAAATATATCTTATCATCAAATTCTTTCTTAAAATCAATACTAAAAGCACTGGCTGCAGAGGTATTACTGATCAATTCTTCATATCTTCGATTGTATTTTGTAAGATGGTCGACCCAGATGATGACAAAAATCAAGATCGGTATAATAATTGCTAGATAGTATAGTCTGATTTTGGTCACTAGGCTTGATTTAATGTACATTTCCTTAATCTTGTGCATTAATGTAACCCTCTTTTCTGCTTTTACTAATTCGGTATTGTAATGGGGAACAGCCATGTATCTTTTTAAATAAATAAGAAAAGTAGTGTGGATCTTTATATCCCACCTCTGTGCTTATCTCATTGCTTCTTTTATTGGTACACATCAACAGTTCTTTCGCTTTATTCATTCGAAGGTCTGTCAGGTATTTTACAAACGTCTGCCCCGTTTCCTGACTAAAAACAGAACTTAGATAACTAGGACTGATATTAACATAGGATGCCGCTGAATTAAGGGATATCTCCTCTTCACAATAATTCTTATGTATATACTCTTTTGTTTCACCAATAATATCACTAAACTTTCTCGTTGCTATCTCATTGCGGAAGGTAATTGCCTGTGAGAATAAGTCTTTAATAAAATCAATTGTTTTTTTATAACTTTTAATGATTGTATGGATATTCTGTAAATTTTGCAGGGACACATCTGATTTTATTCCTTCGTCCTTCTTACTAATCTGATCTATAAAATTTGCCGTGATAAAATACATGTCCATTATTATATACTGGCGAAACATAATGGAATTCTCACATGCATGGGAAAAATTTTTAAAATATTCTTCAACAAAAAAATTAACCTCTCCCAGCTCTCCATTACGGAGAAATTTATACGCAATTTCTTTATCAAGATATTCCGTATAATTCATATCTACCCAAGGGGTGTCCTCCGTATTATTTATCTGATCTGCCTTTAGAAACATGTCTTTCTCTTTAATAAAACGATATGCAAATGCTCTACTGGCATCTTCAAATGAAGTACACAATTCACTAAGCCTATCAACGCTACACCCAACCCCTCCAAAATAGGAAACCTTTTCATAAAGTTTTATAATTGCTTCAATCTCTGTAATGTATTTCTTTTGCTTTTCATTCATCTCGTCCAGGGTATCTGCTTTTAAAAGCAAGGCAATTCCCTCAAGATTTCGGTCAAAACTGATAATTTCTTCCTGTTCAAAATATTGAAATAACTTAGAATACATATGTACCAATCGGTTTGAGAATTCTTCATCTCCATGTTTCACTCTACTTACTTTAAATAAAACAATACTATAAAAAGACGCAGCTAGTTCCAGCTTTAGTTGCTTTCCTTTCTCTAGCTTATTTGATAACGACTGCGTGTTACTGATCAGTTCATGAAAAAAATTACGTTTTATTTCTACCTCATTTTCTTCCATTTCCTTTTTTAATTTTAATAGATTTTGTTTTTCCTTATTTTCCAATCGAATTTTTTCTGCCACACGATTAACAGCAGTTATTAATTCTTCTGCATTAATAGGCTTTAATAAATATTCTTCTACACCAATAATGATCGCTGACTTTGCCAATTCAAATTCTTCATAGCCACTCAAAATAATTATTTTCACATCTGGATTATCCTTTTTCACAAGTCTGCTTAATTCTAATCCATTCATAAATGGCATTTTAATATCTGTGATTATGATATCTGGCTTTTTCAAGCGAATCTGGGCATAAGCAACTTCACCATCTGCGGCTTCACCACAAAAAATGTAGCCATGCTCTTTCCAAGCCACATTGTTTTTTATTCCTTCTCTTACAACGTATTCATCTTCTACCAAAAATACCTTCAGCATTTTGTTATCCCCTTTGATGTGAGTTATTATTAATTAATCATATAGTACCATGTACCTAGTTAAATAGTAACTACTGTTTTGCCGAAAAGAGCCAGACCCAAAGGTTATACCTTTGGGTGGCTCTCTGAATAAAAATATTTTTAAGTAATTTTCTCTTTATAAGGTAAAAACATCGATTTGTTCCTGCATTCTTATGATTACAGTTTTTAAACTGTCCATGGCTATTGCTATGTTTCGTACTTCGTAAGCTACATCTACGGTATTATTAGCAGTGTCCGATAGATTTTTTGTACTTATTGTAACCGTTTGTGAAATATCTAAATTAGCCTGAATAAGTTCTCCCATGATATGATTGATTTCCAATGCGGATGAACAAATACCGTTCATCTTATCATCTATCGTAACTACATCCTGCAAATACTGCTCACCAGTATCTACTAGAATGTCGTAAGCACTTAAAACTCTCTCATTTACATATGACAATAATTTATCCGTGCTTGCAATCAAAAGTGAAACATCATGAAGAACATTGTCTGCTATATTTTGAATATAATTTGCAGTTTTGGAAGAGTGTTCTGACAAAGATTTTATCTCACTTGCAACCACTGCAAAGCCTTTTCCTGCCTGTCCAGCTCTTGCTGCTTCAATGGAAGCATTCAATGATAACAGATTGGTCTGTTCTGCAATTCCTAATATTTCTTCCGTTAATTTGTTGATCTCGCTGATACGTTCCGTTGACTTAATACATTCTTTAACTTCACTATCGATACTTTCCAAGATCTCATTCGCACTTCTCTTACTTGTAATTGCATTATCCTTTAGGATAGACGCTTTTTCACGTATTGTTTCAGTGAAATCGAGCGCTTCTTTTGCTTGGTCTGCCATATTGGATATATCATTCCTTGAAAGCTCTGCTCGTTCGGAAGTTAATAACACGGATCCTTCCACCTCTTCCATAGCTGCAGATAATTCTTCCATGATACTTGATATTGCTTCTGATTTATTATTTGTAAGATTAACACTTTCTAATACACTGAATTGTGCTGTACCCAAATCTTCTGCCGAGATTTTAATATTACTTAAAATACGATTTAATAAATTCACGAACTCGTTAATTCCAGTTGCCAATTTACCAATCTCGTCTTTCGTAGTAACCGAAACCTGATAATTAAGATCACCTTTACCATCACGTATACTTTTCATAATATGGTTTAAGGCAGAAGTCGTATTTTTTATAGGCTTTACAATTAATACTCTGGACAATACCCATGAGGTAAGGGCAGCTATCAACATAAAAAGTATGGACAGAGTCATAACAATTGGTATTTTTTCAGAGTTTTTTTCCAATGCAAGCTCTGACGCTTCCATGTTATTAAATGTACTTATCTTAATATTATCCAAGGGAGTCTGTATCTGTCCTTCTACAGTAGTAAGATTGCTCCACAGCTGTTTTTGAGCAGTTTCCTTGTCACCGGACTGACTAAGCTCTAAAACAGCATTTAAATATCCTATATAGATATCGTAAGCGGCTGTCATATTCGCAAAATCTTCTTCTATTGCTGGAGTTAATCTGGATTGCAACGAAGTCTTTGAGTTTTCAAAATCTTCCTTGGCCCTTTTTATACTACCTTCTGCAATTGTACATTTGTTCGCATTCGTAGTCATTACATGTTTTAATATTGACTCTTGTAAGAGGTCAAAATTCGACATTAACACAGTAACATCTTTGTAATTCAGAAGTTCTTTTGCTGTCATATTTTTTGTTATAGTATGTACCTTACTTAAATTAACAGCCATTACCAAGGTCCCTGCAAGACCAATTACTACTAAAGATATTATAATACATAAAATTTTAGAACTTATTTTTTTCAAGCACCCATCTCTCCTTAGTATGTCATCACTGTATTTTTTATTACATGTCACTTACCTAATTATAACATAATTGGTACTTTTGCACATGAGAAATATTTTAGGTAATGGTTAAATTTTTTTGGTATTTGTTACTTTTAAATGAAATCCACCTATAAATAGTGTACTTTTTTAACAGTTTGTATGACAATTTTCGACGTCTCAAATATTATCCACGAATTATAGATAATAACTATTAATCAGCAAATAAAAAAGGTTCTATATTCACTAAATACATGATATAATGAGAGCTAATAAATAACATTAATAAGCATTATTAATTACTTTCTAAGGAGGTTTGAATCATGACGATAGGAAAAAGTGTTCCACGTATCGACGCATTTGATAAAGCAGCTGGCAGAACCAAATATACAGCTGATCTTTGTGATAAAAGCGCACTAGTAACCAGGATTCTCCATTCCACAATTGCAAATGGACTCGTTAAATCTATAGATGTTTCGGAAGCTGAAAAAATACCTGGTGTAGTTAAGATAGTTACCTGCTTCGATGTTCCAAAACATTACTTTCCAACTGCTGGACATCCATGGTCAACGGATCCGCATCATCAGGATGTAGCAGATCGTTTACTACTGACGGATCGAGTACGTTTCTATGGTGATGACATTGCTGCTGTTATAGCAGAAAATGATGTTGCTGCAGATCAAGCTATACGGGCAATGAAAGTAGAATACGAAGAGTTTCCTTTTGTACTTGATGTTCAGGAAGCAATGAAAGATGATGCTCCACAGCTGCATGAAAACTATAAAAATAACATTTTAGGACACTCTAGTATCAGACGTGGAAATTATGAAGAGGCTATTAAAGAGCCTGGTTTGATTAAGTTTGATGATTGGTACGAAACTCCGGTAGTACAACATTGTCATATTGAAAATCATATTTGTTATGCCAGTATGGAAGGCAACAAAATTACTGTGGTATCTTCAACTCAGATTCCGCATATTGTGCGTCGAGTCGTAGGCCAGGCATTAAATATCCCTTGGGGTAATGTACGTATTGTTAAACCATATATTGGTGGAGGATTTGGAAATAAACAAGATGCTCTTTACGAACCATTGTGTGCATATTTATCAACACAGGTTGGAGGACGTCTGGTAAAATTAGATGTGTCAAGAGAAGAAACCTTTGTAAGTAACCGTACACGACACGCGATACGAAGCCGTGTTACCAGCTGGGTACGTCCAGATGGAACTTTAGCAGCAAGAAAATTAGAATGCTTTTCAAATCAAGGTGCTTATGCTTCTCACGGACATGGAATTGCTGCAAAAGGGATGAATGCATTTCCTCAGTTATATCCTTGCGAGAACGTAGAATGTGATGCCTATACCGTATTTACTAATCTTCCGGTTGCCGGTGCCATGCGTGGATATGGAATTCCACAAGCTATGTTCCCAGTAGAAAGTCAGGCAGATGACATTGCGCTGGCATTAGGTATGTCTCCTTTAGAATTCCGACAGAAGAATTTAATGCCGGTAGGTTATGTTGATAACTTTTCTAAGAATGAGAATTACTATGATAGTTTTAACCAGTGTATTGAAAAGGGTAAGAAATATATCGATTATGATAGAAAAATGGAAGAATACAAGAAACAGACTGGACCTATCCGTAAAGGAGTTGGTTGTGCCGTATTTTGGTATAATACAGCTGTATGGCCGATTAGTTTGGAAACTTCCGCATGTCGTATTGTACTAAATCAGGATGGCTCTGTCCAAGTGCAGCTTGCCGAAACTGAAATTGGACAGGGTGCAGACACAGCCTTCGCACAAATGACAGCAGATACTTTAGGAATTCCTATGGAAGCAGTTCATATGGTATCCTGTCAGGATACCGATGTGACACCATTTGGAACAGGTGCCTATGCTTCCAGACAAACTTACGCGGCAGGCTTTGCGATTAAACAAACCGCTCTTTTACTGAAAGAACGCATATTAAAATATGCTCAAGAATTGACGCGTATGCCTACCTTTAATTTAGATCTTCAGGATGGTAAAATTATACGTACAACTGATAATCGTGTTCTGATGACACTTGCTGATTTGGCTCTTGAAGCATTATACAGCTTAACCCATAGCGAACATCTTACTTCAGAAAGCACTTACCAGTTAAAATCAAATGCTTATTCCTTCGGATGTTGTTTTGCAGAAGTTGAAGTGGATATCCCAATGTGTAAAGTAAATCTTCTTGATATTATTAATGTTCATGATTGCGGTCAGTTAATTAACCCGGAACTTGCAAAAGCACAGGTTCACGGTGGCATGAGTATGGGTATTGGCTATGCTTTGTCTGAGCAATTACTGTTTGATGCAAAAACAGGTAAAACTCTAAATGATAACCTGTTAGATTATAAGCTTTCCACATTTATGGATCATCCTCATCTGGAAGCTCAATTTGTAGAAAATTATGAACCTACCAGCGCGTTTGGCACAAAAGCATTAGGTGAACCGCCTGCCTGCCCTGTAGCTCCGGCAATTCGTAATGCAATATTAAATGCGACCGGTGTAACAATGTACAAGGCACCGATGACACCTCATGTTCTATTCGAACGATTCAAAGAGGAAGGACTTATTTAATAAGGAGGATAGCATTATGTATGACATAAAAACATTATATGAAGCAAGCAGTGTGAAAGAAGCCGTAGAACTTCGCATGGCTCATCCGGAAGCGCAAATTATTGCTGGTGGTAGTGATGTGTTAGTTCAAATGCGAGAAGGTAAACGAGCCGGTAAAGAATTAATTAGTATTTATATGATTGAGGAAATGCGTGGAATTAAAATAGACGAAAATGAATCAATTCGAATCGGTTCTCTGACAAGCTTTTCTCACATTACCAAGAATCCAATTATTCAAAAATATATCAACGTGCTTGGTGAAGCAGTAGATATGGTCGGTGGTCCGCAGATTAGGAATATCGGTACGATTGGTGGAAACACCTGTAATGGTGTGACTTCTGCCGACTCTGCATCCACCCTCCATGCATGGGATGCTATCGTCGAGCTGACTGGCCCTAATGGCATCCGTCAGATTCCCATTCGAGATTTCTATATTAAAGCTGGTACCGTCGATATCCAGGATGGAGAAATCCAGACTGCTATCCTGATTCCAAAGAAAAGTTACGAGGGCTACAAAGGTCATTATATTAAATACGCAATGAGAAATGCAATGGATATTGCCACAACTGGTTGTTCCGTAAATGTAAAATTATCAGAAGATAAGAAAACAATCGATGATGTTCGTATTGCCTATGGTGTTGCTGGTCCAATTCCTATGCGTGCTCCACATGCAGAAGCAATTGCGAAAGGTCAGCCTATATCCTTGCAGTTAACGAAGGATTTTGGTAATGCCGTGCTTGAGGATATTAACCCACGTGACAGCTGGCGTGCTTCCAAAGCTTTCCGACAGCATATTGCAGTAGAAATGGCTACCCGTTGTATAATAGAAGCAATTAGGCTTTCAGGAGGTGAAGTATAATGTCCGTTCAATACAAATTGGTAAAATGTACAATTAATGGCAAATATACAGAAACAATGATTGATGTTCGTGCTTCCCTCACGGATATGCTGAGGGAGGATTATCGCCTTACCTCTGTAAAGAAAGGTTGTGAGGTTGGTGAATGTGGTGCTTGTAATGTAATTATTGACGGTGAATGTTATAACTCCTGTATTTATCTTGCAGTATGGGCTGAAGGAAAAAATATAAGAACGCTTGAGAGTTTACTTGGACCTAATGGTGAACTTGCGGATATCCAGCAGGCTTTCATTGATGAAACTGCCGTTCAATGTGGGTTCTGTACCCCAGGATTTATCATGACAGCAGTTCAGATTTTAGAAAGCGGAATAGAATATACGAGGGAAGAACTAAGAAAGCAATTATCAGGAAATCTATGCCGTTGTACGGGATATGAAAATATCCTCAATGCAGTAGAAAAAACGATGTTGCGTAGATTAGGAAAGCAAGTAGATGTATAGTATTTCATCATAATTGCTATAAAAATTCTAATTATAGATATCAGAAGTGAAGATAATTCAGGCTCTGTGTCAAGTGTGGGGTGGGAATCCTAAGAGTCCCCCTCAACTTGACACAGAGCCTGAATTCATCTCTTCCGGTACATCTTTTATTTAAGAATTTTAACAAACCATTGATAGGAATCTATATACCTTTTTCCAAACCGCCTTTTGTGTATAGAAAAACAGCCATATATAAACACCATTAACAATACAAGCAGTATACTATATTTTATGATCATATTGTCACCCCTTTACTTGAAAATTACTTGGTATCTTAACTACTATGATATTATATTAATCCATCAACTTCATTATTTTGTTAAGCCGTTGTAAATATTAAGTAAAACATCAGACAACATGGTTTTTCCTATCAAAAATCAATGTAATAACATGATATGTTAAAGGATGAACTTTCATACAATAAAAAGGCGTATATCATATACGCCCCTCAAAGTTTAATATTATTTCCTATTAAGCTAAAAATTAATATTCCCCTCTTTCGTGCAAACCACTTGTAAAATACCTCATTCGGGCGCCACAATTAGTCTTAGGTGCATCACCTATGGAATAGTCGTTTATTTCCATTGCACTTTTCATCTCATTACTCAATGTTACGGCACAGTTACGGCATACTCTTCCGAACTTCAATTGCGTTCCACAAACCTCACAATTTAGAAAGATTGCCGAATCATCTGATATAATAAGCCGTCCTTCTTTTAGGTAATTCTTAATTCTTGCTACCCCAACCTTTGTATTTACCGAAACATCCTTAATGGTAGCCGAAGGATGTTCATAAATAAACTCTTTCACACAATTGAACTGTTTTTCATCTTCAGCTCTGCATGTGAAACAAAGGCATTTTCCTATCCCAGAATATAAAAACATTTTACCACATCTTAAGCAAGACTGTAGTTGAGTATTTGCATTGCCTGACAATTGATCACCTTTTTCTTTAGTGTATTAAAATTATATATATACTACCACTTTTTGCCTTTTATTTCAAGCTTTTTTCAGAAATTTGACCAATGCTCTTCAAAATATAACTACAATTTATTAATTTCTCGTTCCCCAACATTATAAAATCATAAGGATTCATTAAGATCAGCTAATCGTATTTTTATATCCTGCATATTGTATTAAGATTAAGGGCAGAAACTAAAAAATCGGTTCTGCCCTTAATAACCATGGTAAGTTTTATTTTTAGTAAAGAGTTCAGTACTTGAAATCTTATAGTCCTTCACCAATGAAATGTTCAACCTGTTTCATGTAGGAAATCCGCTATTCGTTACACTTATTCCTGTACATTGATAATTACTTTCATCGTAGTTTCACGATTAGCTTCAATGTACTGATATGCTTTTAAATAATCCTGAAAGGCAAAATGTTTTGATATCAATGGATGTAACTTTACTTTTCTTTCCTTAACCAGTTGAATTGCATCAATATAATCCTCATTGCGATACATCATGGTCGTATTTAAATCCAGTTCATGATCATTTAATACTGCCAGATCGACTTGTGCCATTCCGGCAAACACAGCAACCAAAATAATCATGCTTCCTTTACGTGCATATTTTATTGCCTGTCCAATGGTAATATCATTTCCAGCACAGTCATAAATGACATCTGCCTTATCCGGTCCAAAACTCTGAATCATTGCATCACCAAAATCATTTACCTTGGTGTTAATACAATACTCTACTCCGCATTCTTTTGCTTTAGATAAACGCAAGTCACTTACATCTGTGATCATGACACTTTCTGCACCCATTCCCTTAGCCACCTGTGCCACCAAAATTCCAATAGGACCGGCTCCAAGAACTGCTATCTTCAAGCCTTTAACATCGCCTGCCTGCCTTATGGCATGTACAGCAACTGCAAGAGGTTCAATCATTGCTCCCTCGTCAAAGCTCATATCATCCGGCAGCAGCGTCACCTTTTCTGCATCTACTGCAAAAAAATGAGATGCTACTCCGGTTGTCTGAAAACCCATGACTTTTAACTCTTCGCAAAGGTTGTATTTACCATGACGGCAAGGATAGCATTCGCCACATACTACCTGAGGCTGTAGGGTTACTTTTTGTCCTACTTTAAATCCAGTTACCTTTGCACCCAAGGATGCAATTTCACCAGACACTTCATGTCCTTGTGTAACCGGATAAGAGGTAAAAGGATGTTCTCCATGAAACACGTGAATATCTGATCCACAAATTCCGATTTTCATAATTTTAACTAAAACCTGATTCTCGTTAATCTTTGGAATTGGAACTTCATTAAATTCAATTACACCTGGTGCTGTCATTACTTGTTGTAACATAGTTACCTCCTGAATATGTATGAATTAATTCTACTATTTCCATGGGCTAATAATATATTTTCCTTTTGCTCTCATTTCCGGTGATTTCAGTACTTCATTGAGTTCATCCAACCCCAGGCAGCCACAGACCATGGAACGAACATCTACTTTTTTAGCGTTGATTAGATCAAGTGCTCTCTGTTGAGTATAGGGATTAATAAACGATGATTTTAGCACAATCTCTTTTTCAAAAAATTCAAATGGCTTAATATCTACAGTTTCATCCGGTTTTGTAAGACCGAACATCATAACTGTTGATTTCTTTCCAGCAAATCCAATAGCTTGTTTTATTGTTTCAGGTAAACCGGCACACTCTATCACGGTGTTTATTCTGCTTACTTGCTTTTCCTTTAGTATCTTAGATACATCCTCATGAATGGAGTCAATACAAATATCTGCACCAAGTTTTCTGCCCATTTCCCTTTTAACAGCAACCGGTTCAAGCAGGATAATCTTGTAAGCTCCTGCCAATTTTGCCAGCTGAATCATTAATTGACCAATCATGCCGCCGCCAATCACCATTACCACACTTGATGGTGTTATATCACACATATCAATACCGTGTAAACAACATGCCAGAGGTTCTGTCATAGCACCTTCTTCAAACGTTGTTGTATCGGCAAGATGATATACCTGTGATTGTTTCACTACACAATATTCTGCAAATGCACCATTGCTAGTGGTTCCAATACCTACCATACACTCACAGAAATGTCCTAATCCGCTTCGACAATAATCGCAATTTCCGCATAGCTGATTCGGATCCACACACACTCTGTCTCCTGCTTTAAAGGAGGATACCTTACTCCCTACTGCTTCTACAACACCTGCAAACTCATGCCCAAGTATGGTTGGTGGTGTGGTATCCGCTGCCCCCTTGTCACCTTCATAAATATGTACATCTGTCCCGCAAATTCCACAGGCCATCACCTTAATTAGAACTTCTTCTTCTGAAACTTCAGGCTTTTTCCATTCTTCCACTCGAATATCATGTTTACCATAAAAAACTGCACTCTTCATCATCTACTTCGTCTCCAACCTTCTAAAATTAACGGATTCTTACCTTGCTTCCTTCTTTTATAAACAACGGAATCTGCTCAATTGGTGCATCTACCGAAATAGATTGTCCGCCCTCATAGAGTTTACCGGTCCATATATTCTTCCACTGTACTCCTGCCGGCAGGTAAACTTCTCTCTGTCTTTGCTTCTCATATAAAATCGGAGCAACCAGAACATCTCCACCAAATAAGAATTCATCTTCCACTTCCCAAGCATGAGAATCCTGTGGGAATTCATAAAATAATGTTCTCATCACCGGTGTACCCTTTTCATGAGCTTCTTTCATCAGGCTTCTAGTATAATCTCTCATGTTTTCACGCATTTGCAAATATTCCTTGCATATTTCATAAGCTTCCTCACCAAAGGACCATACTTCATTATCCGCACCGGATAGACAAGTTGCACCACCGGTTGTACCATATTGCGGCTTCATAGGCTGCCTCTCCCCATGTAATCTCATAACCGGGCAAAATGTACCATACTGGAACCAACGAACCAAAAGTTCTCTGAATTCCGGTTCATCCGGATTGCCACCATGGAATCCTCCGATATCTGTTGTAAACCATGGGATACCTGCCAACCCCATATTAAGTCCTGCTGCTAACTGGTTTCTTAAACTAAAGAAGCTGGAATGTATATCCCCTGACCATACGAGTGCTCCATATTTCTGTGACCCGGCCCATGCGCAGCGTAACAGATTCACAATATTTTCTTGTCCTTCTGCTTTCATTCCATCAAAAAATGTCTTTGCATACAGTTTCGGATAGATATTGCCGATCTGAACATTCGGTCCCAGATGATAGCGGTAATTATCAAAATCATATGCTGAATATTCCGGCTCTGCTTCATCCAGCCAAAACAATTTAATTCCCTTATCATAGTAATTCTGTTTTGCTTTATTCCAAACATAATCCCTTGCTTCCGGATTCGTAGCATCATAATGTACCGTATTGCCCTGGAACGGCATCACGATTCTAAAACCACGATCGGTGCGGATTAAGTATCCATTTTCTTTCATCTCTTTAAAATTCTCACTGCGATAATCCACCGTGGGCCAAATAGATACCATCAGTTCAATTCCCATTTCTTTCAGTTCTGCAATCATTGCGTCAGGATCCGGCCAGTAAGTTAAGTCAAATCTCCAATCCCCTTGTGCCGGCCAATGGAAATAATCGATGACAATTACATCAATCGGTAAGTTTCTCTTCTTATATTCTCTTGCAATGGACAATAATTCTTCCTGTGTCTGATAACGAAGCTTGCACTGCCAGAAACCAAGACCATACTCCGGCATCATGGGTACTTTTCCAGTAACACATGCATATGCTTCTTCAATTTCTGCCGGAGTGTCACCTGCCGTAATCCAGTAGTCCAATTGCTTTGATGATACTGCATGCCATGTCGTGATATTTTTACCAAAGGTTACGCGTCCTACTGCTGGATTATTCCACAGAAAACCATATCCCAAAGAGGAAACTGCAAATGGAACCGATGCCTGAGAGTTTCTTTGTGCAAGCTCTAAATCAACACCCTTTAAGTTTAAATATGGCTGCTGATATTGTCCCATACCGTATATTTTCTCTGCCGGATTAGAAACAAATCTCATGGATATTTCATAATCCCCTCCTAAAATAGGACGAAACTCCCTTGCATCAATACCAAGTGCACTGCAATAATCTGCCTGTAAATCAAGACGGTTTCTAATGTATTCATCTAATAAAATCTCACCCTTTTGGTTATATAATGTCATTCTTCCAAAATTAGAGATGGTAGCTTTTATTTTGCCATTCACTATAGTCGCCAGTTTTTCTGTGATGGTAATGTCCGTCACACACTCTGCTACTGGCTCGGTCAATGCCCAATCTTCAAGCAGCATTTCTGCCATCTTTGTAGAACGCACACGGAAGCTATTCTCTCCCCATGGTTCTATCCACATTTTTTCTGCATCATAACGAAACACTAACTTATTTCCTTCTTGTTTAAAACAGCTCATAAGTACCTCCATTGCCGTAAGCGGCATCTTCTTTCTTGTTTTTCTAGCCTTTCACGGAACCGCTCACCAGTCCGCTGACGATATGTTTCTGCATAGTTACAAAGATAAAACATGTTGGTAAGATTAACAAAACACCATAGGCCATGATACAGTTCCATTTGGTTCCATACTGATTCATAAAATTATAGATTGCTGCCGTCATTGGTCTCATATCTATATTTGTATTAAAGGTCATGGAATATGCCAAATCATTCCACGACATAACAAAGCTAAAACACCCTGCTGTAATTACTGCCGGTTTTGATATAGGAATTGCTATTCTTAAAAATGAGGAAAAGGTGTTACAGCCATCTATTTTTGCTGCATCTTCCAATTCCTTAGGCATACTTAAAAAATTAGGTCGGAGTAATAAAATCGTAAACGGAATGGAAATCGTAGCAGTTGATAATATTGGAGCCAGATAAGTATTTAAAATCCTTAGTTTTGAAAAAATTAAAAATAAAGGTGTCAGAACCAAAGATGCAGGCAGCATCTGTGTCACTAAAAAGATTAGTACAAAGAATTTCATACCTTTTACACGAAATCTAGCCAAACCATATCCTGCTGGAATTGAGAGACACATTGAGAGGAGCATGGAACCGCATGCAATAACAATTGAATTCTTCAATGGTCCCAGTAAATCAGATAATTGATCCTTATAAGCTTTTAATGTAAATTGCTGTGGCCAAAAGGTTGGTTTGCTTAAAAAAATCTCACCATCTAACTTAAATGAATTTGATACAATCCAATAAATAGGAAATAAAAAAACTATAGCAATTAATACTCCTAATATATTTAACACTATATTTCTTTGGCGTTCGTTTAAATAAACTTTTTTCATATTAGATCACCTCGTCTTTCGAGATTGTTTTCAAATAAAGTAATGCTACAAAGAACAAGCATACAAACAATACATTTGCAACCGCTGCTCCTTCACCAAAATGAAACAACTGGAAAGACAACTTATAAGAGTAGGTTGACATAACCTCTGTTGCATCCACCGGACCGCCGCCCGTCATTACGTAAACCAAATCAAACACTTTAAATGTATAAACAAATCCAAGTACTAAAACAGACATGATTGTCGGTTTTAACAGCGGTAATGTTATCTTTGTAAAGCGTTTAAGAGAATTAGCTCCATCAATATTAGCTGCTTCATAAACGTCTGTCGAAATATTATTTAAACCGGTTGTCAGAAGTAACATATTAAATGGAATTCCAACCCAGGAATTTGCTATGATAAGGCCCCACATAGCTGTATTACTATTTATCAGCCAACCAATCGGTTTACTAATAATATGTAAATTCATAAGTATCAAATTAACAATTCCGTTACTTTCTGCAAACATAAACTTAAATACTAATGCTGTTACCGTAACCGGAAGCATCCAACTGATTACTATAAAGCCACGAATGGGTTTTGATAACGTAAATTTCTTAGAAAAAAACATTGCAAATAAAAATCCTAATGTAAATTGAAATACCAAGCAAAATACTGTATAGAAAAAGGTCTGTCTGATAGCTTTAAAAAAAGTTGGTTCTAAGATTATGTTCTTATAATTATCCAGACCGATAAAATCTCGAACTGCACTAGCAAGTGTTGTAGCTGTTACATCCTGAAAACTGATGATCCAGTTGTATATAATTGGATAACCAATAAAAATCAGCATATAAAGCACTGCCGGTAAAATGAAAAAATATCCGATTACTTTCTCTCTTTTTTCTCTTTTTGACTGCATATTCATTTTCCTTTCTTAAAACAAAAGCCTCACCACATTACAATCTATCATTGTTTACGTGATGAGACTTCTATTTCATATTTCTTCTGTCTATTCAGTCTCTGTTAACGCATCTATTTTTGCTTGTGCATCTGCCATAGCTGTATCAACATCTTTTTGTCCTGTAAGTACTTCCTGCTCAGCTGTATAAATTGCTGCTGAGATCTCAGGCCATTTTGGTGAAGGACCGCGAGACTGTGCATCTGGCATTAATTCAGCAAACACCGCACTCTTAGGATCATTTGCAAACATAACCTTAACATCTACGTCAGATCTTGGTGAGAAACGTCCGATGGAAGAACAAATCTTCTGCGAATTATCTTTGTTCGTCATATAAGTAAGGAAAGTCCAGGATGCTTCTACATTAGCGTTTTTACAAATTGCTACATTTTCTCCACCTAATACAGATGCGTAAACACCATCATCTGATTTCGGTACTTTAGTAACTCCATATTTCAAATCAGGAGCATCATCTGCTAATCCGGAGAATTGCCATGGTCCATTAATCATCATTGCAGCCTGTCCTGATGCAAATTGTTTTTCTGCATCTGCCTGTGTCCAGTTTACGCATTCTTTACTGATATATCCCTTTTCAGCTAAATTGCTTAAATAAGTTAAGGATGCTTTTGAGCCTTCTGAAGTTAAGTCCGTAACACTTCCGCCGGAAGAAAGTAACCATGGCATATACTGGAAGGTGCCTTCTTCATTTCCAATTGCAGAAATAGCGAGGCCTTTTACGGTATCTGTTGTTAACTTTTCACACGCTGCTTCTAACTCACTCCAAGTTGTTGGAACTTCTACGCCAGCTGCAGCTAGCATTTCTTCATTATAGAATAAACCTAAGCAGTTATTCCCCCAAGGGATACCGTATAGTCTACCTTCATATTTGCAGGAGTTTAAAGAACCATCTAAGAAGTTTGCTTCATCCCAAGAATTATATAGGTCAGTAATGTCCTCGAAAACTCCCATGGACGCATAAGAGTTATGGTCTGGATTATCAACCATACCACAATCCGGAAGTTCTCCTGATACAACACCGATGGTATACTGCTTCATCAGTTCTTCTCTAGGTATGTACTGAGCATCTACAAAGATCTCATCTTGAGACTTGTTAAATTCATCCACTGCTTCCTTTACATATTTTCCTTCTTTGTCCTCCGACATATAATGCCAAAATGTAATTTCTGTCTTTCCGTCTTTACCTGTTGCTGCTTCCTTACTAACAGCAGCTGTTTCTGTTGTTTCTGTTTTTTCTGTCGTTTCTTTGCTTCCTGTTGTTGCTGTACTTTTACTACAGCCTGCTAGCATTACTACACTCATAGCTATTGCTAGATATGCCCCAAGTTTTTTTCTCATATCATTTCCTCCATTTCTGTTGCTTCGTTGTATGTTCAGTATACCGTCTTATGATCTTAAAAAAAATTATACAATCTTAATAAAAGTGTAGTAAACTAAGATAATTATTTCGTCTTTTTACTCTGATTAATAGCAAACCGCTTTGCGGAAACCCCCGTATATTCTTTAAACACCTTTGAAAAATACTTCTGATCCGGATATCCCACTCTGCATGCTACTTCATAAATTTTCATATTTGTATGTAACAAAAGCTCCTTCGCCTTTTCAATTCTTACCCTTTTCACATAATTAGAAAATGTAACACCGGTTTCTTTCGTAAAAAGTACACTGATATACTCTGGGGTGAGCCGATACTTCTCTACAAAATATTCTAAACCCAATCGCTGCCCGTAATTTGTTTCAATGATATGAATCATGTCGGATACTACTTGAGAATGAACTTGTTCCGATTCATTTTCCACCTGTTCAGTATGCGCCTCGGACTCAACCAGCTTGTCCAACAGCTCCCGAACATTTGTAATCGTAACCGGTTTCAGCAGATACTCCTTTACTCCCAGACTTATCCCTTTTTGAGCATATTCAAACGTTGCATAACCACTCAGTATTACAAATTTACTTTGTATTCCCAACTCGATTGCCTTTTCTATCATCTGTAGACCATCAAATTTAGGCATACTGATATCAGTAATCACAATATCCGGCTCAAGGCTCTGTATTAATTTTAAACCTTCATATCCATTCTCCGCTTCTGCAATAACCTTACACTTTGTATTAACCTTTCCTATCAGGTTGCTTAACCCCGTTCGAATTCTATACTCATCTTCCACTACAATAATCTTAACCATACCTTTACCTCACTTCTGGCTTCTCACATAGTTCAGGCAGCAACAAAATAAATTCCGTTCCCTCTCCAAATGTGCTAAACACATTTAATTCTGCCTTTCCATGATAATAAATGTTAAGTCGGTTTACGATATTACTGATACCAATACTATTACTGTCAAGGGACCTGCCTTCAAGAATGCTTGACTGGATTTCCTTTAGCTTTTCTTCTTCTATACCTCTGCCATTATCCTTAATACTGATATAAAGCCTACCATCTTCTCTTACATAACTTCGTACGTAGATAAGCCCTCCTTTTTTTACATCTTCAAACGCATGCAGAATCGTGTTTTCAATGATGGGCTGCAATAGCATTTTATAAACTGGGAAATCCAAAGCCTCCTCCTGTATGTCATATTCGCAGTCAAAAGAATAATGGAAACGATCTCTTTGCAGAAAGATATATTTTCTTAACCAACTGATTTCCGCACTGAGTAATACTAGCATGTCAATATTCGATACGCTGTATCTCAAGAGACTTCCGAGCGTACCTAACAAATCACTGATTTCTTCTTCCCCATGTTCTATTGCGCGCCAGTTTATGGAATCCAATGTATTAAATAGAAAATGAGGATTAATCTGCGCTTCTAATGCTTTGATTTCAGCATGTTTCTGACTTGTAATTGCTTTTTCGATTTCGATATTTTTATGTTCTAGTTTCTCCAATAGCCGGTTGACCCTTATTGTCATATTACGAAACTGCCTTGCAATAACATACAATTCGTCTTCTTTATCAATATCAACATTAATCTCCTCTCCAGGAGAGCCTGCATATTTTCCAATTCCCCTGGCAATCTTGCCGATTTTATTAACATATTTTTTTGATATGTACATCATAAGTAAAAAGAAAATTAGTGTAATGACAACAGCTAATAAAATAACTATTTTTTCAAAAAAGCGAATGTCTTTTAAATACGTGGCTTTATTAACTACATTTACAATCTGCCACTTCGTTCCTCCAATATTACGTCTCCATTCCAGAAGGCTTTTCTCACCCGAATACATCTCCTGAATCGCATTATCATAATAATCTGTAATTTGAACATCACAGGTTGCTGCTAATATTCTATTATTTTCATCCACGATAAGCGTTTGGATTCCTTCCTTTTGGGCGTTTCCCTTATCGAATACACCATTTTTCTGATCATAGAGTAAAATATTATCATCCAAAGCAATCAATACAATTCCTGTCTGTACTTTTGTAACAAGATTCCTCACCGGAAACCCCATTAAAATAACATAATCGGTTCTATTCTTGATATTTGACAAATTAATTGCGGTCAGATAGCACATACCTCCAACTTTATTAACCGTTTCATAGATTTGATTTGTATCTACTTTCTTCGACCAAAGCACTGCATCAAAACTTCCATAATATTTTGAATGTTCTACCGTCACTCCGCTATCCGACAAAAAAGCAATGCTTTTGATTGCATCATTCATATACGCATAATTTTTAAGCATGTTTTCTGTATAAGATTTTTTCACCAATAACTCTTTATCCTCTAACCGATTAATTCCTTCCGTAAGCCTGATAAATTTACGATCTGTCAAAATCTCATATAGCACTGTTTTATAAGAATTCAATCGTTCTGTCACGATTACCTCATGCTGCATGGAATTTTGCTCAATTCGGGAATATGCCTGTTGAATCATACTATTGTAATAAATCCTATAAGCTAATCCACTAACCAAAGATATTGGTACTTGAGTTTCCGCAAATTGCAATTGAAAAACAGGAAAGTCTTACCAAAGTGCCAATCTGCCGTTTTTCGAATTGTATAAGTGTGGCAGTACATTGATTAGAGGCACTTTAATAAGCCCCGCTTGAA
>JAEZVF010000054.1 GCA_023443225.1 Bacillota bacterium
TAGAATCATGATTCAGAGGCTGAAAGAACAACGTAGTGAACAATAAAAAATGTTAACTTAATAAGAATCAAGTGTTTCGGGGGTGTTGCCATGTGGCGAACACCCCCGAATTTAAGATAACGCGATACCCTTTCATCATCTATAGCATCCACCCACACCTGCATTTCTTAATCCAATCCCAGCCTCACATACTCCATTGGATCATCAATTGCTAATGCATCCAGCCTTCCCTGAGATTCATAATTGTCTTAATTCCAACTTCCCATTTAACACAATCCAGACGTAATATATATCCTACTTCATAAACCGTCACATCAACACAATTTCTCTGTTCGTTATACCTTACATATATTCCCTGTATCATAATCTTCCTTTCTCAAAATCCCAAACATCATTTACAATTCCAATCCTCCATCTACAGTTAAAAGAAAAATAAAAAGCAGCATGCCAAAGTCACCTTCACAGACAACTTCAAATCATACTGCTTTACATACATTTCATGTATCCATTCTCATTTCGCAGATTATTTTCTGCAATCATTTTTCATCATTACAATTCATTAAATTTTACACATTACTGCCAAAAAATCTAACTTCAGATTCAAATCAAAACTCAATTAACGCCAAAGAAACTAACTACATCAATCTCATTCTAAACCCAATTGTCACCACTGCATCAGATAGAAATTTCAACACCTTTTTCACTCATTTTTGATTCCAATTTTGACTCCTTTTGACTTCATTTTTGCCCCAAAACATACGATATTTTGTGATAAGAAAAAGCACTTCCAAATCGCTGTAAACCACTTAAAATCTAGGGTTTTTAGGCAATTCCTACAGTTCGTATGGCGTTACTTGATATACATAATAATTCAACCAATTCGTATACATTGCATTAGAATGGGATCGCCATAACATAGTTGGTTTCTCCAAATCATTGTTGCATGGATAATAATTCTGTGGTAAGTCGATATCTAGGCCTTTGTCTTTATCTCGTTTGTATTCTTTGTCGAGAGTCATTCGGTCGTATTCGAGATGTCCCATTACGAAGATCTGTTTTCCATCTTCTGCGATTACGATGAACACTCCTGCTTCTTCGGATTCTGCTAATATGGTTAAGGCTGGATTGTTGCGAATCAACTCCGGAGATACCGTGGTGTGTCTGGAATGTGGAGCATAGAATACATCATCAAAGCCACGAATAAATGGAACTTTTCGATGCAGTACCTTGTGTGGAAATACTCCAAACATTTTCTGCTCTAGAGACATTTTAGGAATTCCATAATGATAATATAAACCAGCTTGTGCTCCCCAGCAGATATGAAGGGTCGAGGTAACATTGGTTTTCGACCATCCCATAATCTTCTTTAGTTCGTCCCAGTAGGCAACCTCCTCGAATTCCATCTGTTCTACTGGTGCTCCTGTAATAATCAAACCGTCAAATTTCATGTTTTTAACATCTTCATAGGTTAGGTAAAACTGGTCTAGGTGGCTTGTAGCTGTATTTTTTCCAACATAAGTTGCTGTTGTTAAAAATGTAATATCCACCTGTAGGGGCGTGTTGGATAAACAACGCAGCAAATGAACTTCGGTATCCTCTTTTAAGGGCATGAGGTTAAGAATTGCAATTCTAAGTGGTCGAATGTCCTGATGCATAGCACGGGTTTCGTCCATCATAAATATATTCTCATCTTCTAATATTTTCTTAGCCGGTAATTCACTTTGTACTTTAATCGGCATTTCATCACCATCTTTACTATTTTTTTGATTTACTTTTGCTTAATTATAATTAGACTAAAAAAAGCTACCCTCCTTATTGTAATTTAAAGGACGATAGCTCATATGCTTCGTGATACCACCTTAATTTATCTGCATTTCACAATGTAGACCTCGGCGAGTACGGAATTGCTTCGATACTCTGGTGCAGTAATGGGCACTCCCATCGTAGCCTATACAATCCTGATTGTAGTCGGTACGCAGCTCCAAGACCATATTCAACAATGTATTCTGTGCTTCTTCTCACCACGGAAGCTCTCTGTAACATATCCCACTGCTTACTTTTCTCTTCATAGCCTTTATTATTTAATTTTTAATATACAACATTTTAAATATAAAGTCAACATTAACTAAATGCCAAAAACTGAAACAATAACTATTCCAAATTTGACACTTAAATTACAGTAATTACACCTAACTAAATCACAAAGATGAAATTATATCCAAATTCCATAAATAACATAAAAATGAAGCGATTAATTAAATCATAAAAATTAAATTAACTCATAAAAAGATATTTATAAATACTTATTTTATAAATTCTATAAATTCTTCTTCTGTTATAATCGGAATACCCAATTCTTTTGCCTTCTTGTTCTTGGTGGAATTGGACATCGTATCGTTGTTGATTAAATAATCCGTTTTTGCAGTTACAGAACCGGTGACTTTTCCACCTTTTCGTTCAATTAGATCCTTCAATTCGTTTCGATTAGAGAACTGTTCCAAGGAACCCGTGATAACAAATGTTTTATTTAAGAGTACCTGATTTTCATTACTGATTTCTTGCTTCTCAAGATACACTTCTTTCAACAGGTCGTCTACGATCTTCCGATTGTTTTCATTTTGGAAGAATTCGCAGAAAGCATCTGCAATCACATCGCCTACACCAGGAACTGTCACCAGAAGATCTCTATCTGCGTTTCTTACTCGCTCGATATCATCTTGGAATTGTCTACAGATGACCTTAGCGTTTGATAAACCAATATTTGTTATTCCTAAGCTATAGAGGAATTTTTCAGGTGTGGTATTTCTTGCTTTTTCTATGGAAGTAATCAAATTTTTATAAGACTTTTCGCCAAATCCCTCCATGGAAATGATTTCTTCCTTATATTTTTCTACATGGAAAATATCAGCAAGTTCCTGTATCAATCCTTTTGCAATGAGTTTTTCTATAGTAGCTTCGGATAATCCTTCGATATTCATGGCATCCCTGCTCACAAAATGAGTAAAAGATTTTATCTTCTTGGCGAGACAGTCTGGATTCACGCAATATAAGGACTTTACATCATTATCTTGGCGAATCTGTGTAGAATGCCCGCACACAGGACAATGATCCGGTATCTGAATCTGACCACTACGGGTTAAATTGTCTGCAATCTGAGGGATAATCATATTTGCTTTATATACTTGAATAATATCACCTATTCCAAGTTCTAATGCTTCCATAATGCTTAAGTTATGGACACTTGCGCGGCTGACTGTTGTACCTTCTAACTCCACCGGTTCAAATACAGCAATCGGATTGATTAATCCAGTCCTAGATGCACTCCACTCAATCTCTTGTAGTGTTGTATCCTGTATCTCGTCTGCCCATTTAAAGGCAATGGAGTCCCTCGGGAATTTGGCTGTGGATCCAAGTGATTTGCCGTAGGCAATATCATCAAAAAGTAATACCAGTCCATCCGAAGGGAAATCATTTTGTGGAATCTGTTCTGAAAACCATTTCACTGCTTCTTCTATGGTATTATCTTGTACTTTCTTATATTCTACCGTATCAAATCCCAAGGAATTCAACCAGAGTATTTGTTCTTCTCTGGAATTATGAAAATCAACATCTCCTAATGCACTTACTACGTTAAATGCAAAAAAATGTACAGATCTCTTTGCCGTAATCTCATTGTTCAATTGTCTTACGCTACCACTGCAAAGATTTCTAGGATTCTTATATTTTGCATCTACATCTGTAATTTCCGCATTGATTTTTTCAAAATCAGAATATTTAATCACAGCTTCCCCACGAAGCACCAACTCTCCTTTGTAGCTGATGTTAAGTGGAATGTTTTTAAACATCCTAGCATTGTTAGTAATTACTTCACCGATTTCTCCATTTCCTCGGGTTACTGCCAAATCAAGATTACCGTCACGATATGTTAGTACAATAGTAAGTCCGTCTAATTTCCAGGATAACAGGCCTTTCTGTTTTCCAACCCAGCTTTTTAATGTCTGAACATCCTTAGTCTTATCCAGAGAAAGCATTGGCGCATCATGTCTCACTTTTGGTAATTCACTTAAAATTTCATAACCGACATTGATGGAGGGACTATTGGAAAGAACGACTCCCGTTTCCTTTTCCAAACTCAGAAGTTCATCGTACAAAGCATCGTATTCATAATTGCTCATAATTTCACGATTTTCTTGGTAATAAGCTTTACCGGCTTCATTCAGTTTAGCGACCAATTCTTTCACTCGGTTTAATTTAGCTTCCATACAATGGCTCCTATCATTTATTCTTTGAATTGTTATTTATTCTTTGAATTATCTTCTATTCTTTGAGGTCTTGTTCATCTTGCTTTTATAATGCTCCGTCTTTCCATAAGACGATGTACTTTTCTTAGGAGTGTACGAAGTACTCTTCTTTGGGTCATTCGAACCATTCTTCTTCGGGACATTTGAACCGTTCTTATTCAGGGTATTTGAATCGCCCTTCTTCGGGGGTATCTCCAGTTTACCATATTCCGAAGTTCTCTTAATTGAACCCACAGATTTACCGATAGAAGCCTTCCTCTTAGACGCATCCTCTGATTTATAAGATTTTTTATTAGAAGATCCACTTACCTTAACTTTAGTTTTTTTGAATTTATCAGACTCTTTCCCCGTAAATTCTTTTTTAACGAGGTCTTTATCATGTTCCACTTTTGAAGTTTCTTTTACCAAGGTAGATATTCTGCTTAGTTGTGGCTTCTTTCCTTTGTGATAGTAATCCTTTTTCGGCTTTTGTCCAGAAGTCTTATGGCGGGAAGTTCCATATTTCTTATGATTGGAATCCGCATGAACTGAATTCCCATGAATAGATTCCACATGCTTTGATTCTGGTGTGATTCGATCATTTTCTTGTTTATATTCATCCACAGACTGAAGTGGTGTATTTAAAGAATTTCCCATTAATTCCTTCAGTCCTTCGATTTCTTTCTCGGTAACATTCCGATAACCGCCAAGCTGTAGATAACCCAAATTAATATTCATAATCCGAATTCTTTTCAGAGTTAAAACCTTATAATCAAAGTACTCGCACATTCGTCGAATCTGCCGGTTTAATCCTTGTGTCAGTATAATTTGAAATGTAAACTTATCCAATGCTTTGATGCTACAAGGACGAGTTACTGTATCAAGAATTGGAACACCCGCTGCCATGCCTTTTAGAAACTCTGATGTTATTGGCTTATTCAGGGTTACGATATATTCTTTTTCATGATTATTTCCGGCTCTTAATATTTTGTTGACTATATTTCCGTCATTGGTAAGTAATATGAGACCTTCCGAATCCTTATCCAGTCTTCCAATCGGATAAATCCTTTTCCCATACTGTATAAAATCAATGATATTATCTTTCTCTCTTTTATCTGTCGTACAGACAATACCTTGTGGTTTATGAAAGGCTATTAGAACCAACTGCTCGTCTTTTTTAATTGGTTTGCCACAGAATACTACCTTCTGTCCTTTGCTTACCTTTGTTCCAATCGTTGCGGTTACTCCATCCACTGTAACTTCACCGGATTGAATAAATCGATCTGCTTCCCTTCTTGAGCATACTCCTGCATCACTAAGGTATTTATTTATTCGAATGCTATCATCCTCTTGTGATTCCTCAATTAGTCTTTTCGTCCTCTTTGCCATTTTTACCTTCCGCTTTCATTCTAATTGTCTGCATATTTCTTTAGTATTATAACAGGACAAAATAAAAAGTACAAGTAAAACAGGACTTGTATCCTTGAAATACAAGTCCTGCCCCTTTATCCTTTGATTGTTCCATTCATTGCATGTATTACCTTTATTATTTCTTTGTTACATTCTTTATAGCTTCTTCAAGTTTTTTATTAAACTCATCTAGAACTGGATCCGTTTCACGTGCTTTTGCTAGCTTCTCATTAACACTATAAATCAAATTTAAAACATCTTCTGACTCTCGTGCTTCATTTAAATACCGTCCGGTAGCATCATCAATTTCACCCAAGTAAACGTAAAGCTTTCCATTCTCATCCGTCTTTACATAAAACTCATCCATTGCTGGAGCAAGCGTTTCAATATCTATTATTTTAACTTCATGACAGGCATAGACAATATAGGAGCCTTCTTCCGGTCCCTTTTTGGTGTAACAGGTCAAATTCTCAAATTTTTCAAAATATTTTGTTTTTCTCTCCAATGCCTTGCTATCAATTAAACTAACATCATTAACAACGCCTTTAAAACTGTCTGCTTTATGGGTTAATTTTGCGTTCAGATAACTGGTAATTAAGGTAGTAATCTCTTCATTTGTATTCTGTACCAAAGGATTCGGTTCTTCTACAACTGGAATTTCCGTGGGAGTAGGAGAAGCCGCTTCTACTGCAGCTGCAAACACAGAGCTTACTTCTCCAGAATCTGAGCTTGTGTTAAAAGCAACAGCACTTTTCATTGACAAACTTTCTACTTCTGTAGTTGCCTCTTTCGACTCACCATTCATGGAAAAAGTAACCATTCCAATGCCCATAGTACACATGCTTATCATAATAATCATCTTTTTATATTTAAGTTTCATATAGTTCTCCTTTAATTGTTTACACGTTACAGAAATTATCTTTTCTATATACTAACAAATAATAAGAGAAAAATCAATACTATAATTTATCTTATTTGTAATAAATTTAACAATTTTGTAACATTTCACGCCATAATACCCCATATGGCTTGATTTCTAGCATCCAATCAAATAATCAGAAAAACAAAAAAATGACTTGCCCAATTTATTGATTTAAGGTAGAATGTCTTTATGCATCTGTAGCTCAGTGGATAGAGCGTTCGCCTCCGAAGTGAAAGGTCGCTGGTTCGAATCCAGTCAGGTGCATTTTTTGCTACTCAAATATATCCTCTGTCTTCTTCTTATGCAATTTCACATAAACGTTGAGTTTATTATTCGTACTGTCACAGGTTGCAAGCATGATTTCTTTTAACTCTGTAACTCCATAAGAACTTAATTGTTTTTTCAGCCACTGCTCATTTTTTCCTGTAGATTTCAGATTTTCTTTCATAACATGCCCATCAATAATAACATTTGCCAGCGGAAAGTTTTGTTCAGCAGTTAATTTCATATCGGACATTGTTACAGGTCTTTTATCTACCTTTGGAATGATACTAAGTCTTCCATTTGGCTCCATAAAAGCAGTATGAATATCTTCCAGATCAAAATAACCAGAAACCCGGCACATTGCTAAGAATTCACAGACATCAACCTTTGCTTTCAGCAGATTTTTTTCGTACAATTGACCATTCTGATACATGATCAAGGAATGTCCTTCAAATAATCTTCTAAGTAACATTGATTTGCATGTAATATAAGATATTCCAAAGGATACTACTCCATAAACAATCATTGCAATTAATGGTTCTTTAAAATCATCTTGAAGAGATGTTGCCATTTCCGCAGCAATAGATCCTATTGTAATGCTATTAATATAATCAAACATACTCAGTTCAGACATCTGTCTGTCACCCATTATTTTTGTGAGAATAAACAATGCTCCAATAGAACCTAAAGACAATATGATAATTTTAACTATTTCCATTTCGTTACCTCCCATAATCAAATTATTGCAACTCAATGATAGGATGTACGAAACCCAAAAAAATATGAATGCTATTTGCAAATTTACTATAGGTACCAATCCGTTGGTATGGGATTTGAATTGTAGAATAAATCCTGATTTTTCATCAGATATTCACTTACCAGGTCAGCCATTCCAACTGCATCACATAAAACGCAGTCAGCATCCCCGAATTTTCCTTGATGTCCAATCCCCTTATGTAAAAATGGTTGCAGCATTTTTCCGTAATTCTTTGATATGTCTCCCACTTCGGTATGATGACGTAACATCGGTCTTGGTAAAACACTACCATCCGGCATTACAATTGAAAATTGCGCATATTCGGAAGTTAATCGGTTTGGAATCTGATTCCATTCCTCTACACCATGTAGAAAAGTATTACGGTTTAAGTTACAACCCAAAAATAATATCTTGGCTTTTCTGTCATAAAGTTTACCATGACAACCCTTTCTGCTGCATGGTGAATCATTGTATTCTTCCCCTTCCGTAAAACCCTCTGCATCTTTCCCAATTGCTGCTACGGAGTGTGTAGGATGTAAGGAACGAAACACTCATTCTCGTTTCAAAAACAAATTGGTCAATAAACCAACGCAAGAAAGTTCAGTTTTTGAATCATAGATACAATTATTTTTGTTTATTTGCTCCCATGTATGGGTAGGAAATATCAGGAGTCCATTGGATAAATACTCGATAAAAGCATCTAATACGGTTTCCGCTCCTCCTTCTACCTCCCCGATCGCCTTCATGGAAGAATGGATCATCACAGTATCCTCTGGCTTAATCCCCAATTCTTTTATTTGCTTTAATAACATTACTTTTGTATACATTTTTACCTCCCTCAAATCGTCATTTCTTTACATAAAGATAGAACAAGCTTAACCCATTTATCATCTAAAATCAATACTCCAACATCGATTCATAGGGAATTCATGGTATATCATTTTAAATAATTTTACATAGAAATCGCATCTTTTTCACGAGAGTAAAAATATACAGAATTCGATAAGATATCCTCTTCTGGAACCTGAGTGCGGTTAACATCAAGTACCATATCCTTCAGAATGTACTTATTGATATTCTCATTATCCATGACTAAAATAATCTCATGAATACTGCTTGGCAGAATATAGAAATCCGTTCCTAATTCTCCTGCAAATTCTTTAATTATATCCGGATATAGGAGGCAGCTGGCACCATTGATTCCTTTCTCATTGGTTAGAACATACATCTCTTTGCAATTCTGATGCTCCATTCCAGCCTTAATAGAATTCAATAACTCTTCTGATGTGACATTCATTTGATTACATAGATTATCTTCAATATCTGCATGTTGATAGTATGACATAGATTTCATATCTTTTTTTAGTATCTCTAAGATCACATCATTCATGCTTTTCATTACCGCCGGAAAAATCTCCGGTGTATTTACTCTAGCAAATGTTTTAAGTTCCTCAATATCTGTTCTCCAATTCATCATATGTTCGTTTGTAATTCGTATCGTTCCAATACCCTCATTATTATTCTTAACCAAACAATGAAAGGTAATTGCAAGGTCTAGAAATCGAATATGAGGTACTTCCTGTAATAATTTACGATTCTTATCATAATTAACAAGTCGGTAAATGATGCAGTTTTTCATTTCATTAAATTCATATTTTAAACAAAGTGCTTCTTTTTCCCCATCTTCCATCGTATCCATGTATATACCGATTATTTCTTCGGCTAATCCAGGCAACTCTTCTCCTTCTAAATATCTCTCGTAATAGGAGTTGAGATAGATATTTGGAGTAATTCTCTCGTTTTCTTTTAGAATAATCAATCCGTCTAATTCTATGGCATTATTCTTTAATACATGATTAATGTCCACACGATATTCCGTCCCGATTGACTCCTTTACTAAGTCTTTTAACATTGCTAGGAACTCCTTATACCCCAGCAATTCGATGGTTTTGCCATTTTCCATAAGTTCTCCTTTACTTTTATAGGGTTTGTTCCGGTGATTTCATTGAAAACTTGAATACAAGAATGGTTCTAATAAATATTGTGGTGAGTAACGAAAGTGGGGAAATAGGGAAGTTTAGATTATAAAAATGAAATTTAGAAATTAAAAAATATAATTAAATAGGAAATAAAAAAGAAGGATTCAATGAATGCATCAGAAAAAACAGAATAGTATTTACAAAATAATCATAACAATAATCTTTTCGTGTTGCAAGCCAAATCCTAAGTAAAATTCAGAGATTTTTTCTTTCTTTATTTAGTGAATTTCACTGAAACTATCTCTGTTAAATCCACTGAGTGAAATCAGCACTTGTGACGGTAAGTAGAACATCCACATGGCAATGGTAGCAAATTCATAGACTTTATGAAACCAGGATTCTTCTATTTGTATATAATCCGATAAATTAAACAATCCAACGTTAAGATCACACAGAAAAAACAAAACCATTCCAATCGCATAGAGTTTATACTGTATCTTCGGTACACTTGAATGTATCCGAATAGCATCCACTGTATTAAAGAAGATGCTGACAAAATAGAAGATTGAAATTAACACTAACCCCCCCAAGGAAATTTTAAGAGTGATTAGTATTCCTGTTATCGCCATGGCAAATAAAACATTCCGCAGAATTAAGATCCATAGAGCGCTGTGAATTCCTTGTTTTTTTCTCCAACAGTTCAAGCGGATTAAATATAATAATTGTACGATACAAAAAGTTATTAAACCTAAGTAATAAAAATCAAGCATTAATATGCACAAATCCGAAATGAGAGTAAATAGAAAAGCGCACCTAAGAAGTACAATATCCAGTGTCATACTCTCCCTTGCATAAAACCAAAACACAGCTACAAAACACAAAATAATACTACTGAATTTTAAATTTGTTGATACCAAAAGAGAACCTTTCTTAAAAATATCCTGATAAAGAAAGGTGATATATAATAGCAGCTCCATGAGAATAAACAGGGCAAGAATAATTTTGTCACACTTTATTTTGTTCATAGTATGAAATCACCCTCTCCTAATATAACATCACTCATTATTACTACATTATCATATATTTGAGTTTAATACACTATTTTTTCCTAATATACTTTCAAATATTCTCCATATAATAATTAGTTTGCTAGAATGAACAAAGAATGTGCTACGCACATTCTTCGTACCCTTTAAGAATATTATTCTAGTCGGAAAATTCGTTTTTAATTATATTAAGTGCAATTTCTTTTGCGTCTGGACCTCTCATTCCTGTCTGGTTAAGGCGGACAGCATAATAAACTGTATCACTATTTTTATCGAACATTCCTACAAACCAAGCATCATTCCAATTATCATCCTTAATACCACTTCCGGTTTTTCCATAGATCTGAACTGTGCTATCTGTGTTCTTTACTTTCATAACTGCTTTCACCAAATCAAGATTATCCTGACTGAATACATCTTTTTCTTCAAATATCCTTCTAATTACATCTACCTGTTCCCGTGGAGAGATTTGCAAGGATGCTTCCTGCCAAAAACCATTCACTTTAAGGTTGTCTTTCATATTCGGGAATATCATATTAACTAAACTGCCTTCCCATTTACTGATATCACAGTTCCCATAATCTAACTTATCCAATGTATTCTGAACATAATCTCCTCCTATTGAATCAATTACTGTTCTAAAATACCATATACACGAGCTTTGAAAAGCCTGTCCATAATCTATATCTTGATTCCATTCTGCAACAGGATAAATTGTACCATCCCATGGTAGTACTGAATTATCGGGATGAATGATACCGCTCTCTAATCCCATAAGACAGGAGATGATTTTAAAGGATGAACAAGGCGAGGATTCCTTCTCTGCCAATTCTTTATTGTATATATAATATTTGTTCTCCTTATTTAAATAAAACACTGCCGTCCCTACTTTGCCATTAAAATATTCTTCATAATTTGCTTCAGTTTCCATTGGGATGGCATTTTTTAATTCAGTAGCCGGAGTAATTGTATTAACCTCCTTCGTGTCTTCCGTTTCTTGGTAAGCATCTCCATTGTTATTACACCCTGATAAGATTATCATAGTTAATAAAATTATTAATACGAATAAGCTTTTTCTAAATAGTTTCATTTCTTTCATCCTTCCATTAAAAATTATTAATGGATAAAGTACATCCATTATTCTTTTTATATTACATTTGTAATATTTCAAAGTAAAGTTTATGACTTAGCCATTAGAATTAATCACTTTTGTATCAATCAATTTGATAGGTCCATTTCTGCTTTTGAAATGATAGGTAGTTGACCATATAATCTCCAATTACTACACGTGTAATAGTTGTATTATATCTATATACTATGCTTTTGTCAATAAATTTTACTATTATCTTCCTTTTCCACTCATCCGTATAGAAAAGTTAGTTATATATAAAAGATATTAAAATAGCACTATCAGTTTTATAAACTAATAGTGCATCTCTTAACAAGTCTATTATGAAATCATTAAATAAGTTCGCTATCAAAATTATATAATAAATCCTCAGCCTTTTCCTTTGGTAATGGTTTACTATACAGATATCCTTGCGCCTTATCACATTTGACATTTTTTAAGAAGGATGCCTGATCATTCCTTTCCACACCTTCTGCAATTACAATGAGTTCTAAGGTCTGGGCTAACTTGATAATCGTTTTTACAATGCTTTGGTCACTATAACTATCCATCACCGTATCCAGAAAACTCTTATCAATTTTTAAATTATTAACTGGTAAAATCTTTAAATAATTCATGGAACAGTATCCAGTTCCAAAATCATCTAAGGAAAATGCCACTCCAATATCTTTCAACTTACGGATGGTGGAAACCGAATATTCGATATCTTCTAACGCAATGGATTCTGTTATTTCTAATTCCAGATGGTTTGGATCGATACCTGTTTCAAGGATTACTTCTTTAACCGTATTTAGCAATTCTTTATCTTTAAATTGCCGAACCGATATATTAACTGCCATCACAAGATTATTAAATCCTGCATCTTCCCATTTCTTTAATTGCTGGCAAGCTTCTCTTAACACCCAATTACCAATCGGTACGATCAGACCGGTCTCCTCCGCTAAGGGAATAAACTCCATTGGTGCCACAATACCTTTCGTTGGATGATTCCAACGCACTAAGGCTTCAAAACCAACAATCGTATCATTTTCCAGATTGACCTGTGGCTGGTAATAAACCACAAATTCCTGATTCTCCAATGCCTTTCTTAATTCGGATTGAGTTTGAATCTTTTCCATGAATTTCTCATTGATTGAATTATCAAAATACGCATATGTGTTTTTTCCATTATCTTTCGCAAGGTACATTGCGGAATCCACATTCTTAATTAAAACTTGTGTTGTCTTACCATCTCTAGGTGCCATGGTTATGCCGATACTTACTGTTATAAAATACTCCTTCATGGCTAATACAAAAGGATAGCTAAATATCTTTTGTATCTTTTTAACTTTTGACTCGTACTCTCCGATGTCTTTTATATTCTGGGATAATATAATAAATTCATCCCCGCCGATGCGTGCCAGATAGTCATTCTCATCAATTGCCTGTTTTAAACGGTGTGTTACATCGATTAAAAGTTCATCACCATAAGAATGTCCAAGAGTGTCATTTATATTTTTAAAATTATCTATGTCTACATCCATGAGAGCAATTACTTCTTCGTTTCGTAAAGTAAGCATTACACTATCAAGCATCTCAGTAAATGATAGTCGATTTGGTAATTCTGTTAGATAATCCGTATATGCCAATTTCTTAACTTTTTCTTTGCTACGTTTTAATTCTTCATACTTTTCACTTAGACGATTCTTTGTAACCGTTGCATCTTCATAGGCCGCTTCCAAATTGGCCATATTATCTTTCAACTGTTGAACTTCTTTTTTGATCAACCATTCTTCTTTGTACTTTATACGTAATACGAATAAAACAAGAATCAAAAGCAGCAGAAGAATTAACACGCCAGTAATAAAAATATTCCCAATAAAAGAATCTATGATATATGTTTTACTATTGTTTATTAACAGCCCAGGCATTATGAATTTCATAATATTCTGCATGCATTTTACCCCAAATATTTCTGTTCTTACAAGAACTATTCTTTTGCTATGTGCTTACTATTATACCACAATGAGGAAAATAGGCAATCACTTTTTCCTTAATGCAACATGTTTTTTCTAAAAATTGTAAATCAAATAAGACTTGTGCCAGATGTTGTAATTAATTAACAAACCTGCACAAGTCTCAATTCCATATAACCTTATTTTTTACTTAAGTATTCATCAATACCCTTTGCTGCTGCCTTACCTGCACCCATAGCTAAGATTACGGTTGCAGCTCCAGTAACAGCATCACCACCGGCAAAAACACCTTCTTTAGTAGTCTGTCCATTTTCGCCGTCAGCAATAATACATTTCCACTTATTAATTTCAAGACCATCTGTTGTTGAAGAGATTAATGGATTCGGACTTGTTCCCAAGGACATAATAACCGTATCCAATTCCAATTCAAATTCAGAATCTGGTTTTTCAACCGGTCTTCTTCTACCAGAAGCATCCGGCTCTCCAAGTTCCATCTCAACACACTTCATTCCTTTTACCCAACCATTTTCATCAACTAATATTTCCGTTGGATTTGTAAGAAGTTTGAATATAATACCTTCTTCTTTTGCATGGTGTACTTCTTCTACTCTGGCAGGGAGTTCTTCTTCACTTCTACGATATACAATATAAACTTCTGCACCAAGTCTTAGTGCAGTTCTTGCCGCGTCCATTGCTACGTTACCGCCACCGACTACTGCAACCTTCTTACCGGCAACAATCGGTGTATCATAATTTTTATCGAAAGCTTTCATAAGATTACTTCTGGTTAAGTATTCATTTGCAGAGAATACACCATTTGCATTTTCACCAGGTATACCCATGAATTTAGGAAGTCCTGCACCAGAACCTACGAATACTGCATCAAATCCTTCTTCCTCCATTAATTCATCAATGGTGGTTGATTTGCCGATTACAACATTTGTTTCTATCTTAACACCAAGTGCTTTAACATTATCAATTTCTGTTTTTACAACGGTATCTTTTGGAAGACGGAATTCCGGTATACCATATACCAATACACCTCCAGGTTCATGCAAAGCTTCGAAAATGGTTACGTCATAACCCATTTTCGCAAGATCTCCTGCACAAGTAAGTCCAGAAGGACCCGAACCAATGACAGCTACCTTTTTGCCGTTCTTTTCTTTCGGAGGTTCCGGCTTAATATTGTGTTCTCTTGCCCAGTCTGCCGTAAAACGTTCCAACTTACCAATGGAAACAGGATCACCTTTGATACCACGAATACATACTTTCTCACATTGGGATTCCTGTGGACATACTCTTCCGCAAACAGCAGGGAGTGCTGAATATAGACCGATTACCTTAGAAGCCTCTTCTGGATTTCCCTCTTTTAATTTTTTGATAAAAGCAGGTATGTCTATGGATACTGGACAACCCTTAATACATTTTGCATTTTTACACTCCAGACATCTGCTAGCCTCTGCTTGTGCTTCCTCTATATTATATCCCAAGCAAACTTCTTCGAAGTTTCTTGCTCTTACTTTAGGATCCTGCTCTCTAACAGGTACTTTCTTTAATACGTCCATAACTTACTCCTATCTATGATGTATATTAATAAGCTCCGAATAGAACTATAATGATTTATTTACATAAAAATCAGTCGCTGCAGCCACATCCGCCGTTCTTATGAGTATCTCCTTCACGTTCACGCAGTATTGCTCGACCTTCTGCGCTCTTATACATTTGCTGCCTCTTCATTGACTCATCAAAGTTTACCAGATGGCCATCAAATTCAGGGCCATCAACACAGGCAAATTTCACTTCATTTCCTACAGTTAATCTACAGGCGCCACACATACCGGTACCGTCAACCATGATTGGGTTCATGCTGACAATTGTGTGTATTCCCAGTTCTTTTGTTAAAATACATACAAATTTCATCATAATAATAGGTCCAATTGCAATTACTAAATCGTATTGTTTACCTTGATTATGAACTAAATCTTTAATGCAGTCATTTACATTACCCTTAAATCCATAAGATCCATCATCAGTAGTCACGTAAACATTCTTTGCTACCTTTTTCATTTCTTCTTCTAATATAATAAGTTCTTTGTTTCTTGCACCTATAATACAATCCACATCGTACCCATTATCCTTCATCCATTTTACCTGTGGGTATACCGGTGCTGTTCCTACACCACCAGCTACAAATAATATCTTTTTCTTCTGTAATTCTTCCGGTGCTTCATCGATCAATTCTGATTTACATCCTAAAGGACCTGTAAAATCTCGGAAGCTGTCACCAACTTCATAATCCGCCATCATCTTTGTTGAAGTCCCCAAAGCCTGAAATACTATGGTTACAGTTCCTGCTTCTCTGTTATAATCACATATAGTTAAAGGTATTCTTTCACCCTTTTCGTCCATTTTTACAATAACAAACTGTCCTGGATAACAAGCCTTGGCAACTCTAGCTGCTTCAATATCCATAAGATATATATTAGGTGCTAAAAGCTCTTTTTTTACGATCTTATACATCAATGTTCCTCCTAAAAAGTTTATATGCTAATCAGTAACTTCATTCATTATAATGTATTGTATTTTAAAAATCTAGTATTTTCTGAACTTTTTTGACTGTTTGGTCTAATTATTTATAAACTTCATAAAATCTTAAGAATTCTCCTCTTACTATTTCATAATTCTATGTTAGACTATATGAAAAATTTAAAAATTCATGTAAAATAAGTATATACCAAAAGAATTAGTTTATTATATATAGAAATATTTTATAATTTTTTACTTATGGAGGAAATGAAATGTATACCATATTAGTTTGTGACGACGATAAAGATATTGTAGAAGCCATACAAATCTATCTCAATTCCGAAGGTTACAATATAGTGAAAGCATATAGCGGGATAGAAGCCATTGAACAAATTAAGAAACATGAGATACATCTGGTTTTGATGGATATTATGATGCCGGAGATGGATGGAATCCGCACAACCATCAAACTGCGTGAGAATAACAGTTCCCTGCCCATAATCTTTTTAACAGCAAAATCAGAAGATAGTGACAAGGTATTAGGACTCAACGTAGGGGCGGATGATTATATCACAAAACCTTTTAACCCGTTGGAGTTAATTGCCCGAGTTAAATCCGCTCTAAGGCGATATACAAAGCTGGGCAGTATCGTGACAGAAGAACATAACATCTACTCTTCTGGTGACCTTGTGGTGAATGATGATATAAAAGAAGTTTTTGTTGACGGAGAACAGATTAAGTTGACACCCATCGAATATAACCTACTAAAGTTATTGGTTAAGAATAAAGGAAGGGTATTTTCGATTGATGAAATTTATGAAATTATATGGAACGAACCTTCCTATGGTGCTGATAATATTGTAGCAGTTCATATACGCCATATAAGGGAAAAAATTGAAATTAATCCAAAGGAACCAAAATACTTAAAAGTTGCTTGGGGTATTGGTTATAAGATAGAAAAGTATTAATGAAAAGGAGCTTGAATAATGAATAAGATAAAAGATTCCTTCCTGGTAAAAGCATTGGTACATATTTTACTGTTTCTACTTGGACTTACACTCCTATTGGGAGTGTATAATATAATTTCTTACTTAGATTCCTACTCCACGAACACAACTTCTTTTATAGAGACGGAAGATTTTCAAAGCAAATATCTAAAGTATGTAGAGCGTGTTGCCGTTTATATTGACTACAAGGAAAAAGGGTATACCTCCAGTGTGAATGGTGACCCCTCTGTGGATATCTCTAATCTGTTTGAAAAAGAAGAGGCCACTCCGGATCCTTCTGGGAATACAACGGGTCAGGAGGACTTTGAATATTATAATGCAATTATAAATAGCAAAAATGCTAACTTTTTATACTATGTGAAGAATCTAAAGACTGGAGCCGTCTATTGCTCTCCCAGTCTTGAGAAAGAACTAAAAGCATCCACGGAAGGTAAAAAATCAAATAAAAACATGAATGCTTATTTAAAGCGCATTCAAACAAATTCTGCCTATCTTATCATTAATACGGAAACACAAAAATATCTGACAAATGTCAATCGAAATTATCAATATATAAATGACGAAAATTTAAGCTGGGTTATGGATTATATCACTGGCACTGCTTCCATGGATATGCTTTCGGATCAAGAGAACCGCGGAGAGTACATTATCTGTACCAGTATCGTAAATGGATTCCCTAACAAAAGCGATGAATTTGGTACTATGAATCAGCATTATAATGAATTGCACACTAATTTTATAAGGTTTTTATATCCAGTTCCAACTTCATTCATTTTGTTGCTACTGTTCTTTGTTTTGGCTGTCACACTTGCAGGTCATAAAAAAGGGATGGAAGGAATCTCGGTGAACTCATTTGACAGGCTCCCTACAGAAGCTGGATTCATACTGATACTTCTTGGTATTTATGCCCTATTTACCTTGGGTTTGTATGTATCACGGATCTTATTCTGGGAATTTCATATAAAAATGTTCTACATTTTAATATTTGCCTACACTCTTATGTATCCCTTCTGTATGCTTGGATTGTTAAGCCTAATACGGCGTTGTAAAGCCGGTATTTTGTTTACGAATTCCATCTTAGGGACTAGCTTTAAAAAGTTCTTACAATTTGTTAGAGATTTTTTTACAGAGCGAAGCATTACCTACCGAGTTGCAATTTTACTATTCGCATTTGCGGGGATTCAAATCATTGCTTTTTATCTATTTATCCGTCCGATCTACCTTAATACGAAGGCATTACAGGATTACTACCTAAGTGACAGAACAAATATAAAAGAACTATTTACTCAGATTACAGTTATTCTTAACCAAAATGAACGTTTAAAGTACAATCTTCTACTATTTATAATAATTACATTGTTAGATTATAGCTTTTTGGGTTATGTACTCTGTAAAGCAGCAATCGATTATAACATACTAAGAAAAGAGACCAAAAAATTGACAGAGGGAGATCTTAATCATAAAGTACCAGTTTCCAACATGTGTACTCCTGCGCGTACTCTTGGTGAATATATCAATAATATTGGTGATGGTTTTTCTGCTGCTGTCGATGAAAAACTAAAAAGTGAACGTCTAAAAACTGAATTAATTACGAATGTATCTCACGACATAAAAACACCTTTAACTTCCATAATAAACTATGTGGATTTGCTTAAAAAAGAAAACATTAACAATGATACTGCTTCTCAGTATCTTGAAGTTTTATCGGCAAAATCATGGCGCATGAAAACATTAATCGAAGACTTAGTAGAAGCTTCTAAGGCTTCCTCTGGTACCATTCCTATGAATTTGGAATGTCTGAATCTGGTTGAACTCATCCGGCAATCCCTTGGTGAGTTTGAAGACCGCTTCTTAAACCATAACTTGGAAGTGGTGCTGAATATTGCTGAAGAACCTATTTATATTCTGGCTGATGGTAGGAGTACCTATCGAATTATTGAAAATATTTTTTCCAATGCAAATAAATACGCTCTAAGCGGAACTAGAATATACGTAGATATTACTACGGAAGATAAAACAGTTATGGTACTTGTAAAGAATGTATCAGCCATTAAACTAAATGTCAGTCCGGACGAGTTACAGGAGCGTTTTGTCCGGGGTGATCTTGCCCGTAATACGGAAGGCAGCGGCCTAGGTCTATCCATTGCAAAGAGCCTGGCAAGCCTGCAAAATGCCACCTTCGATATCGTTTTGGACGGTGATTTGTTTAAAGCTGTCGTACGTTTTGAAAGAATAGAACAAGCTGTAAAAATAACCCCGTCGCAGGAGGAGCCTAGTTCTACTCTTGTAGAGTAGAACACTTTCCTTAAAAATTCTCGTAGCGAGGAAGCGTGGATAAATAATTATTCTTATAACGTTTATCAAATGATACATCGCTGCCAAACCATGCCGGTGGAACAAAGGCAGCGGCAGCTTCTTCGCTAGGGAATTCCACTTCCACAAATGTAAGTCCTTCTAATCTTCCATGGAACACATCCAATTCCGCTGTGAGGCCATCTTCGATTGGAACCATATAACGTGTCTTATTAATTAAATGATTGTCTGTCTTCATTCTTAAATGCTCGTAGGCTTCCCGACTTAACGGTAATTCTACCTCTTCACAAGTGAGTGCTACTTCCTCTGGCTTTTCAGTCATACCAAGCCTGGATTTGTAAGTGAGAATATAATCCTCATTACTCTTTCGAATACGCACCACCGGCTTAGTACATAAATACCCCTGTTCAATCTCTTTTTTCATATATGAGTCAAGATCTTTTGGTATTGCATTTATTTGAAACTTTCTTTCAATTTCCATCTTCGATTCGAATATTCTATGATACTCGATTCTCCTTTCATAGATATTGTATTAGTCGTATACAAAACTCTCTATTTGCATCTATTGATGTTCCAGTGTACTTAGGCTATCTTTGCAAAAAGCGTTTCTTTTTTTAGAGTAACATACTTAAAAAACGAAAACAATGCTAATCTCCTAAAAATATTTCGCTTGAATTTATTTATTTTTAATGTATAATCTTAAAAGTAACCCTTGTGTTACTGATTTAATACAATAAGGAGCAGCGTATGAGCATTTTAAATGTAACCAACCTAAATCATGGTTTTGGAGACAGAGCTATCTTTAACAATGTTTCTTTTCGCCTTTTAAAGGGAGAGCACATAGGACTGGTAGGCGCAAATGGCGAAGGTAAGTCCACGTTTTTAAATATAGTTACCAATAAATTAATGCCGGATGAAGGTAATATTGAATGGGCAAAAAATGTCCGTGTAGGCTATTTAGATCAACATTCCGTATTGGAAAAAGGAATGACCATTCGCAGTGTTTTAAAATCAGCCTTTTCTTATCTATATGATTTGGAATTAAAAATGAATTCCCTCTGCAATCAAATGGCAGATACCGATTCCGATGAGTTGATGGTAATAATGGAAGAATTCGGTTCCATACAGGAAATATTAGACTCTCATGATTTCTATGTCCTCGATTCCAAGGTGGAAGAAATCGGACGTGCTCTTGGTTTGGATGCCATTGGGCTGGATATGGATGTAACGGAGTTAAGCGGTGGTCAACGAACCAAAGTTCTGTTAGGCAAATTATTATTAGAAAAACCAGATATCTTATTACTAGACGAGCCGACAAACTATTTAGATACGGTTCATATTGAATGGCTTAAACGTTATTTAATCAATTATGAAAATGCTTTTATACTGATTTCCCACGATATCCCATTTTTAAATAGTGTAGTTAATATCATCTATCATATGGAAAATGGAGAACTAAACCGCTATGTAGGAGATTATGATAAATTCCAAGAGGTTTATGAAGTTAAGAAATCTCAATTAGAAGCTGCCTATAAAAAACAACAACAAGAAATCAATGAATTACAGGATTTCGTAGCACGAAACAAAGCACGTGTTGCAACGAGAAACATGGCCATGTCCAGACAAAAAAAGCTGGATAAAATGGATGTGATTGAACTTGCAAAAGAAAAGGTTAAACCAGAATTCAACTTTAAAGAAGCCAGAGCTGCTGGCAGGTACATCTTTCAAACCGAACATCTGGTGATCGGATATGAAGAACCCCTTTCCAAACCATTAACCCTCACTATGGAGCGTGGTGATAAAATAGTGCTAAAAGGAGCCAACGGTATTGGAAAAACCACTCTATTAAAGAGTATCATCGGACTAATACCTTCTCTAGAAGGTAAGGTTACCTTAGGCGATTACCTATATCAAGGTTATTTTGAACAGGAAATGAGTGGCGCTAAAAACAATACCTGTATCGAAGAAATCTGGCGTGAATTTCCTTCTTTATCCCAATATGAAGTTCGCTCTGCTTTAGCAAAATGCGGACTGACCACAAAGCACATTGAAAGTCAGGTTCGCGTATTAAGTGGTGGTGAACAGGCAAAAGTACGTCTTTGTAAATTAATCAATCGAGAAACTAATGTGCTTCTCTTAGACGAACCAACAAACCATCTGGATGTAGATGCCAAAAACGAACTCAAACGAGCTCTTACAGGCTACAAAGGCAGCATACTTTTAATCTGCCATGAACCAGATTTTTATGAGGACTTTGCAAACAAGGTTTGGGATTGTTCTAATTGGACAACAAAAATCTAAGCACTCGGAGAGATAATTAAAAAGTGTTGATAGAATTATTGAATATATAGGATTGTGTATATGTTCATTTGATTACAGAGGATACTTTAGCTTCCATCCCTTCGCTGCGACAAGTTCTTTGTAGAGTTTAAAGATGAAAAAACATCGCAATTGCGATGTTTTTTTCTGTGTCTATAGACGAACATATACAGCCTTGTCTTCCTGGTCGTATCGAATTAAGTTCGACGTTAAGCTGAATGTATATACAACCCTATTCCTGATTTTTTATTATTCTTTTTACTATTATACATTTATTATTCTAATTATAGTTATTCTTTATTTCTTTTTTATTATTAAAAATAAATAGCTTACTGAAAATATAATTTAATATAATTACAATCACGGCCAATCCGGCCTTTACCAGCATATTGTTCCAAAAGAAAATATCTACAAATACATATAAGCCAACTTCTTCTATACCAAAGGAACAGATTCTGGCACCAAAGAATTTGGTGATTTTCTCTATTTCGTTTCGTATCCCCTTTGATTTTGATTGAAAAACCCAAATATTGTTTATCATATAGGCAAATATTACAGCTATTACCCAGGCAATGGCATTGGCCACCAGGTTCTTTATTCCAAGGATATTACAGAAGAAATGATAGGAACAAAAATTTACCAAAGTCGTTAATACACCTGCTACAGCGTAAGTAATGGTTTCGCGATTTACAAATTTATCCCATAATAGTCTGATTTTACTCTGTAGTTGGTTATACATGCCTTTTCTCCTAATCTAAGTCAAATAAACTTCTGTTTAACAATTTAAGGTTGGTATTACCAGACAGATTGTCTTTATTGGTCACAGTGATATAAATCTGGGCAGAACCATCCTGACTGAAGTCTTCCATGGAATACTCAAAGGTATACTCCGTATCAGCCTTAATATTATGCCCCGCTTCCCCAGATCCATTGTATGTCGATACAGCTGTATTCGTTACAGAATCAAAAACCCTAATACCATTACTTCCCGTTGGTTCAATTAATTCTACACTAGTAGTATTTGTATCAACTTTTACTTTATAAATTCTAGCAACTAAATCATTGGATGACAAATTGGTGTCATAGGCTTTGAATTTTATTCTTTTCTTCTCTTGTGCCATTTTTCTCGGCTCTTGATAATACTGGTACCATACATATCCATCAGAGCTTTTTTTGGCTTCTGTATTTGTAATCTCGACCGTCGGCGGCACAATACCGGCATTATACGATGCAATCATTGTATTAATGAATAGCTTTACTTCATCTTTGTTATTGCCAGTAGTTGAACCTTTATTCACGATTGCATCCATCTTTGAATGTCCGACTCCAGTATACATGATGTTCTTCTTACTGTAAATATAGTAATTATTCCGAACGTCATTCGGGGAAACACTATAAGGCCCAATCTCTTTGGAATGTTCCATAGAGTCTTTATTCTTCCCATTCTCCGAAAATTCATTCGACTTACCATCTGATAGACAGAACCATACTACAATATCCGGATCATCCATATTCAACTGATAATATTGAAGATGCGTTTCAGAAATTTTAAAGGAATCTGGAATTTTATAAGGATATGAGGTGATTTGTCCTTCATTTACCTTTGTAACATAACTGGTTATGTAATTATTAATCCCTGATGATTTTATTATGTCATTTCCTTTGATAAAAGGCGGGTAATTCTTATTTAGAGTATGTAAATCTTCTAACGGTTCATCCGGATTGCTATAGGCAACAAGACATCCGTTAGTAAGGCCTTGTATCTCCGGATAACATAATTTATTATCCTTAGAATATATAAGGTTTTTATATATACCATTGGCTCTCACTTTATCAGCAATCAGTTCAGGCATAATCGCCTCATCATAAACACTAGTATTTTGCATTTGTTTTTGTGCATTGAAGCGATCCATTCCAGCAATACTTCTTACATATTGGTTCATTCCATAACCCCAAAACGCTAACCTTTTATTCAAATCTTTATACTCCGCCTCCGGAAGATTCACAAAGGAAGTGGTGTCATGGGTAAACATTACACTCCTACCACTTTTAATAAAATTCTGGACATTATTTAATGCCCCATACTCGTTGCTAATATCGGAATAGCAGTCACCAAAACCAAAAATTAGCATATCATAGTCCTTTAATTGGTCCGTTTTAGGTTTACTTGCTTCATATTTCCCGCCTTTTTTATACCAATTTACGAATTCATTCACATCCACCGTTGTAATAGCAATATTAAAATCATCCAAATCTTTTGTGAATTGATGAAACAAACTTGTCTTACCAGCTCCCGGATTCATCAACTCCTGAAGGTTAAGGGTGGAAACATTGGAGGTGATCTGTAATACATCAATTTGGGTTTTCCTCTTCTCCGTTTCATCCATAGTCGGAACCTTGAAAGCAGCAAATCCGGAACTTGACCACCGTATTTTTGAATTATCGACTTTTGTCACCTCAAGTTTCCAGGGAACTACCCCCACATATTCCTCTGATAGTGTAATACTACATCTTATATCTCCCGCTGTGGACGTTCCATCTAACTCTCTCTCCTCATTAATGGAAAATAGTCCGTCAGCATTTGCATCTACATAGATCGACCATGTAAATTTAGTATCACTGTCTGAATCTGTAATTGGCTGTATTGTGAAATCGAACGAAAGTTTTCTATCTACGATTAATGTGGAACTATCGTCCGGTTGATACTTCACCGGAGTATTTGTTAACTCAACAGACAGCTTTTCCTTTTGCACTAAAGTCATTAATTTTGATTTTAATGTTTTGGCACTTCCGGGATTATCAGTGAAATCCTTCCGGTTAAATACCTGGTTCTTATATTTATCCTCCTTACAGGTTGAAAGAAACTTATACAAATAGCTTTGATCATCTACTACCTCGTTATTTGGCGTATATAATTCATTTTCTATGAGTATCGGATATCCTGCATCTAAATATTCAACTAATAACGCCTCTTTTAACGAGGTTATATCATTTCCCGAATACCTGTAGAGATCTGTCGATTTGGGCAATTCCGTAATTTTACTGTCAAAACTCTCTAATATATTCAACTTATTAAAGGTCAGGTTATTAAAATTGATATGATTGATCGCCTTTCCAATGCTTCCGTTTTGATTCCTTAGACTTCCCTTAAAGGTATCATACCCGACCACCCTGTCTCCTACGCGTAAATAGACATAGCCGTCCAACATAGGATCATTATAAACAGTTTTTGTTCCATCTGTCTTCATTTTCCCTGTGTTGGTTCCGATATAAATCAAATCATAAATTTGGGTTATATCTTCCGTCTTACCGATGAATTCTGCTGTTGTTTGCTGTTTAATTTTAATGATTCCGGTATAGGAAGGAAGCATCGCTCTGACCTGCTCCTCGGTAAGGGTAAAATCATTGCAGGGTTCTAAATCTAATACGGTAATCGATTCTTTATACTTTTTTTCTTTCTTCTTGCTTAGGATGTATTCCACGGCTTCACATGGCCTTGCTATAGTTGGTCTGGAGGCATTGGCATTGGTTTCCTTTGCTTTTTTCTCAAGGTAATCAAAAAGTTCAACATTGTAACTTAAACGTACATCTGTATCGGGCATAACTATTTCTTTTAAAACAATATCATTTCTATCTGTGGTAAATGATTGTACTATACTGGTTCCACCATTATACGCATATGCATTCCGTATTACAGAATCAGAACAGTATCCGGAAATCTCCGGAATAATATAATCCATACTCTTAAGATATTTTTTATATTCTTCCGGTGTATTCTTCGGATAGGTTCCGTCTGGATATGCAGGAAGAAACGTATATTCATTCCAATAAATAGCCTCATTACTACTGAAGGCATTAAAGCTGCCGCTATTCACTGTTTTATTATAGGTAATTAAATGTTCTCCGGTATCCGCTTTAAGATACTTCTCATAGAATATAGCCGGATCACTTTGTCTTATCATTAAAATCAATTTGTAAACATTATTACAATATCCGGAACGCGACTCTCCTATTTTGCTTTGAACACTCTCATATTGATAAATTGGTGCCTGAAATACAGATAAGTCATAAACCAGTGCTGCAGAATCATCTACAATTCCAACTTTCATAAATAATTCCATTGCTGTCTGCCAGCTTAAATCATTATCTTTAAATGTAGCATGGGGGATGGTAGTAGCAGGTTCCGATTTATCCCTTCTTGAGGAGTTCCATAATTTTGCAGCAGTTTCATTTCCACCCTGTGCCATTGGACTGATGCTAATCAGGTCTGCATTACCGATTAAGTCAATTTCACCTTTCGTTACCATTTCCAAGATTTTATTATTTTTTCCATTCTGGTTTAAATCATAGTATTTTGAGAACTTTTTAGCATTTTCATTTAATACATCCGGCGTTATGGTAACTACACGAATATGATAGTCTGCGCATTCTGCATCCGTTAAATTTAATACCTTTTTCTTAAAAAGTTCTGTATTTTTCACCGTACCATTAGACTCTATTAATGCATCACTTGCAATACCGTTTATATCCCCGATATTCGATAGTGTTGGTTCTATAAGTTCCTGCCCGTCAATGATATATCCTATCTGGCCCATCCATCGGCATGGTACAATTTCCAATATAATAAAAGGGTTTTCTTTTGTACCTAGTTCCGCTTTTGGATTAAAATTCTCAAAAGTAAGATAAGCAGGAGTATTTACCGCACTTACATGATTACTGTTCTTACCAAAAATAATAATCGTGGGAATCAGCAGTATAAACAGCATGGAAGTTATTAGTATTTTAGTTCCTACTCTATGTTTCATGCGAATTCCTCCTTCTTCTTGACTGATGGTAATCTAGAAAGATTAAACGGCGGCTTAATATTATTTCTTATTTTCACTCTACTGTTTTGGATAGTAAAGCTGTTACCGCCCTGCTCCAGTATAAGGGTAATCTCAAAAGTGACTCCTGTAGTACCTGATCTAGTCACTGAAAAGTTTTTTACATACTGTCCAAAGAGTTCATTTGTGGGAGTATTTACAGCTCCTCTTTCTTCCTTGGTAAAGAGCAGTTCATGGTTTACAGAATCAAAAGTGATGGTAATAATATATCCTTTGTCATTTTGAAAAATCATCCAACTGTTACTAGGAACAGCTTCAGTATCGGTAATTTTTTCACCGGGAAGCATAACATTAGTAGATTCCATAATCATTTGATTCATCTGGTTTATTATAAGCTGTGCCTCCATTTGTAATGACACTTTCTCATTTGCTGCCTTATAATTTCTAGAAACACTTCCCATAAGCATAGCAACAGATGCAAGGACGATAGAAGATATCGCAATTGCAATCATAAGTTCAACTAAAGTAAATCCTTTATTTCTGCCATTTCTCATGAAAACCTCCTGTTTTGCCACAACATCCGGCTACTGTTTTCTTGTACCATCCAGCCGCTGTCCTATTCCACAAAGTGCTTTCCGGTTTCTTTAATACAACGAATGGTTGATGTTTTACCACTGCCATTACCAGTCAAAATCAGAGATTCATAATCCGATAGAAAAGCTCCGGAGCTTCGTGAAAATGAAATTTCAATTTTTTCTCCTTCTCCAATATCCTCTCGGATGCCAGTAAAAGATATGTGGGAAAGGTTGACATTGTTCGCAAGTCGAATACCGAAGGTGGCATCAATCCCTCCGTTACCTACTGTAACCCCCGACTGCTCACTGACATTCATATAAAGTACTCCACCAATATTGTATAGATACAGATATGACTTGGGTGTTTTTGTCATATTCTCTAATCTTAATTTACTCATTGCAGAATTAATTCTCTTTGCAGCATCTGTTACATTTGCCGAAGTAATGCTACGGATTCCCACTATGATTCCTGTCGTTAAGATTGACATAATTGCAAGAACAATGATCAGTTCAATTAGAGTAAATGCTTTCTTATTCAGCTTCATATATATACTACCTTCCCCCTATTATAAATGGCAGAAACTAATCCTCATTCTTTGTCCAATTCTCATAAGTAATCAGCTTGGACACATCAAAAGAACCGTTGGTACCTATAATACCCGTTTCGGTTACCAATGGATTACAATAGTTCCGGAAGTATTGGTTTACTTCAGAATTATTCGCACTAATAATGGATTTTACAATAACATCGGATGCAGACACTGTTACATTATTATCCATAAGAATTGTGTCACCAGATAAGATAAGTCCTGTAAAATCTTTTGAAACCTGCACGGAACCGGTGGCTATTATAATTCCCTTTAATTCACTCCCCGTAGGATATAAATTAGCATCTATTATAAAAGGTGTTGGCTCCCCTGCATTATTTATGATACAAACTACATACTCTCCAACCATAACCGTCCTGTGCGAGCCTAGTGATAAATCCGCTGCTATTTCATCTCGTTTCACTATCGAATCAAACAGCGATGGCACAGTGGTTTCAGGGGTTGAATTTGATGATATATCTGACAACGTATTAATCATGCTGACATAACGTTTTTCCAAATTAGCAGAAATATTCTTTAATAATTTCAAAGCATCATTATCGCTTTCTTCTGTTGGATTCACTCGGTTTGGAGTCAGTATAGCTTCCCCACCCGAATAACTAAATAAATTACCAACAGACACAATGGAATTCGTAGGACTATTGATTTTAATATTAGCCGAACTCTTAGAAACCCAATTATTGATGTTATTCTTATTTTCCGTCACCTGATAATAATCCTGCAGATACCGGTTTGCTATTTCTTCTGATGGAAATTTCAAATAGTAATAAACTAAATCCTCGAAAGTATTAGAATATACTCTTTCGAAACTTGTTGTATAATTACTTATTTTGAATACTGCATTATCATCAAAAACAACTTCCGGCATTCCGGGATGTTCATTTTGATAATTTATTAGTTCTGTATTGGATACCGGATTTGTACCACACCAAATATATTCATCCGGAACCAAGTACGCATACTGATTGTTTTTAATTGCAAGCGATTCTCCTGTCTGAATATCTCCGGGATTATTCGTATTAATATAAGCCCTTCCGGCAATTGTCAATTTCTCAACCTTTTCCATATCTAATGTAGAGTCACTACCATTAATAATTACCGCACTACTACTTTCCGCACTGCTATCACTGCCATAACTATAACCGAAGTAATCACCACAGAGGATTACATTACTATTTTTCGCACCTAGCATTAAATCATCTTTGATATAACAGTTACCATCAATATCGATTTTAGCTACTCCGCTGTTAATTCCCTGTACGGTTTCTATATTCTTAGCCCAAATAGCAGGATTCCCTGTTATAGTCAAACCAATCACATCATTTCCAATATATCCACTATTTTTTACGCTGATATTTCCCCGTGTAACAATATTAGACGTCCTCTCCAAGTCCATCTCCATCTCAGAATTTCCTTCCAGCAGGATTCCTCCGTTTCCCGCATATACATCACCTTTGATTACAACACCTTTTTTTGTGTCTGGTATTTTCAACTGCTTATCTGCGAGAAGACAATAGCTAGCAAAGGTTGGTGGAAAATTTGGTACAATACTAAAACCAACCGCCGGAATCTCAATCACAAGATCCGTACGTATGGTAGTTTTATATTTTTGGGCATCCTCATAGGTGACTTTTATATCCTTTAAAATAATTGCATTCTCAGTTTTTTCAAGTGGTCCGTCCGTACTGATTGTAACGTTTGGACCACTGGCATACCTCTTCACTGGCTCATCTTTATAAGTCCCTGGTGAGCTACCACTTAGAATCAATTCCAGTTTAGTGAGAAATTCTCTTTTAAACATTTCTTTTTTATATGCCTCATTTTGAACAATGTAAACCTTCATTACTTCTTCATAAGCATATTTCACCGCTTCTGCTGTTTCTTCTTCAATACCCATCTTGATTTTCTCCAAGATCTCTTCAGCCTGATAAAAATTAGCTTGTGCCTTATAATTCATAGATTTCATTTGAATATTACAGACCGTCAGGGATAAGAGTAAACTGCATAATATACCGATAAAAGCAATACTGATAATAACCATAAGTAAGGTAGAACCTCTGTTATCCTTAAGTATACTACTTCTTCTTTTCATATTAGTCCCCCTTTGCCGAACTATATTCTGCACACAAATCTTCTGCCAAAAAGTTATAATTATCCCTATGTCGATAAAGTTGAACCTTGATATTTAATATTCGATTTTCTGTTTGCATTTTAACAAAATTCACAGGACTCTCTCCACTATGTGAGTCCGTATAATAAGTTGTATTATTATACGGATGAATATAATATTTATCATTTGTCTCAACCTTAATTTCCAGTCTTTCCGAGGGAAAACTTTCGTCTTCTTGTCCTTCTGCAGGAGGCTCTTTGGTCTGACGAACTACATATACATCCGTTTCCTGCTGCCAGGAAAGATCTCTAACAAAACTGATTTTGTCAAGGTTGGTAGGAAAATAGAACATATAAATATCTCCCATGGAATCTTGGATAGTAAAATTTCCCACTGAATAAGCCCTAGTACCGACTCCACCAATACTAGTAGTACAAAAATAAACATATTCCATTGTCACTTCATAGCTATTACCATTTTCTTTTAAGCTAATTATGATTTCCCGTGCCAAACCATTTTTAATATCTTCTGCTGTACGCATAGGTACAACATAATATGGATTATCTCTGTTAGCTTCCATTAGTTGTGCACAATAATTAAGATGGTCGGAATAGAAAGATGCAATTGCACTACTTGTCTCCATGTTTTCGACAAACAATGCATTCTTTTCCTGATTGACTTCCTTAATGAGTGGCATTTCTTTTGCATTAATCCCCGACCTAATTCCATTTTGATCAGTAGAACTATATTGAGAAGCATCTATGGTTATCAGGGCATCATAATCATTGGCCATTCCTTTTATTACAAAATAATATGGTTCACTTGACTTTTCAATTAGTTCATATTGATATTCGTTCTCTCCGGCACCATTTACAACAGCCGTACGCTTACAACTTCGATTGTAATCCGTTGCTTCCACATAGTTTCCACTGACAGAATCCTTTATCAATTCTTTCTTGTCAGAAGAAGCAGAATAAGCATACTCTATCGCAATTGCCTCAAGGGATTTACCCTTGATATCTTCCACAAGAGTTTGAGCTAAGGTAGTTTCCTTTTGGATTTGTTCAGCCTTGACATTGACTCTGGCTGCCGTAACAAAATGGTTTAATAATGGGGCTGCTATGATACCTAGAATTGCTATACAAATTAGGAGCTCTATCAAAGAGAACCCCCTATGATTCAAATATTTATTTGTATACGCATGCTTTTTAATTAAGGGTTCCATAACAGCCTCACTCCTATTTCGTTATTGGGTTGTAGTTGCTAAAGGTTCCTCCGGATGTAAAGGAATTTCAAAGGTTCCAAATATATTGTCCCTGCCAATCTCTATTCCGGCTATCTGAGGTGCCTGATACTTCTTGTCGGTGCCACCTAAGCTGTACACAATAATAGTAAGTGTACCAGTTAGATTACCGGTCGTACTGTCAAATGTTGCAGTTAATCCTCCAATATTTATTTTTTCTTGATATGTATTAATGTAGTCGATGCACTTTTTAAGACCTGCATACGTCGCCTGATAGGATAATAAAACAGTAGTCTGGTAACCAGTTATGTCACCCTCTGCGATGGTTTCCGTTGTAGTAGCTGTTTCTTCCGTTGTTGTTTCTTCCGTTGTTGTTTCTTCCGTTGTCGCATCTCTACTTAATTCACCGTTTGTTGTATAGAACGCTTGAATGCCTTCAAAGGATATGTTTGAAACCTGCGCACTTGCATAATTCTCCATATCAACGACAAACATGGTAATCTTCTCCTCGGTAACACCACCAGGGAATTCTTCTAACATAGAATCCTTCTTCTTTATGAATTCTTCTGTTTCTTTTATCATCTTCTCTTTATTGGAATTTTTTTTCTTCAACTCGGACAGCTGGTTCTCTAACGTTCGGGTTTCTTCCAAAAGCTTCTCTGTTTTATTGGTATACTTAAGATACCCAAATTGATAAGATGCGTACAAGATTAGAAGCGTAAAGAAAACAAACAAAAGTTTTAATTCTCTTGTTGAGATTTTCTTATTGTTCTTCATGGACTTCCTCCTGCAATGTTGTAGTATTCGGTAAACTTAAGATTGGATGATACTGTCCGGTTATTATGAGTCGAACGGTTTTTAACCCAAATTCATCTTTACTTTCAATAATTTCACTGGTTCCAATCTGAATAAGTTCCGGAAATCCTCGTAATTGCTGAAGCGCCTTTGCGGCCGTTGATTTTGTATCCACTTTGATACTCAATGCAATATCGGTTGAGGTGATATCTAAGGATTCCACAAGTGCATTAGAAGGCAAATTTACTTCCATTTCTGTTATTAGTTCATTCAGCCTTTCATTGGGGCTAACTGTCATTAAATACATTGTTGCCACAGCTTTCGATGCTTTTTCTGCAATGGCATGGTCTTTATATATCTGGTCTAAATCTCCAATTGCATCAATCTCTTGTACTAGGCGATCATACTCTAATTGGTTAGTCTTATAATCTAAAACTGCGGTGGTCACCAATACAATACTGAGCACAATGGCGGAAGTAAAGATTACGATAACGCTCTGGATATTGCTCTTTTTCTTTTCCCTGATTTGATAATCCTTTGGTTCAAAGCGGTTTGGATTGATGGCAGCTCCAATACAGGAGATATAATCACTCTGATATTCACCGGTCAAACTTATATTTTTATTAAATACAACCGAATTCAGAAATTCTAACTTCTTAACTTCTATTCCGGTTTCCGCCTGCAATAACTTCTCCATTCCACGGAATTTAGCTCCCTGCCCGGTAATAAAGATGGTTTGAATCTTCTTCTCCTGATGCTTTGTATCATAATAATTCAATACCCTTAAAATACTATTGACTAAAGAACGAAGAGATTCTAGCACCTCATCATAGGCCTCATAGTCCTCTGTGATTTCCCCATCTAATGCCGGGCTAAGTGCTGCAGCAGCTTCCCTTTCATAATTCTCCTGCTGTTGTTGAATCAACTCTCTACTATACAATTGGTGCAAAGCTTCTGATTTATCAGTCGCTTTAAAATAGTGCTGTTCCATCACTGCCTGTATAACAGAATTGGTGCCATAGGGCACATTTCTTTGAAGCTCCAAAACATTGTTTTCCATGATATTAATCAAGGTTGACTGTTCATCTATCTGAATCACTAAATTGGTACCACCATTTACCTGTTTTTGAATCATCTGATAAATGCTGTTTCCATAATAATCAATGGCTATAATGTCAAAGCCCAGCATTTCTGCAACATTGTAATAATTCTTAATTAGGTTTTCGGGTGCTGCAATTACCAGTAATCTTATTTTCTTTTTTTCATTTTCATTTATTTTCTGAAGTATACTATAAGAAATAGAATACTCCGATACATCGACTGGAAAATATTCCGAAGCATTTGTATTGACAATATCCTGGACCTTTTTTTCATTTACATTTGGTATAATTACTTCCCGGTTTGCAATCTTGGAAGATGAAATTGTGAAAATCACCCTCTTGCTTTTCATACCGGCCTGTACAATTTTCTCTTTAACTTGGGCTGTAAAGGAGACTTTATCCCTGATATACCCGTCTTCAAAGGTATTCTCCGGCGTAGGAAATGAAATGCACTTATATACATGCGGAATCTTCCTTCGATAATCTACTTCACAGATCCTTGTCGTATGTAAACCGACATCAATACTAAGTACTTTATTAAACATAAATAAACCTCTCTTTAATTTCAACCTGCCATTTGCTTATAGGCAGGTTGAAAAGATTAATGTTCCATACAGGGTATAAAATAGGCTTAAAACTGAAAAAGATTTAAGTACCAGCTTGCTATCCGTTCTCCATAAAGCATGGATAGAAATATTCCCATGGATAGATATGGCCCAAACGCTAGGACTCTGTCTTCTTTGCTTATCTTCATTCGAAGAAGATGAAGAATGGAACCAAGAATGCAGCCTAGAAGAAAAGCCACGAAAATCTGCTGATACCCCAGTAATAAGCCTCCTACAGCCATAAGCTTAATATCTCCTCCACCGATGGCACTTCCTTTTGATATTAGGTAAATCAAAAACAAAAAACTGCTCACACAAAAGAAGCCAATTAGATATAATGCTAGATTTCTTAAATCCAGTACTACCCGTATCACTGCTATTCCACCAAGTAATCCATTGATTCCATCTGGGATCTCATAAATACGAAAATCAATTACGCTTAAAACAAGCAAGGCAGAAGCAACCAGACAGTACAAGATAGTCGTGTAACTAAATCCGAACTTCTGAAAAATTATTATATATATGATTCCATTTAGCATCTCAATAATCGGATATTGTATGGATATTGGTTTTCCACAGCTTCTGCACTTTCCCCTTAAGAACAGATAGCTTAAGACAGGAACTAAATCGTACCACTTCAATTGGTATCCGCAGCTCATACAATGCGATCTTGTAGATACGATACTTTCCTTTCTAGGTACTCGGTATATGCATACGTTTAGGAAACTGCCTATGACAATACCGTACGATAAAATAAAAAGTCCTATAATTATATTCATCTGCTATTTAATTTCTTACAAGTTTAATTATTACGTACACTTAAGTCGCCACCAGCTGCTCCAATAGACACTGTAAGCGTTTGTGTAGTTACATTATATGTAATAGTTAATTGATCTGTATTAGCTTCAATTGTATTTGCAGCTTGAGAAACACATCTATCAAGTATCTGTTGATCAGCATCGTCAGCAACAATAAGACCTAATAAGGTGTCAATTTCCGGAAAATCATCAACATAATCCTGTAGGTCACCACTTGATGGTACAGGGGTTCCAGTCGTATCAGATGAAATAGCTGTTAATACTGCAGTATGAACACTATTAACAAGCTGCAAGTCCCTTGCTTCTCTTGACCGTTCAACATATTGCATTACCCTTGGTGCTAAAGCTCCTACTAGAATTGCCATAATCGCCATAACAATAATCAATTCCACTAAGGTAAACCCCTTTTTGTTTAACCTTTTTTCCTCATTTTTCATAAAAATATCCTCCCTATTTGTTTTTATTTATTAATTAGCAATGTAGGTATCGTACATTGATAAATTAATCGTATTTTACTGTAGATTATCCAAACCGCTATACATTGACATCATCGGTTGCATAATAGCCATGATTAGAACACCTACAACCAATGCAAGAATTACAATGATCAGCGGCTCAATTAGTGCCATTATTGACTCCGTTGCAATCTCCACCTCTTCATCATAATAATCTGCCACTTTTTCTAACATGTTCTCGATATTACCGGTTTCTTCCCCAATTTTGGTCATATGGCCAACCACAGGTGGAAATACTGCAGAGGACTGTATACAGCTGGACAAGGAACGCCCTTTTGCTACCTCTTCCTTTGCATCTAGCAAAACCTGCTTTGCAATTATGTTATCCATCGTTCCAGCAGTAATACTTAATGCTTCCATCATGGGTAATCCAGCTGCTAGTAAGGTACTTAATGTTCTAGCATATCTAGAAGAAATAGATTTTGTTGTAAGCTTTCCAAAGATCGGCATCCTAAGTCCCCACTGTCCAAACATTTTTTTACCGGATTCTGATTTTTTATAAATCTGTACAAAAGCAATGAGAGTAGCACCAAATAATACAATCAGATACCATCTTACTTTCACAAAGTCACTCGTCTGGACAACCATTTTAGTAACAAAGGGCAACTCCATGTCCATATCTGTAAACATTTCCATAAAACTTGGAATGACAACAATCAACATAATGAAAACAACTGCTATTGCTACAGCGCCTATTACTGCCGGATAAATCATCGCTTTTTTCATTAGTGCTTTTAATTTAGAGTCCTTTTCAAAGTGGACTGCCATTCGTGAAAATGCAACTTCTAAGCTACCGGAAGCTTCTCCTGCTTCCACCATCTGGATAAGAATAGGCGGGAAGGTTTTTGCTTCTGTTCTCATGGCATCCGCTAAGGCCTCACCTTTTTCAACAGCAATCTGTACCTCTTTAATGGATTTTGAAAGTACTTTGTTCTCTGTCTGCTCCGATAACATTTCGAGGGCCGTTATTATGGAGACACCTGCTGACAAAATGCTCACAAATTGTCTGCAAAACACGCTTAAATCACGGGGTTTCACAGGATTTCCTATATTGATATTAATATCTTTATTAAGAATATTTTGTGGTGAAATGGATATAGGAATGTTACCTTCCGCCCTTAAGGCGGTCATGACTTTTTCTTCATCAACTGCTTCCATTGCACCTTTCTTTTCTTTTCCATTTTTATCGATTACGAGATAGGTATAACTTGGCATATGTACTCTCCTAGAATAATTTTCTCTCTAATGCATTGGCATCCTGCGCATAATTTAACGCCTGTTCTGCATTTATGATTCGCCGTAAATACAAATCGTAGATATCATCATCCATTGTCTGCATTCCCAGCTTCTTGTTCGTCTGAATAACCGTTGTGATCTGGTGAGATTTCGATTCTCGAATCAGATTTTTAATAGCAGCATTCACATGCATGACTTCAAAGGAAGCAACCCGTCCCTTTCCATCGGAAGTAGGTATCAATTGCTGGGATATTACTGCCTCGATAACTGAAGCCAGCTGTATTCGAATCTGTTGCTGCTGATGTGGTGGGAATACATCAATAATTCGATCAATGGTATTTGCTGCTCCAATGGTATGTAAGGTAGAAAATACAAGATGTCCTGTTTCTGCAGCCGTTATGGCGATGGATATGGTATCTAAGTCTCTCATTTCTCCTACAAGTATAGTGTCTGGGTCTTCTCGTAAGGCAGCCCGTAAGGCATTGGCATAGGAATAGGAATCCAGACCGATTTCTCGCTGATTAACTATGGATTTCTTGTGTTGATGTAGGTATTCAATTGGGTCTTCTAAGGTAACAATATGGGAATTATACTTGGAATTAATTACATCAATCAAGGAGGCTAAGGTAGTAGATTTTCCACTTCCGGTTGGTCCAGTTACCAAAACCAGCCCACGTTTCTTCTTGGTTAATTCCACTATTGATTCCGGTACGCCTAAGTCTTCTGGTGTTGGGATACTCGTCCCAACCAAACGGATGGCGGCAGCATAAGAGCCACGTTGTTTAAATATATTGACACGGTATCTCCCAAGATTTGATATGGAGTAAGAGAAGTCAACTTCACCCTTATCTTCTAGAACTACTCTCAATTGTTCCGGAATCATCGGCATTAGGACTGCATGGGTATCTGACGGTAATAATTTAGAACAATTCATATCCTGAAGTTCTCCATTCACCCTGAATTTGGGTGGAATTCCAACAGTAATATGTAAATCAGAAGCCCCTTTTTCCTTTGCTATTGTTAATAATTCTTCTATGGTTACCATAATCAGTACCTCATCCTCTTAATACTGTTCTTCAAAGGAGATTTTCTTCATCTCAGAAATAGTAGTAATACCTTCTAATACGTATTTTACAGCACTCATCCGAAGTGTGCTCATTCCCTCTTGTAATGCCAAATCACTTATCTTATCCGCCGTTTCATTTTTGCTGATACTATCCTTTAAAGATTGGGTTATTGGCATAATTTCATATACCCCGATCCGTCCAAAAAAACCTTTTTGATTACAGTAAGGACAACCGGAAGGTTCATAGACGATCAGTTCAGTATTTACATCTATCCCAAGGAGTACCTTTTCTGTATTATCTGCATATCTTTTCTTCTTACAAGAAGGACATAATTTTCTAACCAATCGTTGTGCAATCACACCGCTGACTGCATCTGCAATCAGATATGGTTCGATTCCCATGTCCACCAGTCTTGATATGGTGCTGGCGGCACTGTTCGTATGCAATGTACTTACCACCAGATGTCCGGTAATCGATGCTCGTATTGCAATCTCTGCTGTCTCACTGTCCCTGATCTCACCAATCATGATAATATCCGGGTCCTGACGAAGGATGGACCGCAGTGCAGAGGAAAAGGTTAATTCTGCTTTATTATTTACCTGAACCTGATTAATACCGTCAATGTTGGCCTCGACCGGATCTTCTACCGTAATGATATTCACGCCTTCGGTATTGAGTTCACTTAAAGCAGTATATAGTGTGGTTGATTTACCACTTCCGGTTGGACCGGTTACCAGAATAATGCCGTGAGGTTTCTTAAGTATCTGATCAAATTTCTTCATTTCTTCTTCAGAAAATCCAAGTTCTTTCTTCGCCTTTGTCAGTCCTTTTTTTAATGCGATACGCATTACTGTTTTCTCACCAAATACTGTTGGTAGAATTGAAACTCGGATATCGTATTCCTGTCGTTCTACTACAATTGTGATACGTCCATCCTGTGGTTTACGCTTTTCTGAGATATCCATACCGCCGATAATCTTGATTCTGGCTATCAAAGCAGATAAGAGATTAATCTCATATTTCATAACTTCGTAAAGGATACCGTCTACACGATACCTGATTCTAACCGTTTTCTCCAATGGCTCTATATGTATGTCACTTGCCCGCTGCCGAATAGCCTGTTCAATAATGGACTTTACCAGCAGTACAATCGGTGACTGATTCACATCTTCATTTGCAGTAGCTTGTTCTTCCTTCTCCTTTAGCTGTCTTTCCTTCTCTAAGGTATACCGTTCGGCCACTGCCATTACTTCAGAATTCCCATAAAAGCGGTCAATAGTGGCAGCTATCTCTCTTGGAGTAGAGATAACCGGATCAATCTTTAGATTTGTAACAATGGATAAATCATCAATTGCATTAATATCAAGGGGATCTGCCATAGCGACACGAAGTACATTTGGATTAGCCTTATGAAACTCGAATGGTATCATCATATACTTTCTAAGAATTTGCTCACTTACCAGTGAAATAACTTCAGATTCAATCATAATTCCAGGCAATTGCACAATGTCCAGCTTAAGTTGTTTTTTAAGGGTTTTCGCAATTGTTACCTCATCCGTATATCCTAAATCTACAAGTGTTTCACCTAACTTCTGCTTGCGTTTCTTATGCTCCGTAAGAGCAGCTATCAGTTGCTCTTCCGAAATAATTCCTTCCTCAACAAGCATATCCCCAAGTCTTTTCTTTTTGTTTATATTCATGCCAACTCCACTTTCTAACATGACTTTCACTTCATGAACCAGAATCGTTCATGATCTTGTTACTTCCATCGGTATACACAAGTAAACTTATGATTCCTTCATAATATGGTACTATAATAAAACAACTTATCAATACCATTTGTTTACAGAAAATACCGTTTCATAGTACATGAGTACTATTTTTTTACTTAATAGTATGCTATTTTACATATATTGTCAACTATTAAAATTAAGTGAAAAATAAGCCGAAGCATGATAATATCTGCAACGGCCTATTTCTGATATTTTTTAATTTTTCAAAAAATCCTTTTTTAGTTACATTAAGTAGTTTTTATATCACGTCCATCCTAGGTAACTTGTTGTTCAAAGTTCTCTCTTAACTTTTTTAACGCCTTCTTCTCAATTCGCGATACATATGACCTAGAAATACCGATTTTATTTGCTATTTCCCTTTGGGTAATTTCTTCTTGCATATTTAAACCATAACGCATTTCTATGATTTGTTTTTCACGACTAGTTAATACATGATTGACTAATTCATACAATTTCTTAATATTTCCTTGCAACTCGAGTTCATCCACTATATCAACATCTGAGCTTTCTATGATATCCAATAGATTTATTTCGTGACCTTCCTTATCTGCTGCTGTTCTATTAGGACTAAAAAATATTCTAAATCTTTTTTATAGCAATAAGTTCACAAGGGTCTTTCTTTGATATTACAATTTCCATATGTTTTGCATCATAGAAATAGATTGCTTTGATCAAATAATGAATAGAAGGATTTTTTTCCTCAGTTAGAGCTAAAGTTATACTATCACATGAATGAATGTACTGCTTTTTCCTTTGAAGTTCTTTTTTCCTTAAATATTCTTCTTTGCCTAATAGTTTATTCTTATAATTATTATATAGCTTTGCTTCTTTTAACTGTATTTGTTTCCTTGCTCTTTCCACATCACTATCTGTAGATTTTGTTTTGGGATCAATTCTCTGGATAGCGTCGTCGGAACAAAAAACATTTTGATATACAGAGAGAAACGTTAAAACATTACCTTCTATTACCTTACAAAGTACATGTTCATGAGTACATTTGGTATCTGGTATAAACCGTCGTGAAGTACATTGGTAATATGGTTTTTTCCCTTGAATCAAATCCATGGAATACTGACAGACACCACATTTTATTTTCCCTTTTAGCATTCCAACCTCATGAGTATTCCTGTTTCTTACTAGTTTTGGATTTTGTCTGCGAAATGTTTGTTGTACAGATGCAAATAACTCCTGTGATACAATACCCTCATGTGTATTTAAAACATGGTTCCATTCATCTTTGGGAAGTAGTACTGTTTTTCTACTTCCAATTTCCTTTACCTTATACTTTTTATTTACGGTAGTTCCAATATATACTTGGTTACGAAGTATCCGTATAATTGCATCCAAGGTCCAATAGAATTCCTTCCTTGGAGTATTTGCTTCGGTAAAAGTACTTTTTGCAAGACTGCTGGTATGCTTACGTATCTGATCAGCTGGTGCAGGAACTCCGGATTCATTGAGTATTCTGGCAATTTCGGATCTGCTGTAGCCATCCTTTGTCATTTGGAAGATCCTTCTTACTATTTCAGCTGCTTCTTTTTCTATTACTATTTTTCCTTTTTCCTTTTGGGAGCGACAATATCCGTAGGGGATACCTCCACCTAAATAATAACCTTTTTCCTGTTTGATTGTAAAAGAAGCTTTTACTTTTTGAGATAAGTCTTTGCTGTAATAATCATACATTATATTTCGTACTGCAATGTCAATGGAGTTCACATATGGATGATAATGTTGATTATCATAATGATAATATTGATTATCATAATGATCATTTACAGAAATAAAGCGTACTCCCAACAGAGGAAATACTTCTTCTATGTAAGTTCCAACCTCCAGGTAGTTCCTTCCAAACCTGGAAAAGTCCTTTACCAAGATACATTGAATCTTGCCACATTTGACATCTGATAATAATTGCTGGATTCTAGGCCTCCTAAAATCGGTTCCACTGTAACCATCATCACAATATTCCACAAGTTCATATTGTCTTAATTCCAAATGATTGGCTATGTAATTTTGGATTAGAACTATCTGATTTTCGATGCTATTGCTGTGCTTTGCGCTATTGTTAGTTACATCCAGATCATCTTCCTTTGATAATCGAACGTAGATGGCTGCAGACAAACTTCTCATAATCTCTACTCCAATCTTTCATTGGTCTTGTTTCTACTACTAATCCTGACTACATTCTTTTATTGGTCTTTTTTTTCACTAACCTCTTGAAATAATTCTCTACATATAATTGCTTCCTGGGTATTATAGACGATAATCCACTCTGTTTCTGGGATATGACGTTTTGATATATTTTTATACAGGCATTGTTCTGTTTTTCTTCTAACCATATTACCAAGGTAGATCTGGTTTTCTTTTATTCTTTTGATTGTGCCTACCACCCAGGGGTTATCTGTAGCATATTTTTCCGAATGAAAGTATCCTAATTGATAAAAATAGCTTCGAGGAGAAGGAATACCTTTGTCATTTAAGAATTTTATAATTGCTCTGTTCGAATATCCTTCTCTAGCCCAAAGGAAGATCTGCTTTACAACCGGTGCAGTTACTTTATCTACTACTAGTCTTCCTGGATTCCCTTCCTTGTATAGGTAACCATATGGCGGATGCGCCCCCTGATATTCCCCCCTTCTTTGCTTCATGTGAAGGGAAAGAGTGACTTTTTTGGATATCTCTTTCGCATAGAAGGTATGAATCATATTTTTAAAAGCTATCGTAAATCCTTCGTTGGCGGCACTTGGGGAACTACTGTCATAATAATCATTGACTGAAATGAAGCGTACCTTAAGTAAAGGAAAAATATGCTCCAAATAATCTCCAACTTCGATATAATCTCTTCCCAACCTGGATAAATCCTTTACCAAAATGCAATTCACCAATCCCTTTTTTACATCCTCCATTAACCGCTTCCATTCAGGTCTTAAAAAATTGCTTCCAGAGTATCCATTATCATTGTAGATACCTACAAGCTGTAAGTCCGATGTAAGCTTTCTATAATACTCCAAATAGGCAATCTGATTTTCTATGGCACTTCCATTGGAAATGCCTATGGCTTTCCCGTTAGAAATACAATTGGGCACTTCAGTATCTTTACTATTATCTGTCACGGAAAGTCTGACATAAATTGCTGTTTGGTAAACTTTTATTTCTGTTTTCTGGTCTACTGTGGTTGTCTGATCAGTTTTTCGGCTTTTGCGTGCCATGAAATCTCCCTCCCAATTAGTGAAATTCATCCCTGCACTTTAGAATCATATGAATTCGCTCTCCTTCATAAACCTTTATGGTATCTATCAAGCTTACCGCCAAGTACCGATTTACAGGTTCATAACTTCTTTCCTGGTTTTTAAATTCCTGTAAAAGCACCTGATAAGTTAAGGTAGCTGTGGTTAACTTCTCTGAATAGATCTCTTGTAAGTATGATTGTTCCTCAGCTGTTATCACTTCCGCCTTAAGATCATCGGATATCTCAAGTAACCTCTGTTGGTATCTTTGTATTTCACCCTGTTTCATCTTTACCCTAGTCAGGAGTTTTTTGTTCTCAATAGGCTGTTGTTTGTTGGTTTGTAAGCATGGTAGTTCAGTGCAATTAAGATTTTCTTCTGACGAAAAAAAAGTGTCCAAATACCTTTCCAGAGAATAAAAAATGGCAGTCTCAAGATTTTCATTTCTTATCCTGTGACTGCTGCAAGCTTTCTTCTCTTTGTTTGTAGAACAGATATAATAGACGTATTTTTTATGCTGGTATGGGACCGTTCTTCGGACCATGCTATGGTTGCAATCCCCGCAAGAAAGAAGTCCAGATAGTAGATATACCTTCTTATTACCGGGAGAAACCCTGGTATCTTTGGTTAATAGCTTCTGGACCGTTTCAAAATCCTTACGCGAAATTATTGCTGCATGATGATTTGGAACTCTAATCCACTCTTCCTTTGGTTTGTGAATTTTTTTTTGTATTTTATAGTTTGGGGTACTTTCTTTCCCTTGGACTAAGACACCAAGGTAAACCTCATTTTCTAAGATGCGCTTAATAGAAATGGCGGACCATTTAGCCTGTGGATTCAGCTTAAAACTAGTAGTATAATTTAAGCCTACATATTCCTTGTACTCCAGGGGAGAAAGGATTCCGCATCCATTCAGCTTCTCTGCAATATATTGTTCACTCATCCCCGATAATTTCCACCGAAAGATATCCTGTACAACCTGTGCCGCATACGTATCAACCTCAAGCTTATTCTTGTCGGCTTTGGATTTTATATACCCATAGGTTGCAAAGGATCCGGTGAATTCACCTCTACTTCGTTTTATAGCAAGGCTACTTCTTATTTTTATGGAAATATCTTTTGCATATTCGTCATTGATCAGGTTTTTAAATGGAATCAGCAAGCAGTCCGAAAGATTTCTTTCCATTGCACTATCATAATGATCATTAATGGCTATGAACCTCACACCTAAAAAAGGAAATAACTTCTCAATATATCTACCTGTTTCTATGTAGTTTCTGCCAAACCGGGATAAATCTTTGACAATGATACAGTTTATCCTGCCGGCCTTGATATCCTCTAACATCAATTGAAATGCAGGCCGTTCAAAATGAACACCACTGTACCCATCGTCAATTCTTTCTTCACAAAGTACAATATCTGTTTTCTCTTTTAAAAATCCCCTTATATATTCCTTTTGGTTTGCTATGCTATCACTTTCAGCCTTATCTCCATCTTCTTTGGATAATCGCAGGTACATGGCTGCCCTGTATAGCTTTTCTTCCATTCCATCACACTCCACAGAAGAGAAACAATTTATTCTATATATAGTTCGTTTCCTTGTCCGTTATGATAAAAGGGTGAGAATTGCTGTAAAATTCATATACTTATAGTCTATCAACACTAAAATTTCGTTTATATAATTTGGAGGGCCTATGTCCAAGCCCTTCTACACGTCTGTCCGTTGCAATAACATAATCCGCTATTTTTCTTCGGAAATTAGCCGTAAGCAGTTCCTCCCCCAGAATTGCTTCATATACGCGCTGCAAATCAGTTAACGTAAAATACTCCGGCAAAAGTTCAAAGGCAGACATGGAAGTATTTAAATTATCCCTCAGACAGTTTACTGCATACGAGATAATCATACCATGATCAAAGGCAATTCCATCCGACTCCAAAATCTTATATTCTCTTTTTCTAGCTTTAGAAGTAAGATGTGTTTTTTCTTCTATATTTGCAGAAAGCTTAATCTCAGAATGAAACAGTTCTAACCGATAGGTTTTTATAATTACCTGACCCGTCTTCACCTGTTCTGTCTGAATATTTTGTAAGTGATAATTTACATGAAACCATTTTACATCTATTGCATCCTCTCCTGCATTTAAGTAGAATTCTTCTTCTGCTGCTAAGGCCATAAATGAACAGGATATAATCCAGCCTCTTGGATCCCTTCCTGGCTCACTAAAACAGTGAAGCTGGGAAAGACTAATATCCGTAACTCCTGCTTCTTCCTGTAATTTACGATAGGCAGTTTCTTCTATCGTTTCTCCGGGACGTACAAAACCACCCGGCAATGCCCAATAATTTAGAAAGGGATGCTCCCCTCGTTTTATGAGCAAAAGAGATAGCTCTTTCTTTGGTAATTTTCGATAATCTCCCGTTTCTTTGTTTTGGATAGTAAATACCGTCATGTCCGCAGCAAGGGAAGGGGTTATATAATCACTCTGACGATAAGCCTCCAGAAATTCTTTTTCCTTTTTCTTATATTCCTCAAGCTTTGGTTCCATCATTTCCTCCTAACTTTGAAATAACCATTTCTATACTTTATATTCAAAAGCCGGCATCAATTGCATTTTAAACAGATTCCTAACATGCATCGTATCAATCTTGGATTTTACTGCATCATCTGAACAGATTCCAGTACGAATATATTGATCCAATACAGCATAGGTAAATCCCAGGTTATCTTCATCGGTTTTACCACAAAGTCCATCAACCGGAACCTTCTCCACTAATTCTAACGGTAATCCAAGTACTCTTCCAATGGCCTTTAATTCAGTTACGGTTAATGACGATATAGGGCTGAAATCACCGGCACTGTCTCCATATCTAGTAGAATAGCCAACCCAGTCTTCCGATAAGTTACAGGTATTTGCTACTCTGCCGTTTTTAGATTGGGAAACTGCATACAAAGTTGTCATACGTATTCTTGCCGGCATATTAAACCTTGTTTGATCTGACACCTTGAAAAGGACCTGTTCCAATTCTTGATAAAGTGAGTCATATGTTGTTTTTATATTAATTGTTACATGTTCTATTTGTAAAAAATCCACCAACTTATGAGCCATGTCGATATCCGACTGCATCCCATTTGGCATAAGAACTCCAATTACCCGATCTTTTCCTAAAGCCTCTACACAAAGTGCAGCAACGATAGAGCTATCCTTGCCACCAGAGATTCCTACTATGGCATTACAGCCTTTTCCATTCTCCTCAAACCAATTACGAATCCAAGTAACGATATCATTTTTTACTTTCTTTGCATCAAACTCCATTAAAAAGCACCTCCATATAAACGATTTCTTATTTCCTGCAAATTATATTCTTTCATTGTTTTTCCATCTTTGAATACACATACCAATAGATTTTCTTTGTCCTGTGGGAAATTATTTCTATCATATCCGTCTTCATATGTGATATCCCCATTCTCCTTTTGATAAACGCGGCACATTCCCCGTTGAGATTTCTTAAAATTACCAGTATCGGTCTTAGGATTCTTAAATATCATCAACGGTTTTTCTCCTATCTCCCCATAGGTTGCTTTTACAGCAATACCAAAGGTGTCACGAGTAAATGGCTGAAATTTCCCATCCTCCTCCAGACATTGCATGGAAAAGCTTCCAACTCCAAGAGATACATTGTTGCAAGCAAATCCTTTTTCTATGAGAATTTTATAAATGGCTTCTGCTCTTTGGGGAGTAATACTGTCACCGTACAGAGCCTTCACGTGTGAATCCAATACTTTATACCCCTTAGAATTTACGGTTCCTCCAAAAATATCCCATAAATGAAAAACGGTCTCGGTAACTACCTGCACCGGATCTCCACTATCACCACGTACCAGAAGGGTTCCGTTATGATTTAATATCTCTGTTTTGCACTCTAGCAGTAGATAATCCACCAGATTCCAATAATCATAGCTATCGCTTACCATAGAAAAAGAATGATTTGGGTAGATTTCAGTTAACAGCCGGCGCAACATCGTCACTTCATCACCATCCACAGCTGTATTGCTACACATCACGGAATGTTCCGTACTGATTGCACCAAATGCTACCGGCTCTTTGCTACTATCACAGTTATAATACTCTTCCAGGAAAGGAATTGCTGGTACTGTAGCAGTATTCAAGAAGGATAAGCAAAAGGCTGCACTGCTTTTTATCGCACTTTCTAAACTTTCCTGTCCCCTCATACTGAAATCTCCCAATGCTCTTGCTCTTGGAACTTCTGTATCAACGCTCTTTTCATAATACTGATTAACGATGCTACGATATTTATAACCAACATTTGCTGATATCATTGGATGCCACAAAGAACAACTCATCAAAGTTTCAATGGTATTCACGAGCCATGCAAAATCTGGATGGGTATTGCTGATTTCTAACATAGGTACCTTGACCGGTACTCTGGTACCTTCCGCAATTGCCTTAATTTCCAATGGAAGATATCCAAGGTCATAAAGTTCTCCCACTTTTTTATCGTTGTAACAACCAGGTCCCAAAGAATAGGATAGAATGCGGTTATATTCGCTAAGCACCTCTTCTTTTGTTTTTAAAAAGAAATTATCGTTAAAACATTCGATTAAATACTGCTTTATAAATGCTTGAAGACCAAACATAATCAATTTATCTTCCCCAATAAGTCTTGTCATCCGCGGTGTCAGATAAGACACCAATTTGGTTATTCCTTTCGGATACTGCTCACTGTGAACAGTTTTGTAAAAGTCACATAAAAGTAATGGTAATGTTTTCAAATCTTATTCTCCCCTTTCCAGAATCTCAACAAATTCGTTTTTTTCTGTAAAAATACTATCCGTTGTATATAGTTTCTCAATCAAACCGCTTTTTATCAAATCCCCTTTCAGTACACTGTTTTCACAGTGGGTTACATAAAGCCAGATATGATTTGCACCCATTTCCTTTAGCTTCTTTGCTGAATGATAAAATGTACCGCCATAGGAACAAATATCATCTACAATCAAAGCATTGAATCCTTGTTCTAAATCATTTCTGCTTATATCCAGCCCCAAAATATTTCCGCTACGCCAATCCCTTTTCTTAATCCCAAATGCACTTTTTCTTTGGAACGCCTCCGAGTATCGTTTGCTAGAGCCTTCATCCGGAAAAAATAAAATATCTTTCTCATCCGTTAACAACTCTTCTGCTAAGCTTTTCACCGCTGATATAATATCATCGGATATTACGTTATCTAACAAAGCGAGTGATACAGGAGAGTGTGCATCCTCAACATGTACGGAATCAAACTTCAGACTGTTTAGGAATTCAGAAAAATACTTCAGGGTAAATATCTCATCCTCCTTCTTTACTCGGTCCATTCTCGCATTTGGAATATATGGCATATGAAGAGACATTGTGTTTACCTTACACACTCTGCGAAGATGATTCGTTAAAAAGTACAGAATAATCATTTCTTCATTCGTTTCAAACTTCCACTGAAGTAACACCTTATCCCCTTTCACATCACATCGTAACTTAAGGCTCCCATCCGGGAAATACTCCGGCTGATATATGTGACCATTAATCTTTATCATATAACCCTCCCTCTTAACTGTAAAATTTAATATTAATCTTCTTCATTCATGATTGTAATCTGACACATCTTCATCGCTTCCAGTGCAGTTTTATGACTAGTCGGTGTTACTCCTGCACAACAGGAAGCATCAACGGTTATCTTTGTCTCGGGATTAGAAGCCTTTAGAATAATGGCATTGGATATAACACAAATATCGGTACAAAGCCCAATGAGTTCGATATCCATAGATGGGTATTCACTATTGATATACTGTGCTAATTCCAAGGAACCAAACGTAGGCTTATCTACGATTTTTGCGTCTTCACTTCCTAATATAGAAGCAATCTCCCAACCTTTGCTTTGGTAAATACAATGGGTTACCGGAAGGTTCTTTCCCTCCTGGGTTTCTAAATAATTCTCTTTATGGGTATCCCTGGTAAATATCACAGGATAGCCCAACCGGCGGTATTCTTCTATCTTCTTTTTTACATTAGGAAGAATTTGTAACGCTTCCTTTGTTCCAAGTGCTCCGTCAATAAAATCATTCTGCATATCCACAACAACTAATAACTTCATACCCTAACCTCCAAATTTCATTTTGAATTTGTTATTATCTTTTTGTTATTATCATTTTAATAATATCATAATGATTTGTCAAGAACAATTTTATATTTTTTGTCAAATAAATATGGTTGTTGCAAAATTATTTTGCAACAACCATATGTCTAATTATATATGAATTACATTTCTAAGATTCTTTTGTAATACCGGACCCACAAAAAGTGCAGCCACGATCTTCAAGGCATCCCCTGGCAGATAGGGAACTACCGCCATAAGAAGACCCTCTTTCATCCCTAAATCCAATTGATAGGTTAACCATACTGTTCCAAGGGTATACGCAATGATTAATCCAAATACCATTCCGACAAGATGCAGAATCTTTTTACCAGGGAACTTTTCTACCATAACTCCTGCAAACATGGCCATAAATATAAACCCAATCAGATATCCTCCCGTGGGTCCCGCCAATTTTCCAAATCCCGCACCGAAACCAGAGAATACTGGTACTCCTGCCAATCCTATCATAAGATAGAGTAAATAAGTGATTGTTCCTTTTTTCCAGCCTAGTATGTATACAATGATATAAATAGCTAAGTTGGTAAAAGAAATCGGAACCACACTAATTGGTATTGGTATCGTCAATGGTCCCATAATGCATAAAACCGCAGTCATTAAACCAATAATTGTTATTTCTATCGTTTTGATCTTCTTATCTCTCATTTTTCCCCTTTTCTTTGCATCGTTTTTTATTTATATATCTATAGTTAAATCTCAAAACCTAAACTTATTAGCATCTCCATATCCTGCTTAATGTTATTCCCAGACGTTGTCAGCATATTTCCGGTGATGGTAGCATTGGCTCCGGATTGAAAGGCTCTTTCTCCAGAATTCTTCATATTTGCCCGCCCAGCAGCTAACCGAATATCAGATTCTGGATTGATCAGACGAAAAATTGCTACTGTACGTAGAATGTCCTCCTCAGAAACCAACGGCAAATCTTCAAAACTGGTTCCTTTTACCGGGATTAATACATTGATCGGTATCGAACGAATACCTAATTCCGATAAGGCAAATGCCAGGTCAATTCTGTCCTCCCACTGTTCACCCATTCCAATGATTCCGCCGGAGCAAACCTCCAAGCCTGCTTTTAAAGCCAGACGTATACACTGAAGCTTGTCCTCATATGTATGTGTCGTACAGATACTGCTAAAATATCTCTTTGAAGTTTCAAGATTCATGTGGTATCTTCTTACTCCTGTCTCTTTTAAGGCAATAAAATCTGCTTCCTGAAGCAATCCGTGAGATGCACATAATTCAACATTGCATTCTGCATACATTCTTTTATATGCAGCTATTGCTTTCTGAAAATCGTTTCCCTTCAGATTCTTTCCGGCAGTCACTATGGAATAACGGTGAACCCCTTCCTCCTCATTTCTTTTGCAATCTTCTACAATCGTATTCTCATCTAAAAAGTTATACTCCTCAATCCCAGTATTGTGATGAGAAGACTGAGCGCAGAATTTACAGTTTTCACTGCATCTTCCGCTTCTTCCATTAATAATCGTACATAGGTTAACCTTATTTCCGCAATAAAATTCTCTAATACTATCAGCCGCCTTACACAAATCCTTCAGATCTGCAGTCAATAAGAAGCCCAAGTCCTCATTCCGCTGCATTCTGTATCCTTTTATAATCCTTTTTGCCAGTCTTTCTATCATTCCTTTAATCTCCCTTTATTAATCAGTCTTCTGGATTGGTCTTACGCTGACTTCTCCCGAAGATAATACCTTAATCTCTCCATCCGGCATTTTTACCAACAGTCTTGCTTTATCATCAATATCGTATGCCAAGCCCTGTTGTATTTCCTTTCCTGTGATAATATTAACTTCTTTACCCAGTAAAAAAGAGCGATTCCGGTATTCTTCCAAAAAAGTTTTCCCATGTAAATTATCATAATAGTCAAAAAAGCTGTTGAGAACTTCAGCAATTAATTTGCTTCTGACATCGGATTCATATACATTAGTATCAAAAATTCCTGCTGCAATCGTTTTAAGCTCGTCTGGAAATCCTCCTTGTGGACTACCCACATTAATTCCAATTCCAAGCACCGCATATTCCAGTCCGCCTCCTTCAAAATCAATTCCGGCTTCGGTAAGTATTCCACAAACCTTTTTGTCATTGCAGTAGATGTCGTTGACCCATTTTATTGTAGACGAACTAGCAGTTATTTTTTCAATGGAACGAGCAACCGCAACCGCTGCGGCGGTTGTAATAAATAGAGAATCATCCACTGTTACATTCGGTCGGAGCAGAATACTCATATAGATACCGGTTTTTTCAGGGGAATAAAAACTGCGTCCCATTCGTCCACGGCCACAACTCTGTTCTTCTGCTATCAAAACCTTTCCTTCTGCTTCTCCGCTAGCTGCCAGTTCCTTCAGTAAGCTATTGGTTGACGTCACTGATTTATGTACTTCAATACGTAAATCTTTTGTCCTGTCTGATAAGTAGGGCCGAATACTATGCTCTGACAAAATATCATTTTGATCTGACAAGCAATACCCTTTGTTAGTCACTGCATTGATTGTATATCCTTCTTCCTGCAAGGCTTTTATTGCTTTCCAGACAGCATTCCTGCTGATGGACAACTCATCTGCCAGTTTAGAACCAGACACATTTTTTCCTTTGTTTTCTTCTAAAACCGCTAATACATGTGATTTTACGCTCATCCTGTCACCTTTCCATAACCTTTACAAATATTTTTTTCAATTAATGGTACGATACCATAACAGGCAGTCATTGTCAACCGATTTATTTTTATTGGTTGACAATGACTGCCTGCTTCTTTGTTCTCATACAACTGGAACCATTCCTATCAATACTAATTTCGATATCTTTGCATGCAATTTATAGTTTTGATTCTTTATCTGTTTCTTTATCTGTTTCTTTATCTGATTCTTTATCTGATTTTTTATTTATTGTCGGAAGTCGCTTATATTCCATCGTTTTCTTAAACTCCCGTTCGGTATCTTGAATCGACTTTAATTTTAGCTCCTTATCCGGATCGGTCTTACGCACTAGACTCATCTCAAACGTGATTACATCATTAACTTCTTTCTTAGATTTACAATTCTTTAATTTTTGCTCTAATATTTCTCTTTTCTTTTGGAGCATCATTATCTTCATATACATCTGTGGATTCGTTCTTTTTAAATACTCTAGTTCTCTTTTTGTAAGCTTTGCTCCCGTCTTCATCTTTGCTGCTATGCTCGAATTTAGCCGTTGTTTCTCTTCGTCTTTAAAATCGTAAGCATCTTCCATCGACTTTCGGAAAAGATCATTTTTATCTAATTTTTCTTTTTTATCTGAATTGTAAGTTTGTCCTTTTGTTTTGTAATTTGGAAATTGAATTCTACTAATTTGCATAACCAAGCCCCCTTTCACTATATATCGGCTGGTTATAATTATTCCTTATATTACCTTTTGATTTTTATTAATCAAGATAATCTCGTCTTAAAATCTTCATAACTAAATTCCTTAATTACCCGAGTACCTTCTTCCGGGTGATAAAGGGCAATGGATGGCAGTCCGATCCCATTAAAGGTATTATTTTTTACCATGGTGTAATGAGCCATATCGCAAAAAATTAAGATGTCTCCTGGTTTTAAGGGTTCCTCAAAAGAATAGTCTCCAATTACATCACCCGCCAGACAGGTAGGTCCTCCTAGTCGGTAGGTATAGGCGAATTCGCCTGGCATGCCTGCACCGATAATCTGTGGACGATAAGGCATTTCCAGAACATCCGGCATATGACAGGCCGCTGAAGTATCTAAGATGGCCAATTCCATGCCGTTCTTTAAAGTATCGAGTACCCGTGAAGCTAAATAACCGGTATTTAATGCGATTGCCTCACCAGGTTCTAAATAAACCTCCACCCCATACTTGTCTTTCACAAAACGAATGCTGTCAATTAAGGTATCTATATCATAGTCTGGTCTTGTAATGTGGTGTCCTCCACCAAAATTTATCCACTTCATCCTTTTAATATAGGGACCGAATTTTTCATCAACTACGGCTATGGTACGTTTTAGCACATCAGAATTCTGTTCACACATGGTATGAAAATGAAGACCATCGATTTCGTCTAATTCCTCCGGTTCAAATTGAGATAAGGTGACTCCCATTCTGGACCCGGTAAAACAAGGATTGTAGATATCCGTTTCAATCTCAGAGTATTCCGGATTGATTCGTATTCCACACTCTATCTTATGATCCGTGGCTTTTAAGATGCCCTTGTATTTCTTCCACTGTGAAAAAGAATTAAATACGATATGGTCACAAAGGGAGACTATCTCCTCAATCTCATCTTCCCGGTAAGCAGGCGCAAAGATATGAACTTCACCTTTCATTTCCTCCCGACCAAGCCTTGCTTCATATAATGAACTAGCTGTTGTTCCCTGAAGATACTCCCCAATCAGAGGATACACAGAATACATTGAGAAAGCCTTTTGTGCTAACAGAATCCGGCAGCCGGTCTTATCGGATACGTATTTTAATATTTCTAGATTCTTTCTTAATAAGGTTTCATCCACTACATAGACAGGAGTTCGTAAACCGTTAAAATCTATCTTCATTTTTTCCTCCATGCGTAATTTCTTAGGCAATTTTGAAACTATTCCACTAAATCAGGTGAAAAGCTTTCTTTCCAAGGAAGCCCCCATTGATTCAGTGCATCCATAAATGGATCTGGATCAAACTCTTCGATATTATATACACCTGGTTTTTTCCATTTACCAGACATAACCATCATCGCTCCAATCATAGCCGGAACACCTGTGGTATAGGAGATTGCTTGAGATCCTACCTCTTTATAACATTCCTCATGATCACAGACATTGTATACATAGTAAGTCTTTGCTTGCCCATCTTTGATTCCTTTAAAGATACAACCAATGTTTGTCTTACCCTTTGTTCTTGGTCCTAAGGATGCTGGATCCGGTAGTACTGCTTTTAAGAACTGAAGGGGTACTATTTTCTGTCCCTCGAACTCAATGGGTTCTATGGAAGTCATTCCCACATTCTCCAGTACCTTTAAATGGGTTAAATAACGTTCGGAGAAGGTCATCCAGAAACGGATCTTTTTAATCCCCTTAATATTAAGGGCAAGGGATTCCAACTCTTCATGATGAAGTAAATACATATCCTTCTCCCCGATCTCCGGGAAATTATAAACTCTCTTTATGGACATTGGCGGAGTTTCTATGAACTTACCGTTTTCAAAATAACTTCCTTCCGCAGTCACCTCACGGATATTGATTTCCGGATTAAAATTGGTTGCAAATGGATATCCATGATCGCCTGCATTGGCATCTAAGATATCAATCTCATGAATCTCATCGAAGTAATGTTTCATGGCATAAGCAGAAAATACTCCTGTTACACCCGGATCAAAACCACTTCCTAACAAAGCTGTAATTCCTGCTTGCTCGAATTTCTCTCTATAAGCCCATTGCCATTTATATTCAAATTTGGCGGTGTCCAATGGTTCATAATTTGCAGTGTCCACATAATCCACCTTGGTTGCAAGACATGCATCCATGATGGTCAAATCCTGATATGGTAATGCAACGTTAATAACGATATCTGGTTTAAACTGCTGAATTAAAGCAATTACTTCTTCTGTATTATCTGCATCCACCTTTGCGGTTGTTATTTTTGTTTTTCCACCTTGTAGTTTTTCTTTTAAAGCATCGCATTTTGCTACGGTTCTGCTTGCAATGCAAATTTCCTCAAACACCTCAAAGTTCTGACAACATTTGTGTACTACTACGCTGGCTACACCACCAGCACCTATAATTAAAGCTTTTCCCATTTTATCTCTTCGTTCCTTTCCTATTCAGTTATTAAACAATAGTTAACAGAATTTCTCTTAATAATTTACATGCTAATGCAGTAGAGGCTCCGCTTTGGTCATAGATTGGAGATAGTTCGTTCATATCAAGACCAACGATGTGGAGACTGCTTAATTTTCGTATAGCACTAAGCAACTCTAAAAAGGTTACTCCACCTGCTTCTGGAGTACCAGTCCCCGGAAATACCGCAGGATCTAATACATCCAAATCGATGGTTACGTATACCGGTTTCCCCTTAAGTTCTTCTATTACCTGTTCTAATCCATCGAAATTAAACTTCTGTGTCTTTACATGGTTACGACCCCAGTAGAATTCATCCCTGTCGCCGCTTCGGATGCCAAATTGAGTTATTTTATTATCACCAACAAGTTCCCAGCATCTTCGCATAACCGTTGCATGGGATAAGGTTTCTCCCAGATAATCTTCTCTTAGATCAGCATGTGCATCAAAATGTAAGATATGAAGGTCTTTATATGCCTTTGCTGCCGCTCTGACTGCACCTAGCGTAACCAGATGTTCTCCGCCTATCATAAAAGGAAGCTTGCCATCCATTATCACTTGCCATGTATATGCTTCAATATCTTTAATAGCCCTCGCAGGATTACCAAAGGTAAGCTCTAAATCCCCACCGTCAAAGAAAGCATAGTCCGTTAAGTCCTTGTCCAAATAAGGACTGTAAGTCTCAATACCAAAACTCTCATTTCGTATGGCAGAACTGGCAAATCTTGTACCTGGACGATAGGAGGTGGTGCTGTCAAAGGGGGCACCAAATATAACTACATCACTTTCTTCATACTCTTTATCACAACCGATAAAGGTAAACACATGTCTGTTTTGAACATTTCTATTTTGAGTGTTTTTATTCGGATTATTCATCTTCTAATTGCTCCTTTACATAATTGGGAAGGGCAAAGGCTCCTTTGTGCAATTCTGTATTATAATATCTGGTCTTTAACCCCAGATGGTTCCAAGTTTCGGTATCCAAATCCGTAATTGGATGATGTTTCTTACTGGCAAACCCAAATAACCAGTGCCCAGAAGGATAGGTTGGTATATGAGCCTGATAAACAAGGGCAATCGGAAAACATTCCTGTAACCGCTTATGAGCACGTTTCATCGCAGAAGCATAAGAAGCATAATAAACACTTTCATGTTGATTTACCAGAATTCCGGAATCATTAAGTGCAGTATAACAATTTCCATAAAACTCTTTTGTAAATAGGCCTTCTCCTGGCCCAAATGGATCGGTGGAATCTACTATGATAAGGTCATATTCGCCTTCTTTTCGCCTAACGAATTTCAGACCGTCTTCAAAATAAAGGTGAACTCTTTCATCGGTAAGCCCACAGGAAGTAGAAGGAAGGTATTCCTTACAGACCTTCACCACTTCCTCATCAATCTCAACCATGTCGATATGAGTAATGTTTGAATAACGTAGTAATTCCCTAACTGCTCCACCATCGCCTGCACCGATGACTAACACCTTTTGTATCCCTGGATTGGTTGCCAGCGGTATGTGGGTAATCATCTCGTGATAGATAAATTCATCTTTTTCCGTCACCATAAGATAACCGTCCAAGGTCAAAATTCTACCGAATTCAGGGGAATGGAAGATATCGATTCTTTGAAATTCACTTTGTACACTCGTTAACTGCTGGTCAATCTTTATAGAAAAACGGGCATTCTCCGTATGTTCTTCTGTATACCATAAATCCATACTTGGCTCCCATCTGCGTACTTTACACGCGTAAAAAATTAAGGGAAGGCTTTTGCAACAGCCTCTCTTTCTAGCTCTTTCTTATTTATAATTTTTTATTCCATTACAATATTTATATGATTTACTGCCATGTCTTCGGTTCCGGTTAAGAAGCATCCTTTTTCTTTTGCATATAAGATGTAAAGGATAATTTCTTCCGTAATTCTCTCTCCCGGAGCAAGGATTGGAATTCCGGGTGGATAGCACATAACGAACTCACCGCAGATTTCTCCCTTGCATTTTCGAATCGGCAGGGATTTCTTCTCACTGTAAAAGGCCTGTTGTGGTGCAAATACCACATTGGGATCGATATATTCATGATCAAACATACCCGATTTATCTTCTTTTCCATACAATCGTTTAATTTCCAATAAGGAAGCAATCAGCCTTTCAATTTCAAAAGAGCGGTCTCCGGCAGATATAATAGCCAGGAAATTACTGATGTCGCCAAACTCAATTTGTATTCCATATTCATCCCGCAGCAAATCATACACTTCTATACCTGCCAGTCCTATATTTCTTGTGTGAACAGATAATTTGGTTCGGTCGAAATCATATACCGTATCTCCATTGCATAATTCCTTGGAAAATGCGTAATAACCGCCTAATTTATTGATTTCACCTCTGGCATATTCTGCAAACTCAACTGTCTTATGAAATAGTTCTTTTCCATTCAGGCTTAAATTCTTTCTGGCTATGTCCAGTGAAACTAGTAATAAATAAGACCCACTCGTTGTCTGGGTAAGATTCACTACCTGCCTAACATAGTCTGTATTCATGCCCTTGCCACATAAAAGGAAAGAACTCTGGGTTAGAGATCCACCTGTTTTATGCATACTCACCGCTGCCATATCTGCACCGGCCGCCATTGCGGAAACCGGCATGTCTTCACCAAAATAGAAGTGCGTTCCATGAGCCTCATCCACAAGAACCTTCATATTATGTGCATGTGCAATTGTTACAATTTCTCGTAAATTCGAACAGATTCCATAATAGGTAGGATTATTCACTAAAATTGCTTTCGCATCAGGATTCTCATGGATTGCCTTTTCCACATCCGCAACGGACATTCCCAGCGGAATCCCTAATTCCTTATTAACCCCAGGATTGATATACACTGGAATTGCTCCGCACACTACCAGTGAATTAATTGCACTCCGGTGAACATTTCTTGGCATAATTACTTTTTCACCAGCCTTACAAACAGACATGATCATTCCCTGTACAGCGGCTGTGGTTCCGTTTACGATAAAAAATGCTGCCTTTGCTCCAAAGGCATCTGCTGCTATCTGCTCTGCTTCACGAATCACAGAAACCGGATGACAGAGATTGTCTAAGGGTTTCATGGAATTCACATCCAGCTTCATGCATTGTTCACCCAAAAAATCCGTTAACTCTTTATTCCCTCTTCCTCCCTTATGACCAGGAACATCAAATGGAACAACACGATTTAGTTTATGTCTGTTTAGCGCATCAAAAATTGGCGCCTTTTGTTGTAACAGCTGGTTCATACCTACACCTCTTGTATATCACATCTGTTTACATGTGATATTTCGTTTAGTATATATTCATACCACTAAAGATCTCTATCATCTCTTTACGTAGATTGTTTGATATTTCAAGTCTTTCTTTGGGATGTATTTCATATACATCCAGATTAAATAGATAATTCTGTAGTACGATTTCTTTTATTAACATTTTTGTATGAAAGATGTTCGATTGATAAACATTTACATCAATTGCATCATACTTTGTAAGCGTCGCATCATCAATATAATCCTGTATCGAGGTTATATCGTGATCGATATAATATTTTTTGCCTTCCAGGTCTCTGGTGAAACCTCGGACTCTATAATCAATGGTAATAATATCAGAGTCAAAACTACCTATCAAATAATCCAATGCATTTAACGGTGACACTTCGCCGCAGGTAGATACATCAATATCTACACGAAAAGTGGAAATGGAATTATCCGGATGATACTCTGGGAAAGTATGAACCGTAACATGACTTTTATCCAAATGAGCATGTACCGTATCTCTTTGTGATGCATATTTTCCCTGATTACAGGACTCATCAATGAACTCAGAAGATAAGTCGCCTTCTGCTATCAAAATATTGACGGAAGCTCCCTGTGGATCATAATCCTGTTTCGATATATTTAGAACATGGGCTCCAATTCGTTCTGTTACATCACATAAGATGTTCGTCAATCTCTCTGAATTATATTGTTCATCAATATAGGCAATATAATCCTTTTGTTCTCTCTCACTTTTTGCATAGCAAACATCATAGATGTTAAAGCTAAGTGTTTTTGTGAGGTTGTTAAAGCCATACAGCGTAAGCTTTTTTTCCACCCCTAACATCACCGACCTTTCTTTATCATACATAGCTATTCTATATGATATAGGATAATGAAATCCGTCCCGTAAATAGCAAGCAGGTTTATTATATAGAAAAGGAACAGAAAATGCAACAACTTTATTTAGTTATATTTAACCCGTTGTTTAGTATTACTGTTACTTTTGGCTATTTTGGTGTATTTTGTAATATTAAAAAATGTCACATCACGCATAAACACTAATTTTTCTCAGCTTGCATTTTTTTATGATATTGATTGTGCTACCATAAGTATATGTAAAATTTACTATATGTATGGTTATTAGACTTATGACAAGCAAATCAATTTTAGTCCTATTATAACAGCAGCATCCGAACCAATCGGTTCATAAAGGTAAACTTCTTTTGCCTGCCTTTTTCCGCTTCGAAGCATCATGAGCAATTCATTATCAATACATCTTGAAGCATAGGTGGCAAGACGGATTCCCTTGTCTGCATCAAAGGTATCAATCGCTTTTATCAGTCCAATGGTACCAATGGATATCAGGTCATCTATCTCTTTATCCGCCATATTATATTTTTTCACAATATGAGCAACCAGACGAAGATTTCGTTCAATTAGGATGTCTCTGGCTTCTTTACAGCCTTCCTTGCATTGGTTTAAGATATCTTTTTCTTCCTTGGCGCTCAATGGTTTCGGAAAGGATTTCACTGCAAAAGCACCTCAACGACTAGGGGTTTATTATTAGTTTATGTGAGGTGTACAGTATTAGTGCCTTTCCTAGATTTTATTCTATTTATTTTTTTCAGTCCTTAATATAGAATCCAGTAATCATTAAATCGTTCTATATAATCATAAATTCCAATATTCGAATGATCTATCTCTGTATATCTTCTCGTATTTATCAATTCATCATCCTCTTTGTTTGAATACCAATCACTGGATAAATAATCACCTTTCACATAATCGTAGGAAAATAAACTGTCAGCTAAGAAGGAAAACCCCATACTTTCAACATAATAACCAGTTGCTTGATTAAATTCATAATCATCAATAGTACCTTCCCCCTTGGGAGCGTAAACAATATAATAGGTTTTGCATTCTGTGCAATCGAATTGCTCTAACAATACATCAGAGGATATAACCTTGTACAATACCATATCATTATAAGTAAATTTAACGGTATCGCTGTTATAGGATGAAACCTCTGCATCATAATAAATAATTCTCAAATCATCATCCAATGCAACAAGATCTTTATAGTTATCTGGCAAAGGCGCATATCCATAATCCGTTTCAATTACTAACTCATTATTTGTTTCAGTTATTTTACCTAAAAGTTCAAGTGATATTTTAACATTATCATCCCTCTTCATGTCGGATAATTGCATGTCTGTAGCATCTTCCCTATTTACTTCCACATAGCTTTCTTCAATTAACTTTTTTCCTTCATTTTTTTCTTTGGCTATCATAGTTCCACATCCAGAAAATAATAGTAATACAATTACAATCAAAATATATCTCATATGTACACTCCCTTCATAAATATTCATTATTAATTATGAATTATTAAAATAATAATTACTCAACTAGAAATTGTTTTTATTATTACTGACAGTATACACTATTTTTTACCAAATTCCATCAAAATATAGCTTGAAACTTACGGTTATTTTATTACCCTATGTCTTTTAGCTCATTGCTTAAAGCAATGTATGTATCATTAATACATTTTTATTGTCTTCCAAGTATAAAAAAAGCGGCTACTTTACAACGTAACCGCTTTAATTCCTTATTTAACTTTCAACTTCCTTTACTCTCAATAAATCGTAAACTTCCAGTTCCTGTCCGAAGTCTACATATATTTTTTGCTTAGGATGAGGACAGCTCTCCATGTCATTTCCTTCCTCATCCGTTATTCTTCTAACGGCTACAGGAATATTTCTTCCGTCTGGCTTCATGACCTCAATCACATCTCCCAGCGAGAATTTGTTTCTTTGTTCTAGTTCATAAAGACCGTCTTCAGTCTTGCTCCGTATAATGCCAAGATAAGTATATTCCTTCACATAGGTATTACTATCGTAGATTTGTGCATCTTCATTGGGCTTATCAAAGAAGAATCCTGTAGTAAATTGACGGTAGGTGCATTTTGAAATTTCTTCTTTGTAGTAAGGTATATTCTGCTGATACTTAAGGGGTGATGCGAAGAAATCATCAATTGCCTTCCGGTAAGTTCTTGTAACCGCTGCAACATAAAGGGCAGTCTTCATTCTGCCTTCCACCTTAAAACTGTCGATTCCTGCATTGATCAGTTCTGGTACATACTCTATCATACATAAATCTTTGGAATTAAAGATATACGTACCACGTTCATTTTCCTCAACCGGCATGTATTCGCCCGGGCGAGTTTCTTCGGTGATATAATATTTCCAGCGGCATGGATGAGTACAAGCACCTCTGTTTGCATCTCTGCCGGTGAAATAATTACTTAAGAGACATCTTCCGGAATGTGCAATACACATTGCACCATGAACAAAGGTTTCTATCTCTAAATCATCCGGAATACTCTCCCGGATTCCTTTAATTTCTTCTAAAGATAATTCTCTGGCAGATACCACTCTGGTGGCACCCATCCTGTGCCAGAATCGGTAGGTTCCATAATTCACATTATTCGCTTGTGTGCTGATATGAATGTCTATTTCAGGTAATATTTCTTTTGCAACTTCAAATACTCCAGGATCTGATATAATGATAGCGTCCGGTTTGATTTCCTTTAACTCCTTAAAATAAGCAGTGATACCAGCCATGTCCTCATTATGAGCAGTGATATTAGCGGTTACATAGACCTTTTTGTTATAAGAATGCGCAAATGCAATGCCTTCTTTTATGTCTTCCATGCTAAAGTTTTTTGCTTTTGCCCTTAATCCATACATTTCTCCGCCGATGTAAACTGCATCTGCACCATAAATAACTGCTATTTTTAATACTTCCAAATTACTTGCTGGAATCAATAATTCCGGCTTCTTATATTCTCTCATGATTTTGTCTCGCCTTTCAGATTGTAACTTGTCTTGTTTATTTTACTCTAGAACTCACCGTTACCCCATCCCCAACCGGAAGAATAGCCGTCTGTAATTCTTCCATATGGCTTATGGCATACAGATAATCTCTCATTCTGGAATGTATGGTCCGGTCCCTTCTTGTGATACTATATCGTGATTCTACTACCGTCCCATCCTGCAATACATTATCGGTAACCAGAATTCCATCCTTCGGAAGAAGCTTCATGATCTCTGGTAGAAAGTTCATATACTGCGCTTTTGCTGCGTCCAGAAAAATAAAATCAAAGGAATTCTTTTCTTCCACCAACTGTTTCAGCATGATGATTGCATCCCCTTCTAATAGGGTAATCTGTGATGCTTTGGGAGCAGATGCCAGGTTCTGTCTGGCTTTTACTAGCCGCATTTCAACTTTTTCCATCGTTGTTATGGTTGAATCCTCTGGAATTGCTTCACTCATGAGAATAGCGGAAAAACCCACTGCAGTCCCAATTTCTAGTACACGCTTCGGCTTTTTCATGGCTAGAAGAAATTTAAGAAAGGTCTGGGTTTCTTTCCGTATAATCGGAACACCTTCGGATAAGGCACTCTTCTCTAATTCTTTTAAATGAGAGGGTAACTCGGTCTGCAAGGAATTAATATAATCTGTAATTCTTTCATCTACTATCATCTGGTGTTCTCCCTACGAAAAGAGCGAACCGACGGCGTTTTCGCCTCGGTTCGCCTCTTGAATAATCTACACTATCATACTACTCTGTTTCTTCTGTTTGATCATCCGTTTACTTTTGATCCTTAGTATCGGTTTCATCCTGCTTGGTGGCTGCTGATGTGTCTGATGCTTCCTTCTGGTCCGAAGTATCAACATCATCAGCTGATGGAACTGTAATAATAGCAAATATCTCATCATAGGTCATTGAGGTATTTACAATAAAAGTTCCGGGCATAATATTATACTTTTTCAGCTTCGCTTTTACATAAAAGGAATACTTATTAACGATTACTTTATTTAACTCCAGTTTGCTCGCTACATTCATAGTAGACTCACCTTTTTTAATTTGTATCTCTATATCACGTCCGGGTTCTTCAGAAACCGTCACCTGTCCAAAGACCTGGTAACAAAATTCATAGGTCTGTTTACTAATACTTGTTATCAACATAATTACGACAACATAAAATATGATATTTAGTAATATTCGTAATATAAAGGTGGTAATCTTTAATACTAGTTTTGCAGTAGCTGGCTTAGAAGTCATATTGGTTTTCTCCTTTTATACAATCAATCTACTTCCATGATGATTGGTAATATCATAGGATTTCTCTTTGTCCTTTTCCAGAGATAATCACTCAAAGAATCCTTGATTTCGTTTTTCATTCTTCCCCAGTCTGAGGTGTTTCTACTTAAACATTTGTTCAAAGCATCGCTCACTACCATCTTTGCTTCATCCATAAGATTCTCGGATTCTCTCACATATACAAAACCTCTGGATACTATGTCGGGACCTGATAAAACCTGATTCGTATATTTTTCTAACGTAATAACAACAATTAACAATCCATTTTCAGATAAATGTTGTCTATCACGAAGTACAATATTTCCAACGTCCCCAACACCAAGACCATCCACGAGAATACCTTGCGCCGGAACCTTACCAGTAACAGCAGCTTTTTCTGAAGATAATTCGAGTACATCTCCAGAAGAAAGAATAAATATATTATCTTTCGGAAGTCCCATACTTTGAGCTAATTCAGCATGCTTCATCAAATGTCTATATTCCCCATGAAGAGGAATTGCATATTTCGGTTTGGTTAAGGCGTAGATAAGTTTAATCTCTTCTTGGCAAGCATGCCCAGACACATGAGTATCCTGATAGATAACTTTTGCACCCTTCATGGATAATTCATTAATTACCTTAGAAACTGCCTTTTCGTTTCCAGGAATAGGGGTAGAGCTTAAAATAATGGTATCACCGGGTTTAATGGATACTTTTTTATGAATAGAAGCCGCCATTCTTGGCAAAGCTGCCATGGATTCTCCCTGGCTTCCGGTAGTAATCAATACCGTTTTTTCATCTGGATAATTTTTCATCTGTTCTATGTCAATAAGAATATTATCAGGAATATTAATATACCCTAGTTCGGAAGCAGTAGCAATAATATTTACCATGCTTCTACCTTCAACGATTACTTTTCTTCCATACTTATGGGCTGAATTGATAATTTGTTGCACCCTGTCAACATTAGAAGCAAAGGTCGCAACGATAATGCGGTTTCTTACATTCTCGGCAAATATATTATCGAAGGTCTTACCGACCGTTCTTTCCGACATCGTATATCCTGGTCTTTCCGCATTGGTACTATCAGATAGTAAAGCTAAAACACCTTTTTTACCAAGTTCCCCAAAACGTTGTAAATCTATTGTCTCACCAAATACAGGTGTATAATCCACTTTAAAATCTCCTGTATGCACGATTACACCGGCAGGCGTAAAGATTGCAAGGGAAGCTGCATCAGCAATGCTGTGGTTAATACGGATAAACTCTATTCGGAAACATCCAAGGTTAATCGACTGACCGTATTTAATCACTTTTCTCTTTGTCGTTTTTAACAAATTGTGTTCCTTAAGTTTGTTTTCAATGATACCGATAGTTAATTTGGTCGCATAAATAGGAACATTGATATCTCTTAAAATATAGGCAAGAGAACCTATATGATCCTCGTGTCCATGGGTAATCACAAAACCCTTCACTTTATGAATGTTATCTTTTAGATAGGTAACATCCGGTATAACCAGATCGATTCCTAACATTTCATCATCCGGAAAGGATAAACCACAATCAACTACAATGATACTATCCTCGTATTCATATGCAGTAATATTCATTCCGATTTGTTCCAGGCCTCCAAGGGGTATTATTTTTACTCCCTTTTGTTCAGTATAATTTTCTTTTTCTTTCAAAAAATGCACCTCCAATGGTTAGTTTATGTAGTATTGTCCATTATATTTCAAGTGCACTCCATATTAAATCAAATTTGATTTCAGTAGGATGATTTCATCTTATTTATGTTCTTCTTCTCTGCAGTCCTTACAATATCCAAACAGTTTCACTTCATGATCTACTACCTCAAAGTTCATAACCTTTTGTATACTGCCTTCCAATGTCTCCAGTAAATCATCTTGAAAAGTTAATACATTACCACAATTCAGGCATATCAAATGATGGTGATGATGTGTACTGTTTTGGCAATCTTTATGCCCAATCTCGTACCGCGTATAACCATCACCTAAATCAAGCTTATCAATAAGGTTTAACTCTGCTAATAATTGAATTGTTCTGTAAACGGTCGCCAATCCAATCTCTGGATTCTTGATTTTTACACATTCATATATTTCTTCAGCTGTTAAATGCTTATCCGGTCTATTTTCCAATGCTTCCAGTATCGCAATTCTCTGCACGGTAACCTTAAGCCCATTTTGTTTTAACAAGGTTTTGAATCGTTCCTGCTTGTCCGGCATAGTCTTATCACCTTCCTGATTATGCTATAATCCCGTTCATTAATGAAATCTTTACATCTGATTAATAATTCGCACTTTAATAATCTAATTTATTTGTTACATTTATTCTGTCTCTAATTCAATATCATCTAATAATTCCTCAAATATTTTTGCTATTAGTTCTAATTCCTGTTCGTCTTCTACCATTTCATATAAAGCTGCTTCGTCTGTTTCCTTTGATTTGTCTTTTAGGATATATGCATTGCCATCTTCATCCTCTTCATCCGCATCGGAAACAAGTAAATAATTGCAACCGCTCACTTTTGTCTGCTCTATGATATAAAATTCTACATCTTCATTTTCGTCTGTAGTAAAAATAACTTTATTACCCTTATTCTCCATTTCACTCACTCCTATCCGGCTGCCTTTCCCGGCTTATCATATCAAGATATCCCTGTAATATCAAAACTGCAGCCAGTTTGTCTACAACTGCCCCTCTATCCTGTCTGCGTACATCTCCCAGAATTAAAGTCTTAGTAGCTTCTACCGTGGTTAGTCTTTCATCCCATAGTATGACTTCAAGTCCGGTTCTACGTCGTAACGTTTCAGCAAACTCTTCTGATTTTAACGCACGTTCACCGACTGTATTGTTCATATTCTTCGGATATCCCAATACAATTCTTTCTACGCTATATTCAGAAATAAGTTCTTCTATCCTAGCTAAGGTTTGACGCAATTTTGTCTCTTGTTTTCTCCGTATCGTCTCGATTCCCTGAGCAGTAATCAACAGTTCATCACTAATTGCTACTCCCACTGTGACTGAACCATAATCTAATCCCATTATCCGCATATCGGCTCCTATTTGCCTGCTGTATATTACCTTAGCCAAGTCTCTGAATGAAATTACATCAAATTCCGGTTAATGTACTCTGTCAACAGTTCTTCTAATATTTCATCTCTTTCAACCTTCATAATTAGACTTCGCGCATTATTATGGCTCGTTATGTAGGTTGGATCTCCTGACATGATGTATCCAACGATTTGGTTTACCGGATTATATCCCTTTTCCGTCATCGCTATAAAAACAGTAGTAATAATGTCCTTTACTGAAATCTCGTTTTCCTTCTGTACTTTAAAGTATTGTGTGTTGTTAGACTCCTGCATACCATCACGCCCTTCCCTTACGATTCGCTCCTTAGGTTAACTTATCTATTATCACATGATTTCATTGATTTCCTTTGTATGATATCATTATTTTCTTTACGCTTAAAGTGTCTATTAGTATATATTAATATAAAACAGAAGAAATTTCAATCCATTATTTCACAGAACATGATTTCTTTGTCTATTTGACCAATTACCTTAGCTTGGATTATCTCATTACTAATATCTTTGTCTGAACTTACAGCTAATTTTAAATATCGCTCATTATGCCCAACAAAGTAATCCTTTCCACCTACTGTCAAACTCTCTTCTACTAGAATTCTTTCTACTTTTCCAAGAAATAAATTCTGGTATTCCTGCCTTAGCTTTGCTTCTAATTCTATCAAGATATTGCTTCTTTTCGTCTTGATTTCTTCTTTTACCTGATTTGGCAAAGTCTCAGCTTTCGTACCTTTTCTTACAGAGTATTTAAAAATATGCATTTGAGCAAATGCCACTTTTTGTAGAAACTCTTTGCTAGTATCAAATTCTATCTCTGTTTCTCCCGGAAAACCAACGATGACATCCGTTGTAATTGCAGGATTGTCAAAATATTTGCGAAGCAGCTGGCATTTTTCATAATATTCCTCAACCGTATATTTTCTGTTCATCCGTTGTAAAGTCTCGTTACTTCCACTTTGTAAAGAAAGATGAAAATGAGGACAAAATTTACTAATTCCTGATAGAGTCTTAGCAAATTCTTCAGTAATTATTCTTGGTTCTAAGGATCCAAGACGAATTCTCTCCAAACCATCAATCCTACTTAACTTAACAATCAAACTCAATAAATGGGGTGTTTTCTCATTACTATCGTCAAAATCAATTCCATAGGAAGACAGATGGATTCCGGTTAAAACGATTTCTTTGTATCCCTTATTTACCAGATTCATCACTTCATCGTAAACGGCTTCTACTGCTCTGCTTCTTACCCTTCCTCTAGCATAAGGGATGATACAATAAGAGCAAAACTGATTACAACCATCTTGTATTTTAATATAAGCTCTGGTTTTTTCAGATACGGATTCAATACTGAGTTCCTCATATTCTGCCTTCTCACTAAGGTCTAAAACAGTATCCGTTAAGAAGTTGCTTTCTATTTCATGTTCATGTATGATTTCATATTCATGAATGATTTGTATGATATCCTTTTTCTTGTTATTTCCAATAATTATATCTACAGCCTCATCCTGTTCCAGTACTTCCCCCGCAGCCTGCACATAACAGCCTACAGCCACCACAATAGCATTTTCATTCATTTTTCTAGCCCTGTGCAGCATTTGGCGTGATTTTCTATCCGCTATATTCGTTACGGTACAGGTGTTAATAACATAGACATCTGCAAGTTCGGCAAAATTAACAATCCGGTAGCCGGAATCTTCAAATAATTTCTGCATGGCATCTGTCTCATAAGAATTTACTTTGCATCCTAAGGTAAGAAATGCTACGGATTTACTTTTTGTCATTCATATCCTTCCAATCTAAATAATCAAAGCTGTTTATTCAGCTAAATTTGTATTCTCTAAAATTTGTTAATTTGGTTTTTTTATCTACTTTGTATATTGACTTTTAAATTTCTAAATTGTAGTATAGACTTGTAGCAAAATAAGAAATTTTTTCTTATTCAAAACAAAAATAAGGAGGAGTTATCATGAAAACAGTACAAATATCTCTTAATTCTATTGATAAGGTGAAATCCTTTGTAAATGACGTAACTAAATTTGATTCTGATTTTGATTTAGTTTCCGGCAGATACGTTATCGATGCAAAATCAATCATGGGAATATTTAGTTTGGATTTATCAAAACCAATTGATTTAAATATTCATAGTGAAGACAGTGTTGATAAAATTCTTACTATTCTTAAACCTTATATTGTAGAATAGTTTTAATTACTTATTGAGGAGGATACGTGGTATCCTCTTTTTTTGCGCGAAGGCTAATCTCAAATTCTTCAAGCTAATTTGAAAAAAACTTGAGAACGCTACGATTATTGCACGAAAATAGTCTCTTTTGTTTCTAACGCAGTTTGAACCATTTCGTCGATTTTTTCTTCCAGACATCTTTCAGAATGACGAATCACCTTCAGATTTGGTTTCGTAACCGGATGTTTTGCCACAAAAATTGTACAGCAATCCTCATAGGGAAGTATAGAAGTCTCATACGTATTGATTTTCTCTGCAATATCAACAATATCCTGTTTGTCAAAGGCAATCAGCGGACGATAAACCGGCATGGTACAAACCTCATTGGTTGCAGCTAAACTTTGCATAGTCTGACTTGCCACCTGACCGATACTTTCACCGGTGATTAATCCAAGGCAACCGGATTCTTCCGCAATTGTCTGTGCAATTCTCATCATATATCTTCTCATTATAATGGTTAATTCATCATGTGGGCATTTTTCATATATATAAAGCTGAATGTCCGTAAAATTAATGACATGTAGCTTGATTGGTCCTGTGTATCTTGATACCAATCTGGCAAGGTCTACTACTTTTTGCTTCGCTCTTTCACTTGTATATGGTGGGGCATGAAAATAAACAGCATCAATAGTAACACCTCTTTTTGAAATCATATAGCCTGCAACAGGACTATCGATTCCTCCAGATAATAGAAGCATGGCTTTCCCATTACTGCCTACAGGCATACCTCCTAGTCCCGGAATTACTTCAGAATATACGTAAGATTTATTTCGTATCTCTACCATAATACGCACGGAAGGATTATGGACGTCTACTTTTAATGTAGGAAAACGTTGAAGTAAATATGCTCCCATTTCAATACAAATCTCCGGAGATGTCATCGGATATTTTTTATCGGAACGCTTTGCTTCCATCTTGAACGTAAAATTTTTATCTGGATATTTCTCTTCCACAAAATTGCCAACCGCTTTTGTTAACGGTTCCCATTCTATGGTATCAATAATCATAACGGGACAGATCTGAGCAATACCAAATACCCGTTTTAGTGCACTAACTGTTTCTTCGTAATCATAATCATCCGGGCACTCAATATATATTCTGCCTTGTTCTTTCGTAACCAGATAATTTCCCAAATCCTTTAAGTTATTCTTAATTTGATCCTTTAGCGCGTTCTCAAATAGATATCTATTCTTTCCTTTTAATCCAATCTCCGAATATTTTATTAAAAATGCTTTATACATAAAAACCTCTTTCCCGTAAGTATCACCGTTTTTTCCGTTCACTTTAATGTCTGATAAATCTTCTTAACTGCGGTACTAATTCCTTTAACATATCTACTGCATATCGTACTTCTTCCTTGGTAGTTTCCACGGAAAAACTGAACCGTAAAGTGGAATCTAATAAATCATCTCGTAGCCCAATTGCTTTTAATGTTTCACTTACAGCTGTATGATTGGAAGCACATGCAGAACCTGAAGATACATATACTTGCTTGCCTTCTAACGCATGCAACAATACTTCACTTCGAATTCCTTCAAAGCTAACGCTTACTATATGTGGAGCAGTTTCAATCAGAGGAAGTCTGATACCATTCACCGTCGTACCATTAATCTTTAAAACTTCCTCGATAAAAGTTTGCTTTAGTTCATACAGAAACGCTTTTTTCTGTTCATGATCTTCATAGATCTCTTTCACCGCTTGTCCGATTCCTGCTATTGCAGGTACATTCTCTGTTCCTGAACGTATTCCTTTTTGTTGCCCACCTCCAAAAAGAATCGGTTTCATTTTTACCTTATCTCGGATATAAAGCACACCACTTCCTTTCGGACCATGGATTTTATGACCGCTAATGGATAATAAGTCGATACCTTCCCTTTTGGGATATATTCTATATTTACCAAACGCTTGTATTGCATCCACATGCAACAATAGGTTCGGATTCTTTTCTTTTATTCGCCTAGATATTTCACTTATCTTTTGAACGGAACCAATCTCATTATTAACGTACATAACTGATACCAGAATGGTATCATCGCAAACCGCATCGACTAATTCCTCCATCTGTATTCTTCCATCCTGATCTACCGGAATGTACGTAACATGGAATCCCTTTTCTTCCAGATACAACAAAGGACTATGTACGGATGGATGTTCAATCCGGGTTGTGATAATATGTTTACCACTACGCATATTTGCAAGAGCAGTGCCAATTAAGGCCATATTGTTCGATTCTGTACCGCCAGAAGTAAATAAAATTTCTTTAGATTCTACCTTTAGATTTTTCGCAAGGATGTCCTTAGCCGTTCTGATGTACTGTTCTGCTTCTATCCCTTTTTTATGCAAGGAAGAAGGATTCCCATAATCTAGGGATAACGTGTCCATCATGATATCTCTTACTGAATCAAATGCTCTTGTTGTTGCAGAATTATCCAAATATGCTTCCATTTATTTATACCTTTTTCCTTTAATGCGTATTTCATAATTACTGTTCTAACTGCAGCATTACCATTGATAGTATGGCAAGGCCTGCTGTCTCTGTTCTTAGAATTCTACGACCCAATGTGATGGGCCTAATATCTGATTTTATCGCAAGTTGAATTTCTGATTCCTCAAAACCACCCTCTGGTCCGATAAATATTCCAATAGAGCTATCTCTATTTATACTATTTATAATTTCTTTCGTCTTGGTAATATCCACTGCATTCTCATAAGGAATCAATTTACATTCTATAGCTTTTGCATATTGAAATGCTTCTTTCAATGACATTGTCTCCGTAATTACAGGAATAATTCCACGATTAGACTGTTTTGCCGCGCTGGTAGCAATTGCTTGCCAACGTTCTACTTTCTTTAACTCTTTTTTTCTATCTTCTAGTTTTACAATCGTTCTTTTCGTCATCACGGGGATTATCTTAAATACACCCAGTTCTACCGACTTTTGTATAATCAGTTCCATTTTGTCTTTCTTTGGCACACCTTGAAAAAGGTATATCTTACCCGGAAGTTCTGTTTCCGTATCACATACCTTTTCGATTTCTGTCAGTATATCCCCATCAGACTCACCCGTTATTATACAATAAAAGTCTTTTCCTTGTCCATTGCAAATTATGATTTTCTCTCCGGGCTTCATTCGTAATACATTTTTAATATGATTCACATCAGAACCTGAAATACGAATGGTCTTCTCACTTATCTGTTCCTGCTCTACATAAAAACGGTACATAACTTAATACCTTCCTGTTTTATTTCTTTGCTACAAAAGAAACCCAATCGCCCATTTCATTCACTTCAATAATTTCAAAGCCATTGTTTATAATAGCATCTTTAACAGCATCTTTCTTCGTATTTATAATACCGGAACTGATAAAGATACCACCCGGTTTTAAATGCTGACCAATTACAGCGGATAAGGGAATTATGACATCTGCTAATATGTTAGCAACTACAACATCATAACAGTTCACACCAATATTTTGTTGTAAGTTTTGATCTGTTATGATATCTCCATCTAATATCGTTAGGATATCACTTGAAACCTGATTAACTTCTGCATTCTCATAAGCTGCATTTACTGCATTAGGGTCGATATCCGTACTCATGACTTTCATTGCCCCTAATTTTGCAGCAATAATAGATAAAATGCCGCTTCCACAGCCTACATCCAAAACTCTAGTTTCTGATGTGATAAATTTCTTCATACCAAGGATACATAATTTTGTAGTTTCATGCGATCCGGTTCCAAAAGCTGTTCCCGGATCAATTTCAATGACAAGATCACCAGGAGATACATTTTCTAATTGTTCCCAAGTCGGTTTTATCACAATCGTATCGTCTACGCGGAAAGGTTTAAAAAACTCTTTCCAATTATTAATCCAGTCAAGGTCTTCTGTCTCGGATACCGTAAACGTTCTATTTCCTACTTCGATTATTTCAGAAAGACGTTCTAATTCGGTTTGAATTTTATCAATCAAATCCTGAACATCTTTTCCTTCCTCAACATAAAAACTGATAGAAGCAGTTTTGTCTTCTGTATCTAATTCCGGTAGGATATCAATGAACATAGCTTTCTTTTCATCTTCTGTGATTGGTACATTGTCAATGATTTCTATCCCTTCGATGCCTAAATCATTCAGCATATCACAGACTAGTTCAAGTGCATCAGTCACAGTTGATAAGGTTACTTTCGTCCATTTCATAAATATAATATCCTCCGTTATCTATAAACTACTTACCAAAGAACTTCTTCTTTCCTTTTTCTTTCTCTGGTTCCGGTGTGTTAGAATCATTCCTTGAATTCATTGCATCATCATATTTTTGCAGTAATTCCTTCTGCTCACTTGTCAATTTCGTTGGCACTTGTACCACAAGGGTAACGTAATGATCTCCTCTAACCTGCTTATTACGTAGAGTTGGTACACCCTTCCCTCTTAGTCTGACTTTCGTATCTGTCTGCGTTCCTGGTTTTACGGTATATATAACATCACCATCCACCGTACTAATTCTCACGTCACCACCAATTGCTGCTTGGGCAAAAGATATCGGTGCAGTGGAATAAATATCATAATCCTGTCTTTGGAAAATTGGATGTCTGCTGACATTTACTTCAACTAACAAATCTCCTCTTTCTCCGCCATTTGTTCCTGGTTCACCCATATCGCGTATACGAATACTCTGTCCATTGTCAATTCCTGCTGGTACAGATACCTGTATCTTTTTCTTCTTGGTTATATAACCAGATCCATAACAATCTGTACATTTTTCTTTTATTATCTTTCCGGTACCTCTACAATCCGGACAAGTTTGTACATTTCGAACCATACCAAAAAGAGATTGTTGCGTATATACAACCTGACCTTTTCCACCACATTTGGAACAGGTATCAGAGCTAGTTCCTGGTTTTGCTCCGGTCCCATGGCAAGTCCCGCATTGTTCTTTCAGATTCAGTTCCAGTTCTTTGTCTACACCTGTAACCGCTTCTTGGAAGGTAATCCTTACGCCTGCACGTACATTGGGTCCTTTCATTGGCCCATTGCTAGCTCTTCTGGATCTTCCGCCACCAAACAAGTCTCCAAAAATATCTCCGAAGATATCACCCATATCTCCCATATTGGTAAAATCAAAGCCGCCGCCTCCGGCACCACCATCGAATGCAGAATGACCGAATTGGTCGTATTGTCTTCTCTTATCTGCATCACTTAATATAGCATATGCCTCGGAAGCCTCCTTAAATTTTACTTCTGCTTCCTTATCACCCGGATTCATATCAGGATGGTATTGTTTCGCTAGTTTACGATAAGATTTTTTTATTTCATCGTCCGATGCGGATCTCGGCACCCCCAAGACCTCATAGTAATCACGTTTATCTGCCATATCATCTATCCTCCTTGTGCAATCTCATCTATATCAACAAATAGGCAGTCGTTAGACCGCCTATTTGTCTTACCATTATGGACTTTTCCATAACTACTATATTATTTCAATATAATTGACAAATCAAAGCTTATTGTAAAGAAAATTTATGCTTTCGTCAAGTAAAAATACCACAGGAATTAGACTTCTTTATAATCTCCATCCACTACATCATCGTTATAAGAATCATTGGATGCCCCCGCTGCACCTGACATATCTGGAGCAGGACCGCCTTCTGCACCTTGTGTTTGCTCATAAAGTTTAGCAAATAATGCCTGTGCGCTTTCCATTAATTTTTCTTTTGCTGCTTTAATATCAGCTACTTCACCTTCTGACATAACTTCAGGATTTGATTTTTCAATTAAACCTTTTAAGTGTTCTAAATCAGCTTCCACCTTAGATTTATCATCTGCATTAATCTTATCGCCAACTTCTTTTAATGCTTTCTCTGTCTGGAATACCATGGAATCTGCATCATTTCTGGTTTCTATCGCTTCTTTACGTTTCTTATCTTCTGCTTCATATTGAGCAGCTTCTTTTACTGCTTTGTCAATATCGCTATCGGAAAGGTTAGAACCAGCTGTAATTGTGATATGCTGTTCTCTACCAGTTCCTAAATCTTTTGCAGATACATTTACAATACCATTTGCATCAATATCAAAGGTTACTTCAATCTGTGGAACACCTCTTCTTGCTGGTGGAATTCCATCTAATCTAAATTGTCCAAGACTCTTGTTGTCTTTTGCAAATTGTCTTTCACCCTGTACTACATTAATATCAACTGCACTTTGATTGTCTGCTGCAGTAGAGAAGATCTGACTCTTCTTTGTAGGAATCGTTGTATTTCTTTCAATTAATCTGGTTGCAACACCACCCATGGTCTCAATACTTAAAGACAATGGAGTAACATCGAGAAGTAGGATATCTCCTGCACCAGCATCACCAGCTAATTTACCGCCCTGAACAGAAGCACCAATTGCAACACATTCATCTGGATTTAATGTCTTTGATGGCTCATGTCCTGTTATTTGTTTTACTTTTTCCTGTACAGAAAGCATACGGGTAGATCCACCAACTAGTAATACCTTGCTTAATTCAGATGCTGTAATGCCTGCATCTCTAAGTGCATTTTGAACTGGTGTTGCAGTTCTTTCCACTAAATCATGAGTTAATTCATCAAATTTAGCTCTTGTTAAGTTCATATCAAAATGTTTTGGACCTTCTGCTGTTGCAGTAATGAAAGGAAGATTGATGTTTGTTGTAGTAGCAGAAGATACTTCCTTCTTTGCTTTTTCAGCAGCTTCCTTTAATCTCTGAAGCGCCATTTTATCTGTAGATAAATCAACACCTTCCAGCTTCTTAAATTCATCAATCATATATCTGGTGATTCTTTCATCAAAGTCATCACCACCCAAACGGTTATCTCCGGAGGTTGCCAATACTTCGATTACACCATCTCCGATTTCAATAATCGAAACGTCGAACGTACCACCACCTAAATCGTAAACCATAATCTTTTGCTCATGTTCATTATCAAGACCATATGCAAGTGCTGCAGCAGTAGGCTCATTGATTATTCTCTTTACATCAAGACCAGCAATTTTACCTGCATCCTTGGTTGCCTGTCTTTGAGCATCATTAAAATAAGCAGGTACGGTAATAACTGCTTCCGTAACTTTTTCACCTAAATAACTTTCTGCATCTGATTTTAATTTCTGTAGAACCATTGCTGATATTTCCTGTGGTGAATATTTCTTATCATCAATGTTTACTCTAAATTCTGTACCCATATGTCTCTTGATGGATGCAATGGTTTTGTCTGAGTTGGTTACAGCCTGACGTTTTGCAGGTTCACCTACTAATCTTTCTCCTGTTTTTGTAAATGCCACAACGGATGGAGTTGTTCTTGCACCTTCTGTATTTGAAATAACTACTGGCTTTCCACCTTCCATAACAGCTACGCATGAATTCGTTGTACCTAAATCAATTCCTATGATTTTACCCATGATATATTCCTCCTATTATTAATATGTTAGTTTCTTGTCTGATATATTTGAAAGCGAGTATCTCGCACTTACCTGCTGTGAAAATTGTGGGAAATGTCCGCTTTTTTAACTTTTTTAATTTACTACTTTAACCATACTGTGTCTAACAACAGTTTCTTTAAATATATATCCCTTTTGGAATTCTTCTACTACGATATTCTCATCATACTCCGGATCTTCAGCATGCATTACGGCGTTATGAAAATTCAAATCAAATTCTTTGCCAAGTGCTTCAATTTGCTTTAATCCTGTTTCCTCTAAGGTAGTAAGCAATTGCTTATAAATCCTTTCGATCCCTTGTGCAAAAGCACCTTCCTTCTCTTCTTCTGAAATAGCATCTAAGCCTCTCTCAAAATTATCAATAACCGGAAGTATCTTTTCTATGATATCCCTTGCACCAATTTCAAACATTTGAGCCTTTTCTTTTTCGGTACGCTTACGGTAATTGTCAAATTCAGCCATAGTCCTCATCAGACGATCATTTAATTCTTCAATTTTTAAATCTTTTTTATCCTTTTTCTCTTTTTTGTCTTTCTTAAAAAAGGACTTCCCAGCCTTAACTTCTTCATTGTTCTGGCTGTCAATTTCTTCGTTTGTATCCTCATCACCCACATCTTCTGTGGCACTGACTGTTGAGGCTTCTGTATCTTCCATATCCAAATTGGCTTCCTGATTTAATTCTTCCTGCTCTTTTAAATTGTCCTTTACCAATTCTTCCATTATGATATCCTTATCTTCCACTTCTTGTAACCGCCTTTCTTTTATTGGGTTTTATTCTTAAATATATCGTCAAGCTGCACCATAAGGCTTTGCAGTGTACCAACCACTTTTTCATAATCCATTCTTTTTGGACCAATGATACCAATCTTGCCGTAAACACCTTCTTCAATTTCATAGGTTGCTGTAACTAAAGAGCAGTCCTTCATGGATTCCACTGCTGTTTCACTGCCGATATATACTTGTATTGCCCGATTCTCAGAACCGTTACCTTCTACTTTTGTATTAATGATTTCTGTTAGCTGAGTTTTTTCTTCAAAAGTTCCAATCAATTCAGTTACCTTATCCATATTACTTAATTCAGGATACTTCAAAATATTGGTAGCCCCACTCGTGTAGACCTCAACTTCATCTTCTTCACTGATTGCCTGTGCGATTGCATCTAGAATATCACTTACAAGACCGCCAAAATTGCCTGCTTGCTCTTTCATTTTCTGTATAATGGACATATTAATTTCAGTCAAATCCAAGCCTTGTAGAAAGGTATTGAATACTATATTCAGTTTAAGTATAATCTCCTTATCTAAGCATTCAACCGTTTGAATTATTTTATTCTTTACTATATTGCCTTCAATAACAATAACGGCCAAAACCTGATTGGGTTCCACATCCGTAATTTGTATGAATTTGACTTTCTTACTCCGGTATTGTGGTTTTGTAACTAAAGAAGCATAATTAGTATTCACTGCTAACAGTTTTGCTATTTGCTTTAAAAGAACTTCCAGTTTATCCGTCTTCTCAGCAAGCAGTTCTTTCATTTCTTCCACTTCCTGAACTTTGTCAACCAACATGGTATCAACATACAATCGATAACCTTTATCGGAAGGAATGCGACCTGCAGACGTGTGAGGTTGCACAATATAACCGAGTTCTTCTAAATCTGCCATTTCATTTCTAATGGTAGCAGAGCTTAGATTCAAATCTGTATATTTTGAAATTGTCCTAGAACCAACAGGTTCACCGGTTTCTAGATAATTCCGAATGATTGCTTGTAATATCTTTAGCTTTCTTTCATCTAATTGCATCTAATCACTCCTACCTTTGTAAGTTGTTAGCACTCACCATGATAGAGTGCTAATATCTTTATACATAAAATAGCACTATCAATTCCGTTTGTCAAGTGCTAAATTATAATTTATTTATGTTTTTTAGAATTATGTTTTGGGATCCAAAAGTCCAAAGTATTTATTCTATTATATAAATAATAAATTTAATTATTACAGTCAATCTTCCAGAAGAAATCTTGCCAAAACCATGTTACTTAAATCAATCCCCTTCTCTGTCAGATATAAATGACTTTCATCCATATATAAAAGCTCTTCTTGTATAGACTTACTGATAACATCTCCATAAACCGTGTCAATACTTCTGCCAAATAGTTTTTTGAATTCTTCTTTTTTTATTCCGTCGCTCATACGCAATCCTAAGAACATAAATTCTTCCATCTGTTCCTTCATTAATAGCTCTTCTACATTTCTTCTAATATCATGGCAATCTGCAGATAACTTCATGTATTTCGTTAAATCTTCCTCATTGTGAAACCTAACATTATGAAGTAAAGAAGAAGCTCCCAATCCAATTCCTAAGTACTCTGTTCTTCTCCAATAAGAGGAATTATGGCGACTTTCATAACCAGGCTTCGCATAATTAGAGATTTCATATCGATAATATCCATGATGACTTAGATATGTCTTAGTTTGGGAGTAAATTTCCCGATCCAGATTCTCGTCCTGATCCTCTTCCCGGTATCTTTCATAAAAAGGAGTTCCTTCTTCCAGAATCAGACTGTAAGCGGATATATGTTCAGGATTTAATGCGACCACCTTATTAAGTGTGCTCAACCAATCTTCCAAGGTCTGTCCAGGCAACCCTGACATCAAATCAATACTTATATTATGAAACCCCTCTTCTCTAGCCAGCTGATAATTTGTAATAAAATCCTCAAAAGAATGAATTCTTCCTAAAAGCTTTAATTCTTTGTTATCTGCAGACTGGAGTCCAAAACTTAATCGGTTAATACCTGCTTCTTTATAAAGCTTAAGTTTCTCTCTTGATAATGTTCCGGGATTTACCTCAATGGTTATTTCCACGGTATCTTTTATCACCGAACCAAAATTAGCGTCAGCATTTATGAAATCCTGTTTCTTATTCTGTTGACTACTCTCTCCGCTAATAATAAATACTTCCCTAATAGCATCCATAATATCTGTAATACATTTCCCTTCAATGGAAGACGGCGTACCCCCTCCAATAAAAATCGTTCTCACAAGATACTCCGATGCCAACTCTTTATAACTTAGAATTTCAGTTATCAGTGCCTGAACATATTTCTCTTTCGTATCACAATCTGCCGGTGCCGAAAGAAAATCACAGTAATCACATTTTTTTTGGCAAAAAGGAATATGAATATATAACCCTAAGTCCTTTTTTTGTTTTTCATTATCCTTTATCTCCATATAGAACCATGCCTTCCATTAATACAAACCATACCCATGCTGTTAATCATACAAGTTTGAAGTACTCTCACTATAACTTCGTGTAAATTATAAGAACAGAATATCATTAATTACTGATATTCTGTTCTTATATTTATCTCTGCAACGCCATTAAAAAAGCCTGAAAAGACTTCAAAGATTTGGCAGGTGGCTGGCAGTATATGAATATGTTTTTTGCGTCGACCGGCCGAAGGAGGCGTTAATATTTCGTCAAGACTATGGATGAAAATGTAAGCCCTATGCTTACATTTTCATCCGTATATAGGCTTGTAAGAAATATGCCGAACAGAGGGTAAGGCAGCAAAAAATATATTCATATACTGCCGGCCACCTGCCAAATCCATACATATTTCCCTGGCTTTTTTAATGGCAACCTGGTTTAATTTTCGTCTAATTTTAAAACACTCATAAACGCCTTTTGCGGAATTTCTACATTACCGATTTGGCGCATACGTTTTTTACCTTCTTTTTGTTTCTCTAACAACTTCCTCTTTCTGCTGATATCACCACCGTAACACTTTGCAAGAACATCCTTACGCATAGCCCTCACTGTCTCTCTGGCAATAACCTTACTTCCGATAGCCGCCTGGATCGGAATTTCAAAGAGTTGTCTTGGAATCTCGTCTTTTAATTTCTCACACATTCTTCTTCCACGTTCATAAGCAGTTTCTCCATGTACTATGAAGGATAATGCATCGACTTCTTCCTTATTAATAAGAATATCCAGTTTCACCAGCTCTGACTGAACGTATCCTTTGATTTCATAATCAAAAGAAGCATATCCTTTCGATCTGGATTTTAAAGCATCAAAGAAATCATAAATAATTTCATTTAGCGGTAATTCATACTTCAGTAAAGCTCTGGTTGTCTCCATATATTCCATACCAAGGTAAATACCACGTCGTTCCTGGCACAGACCCATAATCGATCCTACAAAGTCAGTTGTAACCATAATCTCTGCACTAACCATTGGCTCTTCCATATATTGAATCTCCGATGGATCCGGCAGATTCGATGGATTAGTAATCTCGATAACCTGTCCATCTGTTTTAAACACTTTATAAATTACTCCAGGCGCCGTTGTTACAATATCCAAATCATATTCTCTTTCTAGTCTTTCCTGAATTATCTCAAGATGCAGCAAGCCAAGAAAACCACAACGAAAACCAAAGCCCAGAGCAACTGAAGTCTCCGGCTCAAATTGCAGAGCAGCATCGTTTAACTGAAGTTTTTCCAATGCGTCCCTTAAATCCGGATATTTTGCACCATCTGCAGGATACATACCACAGTAAACCATAGGATTTACTTTCTTATAACCAGGCAATGCTTCTTTGCATGGATTATTTGCATCTGTAACTGTATCACCTACTTGCGTATCCTTAACATTCTTTAAGCTGGCAGTAATATAACCTACCATACCTGCTGTCAATTCCTGCGTAGGAATAAATTGTCCAGGACCAAAGGTCCCGATTTCTACAACATCTGCCATCGCACCGGTAGCCATCATTTTTATCTGAGTACCTTTTGCCACACGACCTTCCATAACACGGCAGAAAATGATTACTCCCTTATAGGAATCATATTTCGAATCAAAAATCAAAGCCTTGAAAGGACCATCTACATTTCCTTTGGGGGCTGGAATCTTATTTACAATCTGTTCAAGCACCTGTTCTATATTAATTCCGGTTTTTGCTGAGATTAATGGAGCGTCTTCTGCCTCTAATCCAATAACATCTTCTATTTCTTTAATAACACGTTCCGGATCTGCGCTGGGTAAATCAATTTTATTAATAACTGGAACGATATCTAAGTTGTGATCTAATGCCAAGTATACGTTGGCTAAGGTTTGAGCTTCGATTCCTTGAGCAGCATCCACAACAAGAATTGCACCTTCACAAGCCGCAAGACTTCTGGACACTTCGTAATTAAAGTCAACATGCCCAGGGGTATCAATTAGGTTAAAGATGTATTCTTCTCCATCCTTAGCTTTATATACCGTACGCACGGTCTGAGCTTTGATTGTTATACCACGTTCTCTCTCCAGTTCCATATTATCCAACACCTGTGACTGCATTTCCCTGTTGGTGAGTAATCCAGTCTTTTCGATGATACGATCAGCTAAGGTCGATTTTCCGTGATCTATATGTGCAATGATACAAAAATTTCGTATTTTGCTTTGGTCCATTATCTACAATTCCTCCTACTTAAGTAAGTTATATTCTTTATTTTCTTTCATTATAACACGTTGTGCAGATTAACATGTTGTGCAGATTAGGAACGAAAGGACGGAGTCCTTTCGTTCACGTTGCACTTATCAATAGAAACATGGGCATTTTATTGTGCGAGCACATAAAATGCCCCTATTTCCATTGACTAATCTGCTTATCGTGGATATTATAGCATAGACATTTGAAGGTTACAAGAAAAACCATCTATTCTTCCTCGGTGTCAGATTTTCCTTCCACCAATACTTCAGATAAAATATCCGCTAATAATTCCATTGAATTCATTGCTTCCCCTACTGTATTTCTGTTTGTTCCTATTTCTACAAGGAGTGATTTCTTACGAAAATTCATATTATAACGATATGCATGCAAATAATTCTTATACATTAATCCAGGAAATCTCTCTCTTCCTTTTAGCTGAACTTGCAAGCTAAAAGCTAAATTGTCCTGTATATATGGGTTTTTAAGTCTTGATATAGGACCTTTCGCATTTTTACACAAACCATTAAATAACATGATTTGGGCTACATAATTACCATTCACCTTAGCCAAACGCTTACCAGAACCTTTTGGTAAATCATCTGATACTCCGTCCCTATGTAAATCTAAAATCACTTCGATGGTTGGATTCTCCTCGAGGATTTTGGATATCCCTTCGTTAGCATGGTTATATGCCAGATTTCTTTCTAAATACCCTTCCATCATGTCATATTGACTCTTATCGTGAATGACATTAAAACCATACTTTTCTTCCAATACTTTAGTTAGATAGGAACCCACACCTACAATCGTGTCTTCTTCTTTACCTGCTCTACTGTCTATGAAGGCTTCTTGAGAGTGGGTGTGATAAATTAATATCTGTGGTTTTTTGGCATCTGCCTCCATGGTCATATCTTTCCCCAATAATACTTCTGCATCAAATAATTCGTCGGAAACTACAGTAGCAGAATCAACAATATAGAAATTATTATATAAAAATTGACGATCCAATAATTGTTTCAGTGTAAAGTACTCTCCATTTATCGTTCCCAGTGTTTCTGTTGCTTCTACATCATCCGTCACGGCATAATCATCTTCCATATATACATCCCCGTTAATAATATCCACTGGAATGTTTTCTGTCGAATCACTTTCTCCGTATTCTAAACCATTATCTTGCTCACCCCCATCAATAACGTCCTGTTTATATAGGTCTGGGTTATATGTATCCTGGTTAAATAATAAGTTAAATCCACTGGAAAAGAGAAGTGTATTGTTCTCTTCTTTTACCTCATTCTGATCCAAATTATCTCCTGTATCAGCGACATATCGATTGATTGGAAACACACCTGCAAGAGTATTAATGATAATACTGCTTTTCCCGTCATCTTCTTTGTCCGTAACATAATTTAATATAGGAAACTGTGATTGCATCATGCAATTACAGGCTTCTGAAAGCAGTTTACTTCCCAGCGACTCTATGGCTTTGCCAGAGGAATCTATTCCATATGTTCGTATACTTTTCAATAAAAGAAGAATACTACAAAAAAATATGATTCCCCACAAAAATTTATAAAACAGTCCGCTCTTTCTATATTTATATTTAAATTTACTCATATTTGTCCCATTGCGCTTTCTTTTTATTTTAAGAAGAAATTCTGTTTAGATGAATGCTTATAATCTATCATATGCTTTATATTTATTTAAGATAACTTTGACAATGGGATTTCATATAAAAATTAGACAGGCATTTTCATCCTTTATGCAAAACACTTATTTAGTGATTCTGATATAGTAAAGCTAATCCTTTTAATGGATTCATCCACATTCTTAGGTGTTACAAACATATTACACATCGTTTGTTCATTGACTTCACTCATGAACTGATAGATTTCCTTTTCAGCAAAACCCTGTTTACTCATAAAAGTTTCCATGGTATCATTAACGATGGTTGCTGCATCTACCACAGTTGGGACTCCTAAAGCAATTACTGTGACACCTAGACTTTCTTTATTTAATGCTTTTCGGTTATTTCCCACTCCAGAGCCCGGACTTATACCAGTGTCCGTAATTTGAATGGTTGTATTTAAACGATGAATACTCCTGGCTGCTAATGCATCGATCACAATAACTAAATCTGGTGTTGTTTCCTGTATAATACCTCGAAGCACTTCACTTGCTTCCATACCCGTCTGTGCCATAACCCCTGGCGATATCGCGCTCACACTTCCTAATTTGTTCTGTTTTTTAAATTCCTGTCCAAATTCGCGTATTAGATGTCTTGTAATAAATAAATTATCTACTACCTGTGGTCCTAACGCATCCGGAGTCACTTCCCGATTACCCAGTCCTGCTATCAATATTTCTTTATCTTTTATGTTCCCAGATAATTGAGTAATGTACTTGGCAATTTCCTTCGTAATTGGCTCATGAAAACTCTCATCCTCTTCACTTAATTTCGGTGCTTCAATCGTAATATAGGTACCAATGGGTTTCCCCATGGCATCTGCTCCCTTTTGATCTTTAATAACCACCGTAGTAACCTTGATCTCTTTCTTTTCATCATAATCTTCCTTTAAAATTACACCTTGAATCTCCACATTGTCTTCTTCAAATGTTTCTCTTACTTCAAGTGCAAGATCAGTTCTTGGTACTCCTGTGATATTGCTTTCTGAGCCTTGTTTTGATTCATAATCTTTCATATTCTCCGCTCCTTTTTCTTGTTTGACTTTATCTGATAAAGTTTTATTTTATTATTTTAGTGGTTCTCATAGTTTTATTTTCTTCAATTTATTTCAAATTATGTATTGACAGAATTCTTCCTTTATAATAAGATGTAATAGTATGTTTACATTAGAACGTCCGTGTCCGGGTTTAATGTAATATGATGATTATTATACATTTTGGAGGTGTACAATTTGGCTAACATAAAATCCGCTAAGAAAAGAATCTTAGTAAACGAAGCAAAAGCGTTAAAAAATAAGGCAATAAAATCTAAAGTTAAGACTATGGTTAAAAAGGTTGAATCTGCTGTGGCTGCCGGCGACAAAGACCTTGCTAAATCAAATTTACTTTTAGCTATTGCTGAAATTGATAAAGCTACATCAAAAGGCGTTTATCATAAGAATACTTCTTCTAGAAAAGTATCTCGTTTAAGCAAAGCTGTTAATTCCATCGCTTAATAAAACAAGTATAGATCAGGTACGAAACTAACCCTCTCGTACCTGTAATAATATAAAAAACACCAATCCCATCATCTAATTAATGGGATTGGTATTTTTTTTATCCAAAACAACCTATTTAATTAATATAGAACCCGATATAAGACATATCGGGCTCTATATTAATTAACTATATTTTATTTATCCGTCGTGCCTCGGATTCTGATCCACTACCTGAATTGCCTTTGCAACTGCTAACAGAATGTCAAATTCCTGTTCCGAAGACATCTCACCCACACGCGCATAAATTTCGCCTTCATCTGATACAACATATTTTGGTGGTAGCTGGTTCAGTGCATATGCTACGATATCATCATGGCATTTCTTACATTTACAACCTCCTAAGTTTCCCCACACTTCGTCTAATTTCTTTACTACAATTACTTCCATAGCATTATGAAATCTATTCATAACTTCTGAAATCTCCCCTCTAAATATGAATTTTTATTTTTAATTAAAAAACATATCTCAAGGATAGTATAACACATATTTTGACACTTGCAACTAAGCTAAATATACTATTTGCGATTACTTGATTTTGCTACATTTACAACTCAACTACTGTCCCTGCACTGAAGTAATGAATCCTATCGCCCAGCTCTTTTTTCAATAGTTTAAAGGAAGGATTGCCAGTACAATGCCCAGTATAAATTTCAGCCACCTTTAAATCTTTCAATCGTTTGCCCAGTGCTTTGATATTTACTGCCTTTTCGCTTTTGAAAGAAGTTCCTAACGTTCCCATCAGATGAAAACCTCCGATTACAGCAGCAATTTTCTTACCCGGAAATTTACTTTTCACCTCTTGCACAATGATATCAACCCCAGCATGGCAGCAACTGTTTAATATGACCAGTCCGCTTTCTGTTTCAAAAACAAGACTCTGTTCATGTTGAAAACTGTCCTCTACCAGCCCTTCTTTTGATAAAATATACATATGCCCTTTTCTTCCCTGTGCTTCTAATCCCTGAGTATGAAGGGCAATTAACCATACCCCTTCGTCGATTCGATAATCCCCATCAACAAATAGGAAACGCTCTTTATAAGTATCAAGAATTCCTTTTGGTATACCAATATATTTTTTTATAAAGCCCACACTACCATAACATAACTCACGAGCGGCACTTTGAAGAAAAACTTTTGCTTCTGAGTTTTTTGAAAAAAAACCTTGATAGCCACCTGAGTGGTCATAATGAGCATGTGATAAAACCCCCACATCAATTCTTGAAATATCTATACCCAATGTATCAGCATTATCTAAAAATTTATCAGATGCGCCTGAATCTAATAAGTACTGTTTACCATCATATTCAATATGTACTGCCAACCCATGTTCACAATTAAGATTACCTGTTGCCTTATTTTCAATGATTGCTGTTATTTTCATATAGTCCTCCATAATATGGCTATTTCTTACATTTTGCATTATTCACTATTTCTTTCATACTGCTTAAAGATAGTATAACACATATTTTACCACTTACAACTAAGTATAAAAAAGCTCTGAAATGTGTTACCATTTCAGAGCAATAATAGCGGTTATTATGTTTGGAGATTATTCAGCAATGCAATCTTTCATTACTTCATAGGTTCCCTTTTTAGCAATTTGATCGAGATAATCTGCTACAGCCTTTTCAAATCCCGGTAGTAGGGTTAGGTCTTCTTCCCAGAACTGTATGTTTTTGCAAACTTCATGTGCTAATTTGGCTGGATCGTCTTCTTTATGCTTTTCAAAGAATTCCAAAACAAATGCATCATCCTTGATTTCATATTCATTTTCTCCACGCAAACCAATCAAAGAATCCTGTTCTCTTCTTACACCTTGATAAAATGCGATATAGAAAGCGAGAGAAGCAGCAATACATTTCGGCACAGCATTGTTTAACTCTACGTATTTTTTAAGAGAAGGCATTACTCTTGCTTTCCACTTTGAAGTAGAATTTAGGGAAATAGCTAGTAAAGCATGATCGACAAATGGATTATTAAAACGTTCCGCTACCGCAGCAGCAAATTCTTTGACTTCCTCTTCCGGCAAAGTAAGTGTTGGAATAATCTCATCGTAAATCGTTTTATTCATGAATCCACTGATAACCTCGTCATTCATACAGTCTCGTACAATATCTTTTCCTGCAAGGTATGCACCCAGAACCATAGAAGTATGAGCCCCATTCAGTATACGTACTTTACGTTGCTTATATGGTTTATGATCGTCACAGATAATTACTGGAAGTCCAGCTTCTTCAAAAGGCAGCTCTTTCTTTAAACTCTCCGGTCCTTCAATAACCCAAAGACCAAACACTTCCCCAATATCAATCAGATTGTCTACATAGCCAAATTTTTTACACAATTCATCTGCTTCATTTTTTGGATATCCAGTAACAATACGGTCTACTAAAGTAGAGCAGAATATATTTTCTTCATTTACCCAATTTTCAAATTCCTGTCCCAATTTCCATTGTTTCACATATTCTAAAACACAACGTTTTAATTCTTTGCCATTATCATCGATTAATTCACAAGACAGGATAACAAACCCTTTCCCTTTTACCCCCTTGAAATTTAAAAATCTTTCATATAAAAACTGTGTTAATTTTCCCGGAAAACTAGACGCTGGTTTATCTTCAAATTGGCAATTTTCATCGTAGGTAATTCCCGCTTCCGTCGTATTACAAGTTATGAAACGTAGATCCGGGTTTTTAGCACACTGTAATAATGCATCAAATTCATTGTAGGGGTTGATACATCGGCTTACACAAGAAATAATTCTTTTATCATCCACCTTTTTTCCGTCTTTGAAACCTCTTAATAGTAAAGTGTATAATCCTTCCTGTTCATTTATCATATCACTCAGTCCAGACGCAATTGGTTGGCAAAGCACTACTTTGGAATTAAAGCCTGTCTTTTCATTCATCAAATCAATCCAACAATCTACAAAAGCACGTAGAAAATTTCCTTCTCCAAATTGGAGAACCCGTTCCGGTGCATCCTTCAATAAATATCCATCATAACCTTGATCTTCTAATGTTTTATAAGCTAATTTTTCCATACCCTTTTCTCCTTTTCTTAGTCAAGGCGGATAGTTGCATTCCGCTTTGCTACAAGCTCATACTTAATATATCATATGTTTCTTTAAAAAATGTAAGCGCATACATAAAACTTATACTGTTTTTATTAAAATGTCAATCCTTTTTTAATAATTATATATTTATTATGGAATAAGTATGGTGATTGCAAAACTTCATAACAATTAGCTAGTAATAACTATTATTCTTATTTGAAATACAAAATGCATTAAATTCATTTCAATGATTTATGATTGTAAGCGCTTACATTATCATGTGCTAATTCACGTATCAGATTGACGGTCTCAATCGCACTTACAGCACAATCATATCCTTTGTTCCCTGCTTTCGAACCAGCACGTTCCATTGCCTGTTCTATGTTCTCTGTGGTTAAGATACCAAACATCACGGGAGTATCCGATTGTAATGACACGTTGGCAATCCCCTTGGATACTTCGTTGCAGACATAATCGTAATGGGTAGTTGCGCCCCGAATAACAGCACCTAAACAAATAATTGCATCATATCTTCCACTCTTCGCCATTTTAGAGGCTATCAACGGTATTTCAAATGCTCCTGGCACCCATGCCAATTCAATATCTTCCTCATTAACATCATGACGTTTTAACCCATCCAAAGCTCCTGATATCAGTTTTGAAACAATAAAATCATTAAATCTTGAAGCTACAATACCAACTCTTATATTCTCAGAAACCAATTTTCCTTCATAAACTCTCATTTTTACACCTATTTCATAATACATCTGCTTGCAGATGTATTATTGCCACAAATAACGGTTGAAAGATCATCCTGTGGCATCCTTCCTTAATTTATTTATTCATAATTTAATATATGTCCCATTTTTTTCTGTTTTGTCTTTAAGTAGAATATATCCTGCTCATTTGCCTCCATTTGAATAGGAATACGATCCGTAATCTCAAGTCCAAAACCTGATAGACCATATATTTTCTGTGGATTATTAGTAAGCAGTCGTAAAGTTTTCACACCCAAATCACGCAGAATCTGGGCACCGATATAATATTCCCTTGCATCTTCTTCAAAACCAAGTGCCAAGTTTGCTTGAACAGTATCCATACCACGATCCTGTAGTTCGTAAGCCCTTAATTTGTTAATCAGACCGATTCCCCTGCCCTCCTGTCGCATATATAATAGAATCCCCCTGCCTTCTTCCTGTATCTGCGTCATCGCAGCAGCAAATTGTTCTCCGCAGTCACAGCGAATAGAACCAAAGGCATCACCGGTTAAGCATTCTGAATGAACGCGGCAAAGAATGTTTTTTCCATCTCCAATATCACCTTTTACAAGTGCAACATGATGCTCTCCATTTATCAGATTGATATATCCATATGCTTTAAAATTGCCGTATTTCGTAGGCATATTTACTATTGTTATCTGCTTAACCAATTTATCATTCTTTTTACGATAATTCTTTAATTCTTTGATTGTAATCATCTTTAGATGATATTTGTCAGCTAAGTCATGTAATTCCGAAGTTCTCATCATAGTACCGTCATCCTTCATAATTTCACAACAAACACCGCATTCTTTCAGCCCGGCTAAACGCATAAGATCAACCGTCGCCTCAGTATGTCCATCCCGCTCTAATACTCCATTTCTTCTGGCAAGCAGCGGGAACATATGCCCGGGTCGTCTAAAATCCTCCGGTTTTGCATTCTCTGCAACACATTGCATTGCTGTATGAGAACGTTCCTTTGCAGAAATTCCAGTTGTTGTTTGCACAGAATCAATGGATACCGTAAAAGCAGTATCATGATTGTCCGTATTTTCTGCTACCATTTGTGGAATCTGTAACCGTAAGGTGTATTCCTGGCTCATAGGCATACAGATTAATCCTTTGCCATAGGTTGCCATGAAATTAATATTTTCTGTGGTAGCGAATTGTGCGGCACAGATAAAATCTCCTTCATTTTCCCTGTCTTCGTCATCTGTAACCAAAATAATTCTTCCCTGTCTTAATTCTTCAAGAGCTTCTTCAATCCTTTGATACATTTTTACTCCCTCCTTCAATAAAAGCCTGTGCTTTTTAGATACTCCATTGTTATAGAATTAGATTTCCTGTTACTAGCTAACTTTAATTCAAGAAAATGTTCCAAGTATTTACCTACTAGATCATTTTCTAAATTTACTGTACTCCCAATGGTCTTTTCTGAAAGAATTGTCGAGTTTAGCGTATGAGGTATAACAGATACACTAAAATTATTTTCCTCAGTCTTTGCCACGGTAAGACTGATTCCATCGATTGCAACGGAACCTTTTTCTATAATATACCTCATGATTTCATCCGAAGCTCTAATCGTATACCATATGGAATTACCCTCTTTATGAATAAAAGACACCCTACCGATACCATCCACATGGCCGCTAACCATATGTCCACCCAATCGACCATTCACAGGAAGTGATCTCTCCAAGTTGACATGGCAACCCCTTGTCACGGTATTGAGAGTCGTACGGTTCAATGTTTCCATCATCACATCGGAAGTAAAACTATTGTTATTGATATGGTCAACCGTCAGGCAAATGCCATTTACAGCGATACTGTCTCCCAGCTTCAAATCTTTAAATATCTTATTACCCTGGATGGAAATTACCGCTGATTTATCCGTTTTTCTTACCGAATATATTTCACCTATTTCTTCAACAATTCCCGTAAACACCTTTCACCACCTCGCTTTCTATTAAAATATCTTCACCAAACATAGTTATCCGGCTTTCCGCTAAACGGAATGCTTGCTCTGTAGCATCTATGCCGATTCCTCCAATAGGCCCTGGAGCACATGAACCGCCGAAAACCTTTGGTGCAATATAAGTCTGTACCCGATTTACTATTCCACTTTGCAAAGCAGAATAGTTTAATGTAGCTCCCCCCTCAAGTAAGATACTATCAATCCCCTGCTTTCCCAAATGTCTCATAAGTTCATGCAAATTGATATGAGGTCCTTTTCTTGATATCGTAAGAATCTCGCATCCTGCATCGGAGTAAGGCTTACGACTTTCCTGATCGCTATTGCTAGTAGCTATGTAGGTGGTTATTTCATGCGCTGTCTTAACTATCCTTGAATCCAGTGGCATCCTAAGGTTCGTATCACAGATTATCCGAGCCGGGCTCCGACACCCTTCCAAACGACAGGTCAACAAAGGATCATCTGAAATAACCGTATTGACACCAACCATAATTCCCGAATATCGATGTCTGCTTTTATGGACGTTCTGCCTGGCTTTTTCAGAGCTTATCCATCGGGATTTACCAGTATGGGTAGCAATTTTACCATCTCGTGTCATGGCATATTTCATAACTACAAAAGGCATTTTAGATTTAGTATAATAAAAAAACACTTCATTCTGCCTCTCACACTCTTCCTGCAATATTCCATGGGTCACCTTTACTCCATTACAACGAAGCATCTCAATTCCCTTACCTGCGACAAGAGGATTTGGATCTGTTGCACCAATCAAAACTTCAGAAATACCACTTTCTATGATTGCCTGTGTACAGGGAGCTGTCTTTCCATAATGACAGCACGGTTCTAAGGTAACATACATTGTCGCACTCTTTGGAGATTCTATACAATCTGTCAGGGCATTTCGTTCTGCATGAAGACTACCGTATTTTTCATGAAATCCTCTCCCAATAACCACCCCTCCTTTCACAATAACTGCTCCCACCATTGGATTGGGATTCACATAACCACATCCCTTCTCCGCAAGCGCTAAGGCCATTCCCATATACTCTTCTGCCTTCATGATTCCCTCCCTATATCACATAATAAAAAAGCGCCCAAAACAATAAAGTTCAGGGCACTTGGTGTTACTGCAATCTATGTATATAGTATTCATTTATGGAACAAAGAATGTGCCAAGGCACATTCTCCGCGCCGAACGCGGTCACAAAGTGACGTTTTTCTATCGCGTGAGCGCGCATCCTGCGGCTTTTTTTATTAAATAGGGAAGTACTGAGGACTTTCCAAATTAATAAAAAAGCTCTAAAATGTAATCACATTTCAGAGCAATAAAAGCATAATGAATATATTCCAAAAACAATATATATACAATGTTTTATCTTCTTTCATCCAGACTATACTGTCGGCTTCGGAATTACACCGAATCAGCCTTACGGCTCGTGGGCTATACCACCGATTGGGACTTGCACCCTACCCTGAAGATTTATTATTTTATTAATCATATCACATATGATAAAGTAATACAATGCAAATTTTAACTTATTTCTATCATTGATTTTTTATTTATTAAGTCGCACGGACTCAAGATGGTAACTCCCAATTAAAGTATTGAAAATAAGGTTTTTGTGCTCGGTAATAAAAATCATTCAGGTCTTTCTTACTCCAATCGTAGACACCTTTACCAGATTTAACTCCCAAATCTCCTCTTTCCACTTTATCCAAGATATACTTCTGTGTTGTTTGCGCGGTTGATAGGTCTTTAAATAAATACTTCTCAATATTGTCCACTAAATCCAAACCTGCATTATCCTGATGTTCAAAAAGCCCTATCGATGTATATCTTGGTATAAAACTGTATTTTAAGGTAGCATCAATATCTTCAGGCGTAGCAATTCCCAACTCAATCATATTCACTGCCTCGCGGAACAATGCATGCTGAAGCCGGTTTCCGATAAAGCCCGGTATATCCTTTCTCATAAGGATAACCTTACGTCCCATGGATTCTAGCGTATCCTTTACAAAGGTAACAGTTTCTTCACTTGTATAGGAACTCTTTACTACTTCTACACAGGGTACCAAATGGGGGGGATTCCATGGATGTGCTACTAAAAACTTATCTTTCTGCATGAAACCTTTGGCTAGATCCTCTGCTGAAATTGCGGATGTAGCAGATGTTATTACTTTATACTTCCTACAAAACTTTTCTATATTCTGATACACAGTATATTTAACTTCCAATTTTTCAGGCACACATTCCATAATATAATCTGTATCGGACAAATCCTCATAAGAATGTGTAATGGTTAATAATTTCTTACAGGCTTCGTATTGCTTTTCCGTTACCAACCCTTCTCTTATCAAGTCCATAAAAAACTTTTCATAATTCTTAAGTCCTCTTTTTGCCCCGGCATCACTAGATGCATACATGGCTGTTGGATAGCCATTACCGGTACAAAGTGCTGCTAAGCTGGACCCCATCATACCTGTCCCAATAATTGATATATGGTTAATTCCTTTTGTTTTCATTCTCTATTCTCCAGTACTTATATACTATTTTCCTTCATTTGTTTTATTATTAAGTAAACCCACGTAATCCTTTGACTCTCCTTTGTTTCATACGCTCTTAGGAATTGATCATCTTCTGACGTTTTATGGTAATGCCACTTTTAACAAACATGGTACCGACACCATGATGAGATGCAATTTCATCAAAGAGTGCATTTTCTTTGGTACCATTTATGATATGAACAGACGTGATGCCATGATCGAGGGCATCTATACAAGCTTTCAACTTTAAATTTGTACATTCATCTTGAATTTCTTTATAATTTAATTTACTCACATCTTCAATACCCATTTCGGATATTAACTCCCCATCTTTATTCACTATTCCATCCACCGTAGACAAGAAGATTAACTTTTCAGCCTTGATTTCCTTTGCAATCGCAGCCGCTAGCTCTTCCGATGTGATATTACAACTGTCCCCGTTATTGTCAACTCCAATAGGGCTAATGACTGGTATCAGTCCATTATCTAACAAACTGTTTATCAGTTTTAGATCAACAGATTCCACTTCTCCCATCAAACCCAAGGTCTCACCGTTTATTTTTTTTCGTTTGCAACTGATACAATTCTTATTAAGTCCTGAGATACTAATTCCCAAGCCATCTAGTTGTGATACGATTTGAGGATTGATTTTCTTTAATAGGACTTCTTTTGTAATGTCTAATACTCTCGGTGTTGTGACTAATTGTCCTTCGATTCTTTCTGGTGTTATTCCCTTTTCCATCAAAGCCTTATCAATTTCACTTTTGCCTCCATGAACAAGAATTATATGAATTCCACTCTGTACTAATAGCTTAATATCATGCATTACCGAATTCCTAGCCTCATCGTTACCAAGAGCATCTCCATCATATTTTATCACAAAAATTTTCCCACGATACATATTAAAATACCCTAGACCTTCACGGACAGCATTTCGTTTCTCATCAGACCACACAATATTTTGCTCTAATTGCTTTCCCATGCAAATAGCTGTTTCATCCTGATCATAAGGTGCATATTTATCAATAAAACTATAATTTAACCGTAAATACAAATCTACTGCTTTTCGCAAAGGTTCACCCGTTTTTAAAACCATACGCTTTGCTCCTGCCAATCGTGCAATTTCCTCAACGAGTGAAATTAGGGTTGATGCGATTCCACCTCTTGAATATTCAGGTAAAACATAGACTTTTTTCAGTTCAGCGGTTGCCTCCCCATTCATTCTGAATCCACAAATTCCAACAGGCTTTTCACCATCATAGGCAATATAAGCGCTACTTAATTCTAAGTTCTGATCATTTTGTCGATAAGTCTTTCTACGCAATCCATCCACGTTTGCATATGCGACATCTAAGTAGTCTTCCATTTTTTCTTTCATAAATATAAAATCAGAATGATTGCTATCTACTTCTTTAATATTAATATTCACGATTCACAGCCCCTTCATAGTTAATTAAATACAGAACGATCTACTTCTATGATCACATTTTTTCTTCAATATAAGCTTTCAACAGTATCATTTTGATTAATCATACATTTTGTTGTATAAAATGTCAATTAATTAAATGTCAGTAGATTGTCACTGTCGATGAAATCCTCTCCCAATAACCACCCCTTCTTTCACAATATCTGCTCCCACCATTGGATTGAGTACACCCTTTGAATCTGGCACGTGTCTTTGAGAATTGTTTGTAATTTTTAAAAACAGGAGTATAAAAAAAGCACTGACTTTATAGTAAATCAATGCTTTTGTTAATGACGGAGAAGGTGGGATTCGAACCCACGTGCCCATTTCTGGACAACCCGATTTCGAGTCGGGGCCGTTATAACCACTTCGATACTTCTCCTTATAGTGTTACATATATAGTATGAAGCAAATAGCGTTACGCTTTTGCACTATACCTAACAATAAGTATTTCGATTCCGATTTTGTCAATTAACCTTCCAGTTTTAATCTGTTCTTCTATCTCGGCACAACTTATCAATGCTTCTTTTAACGTCTTCATCGTAAAATTCTTAGTTTGACTTATATATTTAGCAATCGTAAACGGCATAAGTCCTGTTTTTTGACTAATCACAGTATTATTGTAACCGAGTCCAAATAAATCCTTTACCTGAATCAAAATATTAAACTGTCTTGTTATTAAATACAAAATTGTCATAGGTTTTTCTTTTAATGCTAAAAGATCATAATAAAGTTCCAATGCTTTTTCCTGGTTTCTAGAACCGATGGCATCAACCATAAGAAATATCTTACCGGTTATCTGTGTTGTACACACAGCATCAATATCTTCATTGCTAATGACTTCTCTGTCAATCGCAAAACAAATCAACTTTTCTACTTCATTAAGTATATTATCCATGTCGGTGCCGGTTTTGCTCAAAAGATAAAGAATGGAATCCTGGGTGATTTTCTTCTTATCTTTATCAAGCATGGATGCAATCCATAACTTCAGGTTTGTTTCATCTAAACTATTCATCTCAGAAACCGTACCTTCTGACTTGACCGCTTTAAATAAACGATTTCTTTTATCAACTTCATTTTCCAAGAAAATAATATGTGTCGTTTCAGGAATTGTTTTGATATAGTCAGCCAAATCACTTTGTGCCTTGAACAAACCACTATTTTCAATCAGAATTAATCTTCTATCACTAAAAAAGGGCATTGTATCTGCTACAGAAATTATTTTCGAGACGTCAACGCCTTTCCCTTCGAAAGATGAATAATTCATTCCATCACTATCCCCCAATATGGCTGATTTTAACTTATCTTTATATAGTTTCTTTAAATAAGTTTCTGTACCATAAAGCAAATATACTGATTTAAATTGATTCAGCTTGATGTGCTCTTTAATATTCTTCATATTCTCTCCTATCATCAGAGCTTTGACTCATCTCCCAAATAACCATATCTATTTTACTAGGAAAAAGATAAATAAGCAAGGACAAAATGCAAAAATTTAAGAAACGGATATCACATCAAGTAAAAAATGTAGCTGATGAATTATAATCAGCTACATTTTTAAAGAGTTATGTATTACTGCTATTATTGTTTTTCGAATTTTACTACTTCGCCATCGATAGATACGGTTAAAACGTTATCTTGGATCGTAACTTTACTTTCGGCATCTCCATCAACAATGTAATTGTCTCCGTCTTTTTCCCATGTTGAAGTATTTTCTTCGCCATTAAAGTCTGCTACTACACTGCCATCTTCCTTGAATGTCATGGTGAATGTCATTCCTAATTCTTCTAATTGTGTCTTGTCCATTCCAGCCATTTCAGAAACAGACCATGCTCCAATTATTGGATCATCTTTGCTAACTTTTTTTGAGCAACCTACAAGCATAGTAAGTGCTAAAACCATAACTAAAAGTACAGATAATTTTTTCATTTTAGAAAAACCTCCTAATTAATTTTTATAACTCTCATGCAACATACTAACAAATTTGCCAATAAAATGCAACAACATTTTTCATTAAAATATAATTTTTTTTTTATAAATATCTCTCAGTTATTTTATTTATTCTTGTCTAAAAATAATTTGTCCGTCCTCTGCATTCATGCTTTCGATGATGGCAAGAGACTCTAGTCGAACGCCCATAGAGCGGATCATCTCTCCTCCGGTTTGAAAACCTTTCTCAATCACAATTCCAATGCCTTCTATGGAAGCTCCTGCACTTCGGACCAGTTCTATTAAACCCGCAAGTGCACAGCCGTTTGCTAAAAAATCATCGATAATTAATACGTTATCTTCTGGATGCAGGAATTTCTTAGATACAATTACATCATATGTTTTCTTATGGGTAAAAGACTCTATTTGGGTTGAAAAAACTTCTCCTTCAATATTAATACTTTGTGCCTTTTTTGCAAATACTACAGGTACTTTAAAATACTGTGCCACAATACAGGCTATTCCAATTCCGGAGGCTTCAATGGTTAATATCTTATTGATATTACAATTAGAAAATATTTTTTTGAATTCCTTGCCGATTTCATTGAATAATTCCATATCCATCTGGTGATTCAAAAAGCTGTCGACTTTAAGTACATTTCCGTTCTTAACAATACCATCTTTTAAAATTCTCTCTTGTAGTAATCTCATCTTTAACCCTTTCTTCTTTCACTATTATATAAGATACGTTTTGATTAAGTTTTGATTTTGATTATACAATATAGAATCATATATTACAATTAGATTTATTTTGCATTTTATTCCACCCGTGATAATCTGTATTGTCACCCACCTTGAATAAAATTCTTGCAAACTAATTTAAATTGTTTTGTTTTATTGATTTTTTCCTAAATTGTGATATTATGTATATAATATGTATCCGTGTATCACACGATTAGGAGGTTATAATGAATCTAGAATTATTGAAACAACTTGCAAGTGGTATTGCCACTCATTTCGGAGACAACTGTGAAGTTGTACTACATGATTTGACTACTGGAAATATAGAAAGTTCCATTATAATAATCGAAAATGGTCATGTTACCAATCGAAAATTAGGTGATGGTCCTTCTCATGTTGTATTAGAAGCACTCCGAGGCGACCATAGCAAATTACAAGATCATCTTGGTTATTTAACAAGAACCTCTGACGGTAGGATTTTAAAATCCAGTACATTGTACATTCGGAATGAGAATGAAAAGATAACACATATTTTCTCCATAAACTATGATATTACGAATCTACTATTAATTGAAACATCCATGAATTCATTTACCGGAACCAGAGACAGAAATAAAGAGCCAGAAAAAATTACCAAAAATGTCACTGATCTCTTAGATGATTTAATAGAACAGTCCGTAAAATTAATTGGTAAACCTGTAGCCTTAATGACCAAGGATGAAAAAATAACTGCGATCCGCTTCTTAAATGAGAGTGGTGCATTCCTGATAACTAAATCCGGTGATAAAATATCTAGATATTATGGTATTTCAAAATACACTTTATATAGCTATATTGATGTAAACAAATAATCTGTGTACTTGAACACTTACTGAATCAGGTACTAACATAAATGTTGGAATTTGTGATTTGGATCCAATATGAGCTCTGTGTCAAGTGTTGGGACGAGAATCGTAAGAATCCCGTCCCAACACTTGACACAGAGCCCATTTATGTTAGTGCCTGATTATCTATGTATCATCTAACTTTATATTTTCATATTTCTTAGTTCATCTAAGGTATATGGTCCACCATGTCCGACATATATCATTTTTGGTGATAATTCAATGATTTTCCGAATGCTTTCCTTGGCTTTGGCGACGCTATCCGCATAAATTGGAAATCCCGGTTTCCCTTTTACTACCATTTCATCCCTTATTACTTTTCCTTACGGCTAATCTGACGCATGGATAGTGCGCAGAATATTGCTGTTGTAATGAGTAGATATAGTATGCTGGCGTATGAATCAAGTTCCTTATCACCAAGCAAAAAAGTTTCACCCATCGAATACCTAAATTCTAAAATAGCAGAATCAGGTGCACCTGCAAAAACCACCTTTTCAGCCTGTTCCATCATAACCTTACGGAATAATACACCAGCATGGGACGGCGGAAAAACTTTCACTACGGTTTGTACCGATTCTGGCAAATTACCAATTGGTATGTATACACCCGTTAGAAATCCGATCAGAGTTCCTATTACTGTACTAGCTGTTGCATAAGCATTTGTGCTTTTAAAACAGGATACCATAAAGAACATCATAAAGCTGGAGACCATCACAGTTAATGCAATTAATCCCAGAACCTTTATCAGGGCATCTAAAGATAATAGTTCTCCCCCATTCATAATAATATATCCTTCCGCAAGGACTAATGTAATGATCGTTAAAATAATACTTACTGTACATCCACTAATAATATAAGCTCCAGCTAGTGTACTTCTTTTAATTGGAGAGGCAGAGAAATCTTTGAATATTTTATTTTGCTTATCAAGAATCATGGTTCCCATGGCACCTAATACTGTTGTAAGCGGGGTAACCGAAAGAAGTCCTGCCATAATCCAACTATCCATTAAAAACCTAGCACCTTCTAGATTTTCCATATCACCTATCAACAAATCACCCAGGAAAAGAACATACAATCCGATGATAATCATTACCGCAAGAAGTGAAAAGAATACAGAACTTTTATCCCGAAAGAAAAGGAGTAAATTACGTTTTACGATATATTTCATTCTCGTATCTCCTTTCCTGTTATATGTATAAAGGCATCATCCATCGTTCCCTTTAATACTTGGAATCCTATCATCTTATCCTTACATTGGTCTAATATTGGTAAAGCTTCCATGGTAGAATCTAACGGAACTGTTAAAGTATCCACATTTATATGATAGGAATACCCCAAACTCTTTATGATATTCGTTACTTCCTCCATCTGTGATGTATGAATTATCATGGAATCATTACTATATTGTTCTTTTAATTGTGTCGGTGTTCCTTTCGCAGTAATCTGACCTTTATCAATTACAACAACATAATCTGCTTTCGCAGCCTCTTCCATATAGTGGGTAGTTAGAAAGATTGTCATTCCTTTTTCTATTCGGAGCCGTTCAATTGTTTCCCATACATTCTGTCTGGTCTGTGGATCAAGGCCCGTAGTTGGTTCATCTAATATAAGAATCTTGGGCGTATTTACCAGTGCCCTGGCAATATCCGCCCTCCTTTTCTGTCCACCAGATAATTTTCCATATGGTCTGCTAAGGTAATCCTTAACCCCGGTACATTCCACTGCATTTTCCACAGCTGCCTTAAGTTCTTTATTCTTTAATCCATACATACTACCACGTATCATTAGATTCTCTTTGACAGACAACAAATCATCCAACAAACTCTCCTGAAACACAATCCCTAAAATCGAACGTATCTCTTTGTCTTCTTTTCCTAAGGTAAATCCATCAATAACCACTTCACCCGCATCTGGTTTCAAAAGAGTACTAATCATTGATATTGTAGTTGATTTACCGGCTCCATTTGGTCCAAGAAAAGCAAATAAGGTTCCTTTTTCTACATAAAAATCAATGCCTTTAACCGCTTCGACAGTACCATAGGACTTTTTAAGACCTGTAATTTCAATTATGTTGTCCATATTTTTTCCTCTCTGCTTGTCATCTTTCTCGTATATATTAAAATTATAAATCAGATTTTCCATAAATGGGTTGAAAATCATCAGAATCTGCACATAAGAAACCATCCCACTCCTGAATTATCATACGAAGAATTTCTTTCATTTCATGCAAAACAGCTTCTTCCATGGTTACTTCAAATATGGTTTTAATGTTTCTATTTTCCACAAATGCAGCATCCGAAGGGTCCTTAAAATTAATAATAATTGGTTCGAAGTCAACCGATATTTTACTTGGTAACTCTATTTGCAATATATTCATTTCCTCCCAAAGTTCTACCACCACATTACTTTTAGACTGAAGTAGGTTTGATATCATTTTGGCGGTAACTTCATTTGGTGTCATATAAAACCAGTCTGTGATTTCTTGTTCATTTATACTACTCTTAGAGTGATTGCTAAATGCCTTCGCTACAAGATTCAATTTATCATTCGTATCCTTTTTACTTGTAACAGTTTTCTTGTTGTCCAATTTTATTTCCTCCGGTATTTTAATTGTGGATGTAAATTTTTGTTATTTTCATCATATTTTACTAAAGTTACAGTAATAAATCAATACTTTTTACACATTAGCATAAAATATTTGTTACCTAATATTTTAAAACATAATTGTCTGCAAGTTTATATTGTGAATAGCTCCTTTTCTATGATATAATTAAAATATTACTTTTTAGGGGAGAATACACGGAGGTAGCAAAATGTTTTATAAACAATATGGAAACACTAATATGCAGGTTTCAGCAATCGGCCTAGGGTGCATGAGATATGATGATGCCGATGTTAAAGCAGGTAACTATGAGAAATGTGCCGAAGTAGCTTTATATGCGCATGAGAAAGGTATTAATTATTTTGATACTGCTCCCTTTTATTGTGATGATAAAAGTGAGATTATCACAGGAATAGCATTATCCCAATTACCTAGAGACAGTTATTATGTATCTTCAAAGGCAAATATGAGCGCAATTGGTGGGAAATGTACTGCAGATGATTTTAAGCGAAGATTAGATACAACGTTAACGCGTTTAAAGGTGGATTATCTAGATTTTTATCATTTATGGTGTATATTAAGTCTGGAGTCATTTGAAAAGGAATGTGACACTCTTTATGGATTTTATCAACAGGCACAATCAGATGGATTAATACGAAATATTGTTTTTTCATCCCATATGCAGGGTAACGATCTGGCAGTAGCCGTATCAAAGAATTTATTCAAAGGTATGCTGCTCGGTTATAATGCCTTAAATTACCGTTTCCGTCAAGCTGGAATTGAAGAAGCCTACAAGCAGGGAATGGGTGTTGTTGTTATGAATCCCTTAGGCGGAGGATTAATTCCAAACAATCCTGAGACTTTCAGCTATCTGACAGAAGGTACAGACTTAACGGTCCCACAGGCTGCACTTCGTTTCGTAGCTTCACATAAAGAAATAACAATTACATTAGCTGGTTGTACAACAAAACAGCATATTGATGATTCCTGCAAGGCTGTAGAAAATCTGGAAGAAAGGCCTGCCAGAGAAATCTGTGTCGAATATGAAAATAAAGGTGTAGCACTTAATAATCTGTGTACCGGTTGTGGTTATTGTAATAAATGTCCGAAGCAGATTGATATTCCAAAATACATGGATGCCTACAATGAGAAATTGCTCGGTAATAATATGAAGGACCGCCTAGATAATCATTGGTGTATCCCAGCTTCCCAGGCTGCTGAATGTATCAAATGCGGCAAATGCGAAACCCTCTGTACTCAACACCTTCCGATTATCGAACGTCTGCAAGAAATTGCAACCACTTGTGCCTAATTAAACGACAGGTTAGATTCATTGCCACTGATATCCCGGATTATTTGCAACAACTTACCAGTTACTCATAAACCAGATAATCCGGGTCATTCAAATCACCGTATTTTACAGCACCTTGTTAATATTATACTCATTGTTAACAACTAACCAAAATTGTGCAAAATAGCTCATAATATTCCAGATTCCAATACCATCCATACCATATTCCGGTACAAGACCTACCATGGTAGCAATACTTCTAGCATCTTTAAACCAAACAACATGCTCCACGGTATTCCCCTTTTCTACTGATGTATAGTAGAAAAAAGGTGATTGTTTTTCTTCATCGAAAAGAATAATAGACTCCATTTCAACTGCCAGATTAATAACGGAACTATAGCTAAGAACCTGTGTATTTGTGACACCTCTTACAAAAGGTAGTTCCCAATCATAACCGATACATGGTATTCCTATAGATAATTTCTCCGCAGGTATCTCACCTGATAAATAATCCAAGTACATTCTAATTTCCTCTAATGTCAGCTGTTCTCCGGGAGCACGTACGGTGCGTCCCCATTCATACGATAATAGTACTACTTTATTAACACTATTTCCGATTTCGGCATATTCCGGTCCCATATAAACCACTCCGTCTTCATTTTCAAAGGTATTCGGAGTTATCGTTACAAATACATAAAACCCTTCATCATTCAACAGTTTTGTTATACTAGTCACGAATTCCACATAAAGCTGTCTATCTTCGTATAAAACATGGTTAGCATCTATATTTACTCCATAATATCCTTTATCTTTTAGTATGGTAAGAGTTACTTCCATGAATCGTTGTACGGATTGTGGATTTTGTAGGAAATTATGTGCTACATCTCTACTTCCCTCTTCTGATCCCATAAAGCTTGTAATAAGCATGATAGATGCAACACCATAATCATTTGCCATCCTTATGATGTCCCTATCATCCACATTCACAGTAATTACATTGCCATCACCTTGAATGTTATAAGCAAATATCGTTACATATGTCAGATATGGTAAAGTCTTTCTAAGAACTTTCCTGTCAACAAATGGATAAACATAACCATTCGTAGAAATACCCTTGTCCTTCTCTGTATCATATTCAATGACTAGGATTTCCCCTTCAATCAGGTAGTTCCCATCGGATAATTCAGGATTATTTTGAAGAAGTTGGATTTGCGTGATCTGAAAGGCATTCGCTATACTTTCTAAGGTATCCCCTGCTTTAACTGTATAAGTAGTTCTTGGATAAATAATAACAATTGTCTGTCCAATAACCAGATTGCCTGGATTCGGCAGACTATTATCCTGAATCAGCCTTTCCACAGAAACTCCATAAGATTCCGCTATGGATTGGATGGTATCTAAAGGCTGTACCACATGTATATTCATACTTACCTCTCAAAACAATCTTTATAGTTATCATATGATTTTATTAATTTATTGTGCAATGAACTTATGTTATTCAGAATTTAATTTGTATTTCATATGATTGACTTCTTCCCTTTTTCATGTTACCATTTCAACATCATAAAACAATATAACAGAAACGAATAAATGTCATGATTCACAGAAGGGAGGAAATCTTCATATATTGGTCTTATGATATAGAACTATTAACGGACTAACCTAAAGTCCATCTAACAGAAATGTTTAAATTAGCGCCATGCACCTCCTTGGGCGAAGTAATTGGAGGTTAACGAGGTAGTGAGTTATCGAAAATTCGGCGGATGCTCTCTCATGTACTTGGACGTGTGATATGTCAACAAATCTACAGGTAACTGTATCACAAACTGACATAACCAAGAATGAAGTGAATTAATGCACTACTCTGACTTCAAATATAGGTTTGAAGTTTAGTTGTGTTGTGAATTCATCTCCCCTATCAATAGGAACCTTGAAAACTAAATAAAAAAGGAGATTATATTATGTGTGGAATTATTGGCTTTACTGGATATCTAGAAGTTAAAAATGTACTATTGGGAGGCCTGAACGCACTGGAATATCGTGGTTATGACAGTGCTGGAATCGCATATTCCAATACCACTGGAATACACACTATAAAAACAGTAGGGAAAGTTTCCTGTCTGCACGAGAAGGTTAACTTATCTCCCGATTTTAACAGCACCTGCGGTATTGGGCATACCCGTTGGGCAACCCATGGGGGTGTATCTGATATCAATTCTCATCCCCACTCTTGTGGTAATGTAACACTGATTCATAATGGTATTATTGAAAATTATCACGCGTTAGAAACTAGGCTTTCTACTGGTGGTAGAACTCCAATTTCACAAACAGATACAGAAATTGCGGCCATGCTTATTGACAGCTTATATCATGGAGATCCAATGGACACCATCAAAAAGGCCATAAAACAATTAGAAGGTGCTTACGCTTTCTGTATCCTATTTGCCGATGAACCAGATGTCATATATTGCTTACGTAATGGAAGTCCGTTAGTTGCTTGCCATACCAAAGAAGGGTCTATCATTGCATCGGATATGGTTGCTCTAATTGAGTACTCCAAAGAATATTTCGTATTACCGGAACAGCATATTGCACGACTTACAAAAGATGGTATTACTGTTACGAATTTAGAAGGTGAAATTGTTGAACCTAAAATGATTTATGTCAATTGGGATATGACAGCTGCACAAAAGGGGGGGTATCCTCACTTTATGCTAAAAGAAATTCATGAACAGCCGGAATCTCTTCGTTCTACTATTATTCCAAGAATTAAAAACAAGCTGCTTCCAGACATTTCAAATGATTCCATCCCTGATACTGTATTCGATGACATAAACCGTGTTATCATCACTGCCTGTGGAACCGCAATGCATGCCGGCCTTGTGGGTCGAACTATGATCGAAAAATTGCTCCGGATTCCGGTTACTGTAGAAATTGCATCTGAATTCCGTTATCAAAATCCAATTTTAAATGAACACACATTGGTGATAACAATATCACAGTCCGGTGAAACAGCAGATACGCTGGCAGCACTTCGACTTGCAAACAGCAACAAAGCAAAAACCTTATCCATCGTAAATGTGAAGGGATCCTCCATTGCCAGAGAAAGTAACTATGTTTTATACACCCATGCTGGTCCAGAAATTGCAGTTGCCAGCACCAAAGCGTATACTGCACAATTATCCTGCCTATTCTTACTAACTTTCCAATTTGCACTTGTTAGAGGTATTCTTTCAGAGGCAGAATGTATTGAACAGATGAAGCAATTACAAGAAGTAATTCCAGCGGTTGAGAAAACCTTGTTATTAGAAGATAAGTTAAACGAGATCAGCTATGCCTTAGCAAAGGCTGAAGATTTATTCTTCATTGGACGTGGGCTTGATTATGCATTATCTTGTGAAGGTTCCATTAAACTGAAAGAAATTAGTTATATTCATTCTGAAGCATATGCAGCCGGAGAATTAAAACACGGCACCCTCTCCCTGGTTACAGAAGGTATTCCGGTCATTGCATTGGCTACTCAAGCCAATGTATATTCTAAAATGATTTCTAATATTCGTGAAGTACGCGCAAGAGGCGCAATGGTAATTCTTATTACAAATGGTAATGCTGACGTGGATGACTCCATATATAATTATCATATTGCTTTGCCCTTCCAACCGGATAATTTTACACCTTTTACTGCAGCAGTGGTTTTACAACTGCTTGCTTATTATACATCTGTTCATCGCGGTTTAAATGTAGATCAGCCTCGTAATCTTGCAAAGTCTGTTACCGTAGAATAAATACCTCTGCTTAATTAAAATAGCATACAGTAAGACCTTGAATTATCCTGACTTAAGCATTATAATACTTTGTAACGTTAATGAATTTGGAGGAATTATGATGGATCAATTTAAAGAGCTTTCACCTACACTTCTAGATAAAAATGCATTCATGCTTGGGAAAGAGTGGATGCTTGTCACTGCAGAAAAAGACGGAAAAGTTAATACTATGACCGCTTCTTGGGGTGGATTTGGTATTATGTGGAATAAGAATGTTGCCTTTATTGTACTTCGACCACAACGCTACACCAAAGAATTTATTGATGCTTCCGATGTTTTTTCACTAAGTTTTTATGATGAAAGTTACCGACAGACCTTAGGATATTTAGGCAAGGTATCGGGTCGAGAGGAAGACAAAGTAACAAAATCTGCTTTGACAATAACTCATACGGATGCAATTCCATATTTTGAAGAAGCAAATACAGTACTATTATGCAAGAATCTATTTGCCCAGACATTTGAAGAATCCAGTTTTATTGATACTTCTATTTTACCTAGCTCATATCCAAATAAAGATTACCATACTCTATATATTGCTGAAGTAACTAAGGTACTTGTAAAATAGCATAAAACAAAATGATACAAAGATATTAATAAAAAAGAACTATGATATCTCATTTGAAATTACATGAGAAATCATAGTTCTTTTCTGAAGTTTGATATTAATATTATTTTTTTCTGGCAATTAATTTATCAAAAGACACCGTATTCGGGCGTATTTCCTTAGGATTACGAAAGAAATCCGTGGTTAATTTAGTTATGCTAGTGCTTAAAGCAAATAAAGCAAGTAAGTTTGGAATCGCCATTAATCCGTTAAACAAGTCAGCCAATTCCCAAACAATGTCGATTGCTGCAACACAACCGACGAATACCAAGATAACAAACACGATTCGATACACCAAAATTGCTGTTTTTCCTGCAATAAATTCCAAAGCCTTCTCAGCATAATAATACCATGCAATGATCGTAGCAAATGCAAATAAAACGATTCCTATGGAAACAATATAATCTCCACCAGGAATAGCATTACGAAATGCTGTAAGAGACATTTGAGTACCATTCATTGTATTATCCGTCCACAATCCACTAGTTATGATGACCAGTGCTGTAATGGTACACATTATAATCGTATCAAAGAATACTTCAAAAGCACCCCAGCAACCTTGACGAGCCGGATGATCTGTATTGGCACTTGCATGAGCAATTGGAGCACTTCCCAAACCAGCTTCATTGGTGAATACGCCACGGGATACGCCAATACGAGCTGCATACAGCATCGTTGTACCTACAAACCCACCAATTGCAGCAGAACCGGTAAATGCATCGGATACTATCATTTGCAAGGCAGAAGGAATTTTTTCTACATTTATAATCAAAATAACAACTGCTGCCGTAATATATAATACTGCCATAAAAGGCACTAGTTTTTCTGCAACTGTGGCAATACGTTTTATACCCCCTAGGATTACCAGTGCTACCAAGGCAGACAAGACGAAGCCTGTAACATATGTAGGTATATCAAATGCTAATTTTAGTCCTCCTGAAACAGCATTTGCTTGAACCATATTTCCCACCCCAAAAGAGGCTAATACTGCAAGTAAGCAGAATATAAATGCTGATTTTGTCCAACCAAGTCCTCTGCTGATATAGTACATCGGGCCTCCGACATACTCACCAAGTTCATTTTTTTCCCGATATGCCACAGCTAATGTCGTTTCACAATACTTCGTTACCATACCTAAGATAGCAGAGAACCACATCCAGAAAATCGCTCCAGGTCCTCCCACGCTAATAGCCACTGCGATTCCAACAATATTTCCGGTTCCCACTGTAGCTGCTAATGCTGTACAAACTGCTTGAAATGGGGTGATAGTTCCATCCACCGTATTGGTTTGTTTCTTAAAAATAGTTTTTAAAGTGTTACCCATAACGGTTCCAAAATTCGTAAATATAACACCTCTAGTTCGTATAGTTAAGTAAATTCCTGTTCCTAACATTAACACAAGCATGGGAATTCCCCAAACGATATTATTATTTAACCATTCAATTATTATCATGTTCATACCTTCCCTAATCTTACTGTTCTTTTCAAATAGAAAAAACTAAGGTAATTCTTTTCCATACCCTATTTAACACTTTAAAGTAACAAATGTCAATGTATAATAGTTAATTCGACATTTATACTCCAATTATTAATTGTCGTTATATCAAAGGTAGCAATTTGTTTACTTCTTCTATGGTTGCAAATTCTTTCGAAAATGCACTGGCACTTCCTGCTGCGATACCCATTGTTAAAGCATCTTCATAATTATGATTCTGCAAGTATCCTGCGAGAAAACCAGCCACCATGGAATCTCCTGCACCAACAGAATTAACCACGATACCCTTTGGAGCTTTTCTGTCGAAGATGCTTCCGTCTTCTGTAATTAAAATAGCTCCTTCCCCGGCCATAGAAATCAATATGTTTTGTGCTCCTTCATCCTTAAGTTTAATAGCATGACTGATGAGTTCTTCCCTGCTAGTTAAAGTCTTACCAAAAAGTTCACTTAATTCAAGATGATTTGGTTTTATAAGAAAAGGTTTGTGTTTTAGTACATTCCTTAATAACTCTTTTGTTGCATCCACAACGAAAAGGACATCCCTGCCCTGTAAATACGTAATTATCTTATCGTATATGTCATTTGATAACGAATTAGGAATACTTCCACATAAAACCAAAACATCACCGGATGTTAATTTATCTAACTTATGAAACAAAACGGCTACATCCTTATCTTGGATTTTAGGACCTTGCGCATTTATTTCAGTTTCCTCTTTTGATTTCAGCTTTACATTAATTCTTGACAAACCATCAGAAAGCCGGACAAAATCTGTATTTAAGTCATATCTCCTAACACTTCGCTCAATTTCATCTCCTGTAAACCCTGCAACAAATCCAAGAGCAATACTGTTAATTCCAAGATTTTTTAGCACTATAGATACATTAATTCCTTTTCCCCCTGCCAAAATTTCTTCACGAATTGTTCGATTCACTACACCCAGTTGAAAGTTTTCTGTCTGCATCACATAATCTAAGGACGGATTCAATGTTACGGTATATATCATTAAGTGTCTCCTTGTTCCATACTATAATTTTAAGCCTTTATCTGTATAATACTTCCTGTAAGAATAATCCTTTTGCTTCTGCAGTTGTGCCAGCTTTTGTACGGTCTTTACTCTCGATAATTCCTTTCATATCCTCTGGTTCTATGGTACCATTTCCTATATCAATGAAAGTCCCTACCATAATTCTTGCCATATTGGGCCAAAAATCATCCGCTTCTATGGTAATGGAAATCTCATCGATACCAGAATATATATCAATAGAATTTATCGTCCTTTCTGTTGATTTCTTCATACGTGGATTATCAGAAAACGATTTAAAGTCGTGCTTACCTAATAGATATTCAACTGCTTTTTTCATTTTTAAAACATCTAATTTATGAAAACTGTAATAGTTATATTTCCGATCAAATACAGATGGAACTTCTCCCATGGAAATCTTATAAATATATCGGAAGGCACTTGCATTAAAACTACTGTGAAATCTTTCTGGAACATCAGCGACTTCTAAAACTGCAATGTCTCTTGGTAAAAATCGATTCAAATAATGTTTAATCTCATATAATTTCATATTTGTATTAGAATTGAAATTAGCTATCTGTCCATAAGCATGAACACCTGCTTCTGTTCTAGCTGCACCGATGAGATTTACCGATTCATTTTCCATTTTACTTAATACGCTTTCTACTTTATCCTGAATGGTTACACTCTTTGGATTACCAGGCTGTTTTTGCCAACCATCGTAACGAGAACCATCATATTCCAAAACTAATTTTATATTTCGCATTCTTACTCCTCTTATTGTTTCTAATTATTTTCATTTGGTAATTTCTATTATTATCTTACAGATTTCTTTAAAAGTCCAGTAGTTTCATGGTGCTGCATAAAATTACAGCAAATATAATATAAATTTTGTAGATATTTATCCTTTCATAGTGTATACTTTTATATTAATTGATACTATTATGAAAGAGTGAGGTCTCTAACCGTACCATGCATTTAAGTTTATTATTAACAGAACAAATAGGCAGCATGTTTATCATGCTTTTATTCGGATTTTTAATGGTTCGCCTAAAATTATTAAACACAGAAGACAGCAAGAAGTTTTCTACCCTTATCCTTTATGTTATAACTCCATGCACATTATTTAGTGCTTTTCAGATTACATACACTAAAGAAAAACTTACTGGACTTGGAATTGCATTTCTTGCTGCAGCCATAGTTCATATACTTTATATTGTTCTTACCATGCTATTTCATAAAGTCTTTCATTTCAAGCAGATTGAACAAGCATCATTAGTTTATACCAATGGTGGAAACTTGATCATTCCCCTTGTCAGTGCTGTCCTAGGTAAAGAATGGGTAATCTTTAGCTGTGCTTACATAACAGTTCTAAATATTTTATTCTGGTCTCACGGTAAGTCGATTATTAGTGGGGTAAAAGGTATTGATTTTAAGAAAATCTTATTTAACATTAACATTATTTCGATTATTCTTGGTGCTTTCGTTTTTGTTACCGGTTTGCCGATACCCCCTTTTCTGCAGACTGCAATAGAAAACACTGGCTCTATGGTTGGACCATCCTGTATGATTGTAACTGGAATGCTCATTGGTAACATGAAACTGAAAGAAGTATTTTGGCAAAAAAGACCTTATCTGATATGTTTTTTCAGACTGGTGGTTTATCCATTCCTAGTTGTATTGCTATTCACTGTAAGCAATATCTCCCATATCTATCCAGATGCAGAAAGAATACTGATTGTAGTCTTGCTAGCAGCTGCTGCTCCGTCGGCTGCCACTATAACCCAGTTAGCACAATTGTATGACCGAGAACCCGGATATGCGAGCATCCTCAATGTATTGTCCATATTCTTCTGCATTATAACAATGCCTCTCATGGTAATGCTATATCAGTTCTTAGTATAATTCGAATGCAAAAAAGTCACAGGATGATTCTCATGCTACTTCCTTTTATTAGAATCATCTTGTGACTTTTTTTATTTAATAAACGATGTTACATTTTATCTTCTACTTACATCATTATTTTATTTACATCATTCTTATACTTCAAATAGCATATCACCATAAGATGGAACTGGCCAAACTTCTTTATCTACTATCATCTCAAGAGCATCAATAGGAGCCCTTAACTCTGCCATAGTTGCAAATACATGATTCCTGAAATAAAACGCCTGCTCTTCGCCTTCCAAGGTTGCAGCTTTATCCACATGTTTTTGAAGGGAACTTAGAGCGTCTTTTGCTTTCGCCAGCAAGGATGATGTCTCCATTAATAAGCTTTCCTGTACACTTACATTTGTACCAGGCAATGCTGATTTAATTGTATTAATGGAAGCAGCCAAATCGGTAGCATATTTAATCACCGCAGGTATATATGCTCTGCTTGCCATTTCAATCATTGTCTTTGCTTCGATATTAATTGTCTTTGAATAAGCTTCATATTCTATTTCGGCACGAGAACGTAGCTCTGCTTCAGAATACACATGAAATTTGCCAAATAAACTAATTGATTTCTCAGATACTAAGGAAGAAACTGCTTCTACCATGGATTTGATGTTCGGTAGTCCTCTTCGTTCTGCTTCTGCAACCCATTCATCACAATAACCGTTCCCATTAAATACAACTCTCTGATGCTCGGTCACTGTTCTCTTAATTAAATCATGTACCGCCATATCAAAATTCTCTGCTTGTTCCAATTCATCTGCCATATCAGAAAGAGCCTCTGCAACAATAGTGTTTAATATGGTATTTGGTCCTGCGATTGACATAGAGGAACCAACCGTTCTGAATTCAAACTTATTACCGGTAAATGCAAATGGAGAGGTACGGTTTCTATCCGTAGCGTCTTTTCTGAATTGAGGGATTGCATGAACACCAATGTTTAATTTACCACCCTGCTTACTACTTGTAGCCTCTCCTGTTTCAATTAATTGTCTTAATACATCTGTTAATTGTTCACCAAGGAAGACAGAAATAATAGCTGGTGGAGCTTCATTTGCACCCAATCTGTGGTCATTGCCTGGATTAGAAGCAGATAACCGAAGAAGATCCGCATGCTTATCAACTGCTTTTAAAATTGCTGCAAGGAAAAGTAAAAATTGAATATTCTCATGAGGTGTCTTACCAGGATCTAGAAGGTTTTTTCCGGTATCCGTCACCAAAGACCAGTTGTCATGTTTTCCAGATCCATTTACACCTGCAAAAGGTTTCTCATGCAGTAAACATGCCAATCCATGACGATTTGCTACTTTTTTCATGCACTCCATAATTAATTGATTGTGATCGGTAGCGATGTTGGCAGTTGCATAAATTGGAGCAAGTTCATGCTGAGCAGGCGCTGCTTCATTATGCTGTGTTTTAGCTAAAATGCCAAGTTTCCAACATTCTTCATTTAATTCTTTCATGTAGACTGCGATTTTTTCCTTTAGGCAGCCAAAATAATGATCATCCATTTCCTGCCCCTTTGGAGGCATAGCGCCGAATAAGGTACGTCCTGCATAAATCAAATCATCTCTTTTTAAATAATTAGTTTTATCTATTATAAAATATTCTTGTTCTGCACCAACCGAGCAGGTTACTTTATTTATATCCTCATGTCCAAATAATTTAAGAATACGTAATGCTTCTGTATTGATTGCTTCCATAGAACGAAGAAGAGGTGTTTTCTTATCCAATGCCTCACCAGTATAGGAGCAAAAAGCGGTTGGAATACAAAGTGTCACACCTGCTGCATCTTCCCTTAAGAATGCCGGTGAAGTACAATCCCACGCTGTATATCCTCTTGCTTCAAAGGTTGCTCTTAATCCGCCCGAAGGAAAGGAAGATGCATCTGGTTCTCCTTTAATGAGCTCCTTACCAGAGAACTCCATAATAACTTTCCCATTGGAAGTCGGACTAATAAATGAATCATGTTTTTCAGCAGTAACACCTGTCATTGGTTGAAACCAGTGTGTATAATGCGTCGCACCTCGTTCAATTGCCCAATCCTTCATTGCATTTGCTACAACCTCTGCAACTGCAGGATCTAAGTCCTCCCCATTCTCAATTGTTTTCTTGAGCGCAATATAAGTTTTTTTCGGCAGACATTCCACCATTTTTGCATCATTAAATACGTCAATTCCAAAAATATCAGTTAGTTTTCCTGTCATACTTATAATCTCCTTCCATTTGATAGTTACGATTATTCCTAATTTTAAAACCGACTGTAAAAAAAGTGTTCTCAAAAGAAATTGAGAACACCTTTGCTCCAACGATAAAATTTATTAGAAATACAATACCACCTTTTCATGAAAAAGAAAAGCTTTTTTTTATAATTTTTCAAATTTTTTCAAATTTATAAAAAAGCATATGCTTTCTTCACTTAAATGTATGCTTATTATCTAATTTATGTTCCTCACAGGCTTTTTGATTCCTGATGCATTATTTAATTCATTTCTCTTTCTTAATTGCTTTCTTTTTTGAAGGAGTCTTTAACTTCGGAATTGGAGTACAGGTAAAGATACTAATTCCAAGAGGAGGAACATTTATGGTAATAGAATGATCCCTACCATCCATCTCCTTATTCTTCGACTGCTTTAATCTTGGATTAAGATTACCTGTTCCACCGTAAAGTTCCTTATCACTGCTAAAAATCTCCTTATATTTACCCTCAAATGGTACTCCAATAGGAAATGACTGATAGGCAACCGGTGTAAAATTACAGACAAGCAGTAAAGACTCTTCTGCCTTCTTTGTCTTCCTCATAAATACAATAATGCTATGATCTGCATCCATACTACTTAGCCATTCAAAACCTTCCTCTGCAAAATCCAGTTGATAGAGTGCCGGATGACTGGTATAAACTTTATTGAGTTCTCTTACATAACGATTCATTTTTGCATGTGGTTCTTGATCCAGTAAGTCCCAATCCAAACTTTTCTTCTCATTCCATTCATTCAATTGAGCAAAATCCTGACCCATGAATAATAATTTTTTACCTGGATGGGTCATCATAAATCCATATGCCACCCTAAGATTTGCAAATTTCTGTTCCATATTTCCTGGCATCTTATTGATAAGGGAACCTTTTTCATGAACCACTTCATCATGTGAAAACACCAGCATAAACTTTTCACTATAAGCATAAATCATGCTAAAGGTTAGTTCTCCATGGCGCCCTTTTCGGAATAATGGATCGCACTTCATGTAATTCGTAAAATCATTCATCCAACCTAGGTTCCATTTTAAATCAAATCCCAAACCACCAAGATCAAGATCGCCGGTTATTAAAGGCCATGCAGTAGATTCTTCCGCAATTAATAATGCTCCATCATTTCTTTTCTTAAATACAGAATTCAAATGTTTCAACAGTTCCAAGGCTTCCAAATTCTCATTCCCACCATAGATATTAGCAACCCATTCTCCATCTTTCTTTCCATAATCCAGATATAACATAGAGGCAACTGCATCCATGCGTATTCCGTCTACATGATATTTTTCCACCCAAAACAAGGCATTTGCTATTAAAAAATTTGATACTTGAGGTCTGCCATAATTATATATCAAGGTTCCCCAGTGGGGATGGGCTCCCTGTTTTGGATCTAGATGTTCATATAAACAACTTCCATCAAAATTAGCTAACCCAAAGGTATCTCTTGGAAAATGAGCAGGAACCCAGTCCAGAATTACGCCGATGCCCTGGGAATGCATATAATCTACAAAATACATGAAGTCTGATGGTGTTCCATATCGTGCTGTAGGAGCATAATATCCTGTCACCTGATAACCCCAAGAACCATCAAAAGGGTGTTCCATAATCGGCATTAGTTCTATATGGGTATATCCCATATCTTTTACATAACCTGCAAGCATAGGAGCAATTTCTCTATAGCTATAAAATTCTTCCTCTTCATCTGGCCTCTTCCACGAACCCAGATGAACTTCATACACTGACATAGGAGCCTGTTCATAGTTACCAGCGGCCCTATTTTTAAGCCACTCTTTATCATGCCATTCAAAATCATCAATGTTACATACAATAGATGCAGTATTGGGACGAAGCTCAGCTCTATTAGCATAGGGGTCCGCTTTTAGTATAGTAAGTCCTCCTGTGATCTTTAACTCGTACTTGTATATTTCACCAACTGTAACTCCTGGAATGAATAATTCAAATAAACCGGAATCGTATAACTTTCTCATCTGATGGCGTCTTCCATCCCAATTGTTAAAGTCACCCACAACACTGACACGTAATGCGTTCGGTGCCCATACAGCAAATAAGACACCTGAAACTCCTTCTATTTCCATCCTGTGGGCACCCAGCTTTTCATAGATTTCATAATGAATACCATTGGAAAAACGGTTCATATCCAGTGCATCTATTACTGGCTCAAAAGCATATGGATCCGATATCTCTTCATAAGTATTGTTGTCATATGTTATCTTAAATGTATAAGCCACTATCTTGTTTTCAGGAATTAATGCTGCAAAAAAACCTTCCTCATCCACTCGAACCATGGGATATTCCTTGCCAGATTTGGTTATCTTAACTACCATATTGATAGCAGTCGGTATAAACGCTTGAATGAGTACTCCCTTCTCTGTAATGTGCGCTCCCAGCAGATTGTGCGGATTGTCATGTTCAGAGTACACGATTGTTTCTATCTCAGCCCAATCCATCAAATTATAAAGTACGTCCCCCATAAATGAATCCTCCAGATTTTATATCAAATATACACAACAATAGCAATTAACTTGTACTAAAATAGATGCTCACTATTCCAAATACCATTCATCCAGTATAGTATCCTCTCCATCTTCTGACTTTTCTGGCATATACTTCTTAAAGATGCGTTCCATAAGCATAGAACAAGCCAAACAACAAAGAGCTGGTGCAACGAATACTACCGGAATCATATAATATACACCTACCAAAGTAGCAATGATAATAAGTGCCATCAATACAGTAGAAGGCAGATGCTTCATCGCCATGAAAAGTGAAGATTTAAAGAGTTGTTTTATACTTACTTTGAATCTAGAAAGTACAGGGAATATGTAGATTGTTACACAGAATACAATCAATGACATAGCATTGATAATGGCAAAGAAAACAAATCCCACATTTCCTTCAAACGTAAGCACTATTTTACGATCCATATATAATGCCACGTAAATTGTGGTAAGTATAATACCTACGATAGCACCTTGTTTAAAATTCATTTTAAAACACTTAAAAAATTCACGTATTAAGTACCCTCTCTCTCTTCTGATTACCTTTACCATCACATAATATAGGGCAGTTGTTGCAGGTCCTGCAGTCACTATTGGAATGCATAATAATATCCAAAGTATACTAATAACAAATATATCAACTAACTTTCCCATAATAGTAAAAAAAGCATTGTCCATATTAAATAAATTTCCCATTTTCTCCTCCATTCCTGCTCATACTGATTCATAACACCGCTCGTTATCAGTTTTGCAGTTTTCTTATTTAGTTCCGATACAGGAGGTAATCAACGTTAGATTACCTTCTATATTATAATTTCCGTAACCAGCAGGCAGAATAAAATGATCCCCTTTCTGTATGCTTATTGCATCAATAACTCCGCTGCCTTCAATGACACTAATGATAGTAAATGGTTCCGTTTGAGAAAATTCCTGTTTACCATGAATCATAATTTTAGAAACAGTATAAAATGGACAGGTAACTAATTCTTCGATTTTTCCATTGTCTAAATTAATCTCATTGCGATCCACCTGTGTTTCTACATGTGGAGATTGAATAACATCGATACTTTTATCAATGTGGAGCTCACGAGGCTTTCCATCCGATAGTCTGTCATAATCGTAAAGTCGATACGTAATATCACTATTCTGTTGTGTTTCTAATATCATGGTGCCTGCCTTAATCGCATGAACCGTCCCTGGATTAATCTGAAAAAAATCTCCCTTTTGTATGGAGATTACTCGAATCAGCTCGTCCCATTTGTGTTCTGCAATCATCTCCTTTAAATCTTCTTTATCCTTAGCATTATGGCCAATCACAATCTGGGCATCTTCCTTGCAATCTAGGATATACCAGCACTCTGTTTTACCTAGTGATCCGTTTTCAAATTCATGTGCATAGGCATCGTCTGGATGAACCTGTATGCTTAAATCTTCCTTTGCATCTATAATCTTAATGAGAAGTGGGAATGTTTCGCCTTCCAATCCTCCAAACAACTCTCTGTGATTATCCCATAAACTACTTAGTGTGATTCCCTTATATTCTCCATTCTTAACAAGGCAATCACCATTCTTATGTGCACTGACTGCCCAACATTCTCCAGTATGATTACTTGGTAGTTCATACCCAAAGTCTGTATTCAGGCGATTACCGCCCCAAATCATTTCTTTAAAGACCGGTTCTAAAAATAAAATGTCTTTCATTTACTGCCTCCTAAATCTTTTCGCATTACTATTTATACAATCATATTAATTCATTGATTACATAGTATCATATATTTTGTTATTTCTAAAGAGAAAATTACTACCTCCTGCAGCGTATTTTAATATACCAATCTTAGAAAAGGATATGCTGTATATAATGGCATTCACAAGAAAATGCAACTATATTTATTCATAATCTTCATATATATTTTCCAATATATATTCAAATTACTTTCTGATTATATCATAATTATGCTGATTAATCATTATATTTTGTAATGTTTGGAAAAAGTCTTTAAAAGGATAAAAATTGGGACAGCCACATACATCAGGTTATACTAACCTTAATTTTGTGGCTATCCCCGCAATTGTTATTGATAAGAGAATGTTATCTTTCAGATAGCATCGCTAGAATCATGTCCGCTGCTTCTGCCCGTGTTAAGTTCCGGGTTGGTTCGAATTCGTTGTCCTTATTGCATGTTAACAGCTTTAATCCTACTGCCAACGCTGCATATCCGCTATTATCTTCTGAAATTTTGTCTTTATCTGCAAAGCTTATTTGAAACACCGACTTCATTTTTGCGACCTTATTATATCCCATTAATTGAATCGCAGTCTTTGCAGATTCCATCCTGCTTATGGCAGAATTACTTTCTTTTAGCTTACTTTCGTTGTTATTGTCATAAAAACTAGCAAGGTTAAAGAACTCATTCAACTCTCTTCCCATTATCTCCTTGTCTGGTAAGAATTGACCACCTTTAAAGCCAATTCCGATATCTGCTAGCAACCTGATGTTACGAGCAGATTCATGTCCTTTAATGTCACTATAAGAATACACTTTTTCGCTTTTCTTATATTCTTCTCCATCATAATTTAACTGTTTTCCGGTAAACGGAGAAATCAAAGCCGGATACATATCTACTCTGTAAACTAGTCTCACTTCAGATTCTTGTGAATAAGAACTAGGATAGAGCATTGCATCCATTGAAACAATTGCTTCCTTTGCAGTAGCAACATCACTTAAGGTGTGGATGTTATTTATCTCATATACTTTATCAAATCCCTCATTTGCTATATAGCAATCAAATGCTTTATCTGCTGATATAATATTCTTTGGTGATTCGAACGTAATTTGATTATTCCAATTGTAGGAATAAGAATAAATCTTCCCTGTAACACCATCTACTGACCCACGTATGAAATTTGAACTATAATTTATTCCCTCATTTACTCGATCATATTGGTAGTTATAGCCACCAAATACCTCTTTCATATCTCTATAAGCAATAACATAAGAGCCACGATTCTCTGCTAGTACAGTATTCTTAAACAAATCAGGTATCTGTGATTTTGCAAAATTTTCAAATATCGTCTGTCCTTCTTTTTGAGTATATTTTACCTTAACCGAACTTAACTCCTTCTCATTCATGTTATATAGATCTTTTACACTCGATTCAAAGGATAACAGCTTTCCAGTTTCTGCATCTACAGTGGCATAAGCATAAGCACGATAGTAATCATTACTGCTAAAATCAACTTCTCGAGGATCGGACATCGTTATATTCCATGCATACTTTTCTTTCCCATCATTTGTAACATCATCCCATCTTTTCTGCAAGGAAGCATTTGTTAGTGATAATTTTTTATCCAGTAGTAGGATACGATTATCGGTTATTGCCTTTATTGCATCTTCTTTGCTGATGATTCCTGTTAGTTTTTCTATTTCTGTTATTTCTACATTTGTTAATCCGCCACTACCACGGCTAGCTGTATCTAATGCGCTAGCTTCTTTATTATAACCAGCAAACTCATCCACCCACTCATTTTGTGTTTTATATACTTCTCCTGTCATGGCATCGATCGATATATAAGGAAGATCTGGAGAATAAACTAAAAAAGCATTTATTTTTGTTTTTCCATTACTATCTGTTGTATATGCATTTTCATAGGATAATTTCATCTTTAAAGCTTTTCTCATTTTATCAGCAGCTTCTTGTTTCGACACCTTTGCTTTAGAAGAAGGAAGTTTTTTATCATACAACCAGCTGGAGTTATAAGATACTACCTTGCCAGTTTCATAATTAACACCCACGAAAATCGTATTGTCCGGCATTTTAACGCCATTTTCTACCCTTTGAAACTTATATTGGTACTGTCCACTATAAACGCCTTGTGTTTCTACTCCTGTATATTCAACATTCTTATAAATATCGGGTGCAATTTTCTTAATGAAATCACTGGCTGTTGATACCAGTTCTTCTTGCAAGTATTCCGGTTTATAAAATCCATTCTGATATTCGTAAACAGTATAATATAACAAATTACCCTTATCGTCTGCCCGTGCATAGATTTCTTTTTGGTAATTCTTATCTCTCCAGATTAAAGTCCAACTACCTGTGGCATAAGAACTGGCTGAATTGTAATAGTAATCAAATTCTGTTAATTCCTTCGGAATCGAAATCTTTGATTTTACTAATTTAACAATGCCTTCCAACCCTTCCTTCGTCAGTTCCGAATTGGTGATGGCAGAGCCAGTTACTACGGTACCCGATGCCTTTGTAGTTTCTGCCTTTGTAGTTTCTGCTTTTGTGAATTCAGAAGCAATCGCTGTTAACGGCAAACTGCTAGCCATAATACAGCCCATCAATGCCGCCGAAATAAGTCTTTTTTTAATCATCTTAATTCCTCCTTATAAAGTAAATATATTTAATGCTCCTTTAATGCACTGTTGATTAGACGATGCAATATATGGTTTAGTTCCATAAATTTACCTATAATTATTATAGTAATTATTATTATTGCTTAATTATTAAAAGTGTACTATGATAATAGAATATGTTTTTTACTAGAGGAGAATTAATCATGAATCAAAAAACAAAAGCACTAAAAGCTGCTTTCCCACATACAATTCCTGTTTTTACGGGATACATCGTACTAGGCATGGCTTACGGAATATTAATGAATAGCAAAGGTTATTCGCTTCTTTGGGTTACACTAACCAGCACCTTCATATTTGCAGGTTCCATGCAATTTTTCTCGGTAAGCTTACTAGCAGCAGGCTTTCAACCCTTATATGCCTGCCTCATGACCCTTATGGTAAATGCCCGTCACCTGTTCTATGGTATATCTATGTTAACAAAATTCAAAGGGACGGGAAATAAAAAACCTTATTTGATTTTTGGCTTAACGGATGAAACCTTTTCGATTCTATGTTCTACAGAGCCACCAGAAGAAATTGATAAAGACTGGTTTATGTTTTTTATCACCTTGCTTGATCATATTTATTGGATAACTGGTTCTGTTCTAGGTAGTTACATAGGCAACATGATCCATTTCAATACAAAAGGAATTGATTTTGTACTTACCGCATTTTTTGTAGTGACCTTTATCAACCAGTGGAAGGGGACAAAAAATCACCTTCCGGTAATCATCGGTGTTGCTGCTTCTATCCTATGTAGATTATTCTTTGGTGCATCGAACTTTATCATTCCATCCATGATTTGCATCCTGCTATTAGTAACCATTTTACGTAAAACGATTGAATCGAGGGAAACGCCATGCAATTAACGACAACCCAATCCATACTTTTTTTCGGTATCATATCTATTACCACAATTATAATACGTTTTATACCATTTATTCTATTTCCAGATAATAAAAGAACTCCAAACTACATCCTATATCTAGGAAAAGTATTGCCATATACCACAATCGGAATGTTAGTTATTTATTGTTTAAAAGAGTTATCCTTTACTAATTTTCCATTTGGCTTACCGGAAATAATTTCTATACTTGTAATTATCGCACTTCATCTATGGAAAAGCAATACTTTTTTAAGTATCGGCGCTGGCACTGTATTGTATATGGTTTTAGTCCAATATGTATTTTAAACACAATGGAAATCAACAAAAGCATGGCACTGTGTATCCAAAACGGATATTCTGTGCCATGCTCCTTTTTGTCTTTATAGGTATTGGACTATGATAATTTATGAATAAATAGTCCGCTTCTTAATTTTGGTTCAAACCAGGTGGATTTTGGGGGCATCAATTTGCCTGCATCGGATACTGCAAAAAGCTCTGTTATACCGGTCGGATACATAGAGAAAGCAACGGTCATATCTTCGGACACTCTTTTCTCTAGTTCTCCTAATCCACGAATACCACCAATAAAGTCAATTCGTTTATCAATGCGGGGATCCCCAATTCCAAGTACTGGATTAAGCAGGTGATTCTGCAAAATTGAAACATCCAGTGCTTCAACCGGATCACTGGTATTTAGCAATTCTTTCTTAGCTGTCAGCTTGTACCAGTTATGATTCAAGTACATTCCGAAACACCCTTTACTTTCAGGTGCATAAGCCTTGTTGCCACAAGCTTCAATCGTAAATTCCTTTGCTATCTTCTCCAGATATTCCTCTGTGCTATAACCGTTTAAATCTTTTACTACCCGGTTATATGGCATAATCATTAATTGATCTTCGGGAAATAATACAGAAAGGAAGTAGTTGAATTCTTCTGTTCCTTCGTACTCTGGATTTTCATTTCTTCTTTTTAACCCAACCTTAACAGCCGATGCAGCTCTATGATGGCCATCTGCTATATAAATGCTTTTAATCATAGAAAAAGCATTTTGTATCTTAGTAATTTTATCCGTGTCGCTAATCCTCCATACATTATGTACAACTCCATCTGGAGCAGTAAATCCGTATAATGTATCTGATTGTTTTACCTCATTTATTACCTGACTTATGCTGAGGTTGGAACGATATGCTAAGAATATGGGGCCAGTTTGTGCATCGCAGGTGTCCACATGACGTATACGGTCCAGTTCCTTATCTTCTCTTGTATTTTCATGTTTCTTAATTGTATTATTCATATAATCATCAATCGAGGAGCAGGCAACCAATCCTGTTTGTGATCTTCCATCCATAATAAGTTCGTATACATAATAGCATTCTGTGGAATCTTCCTCAAAAGTTCCATCAGCTATCATGCTATCCAGCAATTCTTTTGCCTTTGCATAAACTTTGTCATCATAAGTATCAACACTGTCATCAAATTGGGTTTCTGCCCTGTCAATCTTTAAAAAAGAGTAAGGTTCTTTTTTTACCTCTTCTGTTGCTTCCTTACGGTTATATACATCGTAAGGTAGTGCAGCCACTCTGTCTGCTACCCCTTTATTTGGTCTGATACATTGAAACGGTTTCACGTCTGCCATAAAATATCCTCCTCCGTTAACTACATTAACCTTATCTTATCACTTGTATTTTATCAATATCACTGTATATAATTATAATGAATCTACGGCAAAATGCAAGTATACCTAAGATACTGCTCATAAATAAGTATAACACAAATAAATAGCTCTACTGCACATTTTTTAAACTATCGATGATCCCAGCTCTGTAATTCTAGAATGTTCCCCTCAATGTCTGTGGCATACACAAAGGTTGCATTACGACCATCCTCATATTCCGCATGTACTAATTCGCCAACTATTCCACCACCTTTAGCAAGAACCTTTTCAAGAGTTTCAGACACATTATCCACTTCAAAAGCAAGGTGTGCAATACCAAATGTGTTTATCCGATGAGTGAAATCACCTTCCTTTTGATCATAAGAGAATATCTCAATTGTTGGATGATTTTTATCATATCCAGGCAAAACCAAGTGTTCACCCACAATATGGGCATTGGGAATTCCAGTCATCTTATCAATCCACTCTCCGCACTACATTTTTATTACTATCCTGATAAAAAAGCATGAAGAATACTAGATTGTTAAATCTACTTCTTCATGCTTATTTCTTGTTTTATCAAAAGATTAAGGCAAAGTATCCTTTCTTAGAAATTACAGTACTCTTACCTTTAAAACACCATTGATAGCTGTTAATCTATCAACTAATGCTTCTGCGTTTTCATCATCAATATCGATTACAGTATATGCATAATCACCTTTACTCTTATTAATCATATTGGAGATATTAATATTAGAGGAAGCGCATATGCCGGTAAATTGCGTTAGCATATTTGGAATATTCTTATGATTAATTGTAATACGTCTCTTTGAATCACAGATTCCCGCATCACAATTCGGATAATTAACCGAATTCTTAATATTACCATTCTCCATATAGTCCATAATCTCTTTTACTGCCATAACAGCACAATTATCTTCTGATTCTTCCGTGGAAGCACCCAGATGAGGAATTGCAATAGCACCTTCCATTCCAGCTGATTTTGCATTAGGGAAATCTGTAACATAACGATGTACCTTGCCTGATTTTAAAGCTTCGGCGATATCATCATCGTTCACCAGAAGATCTCTTGCAAAGTTCAAAATGACTACGTCATCCTTCATCATTGCAATGGTATCCTTATTAATCATTTGCTTGGTATCGTCTAACAAAGGAACATGTACCGTAATATAATCACAAGTTTTATAGATTTCTTCTTTTGTTTTACAGTAAATTATGTCTCTTGATAGATCCCATGCATGCTTTACAGATAAATATGGATCACATCCATACACTTCCATACCAAGGCGTTTTGCTGCATTGGCTACTAATACACCAATAGCGCCAAGTCCGATAACACCTAATTTCTTACCTGCAATTTCTTTTCCAGCAAATTTAGCTTTTCCTTTTTCGACTAATTTTGCAACATTCTCATCTTCTTTTACTGTTTGAACCCAATTAATACCTCCAACAATATCACGGGAAGCAAGCATTAATCCTGCAACTACTAATTCTTTAACACCATTTGCATTGGCACCAGGAGTATTAAAAACAACGATACCTTTTTCAGCACATTTATCAATGGGAATATTATTCACACCTGCTCCTGCCCTAGCAATGGCTTTCAAATCGGAAGATAATTCCATCTCATGCATAGATGCACTACGAACTAATACTGCATCTGCCTGTTCAATAGAATCTACTTTTGCATATGTATCTGTAAATAAATCCAGTCCGATAGCAGCGATTGGATTAAGACAATTATATTTTATCATAATGACACACCTTTCGTATGATGAACCTATTATTTTGTATTTTCTGCTTCGAATTTCTTCATAAACTCAACTAATTTTTGTACACCTTCGATTGGCATAGCATTATAGATACTAGCTCTCATGCCACCAACACTTCTATGACCCTTTAGGTTTTCGAAACCGGCAGCTTTCGCTTCTTTTACGAATTTAGCATCTAACTCTTCATTTCCAGTTACAAAAGGTACGTTCATTAAGGAACGATCTTCTTTTGCTACTGTACCCTGAAACATTTTACTCTGATCTAAGAAATCATAAAGTACGGCTGCTTTCTTTTCATTGATTTCTTTCATGGCTTTTAAACCGCCCTGATTCTTAATCCATTTAAATACTTTACCACAAATATAAATTCCATATGCAGGCGGTGTATTATATAAGGATTCATTGTCAGCATGAATCTTGTATTTTAACATGGTTGGAGTTCCTGGCAAAGTATCTTCTGTAATTAAATCTTCTCTCATGATAACAATTACTACACCTGCAGGGCCAATGTTTTTCTGAACGCCACCATAAATCACGCCATACTTTGATACGTCTACTGGTTCTGATAAGAAGCAGGAAGAAACGTCAGCAACTAAAGTCTTGCCTTTTGTATTAGGCAGTTGTTTGAACTTCGTACCATATATTGTATTGTTTTCACAAATATAAACATAGTCTGCATCGTCACTAATTGGAAGGTCAGAACAATCCGGAATATAAGAGAAGGTCTTATCTGCAGATGATGCAATTGCATTTGCTTTACCGTAAATTTGCGCTTCCTGATAAGCTTTTTTTGCCCATTGTCCAGTTATGATATAATCGGCAACTTTATTTTTCATTAAATTCATAGGAATCATTGCAAATTGCTGTGAAGCACCACCCTGTAAAAAAAGCACCTTATAATTATCCGGTATCTGCATTAAATCTCTTAAATCCTGTTCAGCATCTTTGATAATAGTTTCATATGCTTTCGATCTATGACTCATCTCCATAACTGACATTCCGGTACCTTTGTAATCCAGCATTTCAGCTGCTGCTTCTTTTAATACTTCCTCTGGCAATACAGCTGGACCTGCAGAAAAATTATAAATTCTTCCCACTCTTATATCCTCCTTAATACTATCTAATTTTTTACTTGACCACTTTAATCTATTACATTATAAAACTTAGTTAATTTATAGTCAATCCCTTTTTGTCTATCTTATTACATATACTATGATTTCTTATTCAGATCTTCTTCTGTAAATACCTCATCAATTGCTGCTCCTGGTGCAACCATTGGCCAAACCTTATCATCACTTGCAATCTGACAGTCAATTACTACAGGCTTATTTAATGATACAGCCTTTTTTAACACCTCTTCCACTTCTTCAATATTTGTAATACGATAGGCAACTGCTCCCATGGCTTCCGCCAATTTTACAAAATCCACATTATCATTTAAAGTTGTATTGGAATATCTCTGTCCGTAGAATAGGCTTTGCCATTGTCTTACCATTCCAAGAACATGATTATTGAATACAATCTGAATAATAGGGATATTATAACGTGCTGCTGTTGCAATTTCATTCATATTCATTCGAAAACATCCGTCACCTGCGATATTGATAACCGTTTTGTCAGGATTTCCAACTTTTGCTCCAATACATGCACCCAAGCCATACCCCATCGTTCCTAGTCCACCGGATGTAATGAAAGTTCTTGGTTTCTTATACTTGTAGAACTGGGAAGCCCACATCTGATGCTGTCCAACTTCCGTCGTAATAATGGCATCACCTGAGGTAATCTCATATAATTTCTCAAGGATATAAGGACCGGTTAATTGCTCTTTATTATACTTTAATGGAAATTGTTTCTTCATTTCCATAACATGTTGAAGCCACTCCTTATTATCATGTTGTTCGATTCTTTGATTCAATATCTTAAGGACTTCTTTTACATCGCCAAGTATATTTTGATGTATCATAATATTCTTATTGATTTCTGCTGGATCCACATCAATCTGTAGTAGCTTGGCATTCTTTGCAAATTTAGTAGCATTTCCTGTGACACGGTCGCTGAATCTGGCTCCGATGGTAATTAAAAGGTCACATTGGGTTACACTTAAGTTTGCCGTCTTAGTCCCATGCATACCTAGCATACCGGTATAATACGGATCCTCTCCACTAAATGCACCTTTCCCCATTAAGGTATCTGTAACCGGCGCATTCACTTTATATACAAACTCTTTGATTTCCTTATCAGCACCGGAGATAACAGCACCACCGCCAATAAAAATCATCGGTTTTTTGGCGTTGCGAATCATCTCTAGACCTGCTTCAATATCCTCTTCCAAAATCGTATCTTTGATTCTTTCTATCTTTTCAATCTTAACACTCTGATATTCTGCTTTATTGGCAGTAACATCTTTTGCAATGTCTACGAGCACAGGACCAGGTCTTCCTGTCTGGGCTATTTTAAATGCTCTTCTAAGTGTCTCCGCCAGCTTGTTAACATCTTTCACAATAAAATTATGCTTTGTTATCGGCATGGTAATACCTGCTATGTCTACTTCCTGAAAGCTATCCTTTCCAAGCAGATTCACGGTAACATTACCAGTGATTGCTACCATTGGCACCGAATCCATGTATGCAGTCGCAATACCAGTAACAAGATTGGTTGCACCTGGACCACTGGTTGCTAGACAGACGCCGACTTTGCCTGTTGATCGTGCATAACCGTCAGCCGCATGAGAAGCCCCTTGTTCATGTGAAGTTAAGATATGTCTGATTTCATTCTGATGCCTGTATAATTCATCATAAATATTTAACACAGAGCCACCAGGATAACCAAATATCGTATCCACACCCTGTTCTTTTAAACATTCAACTAAAATCTGTGAACCTGTTAATTGCATATTTCCCTCCATTCCTGCGCATGGTTTTTGCGCATATAAAGTTTGCGCTGCGGATAACGCAAGCACAAACTTTGTGTGTGAAAGATTGAAAATCTTTCACACTTCCCTCTTTTTTGCATATTGTTATAATTATCTCTTTGGAATTTCTAAGATTGCACCTCTACTTGCAGAAGTAACCATTGCTGCGTAACGTGCTACATATCCGGTTGTAATCTGTGCCTCTCTTGGCTGCCATTTTGCTCTACGAGCTTCTAATTCTTCATCAGATACAACAAAATTTAGTGTATTCGCATCAATGTCGATTTGAATAATGTCGCCTTCTTCTACTAATGCTATATTACCGCCGACAGCTGCTTCCGGACATACATGACCAATGGAAGCACCTCTGGAAGCCCCGGAAAAACGTCCATCTGTAATTAGAGCAACCGAGGCTCCTAAGCCCATACCTTGAATTGCTGAAGTAGGATTTAACATTTCTCTCATTCCTGGGCCGCCTTTTGGTCCTTCGTAACGGATTACCACTACATCACCAGCGACAATCTTTCCATCCTTAATTGCAGCAATTGCATCCTCTTCACAGTCAAACACTCTTGCCGGACCTTCATGCTTCATCATCTCTGGTACAACAGCCGAACGTTTCACAACTGCAGAATCCGGCGCAAGATTACCTTTTAATACAGCTATGCCACCTGTTTTACTATAGGGGTTATCAATCGGTCTTATGATTTCTGTATCCAGATTTTTGCAACTTTCTATATTTTCTGCTACTGTTTTGCCGGTAGCAGTAATTAAATCCGTATATAACAAATTCTTCTTATTTAACTCATTCATTACAGCATACACACCACCGGCCTCATTTAAGTCTTCCATGTAAGTGTGACCTGCAGGTGCTAAATGGCATAGATTTGGGGTCTTTGCACTAATCTCATTTGCAATGTCAACATTTAATTCTACTCCTGATTCATGGGCAATTGCAGGCAAATGAAGCATACTGTTTGTAGAACATCCAAGTGCCATATCTACAGTTAAAGCATTCATAAATGCTTTTTCATTCATGATATCTCTTGGTCTGATATTTTTCTCAAATAGTTCCATTACTTTCATACCTGCGTGCTTAGCCAGGCGGATTCTTTCAGAATATACTGCAGGAATTGTACCGTTACCCCTTAAGCCCATTCCCAATGCTTCTGTTAAACAGTTCATACTGTTGGCGGTATACATACCAGAACAAGAACCTGCGGTAGGACATACTTTGCAAGTATATTCTTCTACATCCTCTTCCGTCATTTTACCTGCACTATAGGCTCCAACCGCTTCAAACATACTGGAAAGGCTGGTTTTTTCTCCTCGTACACGACCTGCTAACATTGGTCCACCACTTACAAATACCGTAGGAACATTGACACGGGCTGCCGCCATAAGAAGACCAGGGACATTCTTATCACAGTTTGGTACCATAACCAATGCATCAAATCCATGAGCCATTGCCATCGCTTCTGTAGAGTCGGCAATTAAATCTCTGGTTACAAGGGAGTATTTCATACCGATATGCCCCATAGCAATTCCATCACAAACAGCGATTGCAGGGAATACAATTGGGGTACCGCCTGCCATGGCAACACCTAGTTTAACAGCTTCTACAATCTTATCCAGGTTGATATGTCCCGGAACAATTTCATTATAGGAACTAACAATACCTACTAATGGTTTTTGTAATTCCTCTTTTGTTAATCCCAAAGCATTAAAGAGAGATCTGCTAGGGGCTTGTTGCATACCTGATTTTACTGCATCGCTTTTCATACTTTAACCACCTTTTCTAAAGAATTGAATATATTTTAATAGTAATGTATTATTTTTAGCTTGTTGTATATGATAACGTAATTCTTATTAAAAATCAACAAATATTTGTCAATTACAAGATATTTGAACATAATAATACCAATATTTATGTTAACTTATTATTATGTTCAGATTGGGCAAATAGCCTATTTGGAAAATAGCGCAAACCACAGAAAATGTTGATTTTCCATGAATTGCGCTCCTATTATTTTTTAATAGTCTACAACAGCATCCTATTGATCAATATAATAAATCCTTCCATTAGGTACGGATTCAAAGTAAGAACAGTACTGATTTGTGCATATCATGCATAACGATATATGGAAAAAATGATTCTTTCGCCATTAGTACTATACATTCGCTACCTGTATTGTTTAAGATTTCATCTACTACCCATATTATTCCTTTAAAACTCAAACACTTTTAGAAATAAAGTTTTCAAATAACGTTAATAAACAATTAGTTAATTCATCATCTATCACATCTATCCCCAAAGCTCGCATCATTAGCTGAATAAATTTAACTTTTCTATCAAACTTCTCTTTATCACAGTCAAAAATTGTAGGGTCACACCAAATATTTAGTAACAACAAGAACGCCTCCGCACATTCCAATGGATATTTCACATCCAATGAATGATCCTCTTTTCCATCTATGATTAGTTTCGAAATTACCGGCGCATTCTTGTAAACATTATCTCTCATATACTTAAGTATATACTCTGGGCTTTTTAATACACTTGAGATATCATCATCCGACTCATAAACTGGCTGATTTTCGATACTCTTTTTTAGTAATTCGGAGATTTGTTCCTTCGCATTCATCCCCTTCATATCTCTTTGCAAAGTTATATTCTGTTTGTGAATAAATTCATCCTGCATAGCAAATACTGCATCTACTATTTCTTCTTTGGACTTAAAATAATGATATACTGCTCCTTTTGACATACCAAGATCATCACAGATATTACGCATACTGGTTTTATCAAAACCCTTACTTATAAATAATCTTGATGCCACTTTCACAATCAATTCTCTTGTATCTTTGTTGCCAGCCATTTTATCTACTCCTATCAGATACTTTATAATTGAGTTATTTTATGGTATATCATTACAGTTGTCAAGCCACTATTTTCGTAACAACCACTTTAGCTTTCTTTCTTTTTTGTTTAATTAAAGTGTATGCAATAATTGCCACAACAATATAACCAATGATGGATATAATCGAAGCATCTACATAATCTCCTCCAGTTAATAATTCATTTTGCAAAACATATGAATAAATTGAACTTTCGTTATGTGTTCTTCCGATTGACAGGATTTCTCCCGAGGTAAAGCAATTCCATATCATATGCACTAAAGCTGCGCTCCAAATCGTTCCACTTTCATATGTAATAAGTGAAAACATAATTCCTACACTGATTCCCGCTATGATTACAAGAAAAAAAATATATTCCTTTATACTTACATAACCTAAATGTCCTATTGTAAAAATAATCGATGGTATAATGACAGCAACTTTCATTCCCCACTTCTTTTCAAGTACTGTTAACATAGCACCCCGAAAAATGATTTCTTCTACAATCCCGGCACAGATCGCTTTTATTAATATATGATCCGTAATTAAATATAACATCTCATTCATATTTAAATCATTTTTAATCCATTCACCCTTTAATAAAAATATTATACTAAAAACTATCGCCGGCAGAATTATTGCAACAATAATCCACCGCAATGGTACTGAAGGTAAAGTTATTCTACACTCTGATAAAGACATTTTCCAATACTTATTTATCATTATTTTCATTAAAATAATTACAACACCAATATAAATAATTGTACTAAGTAAATTTCCAAACCCATTATGTATTGAACATTGAATACGTTGATACACAATTTGTCCTACCGATAAGCACAGTAAGCATAAAAAACAGCTAAATAAAACCTTACCTGTACTCATTTTCTCATTAATAATTTTTTCTTTCATTGTATTAATCATCCTTTCATCATGCATACCAACCGGTCGGTATGTATGATTATACATGCCAATACACTTCATGTCAATCTAATTTAATGAAAAAATACAAAAAAGCACAATCCAGAGAAAACCATGATTTTCTCTGGATTGTGCTCACATTATGAAAAAGTTTTTGCCGAGGAATACGCAGGCCAAACTTCTAATGGCCCTCATGTATTTCGCGGAACTATACTCTCTTTAGATATTCACCTGTTCTGGTATCAATACTAATCTTGTCCCCTTCTTCTACAAACAAAGGAACATATACGGTAGCACCAGTTTCTACGGTAGCAGGCTTTGTTGCACCTTGTGCAGTATCGCCTTTAAAACCAGGTTCTGTTGCGGTAATAACTAATTCAACAAATAACGGTGGTTCTATTGCAAATACCTGTTTATTATGAGAACACATTTTAACCATTTCATTCTCTTTTACGAATTTTAAAGAATCCCCAACAGCCTCTGCATTTAACGCAAACTGATCATAGGTATTTACATCCATGAAGTTATATAAATCACCATCTGCATATAAATACTGCATTTCAGAACGGTCAATATGAGCCTGTGGAAATTTTTCGGTAGGTCTGAATGTTTTTTCAATAGCACCACCGTTTTTTATATTTTTTAATTTTGTTCTTACGAAAGCCGCACCCTTACCAGGTTTTACATGCTGGAAGTCAATAACTTGATATATATTATTGTCCATTTCAATTGTCAAGCCGTTTCTAAAATCGCCTGCTGATACCATACTTGATATTCCTCCTTAAATTAACTAACCTTAAGTTTATATTATCCTACGATATTTTTCAACTACTTTTTATTAAACAGATAAAAATAATACAAATAGTAGAATTCTCATTGTTTTAATAAAGTTTTCATTGCATCAATTGCTAATAAATAACCTTCAAGACCTAATCCCACTATTTGACCTGTACATACCGGTGCGGTCACAGAAACATGTCTAAATTCCTCCCTCTTATGCACATTAGAGATATGTACTTCGATCTTAGGAATTTCTAACGATGCCAAGGCATCTCGAATCGCAAAACTGTAATGTGTATAAGCGCCCGGATTAATGATGATACCCTGGGTACCGTCCTGATACGCCGTCTGTATCCGGTCGATAATTTCTCCTTCTCCATTGCTTTGATAAGTGTCAATCGTAATGTTTTCTTTTTTTGCCTTCTCATCGAGAATGGACATTAGATAAGTAAAATTCTCTTTCCCATAAATCGCTTTTTCTCGGATACCCAAAAAATTAATATTGGGTCCGTTAATAACAAGTAGCTTCATTTTCTCTCTCCTATTCCACAAAGTCGAATGATTTCAGCTATAATGATATCAAATGATTTATCATCTGTTTCAACGACATGTTGTGCTGTAGCTTCATAAATTGGTCCTCGGTAATTTAATAACTCTTCCACCTTTTTGTCCGCATCTTGGCCAGCAAGTAAAGGTCTCGTTGTATCTCCTTCCAAGCGCTTTCCTATTGTCTCTTTTGAGGCTTTTAAATAAACAACCTGTCCTAAACGGTTCAGTAGTGCAGCATTTCCTTCCGTAATAGGAAGTCCTCCACCAACGGATAAGACGGAGTGTTTTAATATCCCAAAAAGTTCAGAAATCACTTTAGTCTCTAACTTACGAAAATATTCTTCCCCTTCCTCTGCAAATATATTACTTATGGTTTTATTACACTTTTCCTCAATCATTAAATCCGTGTCTTGAAAAGAGTAACCTAATCTCTCTGCTAGCTGTTCCCCAGCACTGGTCTTACCAGAACCCATAAATCCAATCAAAATAATATTTTCCATAAATCCCCCGCTTTAAGTAATGAAAGTTTTATATCTGTCTGTTTATATAAAATCATTTTCCGTCTTTCTTATTCATCTCACGCCTGTAGAAGTATAAAACAATCCGCTCTAAATGCCTCTTGAATCTAATCTGAATCTCTTCTTTCGGCCCGATTGGCTTGACAAAGTATGTCTTAATTCCTGCCCTGTTAGCTCCAAATACATCGGTAAACAATTGATCTCCAATAAATACTGTATTTTTGGAGTTCGTACCAATTAGTTTCATCGCCTTGTAATAATTCTTAGGAGAAGGTTTGTGTGCATCATGCAAATAACAAACTTGAATCACTTTGTTGAATCTCTTCACCCTCTCTTCTTTATTATTTGATATCAGACAAACTTTAAAACCTATCTCTTTTAATTCTATTATGAAATGGATTGCCTTGTCGGTTGCATCGGCTCCATGCTCAACCAATGTATTGTCTATATCAAATAGTAAACCTCGGTAACCGTTATGATATAAACCTTTATAATCAATTACATAGGCAGAATCAGCACACTCCGAAGGATAAAATTGTTTTAACATATTCCTAGCTCCTTTTATGGTTTCCATATGGATGATTGTTGATATTATACAAAATATATAGGCAAATGACAAGGTAAACGTTAAGCACTTCACAAACAACTGGAAATGGAACCTTCCTCATGATACAATATGCGTAAAAGTTTTTGAAATATACATCACGATTCATAGCTTACGTTATTTGGGACTTGTGGAAGCCAACACAATTATATGAACTGGAGGAAATAAAGATAATTATGAATGAATATATAATAGAAAATGAAGAGCTTACCCTTAAGATAAAAGATTCGGGTGCCGAACTTACTTCCATCAAAGAGAAAGTAACACAGATTGAATATTTATGGAATGCTGACCCTGCTTATTGGAAGAGAAGCTCACCAATACTATTTCCAATCGTAGGAAGTTTAAATAATCAGAGCTATCGTTATAACGGTAATACCTATTCTATGTCACAACATGGATTTGCAAGAGATATGGTGTTTCAATTAAAAAGTAGTTCCGATACAGAAATTTGGTTCGTGCTTGAAGCAAACGATGAGACAATAAAAGTATACCCGTTTCATTTTGTTTTAGAGGTTGGTTATCAGCTGTCTGGAAGGCAGATCACAGTTATGTGGAAGGTAATTAATCAAGACTCTTTCCCCATGTATTTCTCCATCGGTGGTCATCCTGCTTTTCTATGCCCATGGAACGATAAAGATACACAAAGTGATTATTTTATCGTATTTGATTCGGATAAGCCTCTGCAATATACCAAAATTAACGACCAAGGTCTTGCCATTGCAAATTCCATTCATGAATCAAATATCTTAAACACGAATCAAGGGTATTTACCAATTCATCCGCATTTATTTGATCAAGATGCCATCGTAATTGAGAATAATCAATGTCACAAAGTCTCTTTAGCAAATAAAGATAAGAAACCTTATCTTACAGTTTCCTTTGACGCACCTTTATTTGGTTTATGGTCACCGGCAAAGAGGAATGCACCCTTTATCTGTATTGAACCTTGGTATGGACGTTGCGATAGTAAGGGATTTCAAGGTACTTTGGAAGAACGCGAATGGGGAAACACCTTGGAAGCTGGCAAAACTTTTGAGGCGTCATATACTATTGATATAGCAAGATAGTATCGAAAGTGAGGTATCCCATGAAAAAACCACTAATTGGCCTGACTCCCCAATACGATTATGAGAGAAACCGAATTTGGATTGGACCTAATTATATGGATGCTGTTAGAGCCGCTGGAGGTATTCCTATTGTTCTGCCTTTACAGATAGACACAGAAGAACTGGCTGTAGTTGCTGACTCTTGTGATGGCTTCTTATTTACCGGAGGTCCTGATATCAATCCGTTTCGGTTTCACGAAGAAACTATGCCAGGATGCGGCGTTGTTATACCGGAACGCGATAAAATGGAAGAAGATTTATTTCACATTGCCATGGAATCAAACAAACCAATCCTTGGCATCTGCCGTGGCATACAGATATTTAATGTATTCCTAGGCGGCACTTTATACCAGGATATTCCGCTACAGCTGGGCACAGATTCTTTAATTGCTCACTCACAGGTATCAGGAAATGCAGTTCTTTCCCACAGCATTGCGATTGAAAAAGATAGTCTTCTCTTCTCCATTCTTGCAAAGGAAACTATTCAGGTAAATAGTTTCCACCACCAGGCCATTAAAGACTTAGCTCCTTCACTCGAAGTTGCCGGTACGTCTCCCGATTCCTTGATTGAAGCAGTTTATCTGCGGGACAGAAGATTTGTTCTGGGAGTTCAATGGCATCCAGAACATCTTTTCCGTACGGATGAAGATTCCTATAAAATATTTGCAGCTTTTGTTCACGCCTGCACATAAACTGTGAGATTTCGCCACTATCGCTTTGCCTTCGTGTAAAGGAAGAACCTGCTAATAAAATCTCTTATGCCTTGTTTGACTTCATTAGCAGGTGCTTTATTCTTTATTTATTCGATTTCTTTTTTGTAAAGAGCAAATATATAATTCCTATCATAGTTAAGCTCATAAAAATGATAGAAAGCAACGGAAATGAATTGGCATTAGATACATATATGGCTGTAGGGCCGTCAGCACCACCAATAATGCCAATCGCTGAAGCATCGCTAAAATCCGAGCGATATTTTAATGATAGATACAATAAAAATAACTGTTTGTATAACACACTACACATGGTTATTACCAAACATAATATTGTAGCTATCTTTACTACTTTTCTGTATGATTTAAGTACCAATTTCTTTGCCTCCTTATCTTTTTCCTGTCCTTCGCTTTGATGCTTGTGCTGTACCGGTTCTCCTATCCTGAGTTCCGGAAGCTCTTTTCTGCGATGAACGTTTCGTGGATGTATTCCTTGTATTCTTTGTAGTAGTTGTTTTATTAATCCTTTTACTATTTCTATCTTTACCAGCAGTGTTTTTCGTTTCAGAACGTTTCTTGTCATAATGTTTCGGCCTGATGAGACATTTCTTATCATATCCGATCAGGTCAGTACGATGGGCCAAAGTAAGCGCCTCTAATACCAAATTGTAGTTTTTGGGATTCCGATATTGGATGAGTGCTCTTTGCATCGCTTTTTCATGGGGTGTTTTTGGCACAAATACCGGTTGCATCGTACTAGGATCCAAACCAGTGTAATACATACAGGTTGATATGGTAGAAGGTGTTGGATAAAAGTCCTGGACCTGTTCTGGCATATAACCCAAATCTCTTAAGTATTCCGCAAGTGCGATTGCTTCCTGTAAAGTTGAACCAGGGTGGGAAGACATAAGATAAGGAACAACAAACTGTTTCTTCCCTAATTCTTCATTTGTCTTTTTAAATTTATTTATAAATTTCTCATATACCGAGTTGGTAGGTTTGCCCATGAATCTTAAGACTTTATCGCTGATGTGTTCCGGTGCCACCTTTAATTGCCCACTGACATGATGCTCACAAAGCTCTTTCATAAAAGTTTTATCTGTATCATGTATTAAATAATCAAAACGAATTCCAGAACGTATAAATACTTTTTTCACATTGGGCAACTCCCTTAATTTCCGAAGAAGTGAAAGGTAATCTTTATGATCTATGCGAAGATTCTTACACGTTGTAGGGAAAAGGCACTGTTTATTAATACATGCCCCCTTGGTATTTTGCTTCTCGCAGGCTGTGTGTCTAAAATTTGCTGTAGGCCCTCCCACATCATTGATATAACCCTTAAACTCCTTATCCCAAATTAATAGATTTGCTTCAGCAAGTATGGATTCATGGCTTCTGGTCTGAATGATGCGTCCCTGATGAAATGTTAACGCACAGAAATTACAGCCACCAAAGCAACCCCGATTACTGATTAAACTAAACTTCAATTCTTCAATTGCAGGGATTCCTCCTTGTTCTTCATAGGAAGGGTGATAGTCGCGCATAAACGGCAAAGAATAAACTCGATCCATCTCTGCCTGTGTGAGTGGTTTTGCAGGAGGATTCTGTACAATGAATTCATTTTCTTTATATTGTTCTACAAGTCTTTTCCCAGAATAGGGATCGGTATTCGAATATTGAATATAAAAGCTTTTTGCAAATTCTTCTTTGCTATTTAATATGGTTTGAAATGTTGGCAGTATGATTGCATCATATACGGAAGATAACTCTTTCGCTCTATAAACTGTTCCATCAATAAATGTAATATCATGAACAGCTAGTCCACTATTTAAAGCATCTGCTATCTCCACAATAGAGTGCTCTCCCATTCCATAGGAAATGATATCTGCTTGTGCATCTAATAGTATGGAACGTTTTACTTTATCACTCCAATAATCATAATGAGCCAATCTTCTAAGACTGGCCTCAATACCACCAATAATGATTGGACTATTTTTATAAACCTTTCGAATCAAATTACAGTAGACAATGGTTGCCCGGTCCGGTCTCTTACCCATCTCACCGCCAGGTGAATAGGCATCCTGATGTCTTCTTTTTTTGGCTACAGTATAATGATTCACCATAGTATCCATATTTCCACCGCATACTAAAAAGCCTAAGCGTGGTGCTCCAAGAATCTTGATACTCTGACTATCCTTCCAGTCCGGCTGCGCGATGATACCTACTTTATATCCATGACTTTCCAATACCCTGCTTATGATTGCCGGTCCAAACGAATGATGATCGACATAAGCATCACCAATGACATAGACAAAATCGCACTGTTCCCATCCTCTTTTTATCATATCTTCTTTACTAATTGGTAAAAAATCTTTTATCATCTATTCTATAGAGCTGTCGTAACAGTCTATCTCCTTTCCATTCAATCCAATGTAACCAATACGAAATAAGTATAACCCAAATCAGAAGAAACGCAAACAAATATTTTTGATTTGGATAGAATTAATCATCATTGCACTTTTAATCTGTGGATATTTGGCACAATACTTAAATTAAGTAATACATTGTTAATAAAAACAAATCAGGCGGTATCCAATGGGATATTATGTGAAGGTAGAAGAAAATGTTCATCTTTATGTTGAAGACCTTAATCCTCAAGGGGAAGATACGATTGTGTTTCTACATGGCTGGCCGGGAAGTCACGAATTATTCGAGTATCAATTTAACAAGCTTCCCAGCATGGGTTACCGATGTATAGGTATTGATCAACGGGGCTTTGGAAAATCTGATAAGCCTTTTAGCGGATATACTTATGATAGATTATCTGACGATGTTAGAGCTGTAATAGATACGCTTAATTTAAAAAAAGTTACCCTATTAGGACATTCTACGGGAGGTGCAATTGCGGTCAGATATATGGCAAGACACAACGGCTATGGAGTATCCAGACTCGTCTTATGCGCTGCTGCAGCCCCAAGTTTAATACAACGCCCATATTTCCCTTATGGTCAGCCAGAGCAAGTAGTACTTAATATAATCGAGGGAACCTATTCCGATCGTCCGAAAATGTTACAGGATTTTGGTGATATCTTTTTCTACCAGTATAAGACGAAAGCGTTCAACGACTGGTTCTTCTCTTTAGGATTAGAGGCGGCAGGCTGGGCTACCGCAGAAATTGCCAAGACATGGTTAGGAGAAGAAGGTTTGTTTCATGATCTGGACATTATCAATGTGCCAACATTAATACTTCATGGTATTCATGATAAAGTATGCTTCTTTGCATTGGGTGAAGCACAACACAATATGATTAAGAATTCTGTCCTGATACCATTTGAACAAAGTGGCCATGGCCTATTCTATGAAGAACGCGACAAATTTAACCAAGTGCTGAATCAATTTATTTCAAAGAATATATAGTTATTTTACCATATTTCAACAATATATAATCAGCATTTAGTTACCTTATTCTGTTATGTTAAAAGGAATAAAATAAAAGAGTTGATAATTGTCGTTTTACATGACTTTTATCAACTCTTCTACTTATAATCTATTCTCCACTAGCTTCCAGATTCTTTTGGTTTTCTTCAATTACTTTCTGCTGAACATCGGATGGTGCCTGTTCATATCGTTCGAACTCATAAGAGAATTCACCAGAGCCTCCGGTCATAGAGCGTAGATCTGTAGAATAACCATAGAGTTCAGATAAAGGAATATCTGCAACAATTTCTTGTTTTCCGTGAGTGATTGGATTCATGCCTAGAACCCGACCACGCCTTTTGTTTAAATCTCCCATAATGTCACCGGTGTATTTATCCGGAACAACAACTTTCAAGGAAGCAATTGGCTCTAAAAGCACCGGCGAAGCTTCCATAAATCCTTGTTTGAAGGCCTGGATGGTTGCCATCTTAAACGCCATTTCAGAAGAATCTACCGGATGGTAGGAGCCATCTACTAATGTTGCACTGATTCCAACAACGGGATAACCGGCAAGAGGTCCCTTAATAACACTTTCCGCAACACCCTTCTCAACTGCCGGGAAATAATTCCTTGGTACAGCGCCTCCAAACACCTTCTCAGCAAATACATATGGTTCTTCCAGATTACCGGAAGGTTCAAATTCAATATGAACATCACCATATTGTCCATGTCCACCGGACTGTTTCTTATATTTTCCTTGAACTTTCACTTTCTTACGGATAGTTTCCCTAAAAGGTACCCTAGGTTTCATAACAGCAATCTCAACTTTATATTTCGCAAAGAGTTTGCTAACTGTTACTTCTAATTGTTGTTCACCAATTCCATAAAGTAAAGTCTGTCTGTTTTCTTTATCATTTATAACCTTTAATGTTAAATCTTCATCCATTAACTTGTTTAATGCTTGAGATACCTTGTCATCATCACCTTTATTCTTCGTCTTAAAGCGCTGATACGTATATGGTTTAGGCATCTCCGGACGTTCAAAAACAATAGGAACTGCTTTTGTAGATAACGTGTCTCCAGTTGCCGTATCGGAAAGTTTCCCGATTGCCCCAATATCTCCAGCATTTAATTGAGTTACTTCAATCTGTTCTTTACCCCTAAGTACATAGAGTCTGGAAATCTTTTCTTCTGTATCTTTTAATGCATTATAGATACTTGCATCTGATTTTAATATACCAGAGCAAACCTTTACCAGAGAAAACTTTCCAATGAATGGATCTGCAATGGTTTTAAATACTTTTGCAGACATCGGTAGACTTTCATCATAATTTGCTGCAAAAGGTTGATTGGTCTTTATATTCGTCCCGGCGATTTCTTGTTTGCTAGGTGCCGGAAAATATTTTTCGATCGCCTGAAGTAACATTGTAGCACCTTGTGCATTTAATCCGGAACCCATTAATACCGGGACAATGGTACCATCTATTACATTATTTCGAAGTGCAGAAGAAATCTCTTCTTGTGTAAATTCTTCACCCGCAAAATATTTTTCCATTAATTCTTCATTCGTCTCCGCTACGGCATCCAAAAGAGATTCGCGGAACTTATTCAAATTTTCCATGGAGTAATCTGGAATCTCACATTCCTCATAATTACTCATTGTAGTAAATCTTCTTCCTGCCATCTTTACAACATTGACAAAACCCACGAATTTTTCATTCTCACGAATTGGTATATGAAATGGCGCGATTTTCTTACCGTAAAGATCAGTTAATTCCTCTACTACCTGACGATAACTTGCATTATCATCATCCATATCTGTTACAAAGAACATTCTGGGAATATTGAATTTTTCACAGTAATCCCAGGCTTTCGTAGTTCCAACTTCTACTCCGGCTTTAGCAGAAATAACGATAACCGCTGCATCAGCTGCGCTAAAGGCTTCTACCGTTTCACCTATAAAATCAAAATAACCGGGTGTATCCAATAGATTAATCTTGGTATCCTCCCAGATAATTGGTACAACCGTGGTACTGATAGAAAAAAGACGTTTCACTTCTTCCTTGTCATAATCACTGATCGTATTACCCTCTTCAATTCTACCTTGACGCTTAATAACTCCTGTGGTATAGGCCATGGCTTCGACTAGTGTAGTCTTGCCACAGCCACCGTGGCCTAACAATACAACATTTCGAATCTTTTCTGAAGTGTAAACATTCATTCTTTTTTCCTCCACTACTTATTTTTTGTACATCCTTACTTTTTTCTAATATTATGGTAATGCAAACAAATAATACCATGTCTATATTTTACTAAAAGTTGTCTGAATTTACAATACTTATATCATAATTTAACAAATATATTTATAAGTATTTTTAAACTGTATATCATTTTTTACAAAACAATTTATAATTCGATTCTTATTTTATAAATTATGTTGTATAATAACACTTTAAACCGTTACGCTTTAAACTGTTGAACTTTAATGTTTTACAGTATTGACATTTAGAAATGCATAGCGTAAACTATTAAAAAGTTTTGTACTCAATAGAAAGAATAAGGCAATGTGTAGAAGCAATAGAACAAGAAAGGAAGCAGAACTATGATTATAGTAATGAAACCCAATGCAAAAAAAGAATCCATTCAGAATATTATAGACATTATTGAGAAAAATGGATTAGCAGCCCATATTTCAGACGGAAAAGAAGTAACTGTTATAGGAGTGATCGGTGATAAAGGAAGACTTTTAGAACAAAATCTTGAAATTGCAGATGATGTTGATAAAATTGTCCCTGTGACGGAAAGCTACAAACTCGCAAATAAAAAATTCCATCCAGAACCATCCATCATTCAGGTGGGAAATGTCTCCATTGGTGGTGATGAACTTGTAATTATGTCTGGACCTTGTGCGGTAGAAAGCCGGGAACAGCTATTTGAAACAGCCCATGCGATAAAAAAAGCAGGCGCACAGATACTCCGGGGCGGCGCTTACAAACCAAGAACTTCACCTTATGCCTTTCAAGGTCTAGAAGAAGAAGGGTTACGTTATATGAAGGAAGCTAAAGAGGAAACTGGTCTTGCAGTTGTATGTGAAGTAACCAGCCTTGCTGCTATTGATGCAGCAGTAAAATATGTAGATATGATTCAGATAGGTGCAAGGAACATGCAGAATTTCTATTTGCTTAAAGAAGCTGGCAAATCTGGACTTCCGGTTTTACTGAAACGTGGATTATCTGCAACCATTGACGAATGGCTGAATGCATCCGAATATATTATTGCAGAAGGGAATCCTAATGTCATATTATGTGAACGTGGTATACGTACTTTTGAGACTGCTACACGTAATACACTTGACTTAAGCGCAGTACCTGTAATTAAACATAAAAGTCATCTACCGATTATCGTTGATCCAAGCCACGCAACCGGTGTAAGAAGATATGTAAAATCGTTAGCAATTGGAGCAGTTTCTGTCGGAGCAGATGGTCTGATGATTGAGACACACCCAAATCCTGCATGTGCCCTCTCAGATGGTCCTCAATCGTTAACCTTCCCTCAATTTGAGGAATTATGTTCCGAACTTAAGCCCTTTGCAACTTTAATGGGAAAAAGATTTTAAGAAATGCGCTAATAATTATTTGCGCAGGAATGGAGAAAAGAGTGAAAAATAAAGTAGATTTTGAGACGACCTTAACTAAGGGTTCCTAAAACCCCCTTTTGAAAAGATTATGTTAATCAAAATTAGTTATCGTTGCATTTAACCAATAAAGATGTGTCATA
>JAEZVF010000061.1 GCA_023443225.1 Bacillota bacterium
GAATTTTAACCATCAGCTCATATAATACTTTCACATCCTGCGCTTTGTATTGTTTTATATAATTTGCAATTTGTTCTCTGCTTTCTCTCATTCTTCTCCTATCCATGGAATTGAATAATACTCATCAGATATGTCACATGGTAAACTGTTGACCACTGCTTTTTAGTTCCTCTTGTTCTGACTCCTGTCCGTTCAGTTTCATAAGCTGTTTCATGCTGTAATCAAGAATCTTTGCCTTTCGCTCTGAAATCATTACAGAATAAAAATCCTTTTGTATTTGAAGCAGTGTCGGCGTTTCATTAATGAGCATGCATATTTTTTCCATATCAATCCGCGCGGTAATTCTTTTTAGGGCCTCTATGCAGTCCGGATTTTTCATAGAAGAGATAAATTCGAAGTAGGAAATCTTCTTTCCATCCTCCTCAACAGACGAGGCAGGGAAAACATATACCCGCCTGTCGATCTCATCTTCACTGTCTAGAATTGCCTCCATATCCTTGACTGCAAGCTGCGGGTAAAGGCAGGAACCACAGTCGTAAACAGGAGCAATTTCCGCTGTCTTTGACTGTTCATCTACGAGAATGCCCCAGTTACCATTGTGCCTGTCAAAATTACCAAGCAGTGCATCGGCAATAAACATATCCCAAAAGAACTCCCTAAGTTGACCTGGCGGCAGAAGCGTCTGTTCATCTATTGCCTGTAGAATGGAGGAAAGCTCTGTGCCATATCCATTCTGTTCACTGCTGATACAGGTATTCTTCAGATGTGCAAACTCTATGAGTTTTTTGCCGCCTTCAGTAAAATCTCCACAAGCTACTACTACCTTTTCCTTCCCGCGTGAATCAGTATAAGTTCCGAGCAATGTCTCCTGGGTTTTGAATCCCAGGGAAGCAAAAATATGGCAGGCAAGATATTCACTGATACACCCATTAGTGTAACTCATAGTCTTATTACGACTTGGGACAGGCGGAAATTTAAGCATATAGCTATTGCCCTCATAAAGAATATTAATTTTATTTCCATTTGCTCCACCGTAAGCTCTGAATTTATTTACCTCACACGATGTAAAATCAATCATTAATGATATTCTCCTTTCCCTCTGTACCAAGATATTTTTCACGCAGATAGCTTGCCTGTTCCTCAGTAATTAAGTCAGCCCAAAGATTGGAATTAATGGCTCCGTATAATTCGCCCCACAAGCAATCAAGATAGATCACTTGTTCCTTTTCACCCTGTAAATATTCTTTTATTGCTTTTTGAACACTCTCCGGCAGTCCGGATTCCAGATAAGTTTTTCTGTTTGGTTTTCCCGTGACTGTGTTTTCTTCCGGTTCTGTTTCCAGTGCCAGCAGTTCCTCAATAGTTAGACCAAGTGTTTTGGACAATTTGGAGAGCGTTCTTGCGCCACAACGGTTAAGATGGGTTTTCCCGGAATATATATCTGCAAGAGTGGCCCATGGAATCCCGCTGATTTTTGATAAACGATAACGGGACATTTGAGTATCCTGTAAAAGCTGTTGTATTGTCATTTTCATCACCTATAATCATTATATCGGTGTTCCGATATAGTGTCAATAGAAGTTCCCTTCCCAAATTAAGCAGTTAATGTGTCTTAGAAAAATGTTTTAATGTATCACCTTATCTGTCATAACATTGACTTATTAGATCCATGTTGATCCTTGGCGTAATGTTGTTATTCTAATTGTGCCACAGGCTGTGGCACAATTACTTCAACTCCTTCTCGATTTCTTCAATAGATGGCAAACTGCTACGTAATTCCTCTGGCAATGCCTTAGCAATTTGATTCTTCCACTCTGCAACTCCGATTGGATTTTGATATCCCGATAAAGAATACTCTACAACCGTTTCATTTTTGCCTTTTACAAGCAATAATCCAATGGTTGGCTTGTCATCTGAGTGCCGCAGAATATCATTAACCACATTCTGGTACAAATTCAACTGACTGATAAATCCAGGTTCAAAATCGCAGGCTTTCAATTCCACCACAACATAACAGCGCAGTCTTAGGTGATAGAATAAGAGATCAATATAAAAATCATCTCCGCCGACCTCCAGATGTACCTGTCTGCCCACAAAAGCAAATCCTTGACCTAACTCCAGTAAAAAACTTTGAATATGTTCTGTCAGTTGGCGCTCAATCTCTACCTCTCGCCGGGGCATATCCGTACCAAGAAAATCAAACAGGTAAGGGTCTTTGAACACTTGATTCACCATATCGGAGTCTACTGGTGGAAGTGCCGCTGGGAAATTATTAACACTCCTGCCAGTACGCTCCATAAGCTTACCCTGAATCTGTAAATCCAGCACATTACTGCTCCAACCATTTTCAATTGTCTTATTGGCATACCAAAGGCGGCTTTCCCTGGAATCCAATTTATCCAGCAACATTCTGTTTGTTCTCCATGGTATTTGTGCCACAACCTGTTGCACAATTTCAAAATCTGGCCAACACTCAGCAAATTTACGCATATATTTGATGTTTCTCGGAGAAAATCCTGACATTTCAGGAAAGTAATCTTTTAAATCCTTGGACATGCGGTCAATAATCTTTGCGCCCCATCCTTCTTCCTCCTGCTTTTTCAGGATGGCTTTACCGATATTCCAGTAAAGGCAAATCATACTAGAATTTGCGTTCAATACAACCGAAATTCTTTGATTTTGAATCTTGTTTTTTATCTCTTCTATAAATTTCAAATAAGTACCACTCATCTCGGAAAGATTTGGAGCGACGGGAAAAATAACTCCATTTTTATTCTTTCCCATATGGTTTCGATTATCCAATTTTTTCACCTCATAATCTGCAGATTTGTTTTAAATTGTACTAAAACGAATTAAGAATACAAATAATATCTTTTTTAATTTCTTTGTCTAATGGTTATAAATTACGACATATTTCGACAATTATCTCACAATGTGTTGATGCTGTAATACAGATTCCCCAAAAACGCATTTTACCCTTGGCGTAAGCATTAAATTGACTAATGCTTATAGAAGAAAGATACCCGTTGAGCCTTGAGCTTATCAACTTGCATTTACTTATTGCTCCAATGGGTTCCCAACCAATTTAATGACTCCTGCAAAGATGTAACTGTTTTTGTTTCAATCACGCACCTGCAATGGTTACGACTTGCAATATTAAGCTTTTCAATTTAATTGATATTTCCTTCACCGAGAGTTAGGTGATTTTGTTTCCCTATAGCATCGTGTATATGAAAATGTTTTAATTTAAATTCATTTTGCATAATATACTTTTCATCAACATTACTGGCAGAATGAGAATGTCCAATATCCCAAGTAAGAGTAAAATTGGAACTATCAAGTAAAATATCAATTGCTTCTTTTTGAAATGTAGTAAAACCGTCTGTATTTTCTATGGAAATATTTATGCCTTCTCCACCAATCATAGTTTCACACATAACTTTGAAATATTGAATATTCTTCAAGTATATATCACGATATTTATCAAATAGAAATATTTTTTGATCTGGAAGCGTAAAATAAACACCTCTACTCAAGTGCATGTTTAAAACCGGAATTCCTAGTTTCTTTGCAATTAATATAGATTGTTTAACCGTATCCAGGTAAGCCTTTGTAACTGCATTATTAAAATCACTAATGTTTAGATTTTCATCAAGATGAATCGTGTAATAGATTTTATATTCCTTAAATATATCTTGAAACATTCTGGAATTTTTCAAAATCTCCACTTGATATTGTGGTAAATTCATATTTAATTCAATAAATTTAAAGCCAAGGCTATCACAAAGCTTTGCATTTTCCTCCAAGCCGGCCAGTTCGATTAAAGTGGGCATCCCAAATTCAATACTCATTAAACACCTCCTTATTGACACCTTATCATTATCAAAGTAAAAATTCAGTAGTCAACGACTATGTAATAAAACCGCTATTTAATAATTCGTGGAGATTTATTTAGTTATAGCTTTACATCTCTATATAGCCAAAATTTTTAAGTAAATTTATTTTTTCAATTGCCTTATTTGATTTCCACCAATTTTCGCTAATGGCAAATTCTTTTGTATATTTACTGTTGTTATCAAACCAAGTCCAGGTAATTGCCCAAATATCATTTTGAGGTAACGTTTCGATGAGATTCATGAATAATAATCTCCATTTACTTCTTCCTCCTCATCATGCCAATTAAAAAAGGAATCATTCTACTTTTTCAAGAAATTCTGTAGGCACTTCTTTTATAAGCCATACACTATTTACAGAGCAATAGAATATATAACCAGCCTTTGCCATAGCTCCGGCATTAACCCGATATACAACAGGCCTTCCATGTCTGTTACCTACTTTAACAGCAGTTTCCATGTCTATTGATAAATGGACATATAGTCGACTCTTTGGAATTAACCCTATTTTATCAATAGATTCCACATATTTTTCACCGGTTCCATGCCATAAATATTCGGGTGGAATTTTTTCTTTCAATTCTACATCTACAGGAATGGAATGTCCCTGATTTGCACGAATCAGTGTCTTATCCTCGTTAAAAGAATACCGCTTTTTGTTATCCATCCGTACAATTTCTTCCAATATTTCTATGTTTATAGGATGCGTCCTGTTTACACCCTCAATCATTTCATTTACGTTTGCCCAGCCATGCTCATCCACTGTAATTCCTATGACATCAGGCTTATGCCTTAGTATCAGGCTAATGTATCTACTTGTATCAGTTAGATTCATTCTAATATCACATCCCTTTCTGCCTATATTCTTCCACCATTCTGGTAAATCCACTTTTCATCTCACCTAAAATTTAATGTGCATTATTTTGACACATTTCGACAATTATTTCTGTATGCCTTGAACAGTCAATAAAGATGCCTTATAAATAAGGTATCCCCTTGGTGAAAGGTATTGCTTCATAAAATCTTCTTAGATCAGATCAGCAGAAAATAAAATTTAAATTCTTTTTTTCATTATTGTCTGAATGAATGACTTTAATTTATCTATTTCCGCATCTGGAAATATACCCCATTCTTTTTTATAATATTTGTCGCCTATTTCCAGTTGTCTGATTTTCTCAAAGGATTCAGCAACTTCTTTTATAAATCCAAGAAAATCGCCAGAAGTTTCAAAAACAACACTGTTAATTTCTTCGGCTTCAAGCCGTAGTCTATCTTCGGGGCCTATATCATATGAATCCCTCTTTGATGTGTACACACTAACTATGATTATATCGTTTTGCCTTTCTAACCTCCAAATATATGCTCCTGGCTCTTCATCCCAACATAACCATTTGGTTTTATATGTGCTATTTGGATTGACAATGCATAAATCATTAATTGCTGAAAGGAACTCATAAGGAGCATCATTACACAGATAATCAGAAGCGGTGACGATTATGTATTTAACTCTATCCGCTAATTGGATACCAAACCAACCTGCTTTAATCTCAGCGATATGAAAACCGGGATAATTGGTAAATCGCATATCTTCTAATAAATTTTTTGAGAAATCACACCCATAAGCTGAGTTGTTATTAAAAGTAAGATTTCTAAATTGCACAAACTTGAATTCTGTAGCATCAAGACAATTATTTTCGAATGATGAATCATCAAGATTACAATAGCTAAAATTACATGTCTTCAGGTTGCATTTATCAAATACTGTTTTTGTTAGATTTGCACCGGAAAAGTCCGCAACAAAACAACATTGCTCAAAGTGAAGACCGCTTAAGTTTTCATTTATGAATGTACCATCAATATCATGTTTACGAAAATCAGTAGTTCCTGATTTTATCAAAGCGGATAGTTCATCTGCCCTCATTATAATCTCCTTACCAATGTCATCTTTTTTATCTACCTAAAGGTCGCTCTACGTTCAGTTCCTTTCAACACGTCTTATGTTTTTTATTTGCAAGGCCTTACACCCGTTCAAGCAGGCAGCAGCATTCTGTATGCCTTGAGTATGCAATTATGATAACCAAAGCATACAGTTCAACCTATTATATTTCTTAAGAATTGTTTATCTACTGGAAAAATATGAAACGAACATTACCATTTGTTATTTTATGCGACAAATTTGTAAATGGTAAATAAGCAGTCCAGGTCAATAAGTTCGCCGCCCAATTGGGGCGGCGGTATATTTACCGTGTTTTTAGTTTTCTACAACGATCGGGCAATTCATCTGACCACGGCATTAATTCTGCCAGTTTGTTTTCTGGAACATTATT
>JAEZVF010000012.1 GCA_023443225.1 Bacillota bacterium
GCTTTTTGCTGTTTATAAAGTGCCGAATTTCCCTGTGTAGTCTCTAGTGTGCACCAAAATGTAAACGGATTATTTAACCCAGTATCGGACAGTGAGCTAATTCCAAGTGGTGCATTATTTGCATCTGCAGTGACCGTTTTGCCATTAAAAATGTTAGCTAAATTATTATTTATCCCATTAACTGTATTTGCTAAACTGATGATTTGCGAAGCCAACCAAGATGTAACCGTTGTGCTTGGCACCTTTGTCACATCAGAAATCTCTGCGGAATGTACAATGCTTGTCTTATCGATTTTACCGGCTAAAGCAGTCAGCATCAAAGTAAATTTCTTTTTAACCAATCCAATAATCACGCTAAGCAATCCTGTTGTTATCTCTCCATCTTCTGCTGATTCAACAACCGTAACATTTGCGTTACTGACTTCACTGACCGACATTGAGCCATCAACCTCGACAGCTACATCTCCGCCGCCTTTTACAACACCGACGGTTGTATCTGTGGCTATATCACCCAATACTATGGATTCCGCATTGGCGGCGGCTGTATTCGCTCTGTCCTTAGCTTCATCTGCCAATAGCGCCTTATCTCCTGCTAATTGTGCCGCTGTAGTGGCTTCTTGCGTGGCTGCCTGTGCGTCTGCTGTGGCTTGGTTTATAGATGCTAGGAATTCCTCCGTCACTCGTTCAAGCGCTCCATCAATATTTTTTACCATATCTTCAAAGGTTGCAACCATTTTCACGTTGCCCGGATTATAACAAAAATATAAGGAGTTAGATGGATAAATCTCATTACCGACTATTACAAGGGCAAATTCCGCCGCCCGTAATTTATGTGGGTCGAATTCGTCTGCGTTTCCAAATCTATGTATTATTCCTGCCATGTTATCACCCCTTTCTATATTCTTCTTTCGAGTTCATCCAGACGTTCCAGTATGTTGTTAATTGAAGCACCGCCTATGTATACATCATTTGGAACGCTAATGGTTAAACTGTTATCACTGGTAAAAGTAATATTCCCTGTGTGCCCGGAGTAATTTTGAAATGTCAAGGTGTCTCCACCAAGTTCAATGCTGTTTTCGAAAACGCCACCAGAATAATTAAACATTTTTAATGATGCGCCTTCGCCAATTGACAGCTCTACATAAGATATAGTCTTCTCGAACTCTCCACTTACATCAACTTTCGATATAACCAAGCCTGCATCTGACGTAAACGAATCACTCTTGCTGACCAGCCGAACTTCTGTTTTTACACCATTGTTTATAGTTTCAAATAACACATATCCCGATTGCATATCCATTTCACGAGAGTTATTATCCTTGTCATTGACATGCTTGCCCGAATCCCCTTTTTTTCTTAGTCGGATTCCTGGGAACAGCGGATTTTCAGTAATTCTTACAACTTCGGACTCTATCCCGTATTCATCAATTAAAAATGCCCCGATTTTTCCACTAGTAGCAGTTATCTTTCCGGATATGTCGACAAGCCTTGCTACAAGCCTGCCATAACTATCTACGCTAAAATTTGCTCCAACTGTAAAACTAGTAAGAACTTTTATCCATTCTGCATTAACTCCGATTGCAGTTAGAACTTTTACAAGCATGTTTCCGTTTGTGTCTACACCCCACGTTACTCCTTGGTCAGTGCTAAGCACCAACCCATTACTGCCAAATTTCCAAATAGCGTTTGATTCTTCCCGTTTAGGTTTATCATGCATATAATAAATCGTGCTGCCGTCCTCGAGTTTTTCTTCTGATTTGTGAAGACCGAATCCGTAAGTCATGAGGTTAGTGAATTGTTGGACAACCTGGTCATATGCGGATATCTCTTCCTGTGCCACTCTCCGAGCCTTTCGAGTAAGCTCGGTTGATGCATTTAACCCCTCGGCGCTATTGGCCTGTGGCGATGCTGCGTCACAGGCAAGCTGCATATTTTGCCTTATTACAAAATTGTAATTTGTAATGTAGCATTGGTAGTAGTTGCCTTTTCTATCTGATACATAAGCAGGATCACCGGCTTCAATAAGTGGATTGCTGCGAGCCGTGACTGTAAGAGGTCTAAATCTCATTCCGACTATTTTATTTCCGAGATAAGTAGCTATTTCTTGTTCTTTACCAACTGTAAATGGGTTGTCCGTTATTCCTAGTGCATATTCTTCTGTGCCGAATAAATAAGTTGCTTCTCCATTCGTAACTCTAATACCTGTTATTACAACGTCATCTGTGGCAACATTAAGGCTTTGCAAACTATAAATATGGTGGTACCTATCCATATCAAGGAAAGTACCACCATCTATTGAATCACCACTATTATAATCTGTAAAATTACCACCATCTGCGCTATCTCCAGACTGGTAGCTTGTCTCTATTGTGTAATCAAAGTAACCACCGTCTAGCCTGTCGCTCGTTTCAAATGCTCCTGTGTCATACCATTTAATTTCAAGCAATCCATCACCATCAAACCGGGCAAAAGCGCCGATCGTTTGGCATATAAAACTAAGTGCCTGTCTATATGTAAGCTCCGTGATATTATCTGGAAGAGTTACAGTTCTATCATATCCGTCAAAATTAGCTGTCTTAAGCGTTACGCCACAGGCTATTGCGATATTATAAACCAACACCCCTACAACGGTACCACCAAGATTTAGAATCTTCCTATCAAGTTTATACATGTTATCTATACAGCTTAAACTTATATAACTCCCGACTGATTGCGGTAAGTCGACCGTATAAACACCACATTTTAGGTACTCAACCGTTTCAGATAGTTGTAATCCTGTCTGTGGTCTAATTACAGCGTTGTTAAAGTTGTAGTTAGAGTATTTGCCTTCTATGTTCTTAATCTTGAAAATAAGCTGATCGCAAGCACAAAACCCTAAATCGAAACTGCCACTATTACTGGTCTGTTCGATAATCTGTATACCGTCTTCCCAAATATCAGAGTTATCAATAAACAGCTCTGTACCATTTGCCAATGTTATGTGGGCTTTACCGAGATATTGCTTGTTTCCACTATATACCATGTCCATAAATTCTCTTGATGCGTTTTTCATTGGCTACACCTCTATTTCCGAGAAGGATACGCTCCAATAAACCTTGCCATCTGTATCAAAGTCGTTAGGCTCAAAAGTTCTATCACCTATGTATACGGTTCTCGTAGCCATTTGGTAAGGTTGTCTTACGTCTATATACTCGCAAGTAACACTACTTTTCCCGTCTACTGCCTTAGCAAGTGCGGAAGCTTTATTCCATTCCATTCTTGACCATTCGAACGGTGTACTTGTCTTTACTGCAATAACATCCTTATGCATTACTCCGTCCAAGGTTCTGCCGGATTCCTCGCTCGATAAATCAGTAATAACTTGGCTGTAATTATCAGGTATCGGCACAGATATGCCGGCTAATTTAAAATCTGGTATCCATTTTGCCATATCCATGCCTCCTTAAGTCAAAAGAGCATTTCTGCCCGTTATTCTTGTGTTTCGGTTGTTATACTTAACTACGGTCTGGTAAATTGGCTGACCGTCTAAATTAACTGTAAGATTGATGTTTCCACTGCCACCGCCCATTTCTTTCATGGCTTCTTTTAAAGCCTGTTTCATGGTTGATAAAGGGGATACAACCTCTGCTTCTCGCTTGTTATCGCCGAGGATAGCTGCAAACTCTCCGTAGTTAGCAGGAACTACAGCACCTGTTGCAAGTTTAGGTATTGATGGTACTGATAATGGATTGTAACTCCACATTCCGCTAAATGGAGAAATTTTCGTTACCCCTAAGTCTAGGCTTACGCTTCTAATTGAGTTAAGCATGGAATTAATCTTGTTAAATGGTACAGCTAGCACTCTATTAATTCCATCAATCAACTTATTTACAACAGTTTTAAAAGTGTCTGCAATACCGTCTTTGATACCGTCGAAAACCTTACCACCAGAACTAAACACATCTTTTACGTTAGTCCATGCTTCGGTGAATTTATCTTTAAACCACGTTGGAATGTTTTTAAATATACCTGTTATGTCATTGTATCTTTCTGTAAACCATTCCTTGACTTTGGCAAATGCATCCTTTACATTAGTCCAAGCTCCCTCAAACTTTTCTTTAAAAAATGTAGCTATCGGGTCTATAATTTTCTTAATACCCCTGATAATGCCGTCAAAGAACGTCTTAATACCTTCCCATGCCTTTTCCCAGTCACCCGTGAAAACTCCAACTATGAAATCAATAATACCTCCCAATGCATCCAATAAGTCAGCAACCACCCCTGCCACTATGCCAAGTAATTCTAAAAATGTATCTGCTGTATCTCCGATGGACTCTGATACTCCAGGGGCAAATTTCTCCCATAACCACGCAAGGAAAGGTGCAATGGTCTCATCCCATAATGTGGCTATACCATCAACTAATTTTCCGACAGTATCAGCAGCGCTTTCTACCAGATCAGCGATCGGCCCATTGATTAGTTCGTCGATTTTTCCCGCTATAGCGTCAAAGGTAGGCGCAAAATAATCGTTATAAGTATCTACTATAGTGGTGAAGATTGTTTCAAACCCGCTACTGAACTTTTCTATTGCCGGTGCGATATATTCGTCATAAGCCGACTTTATAGCCTCGAATGAGTTTTCTATGAAGTCCTTTATGCTACCTACTACCTCTGATATGATTCCGAGCGAATTATCTAGGGCTGTTTTTATAGATTCTTTATTATTTATAATTGGGTTAGTGATTGCCGCTAGTATGTCGTTTCCGAATTGCATACCTAATGTTGTAATCGATAAATAGCTATTTACAAAGATTGCGATTAAATCTGCGCCGATTTGCTTAGCTTTTTCACCACGGAATACCGTAAAGATATCTGCAACAGCAACCATGAAGTTGGCATAGATTTCCCTACCTTTTGCGGATAAATCGAATATATCTACGATTTTATCTTTTAAAAAATCTGAATTTTGGCTTAAATATTTATCTATACTTCCGACAAACAACTCCGCAACTGTTAACCCAATACTTACCATGCTGCCTGTAATTTTTCCGAGTGATTTAGACGTTGATTTTACCCACTCTTCAGCTGCTTTTTGGACTTTTGGATCTGTGAAAATATCTTTGAGCGAACCGCCTATACCTCTGATATGGTCAGTGATTGAATCAAGGTTTACTTCTCCTAACCCTTCCTTAAAGCCATCCATAAACGATGTGGCCGCAATCTGCGCTGTTTTCTTAATTTCTTTGGCTAGCGCTGCAATGCTTTTTTCAAACTTGGAAGTCTCGGCTTCATTGACTACAGGAGTAATGTCCATTCCGTAGTTTCCACCGCCGCCCATGTTTCCTAATGCGTCGGACGCTCCCTCTGCATTGTCGGCTACATTCTTCGTTAGTATATTTAAATCGTCAATACTGGAAGTGCTTTTTTTAGCTTTTTTAGCCGCCTTTTCTGCCGAGTTACCTATACCCTCTATTCCGGAACTTGCAGCTTCTGAACTTGCCCCAACGCCGCTAATTGCAGCCGACGTATCACCTACAGCGGATTTGATATTAAAGAATGTTGATAAAACTTTACCGGCCGTAGTTGCAAAAGAAATCAAATACGACATAGCAGTATTTAGAAACTTTACCATCGGTGTAAGTACGTTCATTAATCCGGCTCCGATTATGCCTAGAAACTCTTTCCAACGCTCTGATAATACTCTTGTTTGGTTCGCCCAGCTATCGCTTGTCCTTGCAAAGTCTCCCTGTGCTAAGGCTGTCTGTTGCATTACATAGTTGTAACGCAATTGTACTTTTTCGGCCTGTGACATTGCGGAAATCTTTTTCTTTATACCCTGTGACATTGCAAAGGCCTGTAAATTAGCTTCAGTCATTACAATACCGTATTGCTTTAAAGTCTCTGTTTCGCCTGTAAATACGGATTTTAACGCTGTACTTGCTACATCCTGGCTAACATTATAAAAGCTCGCCATATCAGCGGATAAAGCGGTTAGCGATATTGCCATATCGGAGGAGTTGTCCATTGCAAGCCCCATACCTCTAGCCATGGCCATAAATGTTGAACCGGTTTGCTTTGCTGCCAACTTTGATATACCGAAGCTTTCGATAGCTGTATCTGCAAACTGTTCCATTTTGTACGCCATGGAGCCGAAAGCGGTATCAACAACGTTTTGCACTTCTTGCAAGTCGGATGCTGCATTAATGGCCTGTTTTCCAAACTTGATTAACTGCGACACGCCAAAGGCGATTCCTATTGCCTTACCTAGACCAAGAAATGCACTTTTTAAGCCACTCGCTTGTTTTTTTATTGTATTTGTGCCTTTACCAAAGCCTACAGTATCTATCTTCGTATCAAAGATTAAGCTTCCATCAGCCGCCATCTATTCACCTCCAATCTTAAGAGTTTAGCCATTGATTTATGCGCTCTCGTTCTTCCTGTTCCTCGGTCGAGAGTTTTCTGTTTAAATCAATCAGTGATTTATTTTCTTTGTAAAATTCCTGTTCGTGTTTTTCTAACTTTTTACCTTTATTTTTCTTAGAACGGATATTAATAACGGTAGAAAAAAGACCTTCTCCGATTTCATTAAAAAATCCCAAGAAAGTCCACCAGTGCAAATATTCAGTTGATCTTGTTTCATACCCAGCCACTTTGTTAACTGCCGAAAATATGAGTTGTTCGTCCTGTTCCCAATCGATTATTTTTTTTGTGTTTGCCTGACTAACGTCTTTCCCGCTAGTTCCACCACCATCTAAAAACCAAATTGCCTGTTCGGCTGCAGTTTGGTAATTGTCCGATTTGATATCTTCGGGGTTTTCATATAGACATTCCATCATTACTGTGGCTTTCTCATCGTCCGATAAATCCGGATCACCATAAGCTTGGAATATCAAAAGAACTACTCGAAAATCACTTCGAATAGCTAGTTTTTTACCGTTTACATTCAATTCTTTAGGTAGTTGACCTATCATTTAATCACATCCGTATATTTGCTAATTCGTTTCTGGCTAGCTTGCATTTCCTTTTCAACTTCTTTCTTGATAAAAGGGATAGCAGCATTCAAGAATCTTTCATACAATGGAACGCCCTTTACCATGCTTAAGGTGCTTTGTTTTCCAAATGCGATTCCCGACACGTTGCTGTTAAAAATGTGGTCAATTTGTGCTCTGATTGTATTATCAATACCGTTTACGATTTCAGCAGCCTTTCCGAGAGTTTCCATTGCTGTTCCGTCTGGGTTTAAGGCAATATCCTCTTTTAAGTTTGTGGCTTTGCCTATTTCGTCGTAGGCTTCCTTTATTCTTGTAAGTAAGCCAAAGTCAGTAGGGTTAAATCTTATAACTCTGCTTTCATCATTGTTAATACTAAACTCTTTATATCCATCATCAAAATTAAGATTTTGCATATTTACATCTCCTTTTTAAGAGGGCAGTGGAAGGAGGAAACCACCGCCCTATATCAAATAATTACTTGATACCTAATTAAGCTGCGTCTGGTGTAAATGTCTTAGTAGACATATCAAATGTTCCTTTTTTCCTGTTACCGTTGTAATTGATCTCGAACGGAATCTGAACACCTGCACCATCACCACCGATTGATTGAGGAAGTACAACAACATCCTCTCTGTAAGCCCATGTTACAGCTCCGGTTGAATCTACTAATACATCGACTACAGTTGTCTGTAAAGCAGTACCAGTTAATCTTTCATTAACAATCTTAGCTAATTGCGTAAACATTGAATCACCTTCGTAAGCATAGAACGTATCTACACTACCTGTAGGCTCATAACCCTTAACGATGTTTGAGCTTTCGCCTATGATATTGCTTTTGGTTTCAATATCCGGGTTCATTTCGATGTTATATTCTTCTAGGTCTTTTCCTAGTCTTATGTAAGTTTCGGTTTCGCCACCAAAACTAGAATCAATAAAATGTGCAAGATATTTTCTCTCGACTTTATCGCCTGTAGCAAAGTGTTGCAAGTTCATTTTGTGCATTAGTTATACCTCACTTTCTAAGTGATATTGAGCATAAATCTGTATTTGGTATGTTACTGGTCCGGTTAATGTACCGTCTTGATATCCGTATAACATACCATTAGCACCACTAAGCTTTTTCAGTGTGCCATGTACAGTTTTCTCGTTTATAGTTACTTCAATGGATTGGTTATTAGCTGCTTTTTCAAGCCAATATCCTAAATCTAATAAAAAAGTGCTATTTGCTAATCTTTGATATTCACTGAATCCATCAAATTTGGCATATAGCACGAAATTATGTTGTCTGTCTTGATTTCCGAGTACATCTTCTTTCAAAAGTTGGTCACCAGTGGGATATAATCCACAATTGTCAACGTCATCACGGGTAAAATCCACATCCACCCCATTGTTAAGAGCGGATATCTGTGGAAATTCTGAAAGTGTTTGCCTTACTAATTCAATAATATTCATGTTCCACCTGCTATCTTCCGAGCACCACGTAGTATTTGCTCTTTCTTATCAGCTTTCATACGTTCGAACCAAAACGGACCGGCTAGAGAGTTTTTACTTGTGTTATACTGTAAGTCTCTGTCGGTTAATACTTTCTTTTCTCCGTGGCTCCATGCACTGCCGGTAATACTGGACACCATTAACTTGCCATAGTACTGGTACCTTGCGTATGGTACATTTTGTTTTACATCTCCACTGCCTATTTTTGTACTAAATGTTGTGCTTGCTGTCAGTACACCATTCAGATTAGGCATATACGGAGCCATTAACCGGATTACTTCTTGGTCAACGAATTTTTGTGTTCTCCCGTATGGTTGAAGTCCTCTTGCCTGTATAAGTTGCGGATTTTCTTTCATTTCAAATCTAAATTGCATCACATCACCTACTTACACGATAACTGATAATGTTGCATTGATTGGCTACCATAAAGCTTAGCATCTGCCACGGTAATGGTATAAACTTCATTGGAGGTCTTAAGAGCTGTTAAGGACGTTCCAACGGTCGCGGATGATGTATTGTCAAATTCGAACTCAATTACACCTTTGACAACTATATCTCTTCCCGTGGTAAACTTAAGACCATTTGGGGCGCTGCTTGCCGGAATAAATATTTTTATTGAATCAGCAGTGACTAAACCTATCTTTTCAATATTTGATTGTTTTGATTCTTGCCAAAATACCTTGTTAATTACGGTCCGAGTATACTTACCGTCTTTACTGCACGAATAAAGCGTCATATCTGCATTGGTATACATATTAGCACCCCCGATACAGTAAGCCCGTCATAGCAAGCCAACGATAGATAATCTCGTAACATTCAGATTTAAAATTGATCTCTGCTTTTTCTTTATCCATATAAGACACGCTGCATTCGCCAACTTTTTCAGAAGTGATATTGCCTTTGACTTTTTCTAAATCGTGCTTTAAAAAAGCTTCTGCAAGCTCACAGCAACACATCTTTATTTCATCTGGCAGGCTCGTCTCAACTATATTGCCAAAAGTGTACTGTTTGATAATTTGAGTGGCTTTCCGAGCGTGTAAATCAAAAGAGGCGGCGTCAATAACTGCCCCTCCGTATGTACCGGTATAGTATGCGTAATCAGCATAATTAGTCATTGGCACCGCCCTCCTTAGTTAGATTAAGCAGACTTAATCATATCAGCTGTTACAGTGATATAACCTACAGCTACAACCTTGCTGGAGCTTAAGTTTACAACCTCAATAATCTGTCCTGCAGTTACTTCAATTTCGGTCGTTCCAGATGTCAATGTAGTACCTGCATAAGTGGTAGATGTCATGTTGTAAGTTGCACGGCTAGAAGGATTAATCTTGTAAGCATAAGTCGTTCCGGTGTTACCAGCGGATATAGTGAGAATGGTTGTTCCGGTAGTTGCTCCGGCTGCTGCACCGATAGTTAAAGAGCCGGGAGAATATACCGCTCTAATTGCTACGCTCCTAAGTACCTTGTGGGCATATACATTTCTGCCCTGTACAGCAGATGCGCCGATGTACTTACCGGAGCCGGACAAATCCTGAACCTTGATCGGCACTGCAAACTCCATAGCTCTGGTTGCGAAACGAGGATGTCCTGCAAGCATAGCAAGATTTGCAGTAGTATCATTCCACTCGATAACAAGGAAATTAGCAATCTTACCAACTGCTCCAGTTGCAACAATTTGATCACCTAAATCTGTCGCTTTAACAAAATGGTCCTTATCCTTGAGGATTAAAGCCATTGTATCCGGAGTAACAAGCAGATAGCGTCTGCCATCATTCGGGATCTTTGCTTTTGTCATACGGGTTCTTAAGTCTACAATTTTATCATAGATATTATCACTCGTAAGAACTGATTCGTTATCGACTGTAGCAGCAGCTAATAAAACGGTACCCCCGTCAGTATCAACTTGTTCCTGCATTCCGTAAGTAGCAGAGTCCAAACGGTCAGCAACTAGATTATCCGGTACCGCCTTAGCATCGTAACCATCAATAACCTCGTTTACTGCCTTGTCCTTATCGATCGTCATGGTCTCGTATGCTGTGGATCCATGAGTGCCAGCGATACCATTGGCTTTGTCATAGTCAGACACAACAACCTCGCCATCACGTACCGGAATTTTTACTGATCCAGCTGCAGGAGAACCTTCATAATCGTTATTAAATACAACTCCATCCTTTAAACAAAGGATATTTCTTAACTTAGCCAAAACTAATTTTGACCATCTTTCCTGATGTAAATGTGCCATATAATTCACCTATTACCTTTCATTAATCAATTTTTAGTCCAGGGTTTTTTCTAAGAAAGGCAGCTTCTACACCGTCTGATTTCTTAGATGTGCCTCTCTGTCTCTGTCCCCATGAACCTCTGTTATCAGTATCATCTTCATCCTCTTCGTCTTCATCATCATCAGATTTCTTTTTCTTAGAATCCGAACTTTTGACAAATTGAGGATATTTCTTTATTACCTTTTCAATTGCTTCCTCGAAGTCTGTATCTTCGTCAACATAGGCTTTAGCCAGAGCGACCACGTCAGATACACTATCCTTGGAAACATCATGCTCGAAACAAAGTAGCTTAGCTTCAAGTGAGCTCACCTTATCGTCGGTAGCCTTGGATTTATCATCAGAATTTTTATTATTCTGCTTATCCTTTTCTGCTTGCTCTGCTTTCTTGGCTTTGTCTCTTTCCCTTTTTAGTCTCAATTTAATAGCTTCGTCAAGCTCTTCTTGAGTAAAGGTTTTCTTATCCGACTTTTTAGACTTGTTACCAGTCCCTTTATCGTCCTGGTCATCATCCTGGTCGTCGTCACCATCATCACCGGTATTGTCGGCACCGTCACCGTCTCCACCATCGGCGAAGAATTGTAAATTGTACTTATGCTTTTGATTCATTAATTTCATATTGTTTCCTCCATTTTGAGCCTGTCGGCTATGATTTCCGTACAGTTTAACGCCATCAAGCACGTTTATAGGCAATAAAATAAGACCTTAACCCTGGTCTCATGGGAGATAATCGGATCACCATCCTTTCAACTTGTCAGCAGTTTCAAGCATGTTTCGCCCCTTTCTATAAGCAATCGACTTCGCGAAATGCCTTAAGCATCTTCGGAAACTGTAATGCTATCCAGTCAACCATTTCTTCATTGACCGCCCAATTTTCCGAATCTGAACTGTTGTTACTTAGCCCGCATTCCTCTAAAAAAGCATGAATAATTTCATGTCTCAAAGCTCGTTTTCGGTATTCGTCCATATTATGTATTGCCATTATGTCAGATTCATCGTCTTTCATATCGCAAAGATGAATTTCTTTAACCGATGAATCGCAATATCCGTTGCATTGTTCAAGTTTGCGATTACTGTTTCGTGGCTCAATGATAATTTCGTACTCTGCGCCTAATATGTTTACCTTCATCATGCTACCTTTCCGAGCCCGTCCATATAAATGCGCTCTTTCTGCTGTGGCAACCCCATTTCGTCAGAAAATCTCTTGTACTGTGCCATTGTACTTCTGTATTTGGCTTGTACGTTAATCAAATCATCTTCTGCAACATTTCCGCCCTTTAACAGCTTTATGTCATGTCTCTGCTTACGCATGAGTGATTCAAGGTGTCGTTGCCTTTGGGTAGCTTCGTACGTGGTGTATTCTTTTCCTCGATACACTTTGATTTCGTTCTCTTTGGCGTTCATTTCGTCTAGTTGTTCGTCTGTCCATTGGCGTTCCGATACTCCCTCAACAAAAGGATAAAAGTCATGATAACAGTTAGCACCTTTTAATCCTTGTACAGTTCCATATCCACAAATAGACTTTAATTCACTCATTGAGAATACTCTGCCTTGCCAAGCTTGATGTGATGGTCTGGCAGTTCCATGCCACGATACTTCAAATTTATCAGTTCCTAGTTCCCTAGCATTGGATTCGTTAATATGACCAGTAACTTGACTTACTCCAGTCATTAACGCCCTTCGCACAGCAACTTCAACCCGATTAGTAAATCCAGTAGCATAATCAATGGTTCTTAGTCCACTCTTGGTCATTTGATTAACTGTTCTCTTAAGGGTAGAGTTATAATTAAATGTGCCTGTGGTTACTTCTAATACCGCATTATCAAGGGTTTGTTGTAGGAACTTGGATGCTTCTGTAAACTCCAATTTGCCACCTACATCAATCATGAATCCTAAAGTTTGAGTAATATTAACCATCTGCTCTTTTGTCTGTGCTATGGTAGCCTGTATGAGCTGTTGCAGTTCTTTGTTTTCCTTGAATGGAATAAACTGCTTACCCGTAGCTTTGTATAGCTCTTCATCCCTTGCATATCCTTGAGCGATTACATCCTTATACAGGTCGTTAATCTCCTTGGTGGAAAGATTGAGCATACCGGCTATTTCTTTCTTGATTACTCTCTTGCTTTCGCCCATTTGCTGTAATCGGTATATTTGCCAATCAGCTGACCTCGTTATCTCGTCGTTGATACGGATTCTTCGAACAATGTCTTCCATGACACGTATTTCTAATTCTGCCATGCGATTTTCTAGTTCGATAGGGATTCTTTCTAATTCCGATGGAGTAAACACCTGATCACCCTTTTCTAATCATTTCAATAATGAATAAGTAATTAAAATTAACTGTAAAACAATTAATGCCAACTGAATGTATATAGATACTATCAATTTCCTTCGGCTGTTCATTTAATCACCGCCTTGTTATTTTCTTTTCTAACCACGGATTAAGACGAGAAAACATTTTATTTAACAGTTTCACGATTGGTAATAATATTGTTTTCATACAATCCCTCCTATGGAATAATATCAGCTGGTTCATTAATATTTTTGGCTGCTTCCTCGGCTGTTTCTCCGTACCATTTCATGCGGTATTCGAGCAAAGACATAGCACCGATAGCAATATCCCCTTTGTCGGTCTGTCTCTCTGATTGCTTGTCTTCGATAATACTATCGTCAAAGTCAATACTTACATCTTCAATGTCGGTTCCCATTAATTGTGCGATTGCCCTTACCATGCTAATCAAGGCACTGCGTAAAACAATTTTATGTTTCTGCAGCGACTGGTAGAGTTCCGACTTATCCGATATAACCTCGGTTGCTGTCTTGACTGCACCATTCTCGAATTTATAACGACCGGAACCCATACCGCATTTAAAGCTTAATAAGTCAAGTACCTTGGTAATTCCTTTATCGTGATCCTCGGCTCTGATTTGTGGGTCATAGGTATCAATCTTGCCACTGTTATCTCTATCGCCCGGTATCGCATAGAATACACTATCGTTTTTATCAAATACCGGCTTAGCAACTCCCGTCTCGCCCATCTGTATTTTAGCCATACTAAGCGGAACCATGATTTTGCGTTTACCAAGTTCAAATTCATTCATGTAGCTATCAAATACAAGGTCGCAACCTTTTAGCTGTGATATTCCATTCGCGTACACTGATATGCCATAAGGGCTATCTAGATCAATGTTGTTTACGATGTTTGGGGTGATAATCTGGAACAGTGGTATCTCTAATCCCGTCTCAACCTCCGGCAACATACCCTCATCAAGGTCTAGATCAGCACCGGATTCAGCATCTACAATATGATTCTCAATGATATAAGTTCCTCGGTCACTCTGCTTATGTATTTGGATATAATACTGTTTCTTACCATCTCTTTCTCTCATGGAACCAAACGCACACTCGTTAACATAGCCATTATCCCAACCAAGAGGATATATCATTCCGGCTCTGATATAATCTATAACCACTTCTCCGGATGCATCTAAATATTGCACAAGCGCACCTGTGCCTAGAGCAAAAGCTAACTCCATCAATTGATTACTCTTAACACGGAAATTATTATATTCAAAGACTGCTTCAAGCTGTTTATCGAAGTCAGTCCCGGTGTATATCTTAACCTTTTCATTCAAGAGTAGATTCGCCCAGTCTTCTGATATGGTCTTGGCCATGCCTAGAGTGTATCTGTCCTTACCTACCATCTCGATACCATTATAAACCGTGTAATGATGGAAGTCCTTGACATACCCTTGATACCAGTCTAGCCACTCATCATGATGTGATGTAGTCTCATCCTGCGCTGGGTTATAGCCATTATCAATTAAATATTCATGTATCGTTTTCATATCTCACCTCACCTATATCCATTCCTTTTGGCAATTTTCACATTTATACACAAGCCTATCTATTTCCATATCTAGCATTTCGATTTGCATATATCCGTCACATGAAGGACACTTTAGCCTAACTATTTTATTTATAAATTTTATGAATTTACCCATGCTTTCACCTCACTTATAAGTATAAAATATCATCCATAATATATTCCGTGCTATACTCTTGCGCATCTAGACTATCGATATTCATCTCGCCATCATCAAGTCGGACATCCTTGGTAGGTTTCTTTTCATCATATACAGCCTCTTCCAAGGCTCGGATTGTATGCGTACAACTCTCGTGTATCTTATATCTACCCTGTGCCATCATGCTATTATAAAAAGCTATCCGGTCATTGATAGGACCTTTGATTGCATTCTTAAGCTCTATCGGTATCCCGGCACGAATGACAGCCGATTCAAGTCCTGTTATGAGTGTCTGCTCCGCACTATCACAATATGCCTCATAACATTTGTATTTGCTTTGAATCTGCTTAACAAAGTCTATAAAGTCTTTATCCAGTGTTGCCGGACTAATTCTCTTTTTCTTGTAATATTCTCTTACCGTCACCACATGTTTATATCCCTTTGTAAATCCAGTAAAGGTAAATGCGTGAGCTGATTTATTACCACCAAAGTCAACTCCGATTGTGCCCATGATGATAGGATTTTTCTCAAGCCATTCATCATCAATCGTATAATCCTCTACATTATCAGCAAATTCCTGATATATTAATCCATCAGCTGCCACCCATAAGCCAAGGATAAATCTCTTAAAGAATACTCCGGCGAACATTCGCTTGAACCGGTCTTTAATCTTTTGTGATAGGGTAAGGTTATCATCCATGGTAAAGTGTAAATGATATATGTTCTTCTCCGATGCCTTATCTATAAATTCTTCCTTGATGTAATGGTGAGGTCCTTCCGGGTTACAGTTAAGAAATACCTTGGCTCCATCAACCGAACATCGACCAATCATCTGATCTATGAATGACTGTGGAAAAAGTGCTACTTCGTCCGCATATGCTCCGGCAGCTGTTAAACCTTGTAGTGCATCTTGTGAAGCTTCTGTGTTAGCTCCATACATGTAATATGTATTGTTGCCAATCTCAATAAAGTTTTCTGAACGGTTATAATTATATGACCATCCCCATGCTGTTAGTATCTGAAGCATTGGCTTAACAACATTACGTTTTAATGCTCCCATGGTCTTCCCGGCTAAGATAAAACTTTCTCCATCTGGGAAAGTCTCCTGGCTCCATTGTAGGAATGAGCATATACAGGCTATAGTTTTACCTGAACGAATAGAACCATCTGCGATAACCATATCACAATCAGCAAAAGGTGATCCCTCTCGCCAAAAGTTAAGCAACTTTAATTGTTTTAATGAAAAGGGCTTGAACTGGAAGGATTTATTCTTCTTCGGTTTCTTCGGCATCTTCCATCACCTCTTCATTTTCAAACATAGCTTTGATATCTTCTGTTGTTGGCTTTACTGCTTTCAGGAACTCTTTTATACCGTCATTGGTAGTTTGTTCCGGTTCTGTCTTCTTGCATTCTAACTCAAACTTTTTATTATCATAATCAATCTTGTGCTTATCCATAGGATTCATAAGGAAATATCGGTCAAGCCATTCTAGAGAGCGGTTTTGGTCAGCTAATTTAATAGATATGCCCTCTTTGCCTTGTTTTATTTCTCTTATCAATTGGGTATCTGTATTCTTTGATTCTTTTAAATCAATTGAATTAACCTTTATCATCGTTCCGTCTGTGGTTTCCACTTCCTTCTTACCAAAAGACACATAATTGCCGATATCGGCAAAGGCAATTCTCATATGTAAATCAATTATATCTGATTCAGTAGCCACTATCTGTTGGCGCTTTAATTCTTGCAGGCGTTTTATTTCTTCTCTTACACCAACATTAACCATCAATCTAGGTCCGCATGTGTTAGCGGTTTCCCAATCACAGTTATAAGCTTTTATATAAGCCTGTGTAGCATTAAATATCTTACTGTAATAAATACAAAAAAGCCTTTGCTCATGGGTAAGGTTCTCATTTAACATCGTTTCCCTTGTTCCATCGTCAATAGGCTTTTCTCTCTTATTTTGCGTGCGCACATTTTCTGTTTTTGTGTGCACACCTTTTTTATTATCCTTAGACCATTTATATCTAGTCTTCCATGACTTTACCGTATTCAAAGTAACATTATATTTTTCTGCAATGTCCTTGTACTTCATGCCATTCATATAGTCCATTTCCGCTAGCTCATAATTTGGAATTTCACCCAACCACCTCACCTCATATTCGTTTGTTTTGATTAGTCGGCACACACAGAATCGAACTGTGATTAGATGGATATAAGCCACCCGTACTAACCGTTGTACTATATGCCAATATTTGTAATATATGAATAATGGCATCTAGAACTTAATCCAGATGCCAGCCTTCGCTCTTGAAGGTCTTTGTATAGTATTATTAGCTAACTGCTATTACTTTCGTTAAAAGGCACCCCGCCGAGCCAACAACAGAATGCCTTTTTCAAAGGAGAAAATTAGAAATCTCCCCCAAGGGTAGGGAGAATGGGATATCCAGGAGTCGAACCCGGCGACCATGCTATCTTTATGGCCAGTAAAGTATGCATGACCTGACACCGCAACAGGCTTAATATCCCATATCCTTGCCATTGTTACCTTACATCAGATAACTTATCCCGCATGGTAAAGGCTCCGCGGTATCCGGTTTTCGTTTACCGGCAACTAAAGGAGGTTCCCCAATGGGCTAACCGGAAATGTTATATGTGTTCTATTACATATACTTTTATTAATTAAGTATATCACGAATTTAATGGGCATTGTGGGCAAGTTTTATTTTCTTTTATGAACCTGTAGTACTTCCTTGAGGCTGTTCTTCTGTCCATTCCGATTTCATCCCCAATATCTTCCCAGTTCATGTTATTGATGCACCTTAAACGGATAATAAGTCTTGTTTCGTCATCCTCTATAGTATTTATGTACCTTTCAATTCGCCCCCTAACAACATAGAGTTCTTTCAGCTTAATCTCGTATAGCTCATTGATTTCTTGCATAGCTACCGCCCTATCAGCTACCTTGTCGCTTATTCCGGAACCGAATGGCATGTCAGTAATTTCTTGCCCCTTACAATAAGACCTTGATTCAAGTTCTTCTTTCTGCTTTTTCAACACTCCGATCTCTTTGTTTATCCAGTGAAGTTGGTTTAATTCCTTTTCGGTCACATGCTACCCCTCCAATCCTTTTCCCTGTTTCGCTTCAGCCCCTCTTTTACACATCATTTCTATCATTTTTTCCGTCATGGGATTTCTCATATCGAGAGAGACTGTTGATCTGATACTCGTCGCCTCTTTGCCCTGCTCTAACTTCAATGCTTCTTCGGCTGCTTCTCTGGTGAGGAACCATCCTTGATTTATTTCTCCATATACAAACTCGGTATGACTATATAGGTACGATGTCTCTAAAATTTGTTCTAAATCATATCCAAAGAAATCTGGGTCATCATCGTTTAGAGTAAATATTGATGTGCCATCCGGTATCGGCGCTCTATGTAATAACCCTTGTTCCTCGGCATCCTCATAATCAGCTAATTTATCAAGTATTTCCGTCAATGTATCCTCGCTTGTGGTATCCATGTGCATCAATCTCATGTGCTTTATTGGAAGTCCTTCGCCTACTTTACTTCTTCTGGTCAATCTCTCCATGGTCTTTATCTCCCTTCTGTTAATTTCTCGAACATATCCAATGGACAATCATCCATTACCCCGTGGCACGTAGCACAACCGCTACAGTTAGCTTTCTGCAATCCGCTGGCAACATTTTCGGCGCATATTTTACAAAGGCATTTATCACAAGATGTATTTTGGTGTTCAAAATTACTCATAGACTTTATCTCCCTTCTGATAAATCAAATTAATATGCATCGCTCATAGTTTTGTAAATATAATCACCTTTAACGACAACTGCGTCTTGCTCATATACCTTTATTGCCACGATTCCATTTTTATTTACTCCAATGCTTTCCACACAGCAGAGATAATCATTGTCCATAATAAGTGTGTTCTCTTTTAAATCGAACGTGCTATTTACGGGCATTAAGTCCAATCGTGCTTGCTTTACCATATTGACAGCCATCATAATCCTTGTGTTGCTTGATTCCGTTTTCATCTGATGATAAGTTGCGACATTCACAAATCTTATCATCAATGTCTTTTGCAAATATGCATTTACTGCACTTCATACATTTTCCTTTCCGCTTATTAGCTAATCCCAGTCTTCGATATCATCAATATGCATTGTTATTTCTTCACTATCCTCTGTATTAAGGGTAATTTCATCCGCTGTGATACTGCTAATATGTACATCTTCAAGAGTTATCTTTTTGCCATCATCCCAATACGTAAGTCTGTCGATATTATCTCCCTCTTCTGCGCTTCGTGCTGTATCTTCATCATAAATACCGTAATTGCAAAATGTTTTTACCATACATTTTCCTTTCCGCTTATCAGCTAATCAAAATGTTTTTAAGTTATCCAATTCATTAACGATATCATCTACCATACTGTCAATGTCAGTGTCGCCCTCTATACCATATTTGTCGCATACGATTTTTCTGACCGCTTCTCTCTTTTGATAATGCTCTGATTGATATTTAGCACCTTCCGGTGTCAACAGATTCTCTCCGAGCTGTGCACAATACTTCTTTGCTTCACGTTCCCAATAGTCACGGTCTTTCTGTAGTTTGTCGTACATTTCAAGTAAGGTACAGTATTTATTGTGTAAATTTTTAATTTGTTCGGGAGCAAGTCCGGTATCTTCATATTCTGCAAGTCGGTTAAAGCATTCTTGTATTAATCCTCGGTCTCGGTATATATTATTAGCGCCGATTTTGAATAGTGGAAATAATGATATTTTCTTGTTTGAACCGCATAATCCAATTTTGCATCTATTGGTTAATCTCTCCATATCATCCACCTGCCTTTTGATTAAGATAGTCCTCGATATCAATCACGTTGCCATGGATATAAACTCTTTCATCGGCAAATTGCTGTTTAATAAACTCTGCTAAGCTTTCATTACTTTCTCGGATTTTATCACCATTTGTGATTATCTCCGGCTGTTTCAATTTCCATTTATCTATGTAGCACTGTTTGCAGGAACTACATGGATATTCATGATTTTGTTTATCTTCATACTGACAGCCTTTGCAGCCGTCATGTGTTTCTTCTGATTCTGACTGAATAATCTCTTTTACTCTTGCAACTGTCTTCTCTATTAAATGTTTTTCTCCGGGTGAAAGTCTTGCACCGGCATAATGATTTTCCTGTATGTAATTTATCATCTGTTCTTCCTTGAAATTTTCTATTAGCTTTTCCTTATTCATTTGATACCTCCTTGTAGGGTTCTGGTAGACTTCGCCATGCGATAACGTGCTGGTTATAATCATCAGGACCATACATCCACCCGAATACTTTTGAGAAGAATAATTGCCTTGTTTGCAGAGTGCCTTTGATTTTTATAGTACAAATAAATTGTCTGTGGCACGGATGCATTTTATGATATAAGTTACACTCTTCTGTGTTGGGTAGTCTCTCCGATACTGATATCCATCCATTAGTTAGTTGCTGTTGGAGTGCGGATATTATGGTTGAATAATATCTAGTTAAATCCTCGTTTAAATCACACTCTAGGTCTATGTGTTCATGTATAATAGTTATAGTCTCAATAGCCTTTTCAATCTCTTGCTTATTCATCCTCATTCCTCCCAATCCAACTTTTGACCACAATTGCATGTTTTTAAGCTTTCCCAGTCTCTGTGATATCCATCTCCTGTGTATTCTCCTAATTCTGCATTACAAGAAGGGCATCTTGATACACTCCATTTCTTTCTAATAGGTTTCTTCGGTATCTGCTTTTCTAGGGCGGATATTGCTAACTCAATAGCTTCGTTCGCATCGTCAAATCCATCTGAAAAATAGTTCTCGTTAAGTTCTTTTAATGTTTCGATTGCTTCTTGACTATTCATCCTTGACAGCTCCTTTCAACTCATATCCCCATGGGTCTATCCCTAAATCATGACATTTTGTAATGCAACTTGTCATACCGGCTGTTGATGTACCACTCATTAATAAATCCCTTACAATCACCCAGTTAATGTGTCTTGCTCTATAGGTCTTTGGCATGTTGGATAAATAATTTTTAAGTAATCTTATTTCAAATCCATCTTCTAAGGCGGTTGGCTGTTCGTTAATCCGCATGATTAAATCTGCTGTATCTTCATTGTGTTGTTCAATTTCCATACACTGGAACGCATCTCCTAGGTCTGGATGATAATTAGGTGCAACAAAGCTTTTGCTTAAATTATCTATCCATAAATCTGCATTAATTAATCTTCCCACGTTATCCCTCCGTTTCTTCATCTGGAACTCTCATAGGGAGCACTATTCCTAGTGGAATTCCTTTATGATCACTTATGAATACTGGATCCTTTTCATTTGAGATTCTGTAGCTAACTCCGTCCCCAAATAATTTAAGAAAATCCATGTTGACCCATACCTTTTGGCCTACATCATTTTTTAATTTAATTGCCATTTTTCCACTTGGCAACATGTGAACGTTTCTTGTTTTTCTAGCTTCGTTAGTAGCCTTGTAGATTATATCCGGTTCTAAATTTTCAGGCGTCGAATTTGGCTTTCTTAGCTTGTCACAGATTATAAGCATGTTATTTTTCTTTATGTAATACCCGATATGTCCGTCAGTGATTAATACATAATCTTTTAGTTCACATGCATATATTCTATCTGGCTCTTTTAATGCCATTAGTTGAGCTTTTTGCTCTAGTGTATATTTCATACTGCTCCTTTCCCTCCTTAAGTTTCTATAAAATCTGATAGTTGCATATGCTCCAGTAACTGTTCTTCTTTTGGTTCGTAACCATTGCAGTAACCCTTGTCATTTCTGTTTTTGCAGTTCCAGAAGTCTTTGCACAAAAGGCAAGATTCTTTTTCCATCCGTGTACGTCTACACGAGCGCGCTCTTTTTACCTAGGATAGTGCTTTTCCTTTCTTAATTTTCTGCCTTACCGGCCCATTGTTCTGCTATTGCCTTAGCTATTCCAGGGAAGGTCTTAGACCTTCTTTTTGAATCTCTTATTTTAGTTCCGCTTTGCTTTCTTGGGTTACCGTGATTATCCTTCGATCCACCCGACACCCAACTTATTATGTTTTCCGTAACAATATCAGTGGGTTGTAGCTTAGGCAATCCTTTTAACCACAGACATGTCTTTTTACTGTAAGGGTGTCCGTGTTCATAAGGTTGTATCGTTTGGGAATATGGAGGTAGTCCATAAATACGGGTTGGAATTGGATTTTCTATCGCAATACGTTCGCAATCTGCATTATAAAATTTCATAAAGAATTCTTTTGCTTCTAGCCCTTTTTCGTATCTCTCTTGATTCAACTCTCCCTTACGTGGATATAAGCGTGCAGCGCCGGCATTACTTAGATATGTACAAGGTGGGTGCGCTATTATCATATCCCATTTCAAAACTGTATGAATTTTTCTATCACATGTAACAAAGGTTATTTCTTTTTGTAATAACGGAATCACATCGTTCATAATATGCCACTCTGGATGCCCCCCGCTACAAGGTTCAATATCGCACGAATAAGCTTCATGCCCTAATATTCTTAATTCTTTTGTTACTGCTTGGCTTTCTTCACAAGCTACTAATATTTTCATTTTCTCTCTGGAGTAAAGAGCTCTTTTTTCCGGCCGGAAACCTCTTACTCCTTTCTTTTATTGTTATGGTGAATTAACTCACCCTTTCCGCTTTCTTCCTTAAATATCTTTCATGATCATATTGTTTCTTTTTATCAAGGTTCTTTTCTCTCCACTGTCTGCACTTTTCTGTGTTTTTGCAGGTATTGTATGTGCTTTTTTGATAATCTCTGTGATACTTTCTCATTCTAACTATATGCTTTTGATAATGTCGTCTCTGCTTTTCCTTGGTGTCGCTGTCTTTTCCTCCGTCGCAACCAGTTAATTCACACTTAAGACATACATCAGGTGTTGGATTTATGTAAGGGCATTTCATAACAATCCTTTCTTTTTCATAAATCGGCGAAGAGAATCCACATCTACAGCATCCTCAAAGTGATATCCTATCAATTGTGCTATTTCCTCAACACTTAATCCGGTTACTACATATTTCCCGATTTCCTCTGTATATGGTTCAAATTTACTTTTTCTTATTCCCATGGTTACCTCCTTCTTAGTGATTGTTGCTCCAATCTACTGATTATGTCTGAATTATCTCGCTGCTCGAAGTTATTAAAGCTGTTTTGCTTTGGTTGTGGCTTTGTTTTTTTACCTTTCGCTTGCAAAAATAGGGTTTCGTACTTCTCTCTAAATTTACTTGTACTGCGAATATTAACTTTCCAGAATGAATCCGTCCTTGCGAACATTAAAGTATTATAAATATCTTCTTGCGAGCGTTTATCCAGTCTTACCATTTTTTCTATACTGTCACACCATTTATCTATTGCTTCATCCGTGCTTGGCAATTTAGGATTTGGCATTTCTGACTTTATAGAATTAATAAGATAGTGAACACATTTCATTTCGAAGGAATCATCAGAATATTTTTTCTGATATTCTTTATTATTTATATTCTTTACATTCTTTACATTCTTGTTAGTGTTCACTGGTTGTTCACTCGTTGTTCGCTCGTTGTTCACTGGAAGTTCATACTGCTGTTCGCCTTGTTGATACTCCGACCAGTTAAGTATTGTAATTAGGCGGTTTTCGTTACTTGTTTGTTGTTCAATCTGTTGTTCGTTTTCTAGTTTTTTTAGTACTCGCTGTACCTTACTTTCGTTAATGTTAAATTTTGTCGAAATTACCTTTCTTCCTGTGATTAATTGACCAGGATTAAGTGTTATCTTCTCGCCTTTAAACATCGTTTGATAATCTTTATGAGTGGCATTCAAGAGCAAATAACCCCATATAGCAAAGTATTCAGCATCCTTACAAACAACCGGATTATCTAAGATTTTTCTATGGAGTTTTATAAACCCATCCACCTAATCACCAACCTCTGTAATCTCAACCTCTGTACGTGGATTATCTTTGTCATACATAACCCTACTACCATCAGTCGAAACAATAATACTTGAATTATCATCTGCTATCACCCTATAACTTACTAAAATATCGTGTAGGGCTGCGTGCAGGTTTGTTAAATCGACTTTTCTACGTGTAGGCATATAGTAAATTGCCTTTACATTAATAGGCTTGTCTATTGTCAAAATACGAGGCATGAAGAATTGGCAATCTTTCTCGTATTGTATGTATTGTTTACTTGGTATTACTCTTGGTCTTCCACCTGCAATAATAATTTGTGAATGATTTTTTTTGGTTATTGGAGGTAATTTAATTGTGAATTCCATTGTTCTCCTTTCCTCCGGGCGGTGCGCCCACCCGGATATAAGAGGTAAAATTATGTCATTGTGATATATTACATAACTTATTCCTTTAGACCGCACAAGACGAACTGGTTAATGAGTTACTATGTACAGGGTTAAGAAATGTACTTAATCCCATATACTTTATGCTTATCTTCGAATTCTTCTTTGCCTATGCTATGTGCCTCTTGGTGATGAACACGACAAAGACAAATTTTACGGTTTTTACTATCGTTGAATATTTTTCTGTCTTGTCCCATCCCAATTGCATCCCAGTGATGTATTTCTCCATATCTACCACAAACAGCACACTTTTTATTCTTGATACAGGCATATAGGTAATGGTTAATATCATCCGTCCTGTTAATTCCCAAGTCGTCAAGGATAATGCCATTTTCCAATGCGAAATCCATTAAATAATTTATGTATCCTCTAGCCGTGTCCATGGAGCAATCACTAAGGCTGAATTTTTCTCCACCGGATTGCGCTATATATCTGAACTTCATTTCTTCTTTCAGATATTCTGGGTAATCCCCAACGTGCCTTGCTATGTCCGCTATAGTTGCATATGCCTTTTTACGTTGCTCTGCCGATATTGTTCTACCATCATTAAGCCAAATACCGCAACTATTAATATGTTTTTCCAAAATAGGCTCTTTGAGGTTTACACCATCGATATGTATTTGTAATGCTGTGCCCTTGTCAGTAAGTTTATAGGCTGTGATTTTTGCAAGCTCATACATAGTTATCACTCCAAACTAAAGCAGGTATCCGTCTACTAGTTCGTCAATATTGCAATCAGTTTTACTACTCCAGACATCCCAGAAATCAATTGTTCTTGACAGTGGTCTTTCTTTTGCAAGATCAACTTTGATTTTCATAGGAATAGGAACCGCATCCCCAATTATCAAAACTTCTCCTGGATTAAACATTGTTACCGAATCAATAATCTTGTCATCTCCATCTGGGAGCATACCCTTAATCATACTTTTATCGTTTTCATTATTCAGTTTCGAAACGATGAAATTAGCACATTGAGCAATAATTGTCTTATTTAACTCTGACGGTCTTTGCGTTGCCGGGAGAAGTGTAATCCCAAACTTTCTACCCTCTTTTGCGATATCTTCAAACACTTCTACCATTCTTCGTTGGCTTGCTGAAAGTTGAAAACTATTAGGTATATATACGTGGGCTTCATCACAAACTAGTGTAATTGGTCTAATTTTGTTATTATCCTGTAGTCGCTGAATGTCAAAAACCATTCTTGTGATAACGCCAATAATCGGTAGCGCTACATCGTGCGGTATATCAGACAAATCAATATTTTTAACCGGTTTATCATTTCCAAGTATTGCGTTTACAACATGATGTAAATATTCTTGGCCGTATTCTGCAAATAGGAAATCATATCTACTGTCGTTCATTCTGTCTTTTAAGATATTGATTGTACTTGTTAATTTGCCGTTGTATTCGCCTTTTACCGTCTTTGCCATCCCTGCCTTATCACCAGTCTTATAAAATTCACCCGTGGCGACATCTTCATTATCAAGACGCTGCATTTCATCTATCAACTTTGAGTAATCAAAATACATGGGTTTGTTTTCTTTTCCATCGGTACAAACCGCGTAATAACATTTTCTTAATGCTGTCATTACGGTTGTTGCGGTTTCCTCTTTAATTCTCAATATGTTGTTAACAATGTCATTAAATCCAAATAACCATATTGGGAAAGGAAATTCTTCACCTATTTTGATATTAGAAGCATATGATAGTTTGCTGTATTCTCCGTGTATATCAAAGACTACAATGTTCGCTCCTGGAAGTTTTGAAGTCTCTTCTAATACCTTTGCAACCGTCTCCGACTTTCCGGAACCAGTATTCCCAACAATACAGGCATGCCGTTGATATAATTTGTTGCCATTTACAAGAGCATGAAAATCATACGCAACATATTTTCCAATACTGAAGCTTTCACTCGCCTGTGTAGATAGCATGCCCGAAAACGCTCCTGCATCGATCCTGGATATATTTACGTTGGTTGTAGGGTATAAATCTATTGCCTTAACAAAACGTTCCCCTTTAAGACTCCCTATAATCGAACACTCAATCGTTTTTATTCCAGTTAGGTCTCCAATGTAATCCTCTTCACCGATGCTTCCTGAATTGTCCGTATCTGTAAGTCCTATAACCATAGCCACGAGGTTTACGTTTTTGTCATACACCGACAGAAGATCATTAATCCTAATATCGCTAAATTCTGATTGATTAGTCCTGATCTGGATGCTGTCGCTTAATATTTTCACAAGTTTCATCTTAACCCTCCAATAATTCTCTGTAATTTCTTATAGATGCCGTTTTTATAGATTTGCAATATTCACATTTGCCGCAGTGCGCTGGTGGCACTATTCCTAATTTAACATCATTGTAATGAGCGACATTTTGACGAATTTCTTCGAGTGCGTAATCTAAATCCGATTGAGTTATCTGAAAAATATCATAATCAGTAACGCGTTCCTTTGTCGCTATTGCTAAGTAAAACGGAAGTGTCTTTCCTGTATCAAGTGCTACGCCTTTTTGATAAATAGCACCCTGCAGATCATATCTCCACGCAGGAACTGACTTGAAATTAGCAACTACCTTTAAATCAGTGATACAGATATCTTTAACATAGCTATCCATTTTGATTTTCCACTTGGTGTCAAACAACTCAAATGTGATTATCTTCTGCTTTTCACCGTTCATGAATTTCATAAACGAAGGATCGTTTTTTACCCTGCCTATAATTTCATTGGCTTTTTTAAAATCACTTCGCAACTCATTTTTTCTTGTAAATATTTCTGGATTCTCCTCCATGAACTCTAGCATCCTGCCTTCAAAGTAAGCATCTACAAATGAACCAATAAGCAAAGGTCTTGTCATTTGTTGTTTATAAATACCACTGATTTTAGCCATAGCCATGCCTTCACATTTCATAAAATCCTTGTATTGGGATACTGAAAAATATTCAACGCTCGCTTCTCTACTGAAATAATTCTCATTTGTTATTATCATTTTCGTTTTCCTCATTTTCCTTTGATGCAAAAGGGTCTTCTACTTCTGACTTTTCATTCTCTGGATTATCTACGTAGCTATCATTTCCATCCTCGTCATACACTTTCTGATCGTCTTGGATTGCTCTCTGCATTTCAATGCTTAAAACTCCCCACCTGCTAAGCAGAAGCTTTAATACCGTCTTTTTCGCCATGGTATCAAAGTCAGTACTCCACTTACTAGCTGTCCATCCTTTTTCAAGATCTTTTTTAAAACTTTGAGAGTAAGTAGTAGCATGTACTCTTACTTCGTCAACTGTCATAAAGTATTCTTTTCTAAATCCGGTCAAGAGTTTAAACCATGCATAGTAGCCTACTATTTTATCCTTTTCGCCTTTTTTGCGTTGCTCGCATTTGTCAAATTCCTTAACAAGCTGCATTTCACCGGTAATAGGGTTGTAGGAAAATAATTCGTCCTCGTAAACCTCTGAAACGTTCATGTTTTCATATGCACCTGAACGAATTGCTAATTGTACAAAACCCTTATACATCATCTGAAATTGAGCTTTAAATGTCTTACTCTTGTTATCCCAATAAGGCACCAATGCACTAAATCCTAAATTACTATCAATCGGTAAATCATATGTAGCAGCTACTAAAGCACTCGACATAATGGAGTTAGCTTCACATTTTTGCAAAGAAGTATTACTACCGATTGCATTTGTGATTGAGGTCATAAACTGGGGCGCTTTATGCCCCAAGACCTCATTAAATTTATTTTTTACACTCTCTTGCGATAAGTAGCCTTTGACCTGTCCTAATACTGTTAATTCATTACCCATTTCCCATTTCCTCCTCTTCAATCCAAAATTCTATGTATCTGATTCCTTTAAACTCACCGTCTTTATACTTGCCTTTCCTTACGGAATATCCACACATAGCTAGTTTACCTATCACAAGTTCTATTTCTTCATTGGTGAGCGTTCCAGAAGGTATATGTATTTTGCGCCTTTTCATAATTCCTCCTCATAAAATGGCATGTCCTCGGGTTCCATTTCTTCCTCAATCACTTCTCGCCTATATCTCCGGTCAAGACGATCCTGTTCACATTCATATGATTCATAAGCCGAGTAATTATCCGGTATCATTTCTCATCCCTCCGTAACAATCCATGTAGATAATTTTCTATTACCACCAGTTCTTGATTGACTGTGCATGAAATATTAAGATATGCCGATGCATTAAATTCTTCCGCCTTATGTTGAATCAGCACAATACGTTCATTGATGGTATATTCAATGTCGATTCCTCTTTCTCTAGCTTCCATGCACTGCCTAAGGATGTTTATAATTCTTTCTTTCACTCTGCATCCCTCCAATTCGTAGCGCTATTTTTTGATAAATAACTTACTAGCATCGATATTAGTTATAAGTGCAGTAGATTCTTGTTTGACCTCAATTTCAGATGTATCAAAGCCAAGGTTTTCAAGTATGATAATTCCGTCTTTTGTTGTATTAGCTTGACATAAAGCAATCAAGCTTTTGTATTCACGGTCGGTTTCTTCTATTTTCTTTTTATATCTGTTTTCTATCTTGGTTGCTTCCACCACTTCTATGTAATATCCTCTAAGATTGCTAATAGAAAGCTTATTAATTAACTCATTAAAGTAAGAGAGCGGACAGCTGTATCTATTTCCAAAAGTAGCAAGTCCTAATTCTGTTACTGCTTTGGAAAGTTTTTCAGATTTAGAAGCAGTCGCAATAACTTCATTTTTTATTTCATTAAAATTATCTTCATAAGCTTCAAAGAAGGCATCTTTTGCTTTTTCTTGCAATTCCTTACTTTCATCATTGAGTTTATCAATAGCTTCCTGTTGCTTCTTCTCTAAAAACTTCTTAATTTGAATTTTATTTGCCATTTGACACCTATCTCTTTCTGCTGTATACTACAGCTATCATTATTTTTGTTGTTGGCTCGACCTATTCGCAGTAGGCTGGGCCTTTTTAATATAATTCTTCGTCCCTATCCAATCTCCAGCACGTATATACTGCGATAGCCATATAAGCGCAGGCTATTAATCCGGTTGCTACTCCTTTTACTGGTGATATTCGGTCACAATCAACTTGACTTACTCTGATACATACAAATGTAAAAGCTAGGGTAAAAGTTATGTAGATAAAGAGTTTGATACGGTCTTTGTGTTTCTTTTTCAAGGCTTGTCCCTCCTTAGATAAATTTTAACTTTTATAACATGCGGTTTCCTTTGGTCTTTTACCATCACACACTTTACACCTGGTACATTTGTTTTTGCATTTATTGCAAGTACAAATACCACATTCTTGCTTCATTCTGTTACCCTCCCTATGCGTTTTTATATTGCCTTGCAAAATTTTGAGCAGTTGAATAGCTGTCAAATATATCAACCCAAATATCACAAGTTTTAGTTTGTATGTAGCTGTCTGTTTCATCTGGTTTTGCGTCACGGATTTTGACTATTATTTTCCCATTGTTATAGATTCTAGCTTCTACGGCATGCTTCATTCTGTTATCCTCCTATTTGTTTTTATCTCCTTTACCTAAAAACTTATTAATAAAATACTGTTGTCCTTTGCCAGTTACTTTTGAGGTTTTGGTTGTTACATTACAACCGTTTCCATCTAGGTGAGTGCTTTCCTTAATCTCGAATAATCCAAGTTCCATGGAGTATTGAGTTGGTGTGTTCCAATCAGATCCTTTTCGCTTGATTAAATAGCCTTTTTCTCTTAGCCATTCAAACAATCTACCACCACCGATATTAATACCGTTCTGCTTTAGCATTTTTGCAAGTTCACCAACTAAAATAGATGTCTTGCTTGCTGTTACTGCATTTGCAAAAATTACTTTAGGCTTGTCCTCTTCTGATTTGATAAGGAGCTGTGTATTGACCTCTTTTAAAGAATTGATTTGCTTTTCTGCCATCTTTAAAGCTCTAGCGAAGATTTGTTCTGGGGTATTCCATGCTTTTTCAAGTTCGATAAAATATGTACGGCATTGTTTTCCTTTTTCGGTTCGCTGGAGCATACAGATTTCTTTTGCCATGTCGATGGATAACTTACAATCTACTATTTCTTGATGATTTTGGGGGTGTACCATTTGGTACGGGGTGTAATCTTTCGTTTCTTCGAATCCATAGCCAACCATTCTTTCGAACCATTTGGAAAAACGTTCTTCGATTCCTAATGCTTCATGTAAATCTCTTGCTGATACTGTTGGGTTTTCTTTTTCATAGTTAACTTTTAAAACTTCGTTCAATAAAACTCCTCCTTTATTCGCCTCGTTCTATATTTAGAACGGTTAGGGTAAAAAAATATCGTCTAGCGTAAGAGCTGATTCTCTTGCCTTGGCACGCATTGTGTTGAAAGTCTTCTGTACTAGTAGCATTTCTGACCGCTTAATTTCTGTTTTTCCAGCTTCTTTTATACAATAGTTCGACGTGGTACACCCTAGAAGTGTTGCCATATCATCTTGTTTCAAGCCAAGAACTTCTCTCCAGTATCTTAGTTTATGTAATTTCTTTTCCGTCTTTACCAAATTGGCATCTCCTTTCTGTCATAATAAGTAAAAAATAAGTATTAACTCGTTCTATATTTAGAACTTAATTAAAATATACACCATTATTTTAGTTGTGTCAATACTTTTCTGTTGCAAATTTAAAACAATTTTGTTATAATCGTTTTGAATAAGAAACGCACACATTAGAGAGGATATAAAATAAAATGAATGAATTCAGCAACCGTTTAAAATTGTTAAGAGAAAAAAGTGGATTGTCACTGGGACAACTTGAAGAAAAAACAGGACTAGCAAAATCATTATTATGGAGATATGAAGCGGGTAAATCAGACCCGGGGTTATCCGCATTGATAACACTAGCCGAGTTTTTTGGGGTTACTCTTGACTGGATAGCGGGCAACGGGAAAATTGACGAAGTTCAACACTCTAAAAAAGCATATACAAAAGCCGTCGACAAATGTATTTCAAAGGATATAGACCCAGAGGAGCTAGAACAACTAATAGACATTATAAGGAGGTAGTCACCATGTACCCTAAAGTATCTATTTTTCAAAGAAAACAAGATGATAGGTGGGTAGGACAAATTTATTTCGGTCCCGATGCAAAGCCAAAATATCGATCCTTATACGCAAAAGGAGAAGAAGAGGTAAAAGCAAAAGTTAATCAACTATTATTTGAAATAAAGATAGGAGAATATATACCACCAAACAAGGACACGCTTGTCAACTTTCTAAGAGAGTATTACAAGGCGTGTCTGCCTAATTGGGAGGATACAACCGCGGAGCTTTACAAGATGTATATAGACATACATTTTGTGCCTTATTTTAAGGATATGAAGCTTGTGGATGTTAAAACTCTCACACTTGACACGTTTTATAATTATAAAATGGTAACACCAAGAGAACAGAAAGTAAGACAAGGTAAAAATACCGTAACAAAAAATGTACCTCCACTTAGTGTTAATACGGTCATCAAGCTTAACAAGTTCCTCAAGGCAGCCTTTAATTACGCTATAATAAATGACAAAATAAGAAAAAATCCTACGGATGGAGTAAAACTGGCATCCAAGACAAAGTATCTACCTACAGTTTACGATCAAGAGAAGTTTTTAAAATTACTAAAATCTGTTAGTGGTAAGGATGAAGAGATTCCGGTTGTTTTAGGTGCCGGATGCGGATTAAGACGTGGGGAAATGTGTGGCCTTAGATGGGATAATGTGGACTTTGATAAAAGAACGATAACCATAGAGAAAACAAGAGTCAATTTTACAAAGAATATTGAAAAGAAACCAAAGAACGAAACTAGCGCCAGAACAATAATCGCACCGAAGTATGTTATTGATACATTGTTTGCGTATTATAAAACAAAAGGAAAACCAGAACCAAGTGAGAACATTATAACCAGGTGGAAACCTAAATCATTATCTGAAAGGTTCAGTGTCATTTTAGAACAACATGGATTAGATCATATAAGGTTACATGATTTAAGACACTACAATGCAGTTATAATGATGACAAACGGAACACCGGACCGTGTAGCGGCCGAAAGGTTGGGACATTCGAATGTGTCGACATTAAGAGAAGTATACCAACACGTTTTAAAAGACATGGATAAAGAAGCAGCCGAGAAGATAGACCAGTCTATTATTGTGGATGAACCAAAGGAATTGACCAAGGAGGAACGGAGAGCAATGTTTAAAATAATGTAAAAATGTAGCCGATGCCTCACACACCAACTACACTTTCTTACTACAGAACTTTTGTTCGGATTTTGAAAAGCTCTGAAACCCTATGCAGTCGACGGGACTTGAACCCGTACCCAGTTAGCCCGGACTAGATCCTTAGTCTAGCGCGTATGCCAATTCCGCCACGACTGCAAACTATATTTTGTTCACCATATGTCCAGCGAACGAATTATATTATAACAATAAATTATACAAAAATCAATACTTTTTTTTAAAAATTCATTAGAAATGGAATCCAAGTGAAATATTTTACTAGTGTTTTAGAAAAATATAAAAGTAACTTCCATAACATCATCAAAGAGATAAAATGTTTTACTATTAACAGTGTTTTATGCTATAGGCGAAGTAGTTATTCCAAACCTCGTTGTTCTTTCTATTACGAATGAATATCTATTCCTTAATTAGATTAATGGAGGTAATAAACTATGAAGTACTACTTATGTTATAAATTCAATGCATCTGGAACATAAGCCTAAGTTGCTTATGCAATCCATCTTACAAATACTATAAAAATGCCACCTCAATCTTTGAATGTCTCGGAATATAGGCATGATCCTTCTTCTCCCAATCCACAAGATAAAGCCTACTCTTATACTTAATACTTTTACCGTTTTGAAAGATTCCTAATAGCGGATCATCCTCTGTCAAGCCTATGATTAAGAAATCATATTTCTTTGATACTTTTAGCATCTGCTGCCACAATTCTTTTGCAACAGTTACTTCATTATCTTTTACAAAGATACCAGCGCTGGCGCAATTAGCAACGGTATTTACCTTTGGAAAGGGAGGATAGCCAAGCCACGCTGTCGGTAGCTTTGATAAATATCGATACATACCCTTGTAGTACCGAACGATATATTGTTTGTAGCTCTGCTGATTCAGTACATACCCGAAGGCAAGAAGATCTCTCCCCTGATATAAGCCATAAAATTGTGCGTTCTTTAAATCATAGGAATCCGGCCATTCCATACTAAAGTCAACCTTTTCGATGGATTTCTCATAGAAGTTTCGAGCTTCTTCACTACTACATTCCCTAAATTCAACCTGTGTCCGTTTGTTCCCGCCTGTCTTACAAAAGTAAGTGCAATATTCTCCTACAGGATGATAGGTTGGCATGTGTTTTCTTTTTTTCTCAAGCATCGTCTGTACAGATGTGTTTTCTGATAGTATAGTCGTATAATAGACCTCTGCTTTGGTTTCTTCGTAAAGGGCCTGATAGATTTGCGGTATACAATAGACTTTCTTCTGGTATTCTGGAATGATCTTTAGTCCAGTGAGATAACCGGTCGTTGTTATCTTTCCCTGATAATAAGCCTTTCTTAGAATACAGCCACCCGTTCCAATTATTTTATTCGAGGCATTCTTATCTCTTACTATCATCATAACCACACGTTCTCCCTCTTTCCGGTAGGAGTCCAGTGTATCTGGATTTCTTAAATATTGAATTGCTATTTTACCTTCAAAGCTTTCGTTTTCAAATACTTGATTTATCTTCAATCCGTCATTTTTATTTGCCACTGCTATTTCATATTTGTTATTTTGGTAGTTCATCCAGATGCTCTCCTATTGGTACATTCATTTTTTGATCGACTTCGCCACCAATTCTTAAATTCATAGCCCAAAACAAACTCCATAACAATGGACTTGTTCGACCCATAGAAGCAACACCCCGTTTCACTGTATTATGAAAGGATGAAAATTCTTTTCGAGCATCACGACAAACTGCACTGAGCTGCTCCGGTGTCATGTTTTTCGGACGAAATGCTAATTCTCCATAATTATAATGCTCCTCTAGCCACCAGTTATCAAAAAGCAAACGATTTTGTTCCTTTAATCTTGCATATAGAGGTGTTCCCGGAAAAGGCAGCAGATGATTAAAGGCAGCTGTATAAAACCTGTGCTTTTCTGCAAACCTTAGTGCAGATTCAATCGTCTTTTCCGTATCAGCGTCATACCCGAATACAAAGGTCGCATAGATACCCATTCCTGCATCATGAATGCGTTCAACCAGCTCATCTCTTTCTTTTGCAAGTATATTGACTGATTTATTCATTTGACGGAGATTGTCCTCCTCAAGACTTTCAAAACCAACCAATATGATTTCACAACCACTTTGTTTCATTGCCTTCAGAAGCTGCTTATCCTTCGCCATGCTAAGCGTACCTTGCCCCGCCCATTTAATGTTCAGTGGTTCTATCGTTTGAAATAGGTCCATAGCATTACTTTTATTTGCAATCAGATTATCATCCACTAAAAAATGATATCGGTGATCTGACAGTTTGATATCTGCAACAATCTGCTCCAATGGTCTTGCATAATACTTACAGTGATAATAACTGGAAATAGCACAAAATTCACAGCTATGACAACATCCTCTTCCTGTCTCAACTAAAGATACGGGAAGATATTTTTTGCCCTCAAATATTGATTTATTAGGAAGGGTATTGCTGTATTGTAACGCTCCATCGTATCGCTTTTTAAGATTATTTTGTTGAAAGTCCTTAAGCATGGATTCATAAACAGCCTCACCGTTACCAACCAGAATTGCATCCGCATATTGTATTGCTTCCTCCGGAATTAAGGTAACATGATAACCACCTAAGACAACCTTCACACCTCGCTGCCTGAATTCTTTTGCAATTCCATAACTTCTCTTTGCAGTATAGGTTTCTACGCTGATTAAGACCAAGTCCGTATCCGTATTATAGTCAATCAGTTCAATACGGTCATCGAAAAATTCTGTCTCAATATCATCCGGGGTTAGTCCTTTGAGTAAAGCTATGGTAAGCGGTTCCATCTTCCAAGTTCCGATATATTTTTGACCTGGCTTTTTCCCAATCGCAGGTAATATAAATGTAATTTTCATAAGTGCCTCCGTTTGTGTACATTGAAAACATTCTACCTAATTACGGCAGAATGGGGATGTCTGAATTATCACACATAACCTCTTTGGTATACAGTTCATATTTTTTTGCGTATCCTCGGTAGCCCATATTCAAAGGTATGGATAACCAAGCACTATGAATAAATGGTGCCAGACGTTTTGCAATATTTTTATAACGATAGGTTTCATTCCAAGCCCAGGTGATTCCCTCTTCTAACTGCTCCTTCGTCATCTTAACCGGTTCAAACACACAATGCTCAACGTCATACATTGCCCAATCTCTCTCTCTGATTCGCCCCTGCTCTTCTAATTGCTCATAATATTTTGTTTTTGGAAAGGGTGTCAAGATACTATATCTAGGTAAATCTATTTTGATTTTATTTACAACTTCAACGGTTTTTTCAAATACAGAGGAGTCCTCATCATCTCCTCCAAAAGCAAAACAGCCCTGTACTAGGATGCCTAAGGAATGAAGCCTTTTCATTAATTCTTCATAATCATTTACCTGATTATTAACCTTACGTATAAAGGATTGTGATTCCTGCGAAATGGATTCAAAGCCAATTAATAACCCTTTACAGCCGCTTTTTTCAAAAATATTCAGAAGGTCTGGATCAAAGCCAATGGAAGAAGTAACCAACCCCAGCCAGTATTTCTTTAGGGGTATCATTGCTGTAAATAGTTCTTTTGCATATTCTTTATCGGCAATTAAATTGACATCGGGTATTACGACTAATTTGGATGGCAGAGCTTCCATCTCTGCTATGACCTCTTTGATTGGACGCTTATATACTTTTCTGCCAAAGGCAGTCGGATAAGCGCAGAAGGTACAAGGGTGTGCACAACCACGGATGGTTTCAATGGTATTCGTTGTAATATAACGCTTCTTATTCAGCAGCTCTCTACGTGGAATCACCCTGCCTTCTAACGTATAGTCACAACCTTGCTCATAACGACTTTTTAGTCTGTGATTTACAAAATCATCTAGCATCTGTGGAAAGGTATATTCAGAAAAACCTGTAAACACAACATCTGCATGTTCTGCTGCCTCTTCCGGCATCATAGAAGGATGCACACCTCCAATAAAAACAGTGATGCCTTTTTTTCTATAATAGTCTGCATACGCATAACATCTGGATGCTGTACCAGTAATACAAGTGATACCTATTAGATCTGCCTGTATATCTAAGGGTATTTTCCCCGCTGTCTCATCATAAATAACCACTTCAGCTTCATATTTTTCGGGAATCAATGCTGCTAAAGTCGTTAATGTCAAGGGTGCATAATGCAATACTCTTCCGAAATTTCCTCCATACCGGTGCATTGCCCCTGCTGGAGCTAATAATGCAATCTTCATTTGTCTCTCCCTCTACCTTCTTTTATATTTGGGTGTCATAAGCCCTATTTAGGCTATCGAATGAATAGCGATGTATATATTCCTTTTGTCTGCCTTACCCTCCTGCGGCATGTCCTTTGTAGAGCCTCAAAGATACGAAAAGCATCTCAGCTGCGCTGCTTTTCGCTGAGTCTCTAGCCGGACATAAGCAGCCTTGTCGGCCGGTCGACGACAAAACGAATATACACATCACTATTCATAGATTAAGTTATTTGAGGGCTTATGACGCCCAAATCATCATTTAGTCCTCTAGTCCTCACAGTAGTGCCCGGTGAATACCTCATTCCAACCCCACTTATTCGTAAGGGTGCAGAATTTAATATCTCCCAGTCTCTGTCCCTGTTGCATGCATGCTTTTACATATTCTTCTTTCGGATCACCGGTAAGCTTAAATACCTTAAGTGGCTTTAACTGCTTTAAACTTCTGCAGTAATCATAATGAAAGCTTTCTCTTAACAACTGATCTATCATTTTGGCCTTTATGCTTTTCTCAGACTTTAGATATAATACATAATGGTCCTGTTCTGGAGCCAACATATAAAAGCTATTATCATCGAAGACAGGCTTTAGTTGCTTTATAACAAAGAGTTCATTGAGCTTTTCACCAAATAGATCCGATACCCTATCCTGCCTTCCTAGGAACCGTACTAAGGGTATACCATCACGGTATTCATGTAACATTACAATATCCTTTAGGCAATAACGATAGAGCCCTCCCCCGGTGGTAAGAAGTATCTCATATCTATTTCCTGTTACCAATTGATCGATCTCATAGAATTTGCCATCCTCTACGCTGCGAAATTCATAGTAATGGGAGCGGTAGCTGATTCTTGCTGCTTCTTCCCCCACAAAGGGAAAGGAAATCATTCCTTCTGTGGCCAACAGCCCTTTTGCTTGTAAGATTACCTTTGGAAAAAGTTTTCTGATTTGCTTTGCGTAAGTCGCAGAATTCCCATCACACCAGCAACTAATTACGGCAAGCTTTCTCCATATTTTTTGATAATCTCTAGCCTTCACGGCTTCCGCTATCTCTCTCTTTCTTCTCTGACTTAACTGATTTACTATCTCCTCCTCATGGGCATGGAGGTATTCCAGTAATAATAAAAGCAAGGTAGGACTCCAGATAGAGATTAGGGTAAGATGCTTTTCCCTGAGCAAGGCGACAATCGTTTTAACATAGAATTTATCAATATCTTGTTCCTCTTTAATATCCTTCGGAGTAATGATTATTTGTTTCATCAAATAATTTTCCACTGCTCCAAAATATTCACTATCCTCTTCAAAGCCAATGGGTATCCCACCGGTACTATATTCTCTTTTTGCCGTAACCGGGGTGATGGACCAGTAGCTTCTTCCCCATTTTACCTTAGGTACATTTTGGTATAATTGGTATAGCCAAGGCTTGATACCTCTTTGAAATTCATCTTTTAAACTTTGTGTATAAGGGATGTATTTTTTGGCGCTACTTGAGCCACTGGTGAGCTCAAACATTACTAGCTCTTCCTTTGTTAATACCTCTTTTTCACCGTTTTTCATCCGTTCAATGTAAGGAATATAATCTTCATAAGTAGTAAGCGGAATTCTCTGTCTAAAATCGGAGAGTTGGTTACATTCATGAAATTGATACTTCCTACCATATACGGTATCTTTGTTGTGATCAAGAATATCTTTACGAATTCTTTCCTGTGCCTCTTTTGGCGAGTCACCACTTGTAAAACGCAGATATTCTTTGCGGTATAAAAAGCAGCAAAGAGAATGAATGATATAGTAAAGCAATTGCTTCATGAATTAGTCTCAACTCCTTAGTTATGCTAAATCTTTTATTATTTACGAAATAGTATCTTCTGTGCCATTGGATGTAGATTATCTCTCTTTAGATCCGTAATGCAGACTAAATCATTGCCTTTGTCATGGTCTGGATTCTTATCTACAAAATAGGCAATATCCTTGTCCTTTAACTTACTTCTTGTGATATCAGCTACACCAGCACGTAACCTGTCCTTATCCTTCCGGTAGTGAATCACTCCCGTAGACTCCTTATATTCTTTTGGATACATCAGATTACCAAAGGAGTGCATGATACCCTCCATCTGTTTAGGGGTCTCCATTTTATAAGTTGGATAAAAACTTTTAAAGAAGGTTGGAAGCATCTTGTAGGTTTTATAACCCTTCGATATGAGAAACCAATAAAAATGTTCATACATTTCCCCATAATCAAAGAAAAATTCAGCAAAGGTGCGGAATAATTCGGAGCTTCCCCAATAATCCTTATGGATAATAGTATCTCCAGAAAACACACCATGGATTGTCTGCTGACCAAAGGGTATGTGTAAAATAAGCTGTGTAGAGAATCCGCAGATTTCATTATTCTCATTCCGAAGTAAAATACAATAATCTTTTTGTGATAAATCTTCACAAAAAGTTTCCATCTTCATCCCTTCATAAAAAGTATCCATTAACTGATACATAGTAAGGATATCTTCTTTATTTAAATTCTTTTTTGCTATAACTTCTCCATACAAATTTACCATATATGTCACCTAACCTTATGATTTAATCCAAACTTCATACTCTGCTTCTTAAAGACCTCTTTTCGAAACAAGGGATTATATATTAAATAGGTTATAAACCGATATGGTGTTCTCATATTGGTATGGAGTTCAAATGCCCGTAAGAAGATAGAACCCGGGCTATTAAACTTCTTCCTGCACCAAAATGATACCTCCGTCAATTCGTTAGGGGTCATATTCTTAGGTAAGATTGCAGCATGATTAAAACGGTAGTCTTCATGCAACCACCATTTTCCATCGTAGAGCAGGCGCCCTTCCTCTTGTAACTTTGCATACAAGGAGGTATTGGGATAGGGCATTAAAATGTTATATGCTGCAAAACAGAATTTATTTTTAATTGCAAACTCACAGGTTTCCCGAATACTATCAACTGTATCCGCATCGTGTCCTACGGTGAAAGCCGCCCAGGTTTGTAATCCCCATTTTTTAAGTTCTTTGATTTCATGCCTATACTGGTCAAAGCTATGTTTTTGATTCGCTGCCTTGTTCATGGATTTGAGATTCTCTGCTTTAATTGACTCAAATCCAATCACCAGTCCCAAACATCCGCTTTTTACCATTAACTGCATTAACTCCTTATCTTTTAACATATCAAGGCTTCCCTGGCTAACCCATTTTACCTTAAGCGGAATTAAAGCACGAAATAATTCCTTTGCCTGTGTAAAGTCGGATACAATATTATCATCCACAAAAAATAACAACTTGCGTTTTTGACTCTTAATTTCCTGTATCACTTCTTCCACTCGTCTGCAATAATGGCGGCTTTTAAAATAAGCGCTGGAGGCACAAAAGCTACAGTGGTATTTACACCCTCTGGAGAATTGGAGCAAGGTTATTGGAAGATATCCTTTTCCTTCAAATATATCTCGTCTGGGAATAATCCCTTCCTGTGGGTAAAGAGCTTGTTCTCCTTGATATTGCGGTTTTAGTTCACCCCTTCGTAAGTCTTTAATCATCTCTTCCCAAATAGGTTCTGCATCACCAATCATAATAGAAGTAGCATGTTCTTTCACTTCTTCAGGAAGTAACGTAACGTGCATTCCTCCAAGTAATGTGGGAACTCCTCGTTTACGATATTCTTCACTTATTTCATAGGCCCTTCTGGCCGTAAAGGTTTCAACCGTAATTGCAACCAAATCTGTAGGTTCTTCATAAGGAATGGCTTCACATCTGTCATCATACATGACTACCTCGATGTCCTTTGGCGTCAGTGCCGCCAATATACCAAGCTGTAGCGGTTCCATACGCCCTTCGTCTACATATAATCCATGTTCTTTTCTGCCGATATTAGGTTTAATTAACGTCAGTTTCATCCAAACTTCCTCCCAGTAACCTACCTTGCTTTCTTCGAATTTCCACTGCAGATACTATATTAAGTATAAAATATACGCTACATCGAAAGCAATTCCAATGTATTTTATTACCGATGAATCTCTTTACGATATTATTAAAGCTGTAATATTGAAAACGGACTTCCTTGCATAATCTTTTTAATTCTTCTGGCGATAGGCTCATAGGTTGATATACGGTGTCTCCATAACAATATCCATCTTTTAGCCACCATTTCGGATAAAGCAGGCGTCCTTGTTCCTCCAGCCTATCATAAAGTTTCGTCCCCGGCATAGGAATTAAGGGATTAAAATTTGCCACTGCAAATTTATGCTTCATAGCAAATTTCATTGTTTCTCTAATTGTTTCCGGAGTATCATAATCATAACCAAGTACAAAGGTGGCATAAATCATTAGCTTATGCTTATAGATATTTGCAATCACTTCATCATAGCTCTGTCTAAGATTAGCACTCTTATTCATTTGCTCCAAATTTCTTCGATTCAATGATTCAAACCCAATAAGGACTAAGATACAACCGCTCTCTTTCATTAAGGTCAGCAGATCATCATGCAATCCAATATCCATACTAATCTGACATGCCCATTTCTTTTTCAGTGGTTTTATGGCATGAAAAAGGGCAATTGCAGACGATTTATTGATAAATAAGTTGTCGTCAATAAAAAACAATATCGTTTCATTGGTGTCTTTGATTTCTTCGACAATGCACTGAATATCTTTCTGCCGGACATTACATGGATACATGGATTTGATAGAGCAAAAGTCACAATGATATTTACAGCCTCGTGAGAACTGAATTGTTCCAATCTTTTGATACTTTTTCCCTTCATAAGCAGGATGCCTTGAAGGAATATAGTGAAGGGACGCTTGATACTCAGATATGTATTTCCTTTTTATCTCACTATTTTCGTAATCATTCAGCAGCTTAGGCCAAGTATCCTCAGCATCACCTATCATAACAACATCTGCGTAATCTTCACATTCCTGCGGCAATATAGTAGCATGAAATCCACCAATCACAATGATATTGTTCTTTGTTTTATATTTCCGTGCAAGTATATAAGCTCTCTTCGCTGAAAACGTATCAGCTGAGAGTGCAATAATATCAGAAGACAACTCATTTGGCAGTTCTTCTATTCTATCATCGATAAAATCTATCTGGTGCATCTTTGGTGTTAAACCTGCAATAATCGGGAAAATTAAGGGTTTCATGGCATCATGGCTCTTCCCTTCAAACATACTAACACGTATTACCGTAATTCTCATACCTGACTCCTGACTGTATCCTTATTGTACAAACAATAACTCGTTTCTTATTTGGTTTGCTTCAGATTATCTTTCAATCATATCCCTACAAATTTAAAGCCTATATTGGTACCAAGTAAGACCGCTTTTTCAATCAAAGTTTTATTAGGTGCATGATGTACCCTGGATGCAATATTCTTAAACTTAAAGGTTTCCTTCCAGATGTGATGATAGATTTCTTCCAGCCGCCTAGGTGACATATGAAACGGTTGAAATACAGCATGATGCTGATTATACATAGACCAGTCTCTTGTTATGATTCGATTCTCCTGTTCAAATTCTCGAAACATGACTGAGCCAGGAAGAGGGGTTAAAATAGAATATCTAGTTAAATCTAAATTCAAGTATTGAATCTTTTCAGGCATAGAAAGTAAATCCTGTTCTGTATCATGGTCAAAACCAAGTACAAAACATCCATTAACTGCAATATTATAAGCATGCATCCGTTCTACAACTTCTCGGTATTTTTCTACATTAGAAAACCGTTTATGTACACCCTTTAAGGACTGCTCACTTAAAGACTCAAACCCAATTAAAACTCCTGTACAACGACTTCTTTGTGCTGCTTTTAATAACTCATCATCAAATGCTACGTCTGCGGTGGCATTGGTCGCCCAGCGTACTTTTAGTTGCTCTAGGCCTTCCATTAACTCCAATGCATATTGTTTCGGTGCGAAGAAATTAGGATCGAAGAAAATCAATTTATTCGTATGAAGGCTCTTAATCTCATCCAACACCTCATGAACCGGCCTTGGACGACTCCTCCACATTTCACTTATGGCACAAAATTTGCAACGGTTATTGCAACCTCTGTCTGCTATGATCGTAGGTATATTTAAATACTTTGCAGAGCTGACTGCTTTTCTATTTGGTATTTTCATATTGCAGGTGTCAATATTTTGATTATCGTAGCTTTTCTTTGGAGCTCCATTTACAAAATCATAGAAAAACTGTGGGAGAGATAGTTCTCCTGCACCAATAATAATCGTATCGGCATGTTGAAGTGCTTCCTCTGGCATAGAGGTGGTATGATAACCACCGAATAGAATATAAGCACCTCTTTTTTTAAATTCCTTGGCATGTTCATATGCCTGATGGCTTGAGGAGGTGTCAAAAGAAATAGCTACCACATCATACTTTTGTTTATCATATTTTACTGTTTGAGACATTTCATCACACACATCTATCTCTGCATGAAGTTCTTCTGGTACAAGCGATATTAATGTCGGCAAGGTCAAAGAGGGATAGCTTAGCAGCTTTGATAATTTCCCACGATAACTCTTATCATACTTATGCCAAGCATGAATAAATAGTATTTTCATTTTTGTTCTCCCTTTTCGTTTTTCTACTTATACTCATTAATTGTCACATTTTGTACTATTATACCATGGTTGACATTTAAAGCCAATTAGAATTATTGTTTATCAATTAACAAATTATTGTTATCGTTTAACGGTTGGGCGAGTGCAAATGTAAAAATGTAAAATTAATTGTATTTTATCAGCAACTCGGGAAAATAAACTTGAGTTTCCGCAAATTGCAATTGAAAAACAGGAAAGTCTTACCAAAGTGCCAATCTGCCGTTTTTCGAATTGTATAAGTGTGGCAGTACATTGATTAGAGGCACTTTAATAAGCCCCGCTTGAA
>JAEZVF010000102.1 GCA_023443225.1 Bacillota bacterium
CTTAAGGTACGTTATTTTTAACAAATACCGTTTAAATTGGGCTGCTACAGATAGAGAGATTACATTTTTAGACCAAAAAGAAGCTGCCGCTTCACGATTTTTCAATCGTTAAAGCGACAGCCCCTTAGTTTGTTATCATATAAAAATGATTCAACTCTTGCGGTTTGGTTTATTCAGGCCTTAGAATCTTAGGTGCTCTTGGTGCACGAAGCATACTTGCTTGTGGCATGTTGGAACCTAAGAGTGGGTTCAAGTAATATTTGAAGGCTTCCGTTACATGATTGCCGGTAGCGTTGATGAATTCATCTGGCATGAGCTTAGTCTTCGCAGCTACTTCTGCCAGCGGTACAATCTGATAATCTACAGAGTAGAATCCTGTACGGTTAATGACGATGGAACCATCAATATTATGCCAGATTGCAAACTGAGCTGCTTTCTCACCAACTTCCCTGGCTTCATGCTGATCAACATCAGATACACATCCCATGAAGGATCTTTGCACATAGCCAAACGTATCTGATCTTACCCTTGTTATATTCAATTTCTCTTTGATATAGTTAGCCAGTAAATCTCCTAGGGCACCGGAACCTGACAGTTGCTCATTCCCATGAGCATCACGTTCAGTTTTACCAAGTTTGGTTACGATTGGCACACCCATTTCATCCTGAATACCTTCAGAGACTGCGATGATACAGCGACCATATCTAGTATATACGGATTTAACATCCTCAAGAAATCGCTCAACTAGAAATGGTCTCTCTGGTAGATAAATCAAATGAGGGCCATCATCCGGATATTTTTGTGCAATCGAAGATGCGGCAGTTAGAAAACCTGCATTACGACCCATTACAACACCTATGTGTACACCAGGAAGTGCCCGGTTATCCAAATCAATTCCGATAAAAGCCTGCGCTACATAACGGGCTGCAGAACCATAACCTGGAGTATGGTCATTCATCATTAGATCATTATCGATGGTCTTAGGGATATGAATAGCACGGAATTCATAGTTAGATAGTTCAGCCTGTTCATTTACAATTCGAACCGTTTCTGCAGAATCATTTCCCCCAATATAGAAGAAGTATCGAACATTATGTGCCTGGAAAACCTTAAATATTTCACGGCAATAAGCATCATCCGGTTTATCTCTGGTGGATAACAGAGCTGAGGAGGGGGTAATGGCAACTTGCTCAAGATTATGTGTTGTCTCCTGTGTCAAATCCAAAAAGTTCTCGTTAATAATTCCGGATACACCGTTTACCGCACCATACACCTTGGTAATCTGCGGAAATTTTCTAGATTCTAGTGCAACTCCTACTAAAGATTGATTAATAACCGCGGTGGGACCTCCACCTTGTGCAACTACTACTTTTCCTTCCAGTTTCATATAACGCCACACTCCTTTAGTTATGATTTTGTTCAATTTTGCTACATTTCTTTGTCCTGCCTTATCTGATTTGGTAAATACTTATAAGCTAAGTGTATTGCAATAGGAAGAGGTTGTCAACGGCTAAGGTGTGTGTTTTCATACTTAAATGAACAAATGAACAGGTTATAACTGATTTTACAAAACGTGTTTCTACGGATCAATCGTTAAAAGGAATCAAAATGTCTACTGTGTAGATCCGAAGCTTGCAGAGTATATAAGGGAAAGGCTATAGTATGGGAAATAGAAATAATGGGCTGCGTTCGCAGCCCATTATTTTGATATGGTGTATTATTTGGCAGTAGAATAGAACTAGCTTTGTATCAGAGCATTGCTATTTAGTAGCAGTGATTTTCTTCAGCTTCTTGTGCATCTGCTTTCGTTTTATGAACTGTACCATGTGGATGTTGGGGTGGCGCATAAATTGAGTACAATTTGAGTGGTACACAGCCTGTGTTAATTATATTGTGCCACGTGCCAGCAGGTATTAATATTGCAAAATCATCACAGACATTCTTTTGAAAATCTAAACAATCTTTTTTATCACCCATCATTACAAGTCCTTGACCTTGTTCTATACGTAAGAATTGATCAACGTCAGGATGAATTTCCAAACCGATATCTTCCCCAACCTTTATATCCATTAAAGTAACTTGTAAATGGCATCCTGTCCATAAAGCAGTGCGGAAGGTTCTATTTTGTTTTGTTATTTCATTTATATTAACAACAAACGGGTTCGGTCCATAGTCCTTTATATACGGATTGGTACATTGGTGGTTAGCATTTGAGTGATATCTATTGGTGTTTTGAAAACAAGGTTTATGATGTTCATTATACATTTATTTAATTCCTTTTATTTTTGTTATTTTATCATATGTAATATCATATAAAATGTGCTCTGAATACAAAGGTAAATACCAAGCATATAATAATTCATGAATGACTCTGAAATCATAAGCATATAATTAAGTAAATAATGTTATGGGATTAAGTATGAAAGAAGAACACTTTCATACTAATAGAACCCAGGCAGTGGTTTTTTAAATATTATGTACCGATGTTGTTGGCGGTGAAATGCGAGGAATTATGCACATTCATGTTGTTAAATCTGGTGAAACTATAGATTCGATTGCCGAGGAATATGGTGTATCGACTGATAGACTAATACTTGACAATGCAATAATTCATCCAGAACGTTTAGTTGTGGGCGAGGCAATCGTTGTACAGGTTCCTGAGACAATCCATATAGTTCAGGAGGGAGATACTTTAGAAGGTATTGCAAGCAGATATGGAATTACAGTATCACAACTTCTAAGAAATAATCCATATCTTTCAGATGGAGATTATATATATCCTGGCGAGACAATTGTAATAAGATATGTGGGAGATAAAATAAGAGCGATATCAATCAATAGTTATGCATTCCCGTTTATTGACATGAAGGTTCTTAGGAGAACATTACCTTTTCTATCATATTTGACTATTTTTAGTTATCAGGTAACAGCAGAGGGAGAGATCAATGATATAGATGATATAGAGATAATCCAAGAGGCAAAGGCATATGGAGTAGCCCCCATCATGATGCTGGAAGCTTTCTCGCAGAGTATGGAAGAAGAAATTGATATAGTACATTCGATTCTTTCTAACCCTGGGGTTCAGGAGAAGTTATTTGATAACCTACTTCGTATTTTACAATTGAAAGGATACATTGGAGTTGACATTAATACGCCATATATTCTTCCGGAGGATCGTAAGCTTTATGATGATTTCGTTTCAGAATTTGCGAAGCGTGCATCAGCAGCGGGATATAAAGTATTCTATACCTTTAGTATTCGCATTTTTCAATTGTTGACCGGAACGATTTTTATGGGACTTGATTATGTTGAGCTTGGTAAACTAGCAGAGGGTATTACAATGATAACCTATGATTTTGGTTATTCAGAGGGTATTCCTCCGGGTACACCCTCCTTGGATACCTTCCGACGTTTTTTCGATTATATATCGAGATTATTACCTCCGGAGAAAATATATGTTGGATCAACCGTAATTGGGTATATATGGAGATACCCTTATATCCCAGGAATCTCAAGGGGTATGGCGCTTAATTATAATTCCGCCATCGATATTGCATATAACAATAATGTTGAAATTAGATATGATAAAACTACGAACACAGCATACTTCCAATTTATTACTAACAATGAATATATTGTACGGTTTTGGGACGCAAGAAGCATGGATGCTTTTGTAAAGCTGGTACCTGAATTCGGTCTAAAGGGGATTAACATCTGGAATATAATGAATTGGTTTCCCCAATTGTGGATGGTTGTGAACTCACAGTATGATATTAACAAAGTGTTATTCTAAAACAATACAGAACAACTGTTTAGATTTGTGAAGGAATGTTTTCATATATTCTTACATAGGATTTAAGAAATGGGTTAGGGGATGGCTACGATGGGACCGTGCCAGGTGATGGAATCAAAGAAAACCACTGCTAGAAGCATCGTAAATTTGGCTATAAAGGAATTAGAAGATTCTAATCAAGATAAAATGAATTTAATCTGGTTAGAAGCTACTGGTTGTTCAGGAAATGTAATTTCTTTATTAAATGCAGAAAACCCTGGTGTCATGTATCTGTTACAGGAAATGGTAACCTTAAGGTACAATAATAGCCTTATGGCTGCTGATGGGGAAAAAGCCTTCAAACAGTTTTTGGATACCTTGGAAACAGATTTTATCCTGGTGGTCGAGGGGGCAGTATCTACAAAGGATAATGGTTTGTATACTATGATTGCACGTTATCAGGGAGAAGTCATTACGGCTATGGAAGCCGTCAAATTGGCCGGGGAAAAGGCAAAATATGTACTTGCAGTAGGAACTTGTGCCTCCTATGGAGGAATATCAGCCGCAAGTCCAAATCCATCGAGAAGTATGAGTGTGGCACAATTTTTGAATAGAGAAGTCATAAAAATACCTGGTTGCCCAAGTCATCCAGACTGGGTGATTGGAACGATTGCGAATCTCATTACCTTTGGAAATCTGGAATTGGATTCGCAAGGTAGGCCTATCATGTTCTATGGTATTACAATTCATGATCATTGTACTAGGAGATCCTATTTTGATAAAGGTATTTTTGCTACGAAGCTAGGCGACTTGGAATGTATGATTAAACTGGGATGCCGAGGACCTGTTACAAAAACAGATTGTCCTGTGAGGCAATGGAACGGATATGTTAATTGGCCAGTTGGAGCAAATACACCTTGCATTGGATGTGCTGGGGAAAAGTTCCCAGATGGTATGGAGCCCTTTGTAAGTTACTAAATAATGTGCTGGAGGAAGATATGGGAAGCAAGATTACAATCAACCCTATCACTCGAATTAGTGGTTTTTTGGAAATTGAAGTAGAGCTAGAACAAAATCAAATAATTGATGCGAAAAGTAGTGGCATGCTTTTTCGAGGTTTTGAAAAAATGCTAAAGGGAAGGCCTCCTTTGGATGCAATTTACTTTACTGAAAGGATTTGTGGAATTTGTTCTACCGCCCATTCTTTTGCCTCTACTTTGGCATTAGAAGATGTATTAAACATTAGTACGAACGAAAATCATAAAGTAATAAGAGACTATATGCATGGTTGTGAATTTGTTCAAAATCATCTTCGGCACTTTTACCAATATACCATGCCGGATTTTGTTCGTATACCAGACATATCACCTATATACGCCAACACCCATAATGACTATAGGTTGCCAGAGGAGCTTAACAAAGAGTTATCAAAACACTATATGGAATCTCTTGAATACAGTCGCCTAGCCCATGAGATGTTAGCTGAACTTGGAGGAAAAGCTCCTCACACCCACGGTATATTTGTAGGAGGTGTAACAGTTAATCTTGATTCAGCAAAATGGATTAAAATAAAATCTATTTTAGCTAAAATCAAAGAATTTGTAACCGCTAGAATGATTCCGGATGTATATACCATTGCACAGTATTACCCAGATTATTTTAATAATGGGTTTGGGTATACAAATTTATTGTCGTATGGGGTATTTGACAGCTATGAAGAAAAAGAATTATTTTATATAGCACCTCAAGTGATGCTGAATGGAGAAAGACAAGAATTTAACTCTGAACAAATAACAGAAAATATCCGTCGTGCATGGTACGAGGCAAGGAAGATAGAACAAAGACCGACAGAACCAACGATTGAGGAAAACCGGCAGAAGGAGGATGCTTATAGTTGGATTAAGGCACCCAGATACGAAGGATATCCGATGGAGGTTGGACCACTTGCGCGGATGTTATTAAGTGATAACTATAGGGGAGGAATTTCCACCATGGATCGTACTATTGCAAGAGTGCTAGAAATAAATAAAATAGTAGGGATTATGGAAGGACTTTTGGAAAAAATGCAGTTACAATCTTCCCAGCAGGGAAAGTATGAACTTCCCAAGTTAGTCCAAGGGAAAGGACTCATTGATACAACGAGAGGGGCTCTAGGACACTGGATTTTGATAGGAGATCAGGAAATACAGAATTATGAAATTATTACGCCCTCCTCATGGAACCTATCTCCTGAAGACTCTATGGGTTTTAAGGGAGTAGTAGAAGAAGCGCTGATTGGAACCCAAATTAATGACTTGGCAAACCCAGTAGAAATTGGAAGAATTGTTCGTTCCTATGATCCCTGTGTATCCTGTGCAACCCATGTAATAAGCGACAGATACGAACCTGTAAGGATTCGGGTCGTGTAATATGGCTGTTAAATGTATTGCGATTGGAAATGCCATTATGGGGGATGATGGGATAGGGATTAAGGTAGCAGAAGCGCTTTCACAACGCCTGATACAAGAACATATCGAGTTGATACTTGGAGAGACAGATCATGATTATGCTTTAAGTAAAATAGAAAATGGAGATTTATTGTTTATTATTGATTCTTCTTTTTTTGAAATCAATCCAGGAACTATTACTTACACGCCTATCAGTGAAGTGATTGATTGGCATCGTGAAGCTTATTCGCAACATCAGCCGAGTTTGATTTATTTACTTAAAACTTATGGAAAAGAGGTGGAAGGATACCTCATTGGGATAGAAGTGGAGAATATTGATTTTAGTTTAGAATTAAGCGACACATTAAAAACTAGATTTCTTTTTATTTGTGAAGAAGTGTATCAATTTATCTACCAGATTAATAGGGGGGCTATCATGCATGATACTTATTTATTAGCTAATATATCAAAATCATTAAACGACATTTGCAAGACAAATAAAATGAAACGGATTGATCAATTTACCTTAGTAGTAAATCATCATAGTCACATTAATGAAGAGAGTTTACGAGAATATTTAGAAATCCATAATCAAAATTGCATTAGTCATGAATTGCAGATTTTAATACAACACAGAGATATGGAAGATCAGACTGCATATATTCAAAATATCCAAGGTGAGACGATTGAACAATAATCAAGAGGTAAATAGAATAAGATATGCGATCAAAGTGTTTGGTGTAGTACAAGGTGTAGGCTATCGACCGTATATCTATAATCAAGCGAAATTATTTAATATTAAAGGATGGGTTGGTAATCAGGGAAGTGCCGTAGTAATGGACTTAGAGGGAGAAAAAACTAAGATTAAGGATTTTTTAATTCAAATTATGAAAAGTCCACCCAGATTAGCGAGGATAGAAAAAGTAGAAGCAATTGCTAGATGTTTGATAGGCTATCGTGATTTTGAAATTAGATCTAGCTTAGCTGATACAAGGAGTCTTCATTACTTGAGTCAGGATGTAGCCATCTGTCCTGAGTGTCTAAAGGAGATTTTGAATCCGAATAACGATAGGTTTCATTATGCATTTACCAACTGTACAGCCTGTGGTCCAAGATACTCTATTATTAAGAAATTACCTTATGATAGGGAAAATACAACAATGGATGACTTTCTAATGTGTCCGAACTGTGAGAGAGAATACAATGATCCAAGCAACAGAAGATTTCATGCTCAAACCAATTGTTGTAAGACTTGTGGACCTGCCTTAAGCTTATTAACAAATGAGGGGGAAGAAATCCTATGCAAGGATCCTTTACAAAGGACAATTACCCTAATACTTGAGGGAAAGATTCTGGCTATCAAAGGGATTGGTGGATTTCATTTTGTCTGCGATGCGAGAAATGAAGAGGTAATCACGACTTTACGGGAAAGAAAACATAGACCTCATAAGTCCTTTGCTATTATGGTAAAGGATTTAGAAACAGCGAAACAATTATGTTTGATTGGTGAAGTCGAGGAGAAGCTACTGATTAGCAATAAAAGACCGATTGTGCTCTTAGAGAAGAAAATGACCTGTAATCTACCTGACCAAATTGCTCCCAATATGAAGAAATTAGGGATTCTTCTACCCTATACACCATTGCACTATGTACTGTTTCAAGATGGAATCTCATGCCTCCTAATGACCAGTGGCAACGTGAGTAATGCACCGATACAGTATGAAAATCAACAAGCACTTAATAATCTAACTAGGATAGCGGATTATTTTCTAATACATAACCGAAACATACATATTCCAGTAGAAGATTCTGTAGTGAAAGTAGTTAATAATCAGGAGCTTGTCATAAGAAGGGCGAGGGGATATACTCCTTTTATCTTTCCTATGAAAGCAAAACATGAAATATTAGCCTTAGGTGCCGAAGAAAAAAGTACATTTAGTTTTACGCAAAACGGATATGGATATATGAGTCAGTATCTAGGGGATATTAAAAACTACGACAGCTATATTACTTATACAAAGGCAATTGAGAACTTTATTCATATGGTGGAATTAAAGCCTCAAATCATTGCGCATGATTTTCATACAAGCTATTTATCTTCCAGGTATGCCAAGAGTTTAGTGGGTAATAAACTTGCAGTACAACATCATCATGCACATATGGTTAGCTGTATGGTGGAACATCAGCTTTTAGATCCTGTAATTGGTGTGATATTTGATGGAACTGGGATTGGCACAGATGATAAGATATGGGGTGGAGAATTTTTTGTTGGAACGAGAGAGAATTTTATCCGTGTGGGTCACTTAAAGTATGTAACAATTCAAGGAGGAGACCAAGCCATTAAAGAGCCTTGGAGAATTGCGGTAAGTTATCTGCACTCTATTCATTATGAAGACAAAAATCTCTTAGAGGGAATTGATATAAATAGTATGAATACGGTGAAACAGGCTCTTGATAAACATCTAAATTGTTATGAGACTTCGAGTGTAGGAAGGTTTTTTGATTGTATAGCTTCTATTTTAAACATACGGCATCGTATAACGTATGAAGCGCAGGCAGCAATTGAATTAGAAAATATCGTGGATCCTCATGTTGAAGAATATTATTCCTATTCTATATGTGAACAAAATGGAATGTATCTAATTGATTATAAGAGTATTCTTCTTGGGGTGTTAAAAGATATAGACAAGGCAATGAGTCCTGCCAGTATTTCAGCTAAATTTCACAATACCCTAGGAAATGTAACAATAGATATGGTTTGTAAAATTAGCAAACGATACGATTTGAGAATAGTTGTGCTAAGTGGGGGAGTTTTTGAAAATAGCTACCTTCTTTCTTATATTTTAAAGGGATTGAAAGAAAAAAATATTACAGTCTATTTTAACCAACAGATTCCCAGCAATGACAGTGGTATTTCTGTTGGACAATTAGGTATAGTTGATGCAGTGGAGGAGATGATTTGAGATGTGTATTGCAGTTCCAGGTGAAATTATTGGAGTTTTTCCTACACGTGCAAAGGTAACTATGGTGGGTGTAGAAACAACCATAAACATTCAAATGATTGAAAATCCACAAATAGGTGAATTCGTATTAGTCCATGCGGGATGCGCTATTGAAAGGATAGATAGAGAATATTATGATGCTTTCTTTACTATGATGAAACCATTGTTAGATGAGGATGAGAAAGGTTGATGTAAGATGCAAGGGGTAGAAAGATGAATATGGCTTTGGAAAAACATCTAATCAATGAAATTAATAGCTTGGTTACAGAAGATATAAAAATCATGGAGGTTTGTGGAACTCATACCCAGAAAATTGCACAGATGGGGTTAAAGTCAGTCATATCATCTAAGGTTAAATTATTATCTGGTCCAGGGTGTCCCGTCTGTGTAACAGAAGAAAGCTATATTGACAGGGCGATTACAATATTGAATACATATGATGTTGTGATTGTTACTTTTGGAGATTTAATGAGGGTAAGAGGTAGGAAAGGTTGTTTATTAGACGAGAAGGCAAAAGGGAAAGATGTAAGGGTAATTTGTTCTCCCATGGTTTTAATAGAGATGGCAGATACGAATAGAAAGAAAAAGTTTATATTTCTTGGCGTTGGTTTTGAGACCACAGCCCCGATTATTGCTCTAGCCATAAAAACGGCAGCCGAAAAAGGAATTAAGAATCTCTATTTCCTTACATCTATTAAACTTATGCCTCCAATTCTACATTACATATTTAAACAATCAAATCATGAGATAAATGGCTTGATTTGCCCTGGGCATGTAGCTACGGTGAAAGGTTCAAACTATTTTAGTTTTATTAGAACAGATTATAGAATTCCGGCTGCCGTATGCGGATTTGAAGCAAGAGATATCCTAATTGGAATTCATTACTTAGTAGAAAACATTGTACAAAACGAAAGGCAGGCTTATGAAAATCTTTATAAACGATGTGTAAGGGCTTCCGGAAATCCAATTGCCAATCGATTCATCGATGAGGTATTCCAGACTTCAAATGGAGAGTGGAGAGGAATCGGTAGGGTTCAGAATTCAGTATTAACAATTAATGAAAAATACGCTGCCTTCAATGCGCTGGAAGTTTTTTCGATAGAAAGTGAATTGAAAAAAATTGAGTCGAAAGAAACTCTGTTAAGTTGTGGGTGTAAGGATATATTACTTGGGAATAAGGCACCAAGGGAGTGTAAACTTTTTGGACATCTATGTAGCCCAGTAAATCCCTATGGACCTTGCATGGTGTCTTCAGAGGGATCTTGTGCTATTGCCTACCGATATAGAGAGGGGAGTTAGGATGGAGAATATAGTTACACTTTTCCACGGAGATGGGGGTAAGTACACGAACTTGCTTATTAAAGAGGTTTTTTATAAGCATTTCGATAATGATCTGTTACTAAATTCCTTGGATGCCTCTGTTATTGAGGTTTCTCAAGGAAAAATTGCATTTACAACGGACTCCTATGTTATAAAACCTCTTTTCTTTTCGGGAGGAGACATTGGTAAACTAGCTGTCTGTGGAACGATAAATGATTTAGCCACAGCGGGAGCGAAACCTTTATATTTAAGCTGTGGGGTTATAATCGAAGAGGGATTTAACATGGGTTTACTTGAAAACATTGCCAGGTCCATGGGAGAGGTATGCAAAAAAACAGGAATGAAAATAATCACTGGTGATACAAAGGTGGTGGAGAAGGGTTTTGTAGATGGTATATTTATTAACACCTCAGGAATCGGAGTTGTACAAAGTGGATACAAATCAAAACCAATACAGGAAGGCGATCAAATAATAATAACAGGTGGAATTGCTGAACATGGCACTACGATAGCTCTTGAACGATATCAAATAGAAGCAGCAGGGAATATTAAAAGTGACTGCATGCCATTAAATAACATTGTGGAACAACTGAAAAAGTATATGGGGAATATTAAATTAATGAAAGATCCTACGAGAGGTGGATTGGCAACAGCTTTAAATGAAATAGTAGAAGTGGCTGCTAGAGGTGTTTGTTTATTGGAGGAAACAATTCCGATTACAGCGGAAGTTAAATCTATGAATGAGTTATTAGGGTTAGATCCGCTATATCTTGCCTCTGAGGGGAGAATGATTATTATAGTTGAAAAAGAAAAAAGTCATGAAGTACTCGCAGTGATTAAAAGATGCAAAGGCTGTGAGAATGCTGCCATTATAGGCAAATTCACTTCTGATGTGGTTAGACCAAGCGTTTTGTTGGAAACTGGTATAGGGGGGAAAAGAATTATTCCATCACTGGAAGGAGTTATGTTGCCAAGGATTTGCTGATTCAATTAGTAATATTTAACGAAAAAAAAGATAGTTTATGTTATAGTTTGTACATTGTCAATAGTACATTCTCATGGTAATATAGTATTAAGGTATTACCTTTAAAAAGGAGATAATAAATGGATTTGTTACCTATGAATAAAACCAACTTAAGTGATCACGTGAAGCAATCTTTATATACCTTTATTAAAGATATTGATACAAATAAAGGTACAAAATTGCCATCTGAGAATGAACTTGCACAAAGATTATCTGTAAGCAGGGTGACAATTCGCCGTGCTCTTGACGATCTTGAGCAGGAAGGTATGATATTTAGAATGCATGGAAAAGGTACGTTTATTAATCCCGCAGCACTTCAAATACAGGTTAACCTTACTCCAGGAAAAGAGTTTAGCAAATTGATTGAAGAGAGTGGCTATAAATCCCACTTTGAGATTACTAATCTAGAAATAATACCTGCTGATAAGGAACAAGCAAGCATCCTGCAGATAGAAGCAGGTAGCCCTATCTATACCATTGAAAAAGTATATTTTGCTGATGACCATCCAGCAATTGTTAGTATTGATAGGTTTTCTAAAGATTTAATAGAAGATGAAATTAATCTTCAAAACTGTTTAGAACATTCTACATTTGATATAATACGTAACAAAGGTGGCAGAATTGTTAGCAGAGATAAAATTGAAATTAAAAGTATGACGAAAAAGAGAATGGCAGATTTTAGTGCCAGTGCTAAATACATGGAATGTGATACTGTTCTTGTTTTTAATGGAATTAACTATGACCAGGATAATAAACCAATTGTTTCTGATACCGAGTTTTATAATACAAATTTTATAAAATTCAACTTAATGAGAATCAAAAACGTTTTTGATAATTGATAGGTTCTTATAGTTCTTTAGGAATCTATTTTTTATACGTACTTTAAAGGTAATACCATATTACCATACTACCAAAATTTTATTAAAGGAGAAAGTGTATGAAATCAGAACGTGTAGCACAAAACAACTTATTGGAAAAACTTTTTCATTTAAAGGAAAGAGGAAGCACACCAAAAACTGAGGTTTTAGCAGGGTTAACCACATTTCTAACTTGTGTCTATATTGTTGCAGTAAATCCAGCAATTTTATCTGCAGCGGGAATGGATACGAAAGCAGTATTTTGGGCTACAGCTTTAGCATCTGCCATAGCCTGTCTTTGGATTGGAATCTGGGCCAATTTACCCTTTGCACTTGCACCAGCCATGGGTTTAAATGCTTATTTTGCATACTACGTAGTTAATACTTTAGGCCTGTCCTGGCAAAACGCGTTGGTCTGTGTATTTATTTCTGGTGTAGGATTTATGTTACTTAGTATCTTTAAAGTGCAGCAAAAGATTGTAGATGCAATGCCGGATTGTATTAAGAAATCAGTTGGTGCCGGAATAGGATTTTTTATTGCTTTTACAGGTTTTCAGCAAGCTGGAATCATTCAGTCATCACCGGATACATTATTAACCTTAGGTGATTTGTCCAATCCTGGCGCACTTTTAGCTTTATTTGGATTAGCTTTAACAGCAGTTCTTGTAATCAAAAGAGTTAAGGGTGGTATTTTAATTGGTATTTTAGTTATTACAGGTATTTCTCTTTTCGTAACAGATCCAGTCACGGGACTCACTTATGCTCAATTACCAAAGCAATTTATTCTCTTTGATAATCCAATTACTGCTATGGCTCCTACTTTTGGCCAGCTTTCTATCAAAGGAATGTTTACTGGAGCTCCAGTTGTTGTTTTGGGAGTTGTTTTTGCAATTATCAGTTTCTTGTTTGTTGATTTGTTTGATAGTATTGGGGTTTTATTAGGAGTTGCTGAAAAGGCAAATTTGGTTGATAAAGATGGTAATGTTCCTTGTGCAGGAAAAGCATTGTTTGTTTCTGCTGGTGGTGCTGCTATTGGAGCAATCCTTGGTACCAATACAGTAACAATTTATGGAGCGGAGAGTACTACGGGAATTGCAGAAGGTGGTAGAACAGGTATGACTGCTTGTGTTACAGGATTGTTGTTCGTACTTACACTATTCTTTTCTCCTATCTTTTTAATGATTCCACCGATTGCAACAGCACCTGCATTAATTATGGTAGGAATATTTATGATTGAGCCTTTATGTCAAATGGATTTAGCAGATTTATCAATTGCTCTGCCAGTATTTTTGACGGTAGCATTTATGCCTTTCTCTTACAATATTGCATATGGTATATTGTTTGGTTTATTAGGATATACACTTGGACAAGTTGCTGCAGGAAAAGCAAAGAAAATAACTGCTACAGTATGGGTGTTAACAGGTATCTTTATTATTTACCTCATTCTCGACATTGTACTATAAATAGAAGGAGACGAATGATATGAGAACGTTTGAAGAGATAAAAAATACAATAGAAACTGGATTGGGGAAATATCCCTGTGATTTGAAGATAAAAAATGTAAAGTTAGTAAATGTTTTTTCTGGGGAGATTTATGCAACGGATATTTATATTAAAGGAAAGCGAATTGTATCCATTCACCCAAATGCAAATCTTGAGGCAAAAGAAGAAATCGATGGAAAGGGACAATACGCTCTTCCAGGCCTTATTGATACTCATATGCATTTTGAATCTACGATGCTTTCTCCAGAAGCATTGGCTAGTGTTGTAGTTCCCCATGGAACAACAACATTATGTGCAGATTTGATGGAAATCGCTAATGTAGCTGGTGAAGAAGGACTAAAAGCTATGTTACAATCAATGAATCGTCTGCCATATCGTATGTTAATTGAAGTGTCATCAAGAGTCCCAACTGCTCCAGGCTTAGAAACAACAGGAGCAATCCTGGGTGCAAAAGAAGTAGAAGAGATTATGGGTTGGGAGGAAAGTATTAGCTTAGGAGAGTTAGATCCTTCTAAAATTCTATTTGTAAAAGAAGAATATATACACAAAATAGCAGATACCTTAAACAAGAGAAAAATAGTGAATGGCCATGCAATCGGTCGCTTGGGACAAGAGCTAAATGTATATGCTAGTTCTGGAATTTCGGATGACCACGAATGTGTAAATATTGAAGAATTGTTATCACGATTGCAAGTAGGAATGAAAGTACTTGTTCGGGAAGGAAGTACGGAAAGAAATCTCGATGATCTGATGACAGGAGTATTAGAAAAAGGACTTGGATTTGAGAATCTCATGTATTGTACAGACGATAAGCATGCAAGTGAGATTCAAGATGAAGGACACATTAACTACAATGTTAGCCGTGCGATTGAGTTAGGTGTCAGTCCAATGGAGTCTATAAAGATAGCCACTCTTAATGCAGCAAAACACTTTCGTTTGGAAGATGAAATCGGTAGTATAACTCCAGGCCGGCTTGCTGATATTATTTTAGTTGAGGATATAGAGTATGTGAAACCAACAGCAGTCTTCTTTGAAGGACAATTGGTAGCGAAAGAAGGTAAATTGCTTGAGGAGGTTAAGGTAGCAGAATATCCAGAGTGGATTAAAAATACAGTTATCTTAAAAAAGCCAATAAGTAAAGATTCCTTCGATATACCATCTTCCTCAAAAAGTGATAAAACGAATGCGAAGATCATTAATTTGATTGATAGACAAATAATTAATACTTGCGAGGTTAGAGCACTTCCTGTTAAGGACAAAAAGATCCAAATGGATATCGAACAGGATATATTGAAACTATCAGTTGTTGAAAGATACGGAAAGAATGGTGGAGTAGGAGTAGGCTTTGTACAAGGTTTTGAGTTGAAAAGAGGTGCCTTAGCATATTCTATGTCACACGACCACCATAATATAGTAGTAGTAGGAACCAATGAAGAAGATATGGCAGCTGCTGTAAACGGTATCGCTGAAATGCAGGGAGGTCTTACAGTAGCAGAAAACGGTAAAGTAACACACAAAATGCACTTGCCTATTGGAGGCTTAATGAGCGAAAAGAATGCCGATGAAGTTATGGCAGAGCTAAAAATTATGAATGATGCAGCTACGAATCTTGGTTGCACTATGGATGCACCATTTATGGCACTTAGCTTTATTTCATTGCCTACTGTACCAGAATTAGGTTTAACGGATATTGGATTGATTGACGTTTTAAATCACAAATTAATTAGTGTAGAAATTCCAGAATAGTAATTATACCTAGAGTTTTGAACCGCTCTCTATTAAGCAGACAATAAAAAATGAAAAGTTTTGATATCTCCAACCATGACTTAAGGTTGGAGATTTTTTTATCCAGCTTCGCTTCATATATTATTTGATAGTAAAGTTAAGAAATTGTAAAAGAAAATGCTTATAAGTAAAACTTACGTTAATTGTATTCGCAACCTATTGATGTCTCAGAGAAAATATGGTATTTTCGAAATATATCAGATATTTGCAAATATATGAGAGTAATAAATAGCTTGTTAATAAGAGATATCCCCAAATAATCATCAGTATCGAGTTACTAATAAAGTAACTTGAATGTGTATAACTATGCCAATATAGTAGGTAGAAGGAGCTTATAATGAATAAAATTATAAAAAGAGTTATAGCGTGTACAATAATAAGCATGATAGTGTTAGCTACTGTTTTTATGAATATTAATAATGGTTCAGAAGGCATCATAGCTAATAATACGAAGGCTGTTGCAGCAACGGTTTCAAAAACGCCAAAATATGTTTTTTTGTTTATCGGTGATGGAATGAGCTATCCACAGATTCAGGCAGCCAGTGATTATCTTGGCGCCGTATCACAACCAAAAGATTCCGAAATATTGTCGGGTAATAAGTATCTGAATTTCATGAAATTTCCAATAGCTGGATCTGCTGTTACTTATGATTCCTCATCATTTTGTCCGGATTCAGCATCTACTGCAACCTCTTTATCAACCGGAAATAAAACATATAGCGGAACCATTAACATGGATGAAACCAAAAAAATTACATATGAAACCATAACAGAGAAGTTAAAAGAGCAAAAGGATTACAAGATAGGAATTATATCCACTGTTAATATAAATCATGCTACCCCTGCTGCATTTTATGCACATCAGGCTTCCAGAAATAATTATTATGAGATTGGTTTGGAAATGATTAATAGTAATTTTGATTATTTTGCAGGCGGAGCTTTAAAGAATACAATAGGAAATGATAAAACAAAACCTCAGACAGATATTTATGAGTTAGCAGAAAAAAGTGGTTATAAGGTAATCAAAACACAAAAAGAGGCCGAAAAGCTTACCGCTGGTGATGGAAAAGCAATTGTAATCGGAGAAACCCTTGTTGACGGCGACTCCCTATCCTATGCTAATGATGTGAAGAGTAATGAGTGGGAACTGAAAGATTATGTTGAAAAAGGTATCGAAGTTCTAGAAAATGATAAGGGCTTTTTCATGATGGTTGAGGGCGGAAAAATTGACTGGGCCTGCCATGCAAATGATGCCGGTTCAACAATAGCGGATGTTATTGCCTTAGACGAAGCCATCAATGAAGCCATTGAATTCTACAAAAAGCATTCATCCGAAACCTTAATCATCGTAACCGGTGATCATGAAACAGGCGGATTGACAATTGGTTATGCCGGTACAGACTATGATACCTACTTAACAAACCTGTCAAATCAGAAAATATCATATGCAAAATTCGATTCAAATTATGTAAAGAAATATAAAGAGAATAAGACTTCATTTAACGATGTGCTTTCCGATGTTAAGGCAAATTTTGGTTTACTGACGCAAGATGATAAAGATGCAGCTAAAAACCCCAAATTAGTTCTTACCCCATATGAATATGATCAGTTAAAGGCGGCATATGACAAAACCATGAGCGCCGCAAGTACCGACAGAAATCAGGAAGAATATATTTTATACGGTACTTATGAACCATTAACAGTAACCATTACCCATTTATTAAACAACAAGTCTGGTATTAATTTTGCCTCCTACGCACATACCGGGTTTCCAGTTGGCGTATTTGCTAAGGGTAAAGGCGCAAGTCTCTTTGAGGGTTATTATGATAATACAAAAATATATGATAATCTTGCAAAACTGTTAAAAGTGAAGTGATCATACTGTGCTTGTAGTTGAAATAAGGGGCTGGGAAATCTTGTGCAGCCTCTTGTTTTGTTTTACGATAGTTTCACAATTACCGGTTATCAGAAAAAACAGAAAGAAGGACTTAGATCTTTTATGGGAAAGAAAGAGCTCTTTATGAAATCCATCTTGTTAAAAGTTGAAAATATTAATAGAAACCGAAGAGACTACCTGCCGATGCTGGTATCCTTTCTTGTTATAGCAATCCTGTTGACTATACCTACTGGATATGAAGATGCCATTATCTATCGGGGAGCCGACCGATGTTCTGCACGTATCAAGTCGGTTAACAATGATAATATCATAGACACCGGTCTGATTCGTTCAGGTGAACAGAATTGCACGGTAGAACTGTTAGGCGGAAAGTTCAAGGGACAACAGGTAGAAGCTTTTAATCTTCTTAACGGTTCTTTGGAGTCAGATAAGATCTTTATGATAGGAGATAAAGCCCTGGTAGTGATCAATTACCAGGATGACCAGATTCTATCGGTGAATCTGATTGATCATTACCGTATTGATAAAGTGGCAATTCTTGCAGTTGCATTTATAGTGTTTCTCATCCTTGTGGCAGGCCGGACAGGAGTAAGTTCTATAATGGCATTTACAACAACTGTGTTGCTGATATGGAAGGTATTGGTTCCAGCTTATCTAAAGGGGTACAATCCGATTTTCTTTGGATTGCTTATTACTGTATTATTGGTGGTAATTACGATATCCTTAGTCTATGGTTTTAATGGAAAGACTTTGTCCGCAGTCTTAGGTTCATCACTCGGTATTATTGTAACTTGTCTTTTGGGTATGATTTTTACAAGTGCATTTAAAATACATGGTGCAATCATGCCAAATTCCGAAAGTCTCCTTTACAGCGGGTACCAGAACTTAAGCCTTACACAAATATTTATGGCCAGTATTTTTATTGGTTCTTCCGGTGCAATTATGGATCTTGCTGTAGATATAACATCTGCTGTAAATGAGGTAATTGACAAAAAACCAGATATTTCATGGCAAGAAGCATGTAAGTCCGGAATGAATGTCGGACGGACTGCAATGGGTACCATGACTACAACACTGCTCCTTGCCTATTCAGGAGGGTATATTGCCTTGCTAATGGTTTTTATGGCTCAGGGCACCCCAATTTATAATATAGTAAACTACAAATATGTATCTGCTGAAATAATTGAAACCATAGTAGGATGTTTTGGTCTGGTGACTGTAGCACCCTTTACAGCATTAACCAGCGGTATTTTATTGACATATAAAAAGAAGAAAGCAGATGTAATCAACACCTGAAGGTTACGGTTGGGTTAACTCACAGTATGATATAACAAAGTGGTAAAAATAGGTTGACATATCAAAAGATTACTTTTATAATAACATTGTTATATAACAATGTTATTATACAGGAGAATAGGATGCCACCAAAAAAACAAATATCCATAGAAGAAATAATTGATAAAGCATTTAAAATTGTGAAAGAGAATGGATGCGAGTGTCTAACGGCCAGAAGATTGGCAAAGGAATTAAACTGTTCCACACAGCCTATTTATCAAACCTTCTCTGATATGAATGATTTGAAATCAGTTCTTGCAAAGAGAGCCGGGGAACGAATGATGCAATACGTAGCAAACAATAGTGATAGTACACAAGCTCCTATGCTATCGAAAATACTAGGCTATGTACAGTTCGCAAATGAGGAAAAGTATTTATTTCAGCTCATGTTTATGCCAGGTATTTTACAACAGGAAGAAATACAGATGCTGATACCTTTACATAATGAACTAGAATTAAACATGCTCATCTATGCACATGGGCTTGTCATGATGAAAGCATATGGCACACTTATGTTGCCATGGGAAGAGATAAAAAAGATGATAATAAACGCATATGAAAGTTTTAAGAGGTGAGAAGTTAATAATCGAGGGGGAACAGCATGAAATACCTTATACAAAAAGAGAGAACGCATTTGTTTGCACCAAGTATTCAAATTGCAGCGATGGTAGAACTAAAGGGCAAGATAAGTGAAGATATATTATGTGATGCTATACAGAAAGCAATCGATAATAATGAAGTGTTTCATTGTAGGATAGTCATGGATGAAACGGGCAAAGCCTTCTATGAAACCGGTCATTCTGCTTCCGTTGTTATTCATAAGTTCGAAGGGGAATGGGAGAAAGTAGTAACAAGGGAGGAGAAACATTTATTTGCTTTACAACACGGTGATATGATCCGATTCTTCATAAAAGAGGAACTCAATATAACACAGTTATTGATCATTGCCCATCATCTGGTGGGAGATGGTCTTTCCATGACATATTTTATACAGGATATCCTAGATGCGTTAAATGGTATTCCATTAATCTATAAGGAATTGAAACTATATGATATGAAACATGTACCAGCAGAAAGCAAACTGAATCCAATGATGGGATGGATGCTAAAGAGAGTTAATAATAAATGGGATAAAACAGGAAAAACCTTTCACTTTTCAGATTCGGAAAATATGATCAATAAATACTGGAGTAGCCGTAAAACATCTATTATAGCAGAAAAAGTGAAGGAAGATGTGTTGTTTCATTTGGAGAGGAAAGCAAAATCAAATCATGTATCTGTTAACAGTACGCTTGTAACAGCATTTGCAAGAGCGGCTGAAGAGTCGACTGAATTTGGAATTCCAGTAAGTCTCCGTGAAAATAATAATCATACGATGGCAAATTTAGCAACTGCCATCTCAATCAAGTATCAGTATAATGAGAAACAAGATTTTTGGGAAAATGCAAGGAAAGTACATAGTATCATAAATAAGAAATTAAGTAATAATAAAAGCAAGTTTTTCCTGACTCAATTTATGAATCAACTCTCACCTACTTTGATTGATTCAGCTTATTTTTCAGCCTTTGACGGTTATGAGAATGAAATAGCAGCAAGAATTCGGAATATGTTTGGCTATGTGGCAAATCCGAAGGCAATCAATATAAGTAATTTAACTAGAATATCGACCAAAGACAAAGATGCAAATTATCAGATTGCAGATATTGCTTTTGTACCACCAATTGTTCCAAATGCATCTTGTATGATTGGGGTCATAACGTATGAATCACAGATGGTTATAACACTTCATTTATTAGATAATGAGTTACGCCAGCAAAAAGAAGATTTATTCAAAAGAGCAATCACGGTAATGAAAGAATTGTAATCATAGCCTCAATTTTTATTAAGGTGTTAATAAGTCCTAAAGTATCGAATATAAGGACTTCTGGCACCTTATTATATTGGCAAATTAACAATATTAATATATGTGTTGACAATAAATTTTTATTCCAATATCATTGAAGTTAGAGATGACGTCAACTCCAATATTTTAGTAAGGGAGTAAGTAAAATGTATCATGGAAGATTTAAAGGAACACATTATGAGGCTGGTTTTCGATATGGAAGTTTGCTTAGAAAGAATGGTATTGTGATACTAGGAAGTCCTACTTTTGAGATTACGGAAGAAATGAAACAGTTTGCAGCAGATTGTACTGTCCTGTACGAGAAACATTATCCAGAAGTAATACAAGAAATCAAAGGGATGGCAGATGGACAAGAATCTTCTTTTGAGATTTTAAGTCAAATATTATTTCCAATGTATTGTTTTAAGCCGGAGAATCATTGCACTTGTTTTGCATTTTCAGACGAACAGAATATTATTTTTGGACGAAACAGTGATTTTCTAGTTAGTATTGAAAAGCTATATATGAACTGTATCTATAAGCTTGAGAATGTGTATGCTTTCAATGGAAATACAACAGCATATATACAAATGGAAGATGGAATGAATGAACATGGTCTTGCGATAGGTTTAACATTTGTCTACCCTCACATAAGAAAACCGGGATTCAATGCTGGAATGCTTTTGCGATATGTACTTGAAAAATGCAAGACAGTAGAGGAATCGATAGCTGCACTGAAAGTGTTACCAATAGCATCTGCGCAAACGTTAACTATTGCGGATAAAGAGGGAACGATTGCAGTAGTTGAATGTAATTCCGAGAGATTTGCTGTTATATATCCAAAAGAGAATGAGAAATTCGTAGCAACAGCGAATAATTTTAATTCAGAGGAGTTAAAATCCTTTCGAACCCCTAATGAAGTTGATGACTGGCGTTCAGATGATCGATATAAAACGGCCAAAGAAGCATTAGAGACGAATACTAAAATTTATTCTCTGGAATTTTCAATGAATTTACTTTCTGGAAAATACGGTTTCATGTGTCAATATGATCGAAAGAAGAATGCAGATACTGTATGGTCAGTAGTCTATGATGTGAAAAATCGTAAAGTTTATCGTGTTGAAGGGAATCCATCACGTAAGAAGTTTAAAGAAGATGTTAGAATGAAGTTTTAAATTAAGTCACCTCTGTCTGTGATAAAGTTACTGAAAAGGATAGATAAGTTGATATAATTGATTTACTAATAAGTATAACAAAGTTTTTATAGATCAAGAGCAGGAGGTTAATAATGTTTGATGGATTGGTTGCGGCAAATAGCGTTAGTTTTATACTTGTGTTTTTAGAAGGAATACTATCGTTCTTTTCACCATGTGTGATACCATTAATCCCTGTTTATATGGGTTATTTAGCAGGTAGCGGAAAAAGAGTAAAGGAAGATGGTACAATTGTATATGACAGAAAAAAGGTGTTCTTACACACCCTGTTCTTTGCTTTAGGAATATCGTTTGCATTCTTTATATTAGGAATGTCCTTTACGTCTCTTGGTAATTTATTTAACAACAATAAGCTGCTGTTTACAAGAATGGGTGGAATACTTATTGTTATATTAGGTTTATTTCAACTTGGGATACTAGATTTTTCATTTCTACAAAAAGAAAGGAAAATTCATTTTAAATTGCCTGATAAGAAAATGAATCCAATTATGGCTTTAATCATGGGATTTACCTTTAGTTTTGCCTGGACACCATGTATTGGACCAGCCCTATCGTCGGTGCTGATTATGGCTTCAGGGGCTACTACATCAGTAGAAGGAAATCTATTAGTGCTTGTTTATGCCATTGGATTTTTGATTCCGTTTCTATTACTTGGACTTTTTACGACACAGGTATTGAACTTTTTGAAATCAAAACAAAAACTGTTAAAGTATACGATCAAAGCTGGAGGAGTAATTCTTATTATCATGGGAATTATGACTTTTACGGGATGGATGAACAATATATCCAGCTATTTGAATTCATTTAGCTATAATCAGCAAAGCAATACACCGGAGGTTTCAGAGAAAGCGGAGGAACCTAAGCAAGGTAGTAGTTCAGAAGCTGCTACATTTAATGGATTTGATTTTACTCTTACAGATCAGTATGGAAATGAACATACGCTTTCTGATTACAAGGGAAAAGTGGTATTTCTAAATTTCTGGGCGACTTGGTGCCCGCCTTGCAAAAAGGAAATGCCTGACATAGAGGAACTTTACAAGGAGTACAATCTAAATCAGGAAGAAGTGGTATTCTTAGGGATTACCAACCCATCAAGTAAAGAGTATCCGAACAATCAGGATGATGAAAAAGATGTGATTGAAGCTTTTATAGTTGATGGCGGATATACGTTCCCGACCTTATTTGATGAAACAGGAGAAGTATTTAGGAACTATAGCATTTCGGCATTTCCAACCACTTTTATGATTGATAAAGAAGGAAATATTCTTGGATATGTTCCTGGTATGATGACGAAAGATATTATGATTAATATCATTAATCAAGCTTTACAAGCTACAGATTAAAAAGTTCAAAACTAATTAAATAGTGAAGTATTTGTAAAGACATTACTCTAGCAAGTAGTGTCTTTCCTTATTTTCAAGGAATTTGGAAAGAAATTAAATATTTTTACAATATTAACATAAAGATTTATATAGGACTAACAAATTGAAAGGCGAAACTTACATGAAGAAAAACAAAATTAAGATCTTTCGTTTATTGCCATTACTATTAACCTTGTTTCTAGCGTTAAATATATTAGAATATGCAAACAAAAGCACGAATACTACCATGGGTGAATTCGCAGAAATGCAGGTTCACTTTATAGATGTTGGTCAGGGAGATTGTACCCTAATCACATCTGGCGGAGAAGCCATGCTTATAGATGCAGGAAATAATGACAAAGGTACCTTGATACAGTCTTATTTACAAAAACAAGGGATATCCACTCTTGATATTGTAATATGTACTCACGGAGATAGTGACCACAGTGGAGGCATGGATGTTATCCTATACAAATTTGATTGTAAGACAGTTATCATGCCAGATACCAGTAAAGTAATGAATGATACTGCTACGTTCAGAGATGTTTTATCTTCAATGAAAGCAAAGAACTATAAAAACACAGTACCAGTTGTTGGTGATGTGTACAAATTAGGTAGTGCTACAGTAACAATTATAGCACCGAATTCCTATGAATATGGTGAACATAGGAACAATTATTCGGTTGGTGTTTTAGTCCAGAATGGTGAAAATCGATTTTTATTTACTGGTGATGCAGAAGAAGATGCAGAAGTGGATATCTTACGTAGTAACAGTAACATTTCTGCCGATGTTTATAAAGTTGCCCATCATGGTAGTCGTACATCAACTACAAAGAAATTTTTAGATGCCATCAACCCGACCTATGCAGTCATAAGTTGTGGTGAAGATAATCCGTATGGTCATCCACATGCAGAAGTAATGAATAGGTTGAGAAAATCAAGAATAAAAGTCTTTCGAACAGATGAGCAAGGTACTATTATAGCAACATCAGATGGAAGAAATATCACGTGGAATTGTAATCCTATCTATTATTTTCCAAATTAGTATCCGGCGGCTTTTATATGATTTTTGATAGCCTCAAAGCTTTCCTTGCTAATCACATGTTCGATCCTACAAGCATCTTGTGTGGCAATTTCTTTTGCAACACCAAGTTTTTCCAACCACAAAGTCAGAAACTCATGTCTTTCATAAATCATTTCTGCAATCGCTTTTCCGGATTCTGTAAGATAAATAAAACCAGCATCTGTAACAGTAATATGGTTATTTTCTCGCAAATGTTTCATAGCAATGCTCACGCTTGATTTCTTAAAACCAAGCTCATTTGCTATGTCAACAGAACGTACAACTGGAAGAGACTTGCTCAATATGAGTATTGTTTCTAAGTAATTTTCAGCAGATTCATTTATATTCATAGGACAATCACACCTTTCCATATTACCAATTTTAGTCTTAGATAACATGGATTAGTATAACATATAAAATATTTTTTTAAAACATATCATATAAATTTTTACCAAATGAGAAAAATAATAATTTATAAAGCTACGGGAATAATAATAGTTCCAGTAGCTTTTTTATGTTAAATAAGGTAGGAAATCTTACTCAATCATTAATTAGTGAATGATTGAAACAAGATGAATCATTCAAAAAACAAGTTGACTTTTTGATTGTAATTAGTTATCATTAACCATAGTTAGGCATGACTAACATGGAAGGAGGATATATGAACTTGGAAGTATTTGAAATTGTAAAAAGTATGGATTTAAATGATATTACAACTCAGATTGTACTACAATGTGCACCGTTAATCTCAGGATTAAAAATATCGAATCTATTGACAATTTATAAGGAAAATGAAAATGAGTTAAGAGAATTATTGGAAAATACGAGCATTTCTTATTACTTTTTATTAGCTAAAGAGAACAAAATTACGGTATTGTTATATAAAGAAGATGATTTAGTATCTTATTTATCAGAAAGTAAAGTTAAGAATTTTCTAAAACAAAGAAATTATAAAAATCTTTCATTAAATCAGATACTTCCGTTATTTAAATTACGTTATCAGGAATATATGGGCAACAAAAAAGAATTTCCTCATGAAATGGGAGTTCTTTTAGGATATCCAATTGAGGATGTTGAAGGGTTTGTATATAACAAAGGAAAAAACTTTTTACTTACTGGCTATTGGAAAGTGTATGAAAACAAGCCAGCAAAAGAACAACTTTTTCATAAATTTGAAACTGTGAAAGAATCTATGATTCATTTTGTAGAATGTGGTTTAGGAATTGGAGATATAATTGAAATATATAGTAATGGACAGTTACATCACATAACAGTTTAGGGGAGAATCATATGAGCGTAGTAATAGTTGGAGGACATGACCGTATGGTCTGTCAATATAAAAAGATATGTAAAGAACATAATTGTAAAGCAAAGATTTTTACTCAAATGGCTAGTAACTTAAGTACACAGATCGGTACGCCGGACTTAATTATTCTATTTACAAATACGGTGTCACACAAAATGGTTCGTTGTGCACTTACCATGGCAGAAAAGTGTAATATAAATATTGTTAGGTGTCACACAAGCAGCGGACGTGCTTTAAATGAAATACTTTTAATGCATCAATAATTGTGAAGACAAAAAGGGGCTGTCGCACTAAGTATTAGTGCGCAGCTCCTTTTCTCTGCAAAAAAATAAATCCCAAACTTCGAAAAGTAAGGGATTTATGGTAAAATATTAGTATGCGAATACCAAATAGATTACCT
>JAEZVF010000001.1 GCA_023443225.1 Bacillota bacterium
CAGCAAAATGATATAAAATACATCTATTATATATATTTTTTTAGTTCTCACGTTTGTATTTATTTATTTCCCCTAGTTTGAGTGGAACTTACTTATTCAAAGTGGAACTTACCTTTTCAAGTAACCATTTTTAATCATGTTCTAATAGCTTGTCTATTGACAATAGTAAAAATTAGGAATACCATAAGCAAGAACAATACACTCAAATAGCTATAAGTAGTGCGCGGTTACCTGTTTATGCAGGAAGATGGGAGGATACATGATAGAAATAAATAACTTAACGAAGATTTACAAATTGTCCAAGAAACAGATGGCAGAGCAAAAAACCAAAAAGAATATGAAATTAGCAGTAAACGATATAAGTTTATCAGCCCATAGAGGCGAAATCTATGGTTTACTAGGACCGAATGGGGCAGGAAAGACGACTGTTCTAAGATGTGTGGCTACATTATTAAAACCAACAGCTGGAGATATTAAGGTTTGTGGATATGATACCTTGAGTGATCCGGAAAAGGTCAGAAAGAACATTGCTTTTTTAACAAACGAGATTAAGTTAGATCCACACTTTACACCAAGATACATGTTTCATTTCTTTGGTAAGCTGCATGGCATAGAGGATAAGGTTATCGATGAAAGAAGAAAAATGCTTTTTGATTACTTTGAAATAAATGATTTTCAAGATAAAAAAATAAATGAATTATCTACTGGTATGAAACAAAAAGCGTCTATTGCAGTGAGTTTAGTACAAAACCCGGATGTTATTATATTCGATGAACCAACCAATGGTTTGGATATTGTCACTGCTAGAAACGTAACAGATTACTTAAGTATATTGAAAGAAGAAGGTAAACTTGTTTTGGTATCCACTCATATTATGTCAGAAGCAGAAAAACTATGTGACAGGATAGGAATTATCATACATGGTAGTAAGGTTATGGAAGGTACAATTCCAGATATTTTATCCTCTACTGGAACCAAGGATTTGGAAGATGCCTTTTTTGAACTTTATAAAGAACATAATAAGGAGGGCAATTAGGATGAATGGTATAATATATATTATTAAAAAAGAGCTGACTAGGGTATTTTCCGATAAAAAACTAATCATAAGCCTGTTTGTACTTCCGGTTGCGATTCTCTGCGGAATGTATATATTTATAGGCAGAATGCAAACTTCTATGATGAATGATATAGAACAACATGTATCAACAATTTACATACAAAATGCCCCGGAAGGTTTTCAAGAAGTTGTTTCATCATTGGAATTTTATGCTGATCTTAAGTACTTAGAGTCATCTGCGGAAACAGAGAGGATAAAGGAGGATATTCTGAATGGGAATATCGATCTTTTGGTAGTATTCGAAGAAGATTTTGTGAACAAAATAAAAACTTACGAAAATGGCGGAGAGATACCAGAAATAAAGACTTTTTATAATAATTCGGAAGAGTATTCAAATTCTGCCAGAGCAAACTTTATTTCACAGGTTTTAGAAGCATATAGACAACAGCTCTTAGCAGAGCGTTTTGGGGACCTGAACCAGCTTACGGTATTCCAAATTGATAAAGATCCACAAAGCTCAATTATTGTAGACAATAAGAAGGCTACTGGCAAATTGTTTGGAACCTTATTACCGTATTTTATAACGTTTATGCTTTTTGTTGGCGCTATGAGTCTGGGGGTGGATGCGATTGCTGGAGAAAAAGAACGTGGTACTATGGCAAGTATGCTCTTGACACCTTTAAAAAGAAGGGATATCGTATTAGGAAAGTTGATTTCCCTATCCATTCTTTCCAGCTTATCGGCAGCAGTTTATGCGGTTACCATGATTGTTTCCATACCAATTATGTTAAGTGGATTTAGTGGGGATGAGCTAGGCGGTCTTAGCCTGTCATTTTCACTGGTTCAAATATTGGAACTGTTTGCCATCATGCTTTCTTTGGTTTACCTTTATGTGGCAATTGTTTCGCTTGCAGCTGTTATGGCTAAGACTGCAAAGGAAGCAAGTTCTTATGTTACGCCAATCTACATAGTTGTACTTGCAACAGGTATGGTTACCATGTTTACGGGAAACAGCGAAAAAGTCTTAAGTATGTATGCAATTCCCGTATATGGGAGTGCAATATCAATACAAAGCATATTAGTGGGAGAATTAACCCTTGCACAATTTGGATTGACGATAGGTGGCACGGTAGTATTAGCAGCCATCCTTACAGGGCTAATCACCCGTGCATTTAACAGTGAAAAAATTATGTTTAATGCTTAAAATTCATAAAATATAGTAAACTAAAACTATATCTAAGGGCTTGAAGTTGTTTCTAGGTTTGGTTATAATTAGCTCGTTGAGTAGTTTAGATGGTAAATCTATGTTATTATATGATTCTCAGTCTTGACTATAGATTGGAGGGATACTATGTTAAATGAATTTAAAAAGTTTGCATTAAAAGGAAATATGATAGATCTAGCAGTTGGTGTAATAATTGGTGGAGCATTTAATACAATTGTAACATCACTTGTGAATGATATCATAATGCCTATCTTAGGTATTTTTACAAAGAATATTAATTTCACTAATTTATTTATTGCATTAGACGGGAAAGAATATGAAACTTTGGAAGCCGCACAAAAGGCAGAAGCATCGATTATTATGTATGGTGCTTTTATAACAAACTTGATTAATTTTCTTATAATGGCATTTGTAGTTTTCATAATTGTAAGGCAAATCAATAAGTTAAGGGATAAAAATACTCCTGTGGAGGAACCATCCACCAAAAAGTGCCCACGTTGTATGTCAGATATTCATATTAAAGCTTCAAAATGCCCTCACTGCACAACGGACGTATAAGTGTGTAGCGCAAGTGTTTCGTGCAAATAATTGTATTTATGCACTGGGATAGGAATGTATAACTGTAAAAAGCATGTGTATAATAAAAAGTACATATGCTTTTTTACATTTGGGAAAGGCATGTGTGTAAAAAATGCGAAATATAAAGATAGTAATCATGTATGATGGAAGCAATTATGCTGGATGGCAGCGATTGGGCAAACAAGACAAAAAACCTTCGATACAATATATTTTAGAAGGATGCATATCCGAATGCCTTGGTGAGACCATTAAAATCATTGGTTCTGGAAGGACGGATGCAGGGGTGCATGCTTTAGGACAGGTTGCCAATTTCCATTGTCAATCCAGACTAGCAGTAGATTTTCTACGAAAGAATATTAATAATAAGCTTCCAGAAGATATAGTTATTCTAGAGGCAGAGGATGTGGAACACGATTTTCACAGCCGTTATTCTGCAAAATTAAAAACATATGAATATTGGATTGATATAAGAGAAACGCCAAATGTTTTTACCAGAAAATATGCATATCACTCATCAAAGCCATTAAATTTGGAAGCAATGAGAAAGGCTTCCAAATATATGATTGGAACACATGACTTTAAAGCATTTTCTACCGACAGAAAAGGTAATAAATCAACAATTCGTACGGTAGAGAAAATAACGATAGTTCTACAAGAGAATAATATAAGAATCCGTATTACAGGAAACGGTTTCTTGTATAACATGGTACGTATTATCGTTGGAACTTTACTTGAAATTGGTGAGGGTTTAAGAATACCAGAAGATATTCCCATTATTTTAAATAGTAAATCTCGTCAGATGGCTGGTATAACAGTGAGTTCTCATGCACTGTTTCTTGTAGATGTAAGGTATTAGAGACCAACTAATAAAAATTCTACTAAAATAGATTTAGCTTATGTATAAATTCTTCCTTTTTACAAACAATAATAGCCATAAGTACCACATTATGATTATCACGCAAAATGGAGGAAAAAATATATGAAAGCTACAGGAATCGTAAGAAGAATAGATGACCTTGGTCGAGTTGTAGTTCCGAAAGAAATTCGTCGCACATTGCGTATTAGAGAAGGGGATCCTTTGGAAATTTTTACAGATAGAGAAGGACAGATTATACTGAAGAAGTACTCACCAATTGGAGAACTTGGTCAATTTGCAAAACAGTATGCAGAATCTCTAGCACAGACGACGGGTCATATTATAGTCATAACAGATAAAGATCAGATCATCGCAGTATCCGGAAGTATGAAAAAAGAACTACTAGCGAAACCAATTTCTCGTGAGCTAGAAGAGGTTATTAATGAGAGAGAAAGTGTAATTGCAGCGAAAGAGGATAAGAATTTTATTCGTATTGCTAGCGATGATGAAAGTGATTATACTTACCAAGTTATTTATCCAATCATCAGCGAGGGGGATGCCATAGGCTCTGTAATTATTTTGACGAAAGAGGCAAAAACAAAATTGGGCGATGTTGAAAACAAATTAGCAAATACGGCGGCTTCCTTTTTAGGGAAGCAGATGGAACAATAGAATAGTGACGGACGGAATTGTGTTATAAATTCTTGGTTTAGGTTGTGAAACAGGAGGGTTTGCGGGTATATATTAATCGAAGTTTTTCAGTTGCTACGAGCAACTTCTTACAATCGTACGTTTTGAAAGGACAGCAAGCTGTCCTCTCCAATCGTACAATTGTAAGAAGTTGTCTCCGCAAACGAAAAACTCGTTATTAATATATATCCGCAAGCCCTCCTGTTTTTGTAGGTTATTGTGAGAATTTATAACACAATTCCTGTGTAATCAAAGGGTAAATATTATTTTTTGATCGGAAGATATAAATAGTATAAGAAAATAATTAGGAATATGTAATGTTATGATTGTAAAAGGTATATTATTAAACTTGCGAACTGAGGTAAGGTCTGCTTAATCCAAGCCTTGTTATAAGCCTCTTTACTCGGGCCAATTTAATTGTTGATTTGGGATGCCGAGTTTTCGGCATTCTTCATATACTTGCTCTTTTTCTTTTGCATTTCCTATTTTGTATTTTAGAATTTTATCTTTGAATATGATGAATTTTGTATTGCCAGATTTCATGTCTACAAACCAATTTCCAACAGTTTCATTAGAAATTACCACCTTTGACAGTAGTTCCGGAAAGTCCTGCTGGTTAGTAGTAAAAGATAGTGCTGTCCAGTATTTAGGATATCCCTCTGTTTTCCATAACTCTACTTTAGTTACAGTAACATAATCCAAAATAATTTCATCACTGATGCTTTCTTTTATTAATAAACCTTGATATATAAGAGTATTATTTTGTAAAGCCATTCATAATATGTCGGTAAATGGGTATAATTACCTTGAAAGGGTTGAGGGTGTATATTATAATTAAAAATATGATTTGTTAGGGGATTCGATAAAAGTAAGTATGGCGTTGGAGGGTACGATGGAGAAAGAATATACGTTTGATGATTTTATGAATATTATTAGGCAGTTAAGAAGCGAAAATGGTTGTCCGTGGGATAGGGAACAGACACATAAAAGCTTAAAGAATTGTATGATTGAAGAGGCTTATGAAACGATTGAAGCCATTGATAATGATGATCCAGAGAATCTGTGTGAGGAATTGGGAGATGTATTGTTACAAGTGGCTTTACATACGGTAATTGCAGAGGAGCAGGGTGAGTTTAAGATAGAAGATGTGATTGCCGGTGAATGTAAAAAGATGATTCACAGACATCCTCATGTATTTGGGAATGTCTCAGTTAAAGATGCAGGGACCGTTCTTAAGAATTGGGATGAACTAAAGCGGATTGAAAAGAATCAGGAAAAAGTTTCTCAAAGTATTCTAAGTATTCCCAAAGCTCTCCCAGCTAATATTCGAGCAGAGAAAGTTCAGAAGAAAGCGGCTAAAGTAGGTCTGGATTTTGAAAGTTTTGAGCAGGTTCTTGGAAAGGTGTATGAAGAGCTTGAAGAACTGAAAAAAGCTCGGGAAATAGGCCATATGGAGGATATACAGGAGGAATTTGGGGACTTAATTTTTTCGGTGGTAAATTTGTCAAGGTTTTTGCAACTAAATGCTGAAAATTCCTTGACAAATGCCACTAATAAGTTTATAAATAGATTTGTAGATGTTGAACATCTTGCAGAGCAAGAAGGTAAGCATTTATGGGAATTGTCCATTGCTGAGCTTGATGCTCTTTGGGGACGAATAAAATAATCCTTGGATTATTTTAAATTTAATAATAAATACATTAGAGGAGGAGTTTATCCATGAACAAAGCAGAATTAGTTGCAGCAATTGCAGAGAAAACAGAATTATCAAAGAAAGATTCAGAAAAGGCATTAAAGGCATTCGTTGACGTAGTTACAGAAGAATTAACAAAAGGTGAGAAGGTTCAATTGGTTGGTTTTGGTACTTTTGAAGTAGCAGATAGACCAGCTAGAACAGGTAGAAATCCTCAGACGAAAGAAGCTATTACAATAGCAGCATCTAAAGCTCCAAAGTTCAAAGCAGGAAAAGCTTTAAAGGATGTTATAAACGCATAGTTAAATCAAATTAGGGGAAGCTGTTATGATTAATCACATTTGTCCTTGTCGCTGTTATTATGTGCTGATAGGTAGAATATGATTTTTATAGCAGCTTCTTTTTTTATTAATTTAAATAGATTGGAGTATTAGAAATTATGAGATTAGATAAATTTTTGAAGGTATCAAGACTCATTAAGCGAAGAACAATTGCAAATGAAGCATGTGATGCAGGTAGAGTTTTGATAAATGATAAACCAGCCAAAGCTTCTGCTACCGTTAAGGTAAATGATATTATAGAAATCGGATTTGGGAGCAAAGCGGTCAGAGTACAAGTTCTTGATGTGCAGGAAACGGTTCGGAAGGACGATGCAAAAGAATTATACAAGTATCTTTAAGGCGATGCCATTTTTAGGAATACAATGAGAAAACTTTTAATATACTGAATTGTAATAGGTATATTAGGAGGATGTTATGGAGGATAGGCCCCAGGTTCAGAAAAATCATAAGGTAAGTATAAATGCAAGAAGTTCTGCTACTATTACAGGAGTAAATGATGTTTTGTCATTTGATGCAGGAGAAGTACTATTAGAGACGGAGCAAGGAATCTTAATGCTCCGTGGAACTGACCTTCATGTGAATCGTTTAACCCTTGAAAAGGGTGAAGTAGATGTAGACGGTAAAATCGACAGTTTGACTTATTCGGATGCAAATGCATATAGCAAATCGGGTGAATCGTTAATTAGCAGATTGTTCAAATAATGCAGGAGGAAAAGCAGACATGAACGATGCAATTCTGGTAGAACTGCGATTCTTTGGAATATCCGTTTTCTGGGGTATGCTTTTATTAGTTATCTATGATTTGTTACGAATTCTAAGAAGAATCATGAAGCATAATAATTTCTTAATTACGATAGAAGATATAATTTATTGGATTACTTCTAGTATATTAATTTTTCGAATGATGTATCAACAGAATAATGGTATTATACGGGGATTTTCAATTATGGCCATGCTTTTGGGAATGCTTCTTTATCATGAAGTATTAAGTGAAGGCCTAGTTACTATTGTAAGTGGTATTCTGAATAAAACGATTCAAGGTATTTCTAAATTAATATCGTTTATTTTACGGCCCTTTCGTTTTTTTATAAAGAAAATTGGCCAACTGTTAGCATGGTTATTTTCAAAAATAATAAAAATGTCCCATTCTTTAGTAAAAGCATTGAAATATGTTTGGAATTTTAGTAAAATAGCAGTATCAGATGATGAAAAAGGTGATTAGTTTGAGAAGAAAGAGAAGGGCACGTAGGACAGGCTTGATGCTGATAGCCGTAATGGTTCTTGTTATTAGCGCTATTGTTACATACAAGCGACAAGGTCTTGATAAAACAAATGTTAAAGCTGAGGCTCGTATCGAAGAACTCAAGGAAGATATCGCTAATGAGAAGGAAGAAGCTGAAAAGATTCAAGAACTTAAAGCTTACGTGCAGACAAAGAAATACATTGAAGAAGTAGCCAGGGAGAAACTCGGACTGGTTTACGAAGATGAGATTATTTTCAAATCAGAGAATAAAGAATAAGAAACCTTTTATACTTTTAAGATCAACAGAGTGCGTAAAGTATAAGAGGTTATTTCTTTATAAATTTATAAAAGTCTAATTTATTTATTAATTGATTCTATTTTTTAATATTATGTTGTTGACAAGTAATAAAAAAGCAGTTATAATGTAAATCGTCACTTCGGCGAAGTAGCTCAGTTGGCTAGAGCACGCGGTTCATACCCGCGGTGTCGGCGGTTCAAATCCGTCCTTCGCTACTAAAATAAAATTAAAGTAAACAGGAAGTTAATTTAAACTTCCTGTTTTTTTATTAATAGCGACGTTTAGTATTCATTATAAGGGCAGTAATGAGGTATTTTAGACTGAAATTCTTTCAAATTCACTATATGATAATCTTCATTAAATTCAATGAGCGATACTCCGTTAAAATCAGTTAGGACCCCTTCGTAATCGCATTTAAAATACCATTCAACTGCGGTTATGTTTGATTGGTGTAAGAATTGCTTTATATCCCAACTTAATACAGTTCCTTTTGTAATCCAATCTTTAAACCATCTTTCGATTACCTGAGCTCCACGGTATTCCGGTCCGTAACATTCACTATAAATCACATCAGAATCAAAGATATCTGTGATTATCGTGCTGTCTTTTCGTATCCAAGCATTAAAATAATTTTTAATTATTTCTTCTCTTTGTATCATTTGGTACCCCCCTTAGAAAAGGCTATTAATTTGCCAAAAGAATCTAATATCCTAAGAGTATAATAATATAATCATGCTAAAGTTACAATAAGATCCGTATCCTTTTTTGTTTCTAAGTTTCTTAATAAGCCTTAACTCTCTTGATTCGATAGAATTAATCATTCCAAGAGATTCTTGTCAAAAACTTTTTCTAACCTTGTCCTTAGTTATGACAAACAATTCCAAATGTAAAAAATTATAATACAGGTCTAGCAGAATTCTTACCACTTTACCTTGGTAAATAGATTACTGCATCATTTGGAGGAGGACTTAAAAGATAATGAAAGAATGGAATGTGAAAAAATTATTATTACAGATGATAGGGGTTATTATGGCACGAGCACCCTTCGTAGGCATAAATCCAATTGGTGCTGCGTATTTTGCAGCAGTTTTTATGGATAAGAAAGGCAGGGTATTGTCCATGCTAGGGGTATCGCTTGGAATGATAAGTGCAATGCCCAGGATCGAAGCTATAAAATATATTATCGTAATGATTGTAATTTCAATTATTACTTCCTTGATCGAATATAATAGTAAAAGGGTATCTATCCTAGTAATAGGTGCACTTACTGGCACCGTAACTGCAATTATGTCGATTGCAAACGGGTTAATGAACCAGGGTGAACAGCATTATGTATTAATAGCAATTGCTGAAGGAGTGACCATATTTGCTTTTAGTTTTATTTTTCGAAAGGGAATAGAACCGATACTCCATGGTATGAAAGGACAAGCTTTTGACAATGAACAAATTATAAGCATGGCGATAATCTTAGGAGTTATCATTTACGGTGTTCCGAGTCCAGATATACTTGGGTTTTCACTGAGTCTGGCAGTGTCTCTATTCAGTGTTCTATTGGTTGGATATAAATACGGAGCGGGTTATGGTGCTGTTGCAGGTACTGCTTGTGGCATTATCTTAGCCTTGAAAACAGGCCAGATGAATCAGATAGGAATGATGTGTATGCTAGGTATTGTATCGGGAACCTTCCGTGAAATGGGGCGTTTTTTCACTGCAGCAATGTATTCTACTGCGGTTATGGTTCTCGGTGAGATTTATCGAAATTATCGTCTGGATCTATCGGGCTTGGGGGCACTTGTCACTAGTGCTATTATATTCTTGTTACTTCCTAAAAAAATTACTTATAAAGTGAATTCCGAGTCAGAAGAGGAAGATGAGGGAGACGTTTTTGTTCATCAAAGTATTCAAAACATTGCAAAGGGCAAACTCAAAGATTTTTCGGAGTCCTTTCAAAATCTTTCCGATACCTTCGCATCAATTGCAGATAAAAAAACTGAATTGAGTAATAAAGATAAGTCAGATATCTTTAATGAAGTCTCAGAAACTCTATGTAAAGATTGCAATAATTGCAGTATTTGCTGGAAGAGTAATTTTAGTGAAACCTATGAAGGAGCATATCATATTTTAGATATCGTAGATAAAACCGGTACAATTTCTATCGAGGAAGTACCGAAAAACTTTGCAGAACGATGTATCTACTTGGATACATTTATGTTTGAAACTAGACGGATGTTAGAGATAGCAAAATTGAATCTGGTTTGGTATAACAGAATGGCTGAAAGTCGAGAAGCAATAGCAGGACAACTGTGCGAGGTAGCAAATATTATAGATGATTTTTCCATGGAGTTATATAAAACCGTGGAAACCTCGGAAACAAAAAAGAAACGCATGATTTATGATTTACGAGCTAATTATATTATTGTAAAACGTATTGCTATTTTTGAAAAAAGAAATGATAAACAAGAAATTTATATGACGGCAAGAACAGAAAGAGGGCGTTGTTTTACAACTAAGGAAGCGGCAGGAATCATCAGCAATATTTTTGGCAAGCGTATGCGCCCTGCAGATGGATGCAAAAATGTAATGACAAAAGACTATGAAACTTTTGTATTTGTGGAAGATGCGGATTATAGAGTGTTTACAGGAATGGCCAGAATGACAAAAGAAGGCGGCCGTATATCAGGAGATAATTTTTCCTTTATCTATCCAGATCCAGGGACAGTGGTAATGACATTGTCCGATGGTATGGGAAGTGGGGAGGCGGCTTGTGAAGAAAGTGAATCTGTGGTGGAATTATTAGAACAATTTATAGAAGCAGGTTTTAGAAAGGAATCTGCAGTAAAATTGATTAATTCTATATTGGTCCTAAAAACGGAAGAGCAAACATTTTCAACAATTGACATGAGTGTTATCAATCTTTTCACAGGGGAATGTGATTTTATAAAGATAGGAGCCTCTACTACGTTCATCAAGAGAAGCAGTTGGGTGGAGGTCATTAATTCCACTTCACTTCCAGTCGGTGTATTCAATCAGGTCGATTACGAGACGGTTTCCAGAAGACTATATGATGGAGATTATGTTATTATGGTTACCGATGGAGTGATTGATTGTATTCCGGGTGATGAAAAAGAAAAATTTTTGGAAGAATTCATATTGGATTTAAGAATGAATCATCCCAAGGAGATTGCGAATGCCGTATTAAACCAGGCTTTAGAACTTAATCAGTGGGTACCAAAGGATGATATGACTGTATTGGTAGCAGGCTTTTTGAAGAAGTAAACAGGGTTACTTGAATTTTTCTGTGGTTCGGGGTAAAATAATAAGAAGGTGAATTGTACAAGATTTGGCAGGAGAAAAAATGCTTAAAAAAATTCAGACTTATATAGAAGAACTAAAAATGATTTCTAAGGGAGACAGAATTGTAATTGGAGTGTCTGGTGGCGCCGATTCTGTCTGCCTTTTCCATGTTCTTATTACTTTGGCACCTAAGTATAATTTGGCTCTTTCTGCCTTGCATGTAAACCATGGAATTCGTGGACCAGAAGCAGAGGAAGACGAAGCATTTGTGAAAGAATTATGTGATAAGAACCAGATTTCGTTTGTGAGCGTAAAAGCAAATGTCCCAGATATAGCAAAGAAAGAGGGATTATCCGAAGAAGAGGCTGGAAGAAAGATACGTTATCTTGTTCTTTATGATTACTTAGAGAAAAACAAGTGTAATAAAATTGCAATTGCGCATAATAAAAAGGATAATGCCGAAACGATACTATTTCATTTGTTCCGTGGTACAGGTATTCAGGGATTAACAGGAATACGCCCGATGAGAGAAGCAATTATCAGACCTTTGCTCTGTGTAGATAGACATGAAATTGAATCTTATCTTAAGCAGAAAGATATTCCTTACCGAACTGACAGTAGCAATCTGACCGACGATTATAGTCGTAATAAAATCAGACATCATGTCATAGACTTTGCACAAGAGGAAATAAACCGGAAGGCTGTAACAAATATTGTAAATGCAGCGAAACAATTAGAAGAAATTAATCAGTATTTAGAAAAGACAATTATGTCTGCATATGAAAGATTGGTATCGTATAAGGAAGAAAAAGACACATATGCAATCACAATAGAGTCATTAAAGCAAGAAGATGTTGTAATACAAAAAGGGATTATCCGCCTCATTTTTAGCAGATTGGCGAAGCGATTAAAAGATCTAGAAGCAAAGCATGTCAGTTATGTTCTTTCTCTACAGGAGAAAGAGGTAGGCAAAACCTTACACCTTCCTTATGGAATCCATGCGGTCAGAGGATATCATGACATTACTATGTGCATCGGTAAAATAAAAGAAGAGGAAGTAACACATACTTCGACTGTAGATTTCAAGATACCAATACCCGGAGATTTTTATTTGCCCCAATTACAATCTATTTTGCATACAAGACTAATTAATTATAAAAAAAGTTTGATAATTCCCCAAAATGGGTGTACGAAATGGTTTGACTATGATAAAATAGAAAATACTGTCTTAGTTAGAAATAGAAAACAAGGCGATTTCATTCAAATAGATTCAAAAGGAAGTAGAAAAAAAATTAAATCTCTATTCATTGACGATAAAGTGCCAAGAGAGAAAAGAGATTCTTTTCTGTTACTGGCAGATGGTTCACACATCATGTGGGTTATCGGTGATAGGATGAGTGAGGCATATAAAGTAAATGAACAGACAAAGGTAATACTCGAGATAAGTTTAGATGGAGGAAATGAAGATGCAAGACAATATTAAAGTGCTATTATCGCAAGAAGAAGTAGATAAAAGGATTCGTGAATTAGGAGAGCAAATAAGTAAGGATTATGCTGGAAAAGAACTACATTTAATTTGTATCCTAAAAGGCGGTGTATTTATTACCTGTCAATTGGCAAAAGGAATTACGATTCCGCTTTCGCTAGATTTTATGTCCGTCTCTAGCTATGGGGATGATACGGTTAGTTCAGGAAGGGTAAAGATTATAAAAGATTTGGATGATCCAATAGAAGGCAAGGATGTTTTAATTGTGGAAGATATTATTGATTCTGGAAATACGCTTAATTATCTAATGGAGCTTCTTGGCACAAGGAAACCAGGCAGTATCAAGATATGCACTTTACTGGATAAACCGGAACGCAGAACGACAGAAGTTCCCGTAGACTATGTGGGATTTCAGATTCCAGATAAGTTTGTAGTTGGATATGGACTGGATTATATACAAAAGTACAGAAATTTACCATATATTGGAGTTATAGAATAGAAAGGGGAACAATTAGTGAAAAAACAATTAAAAGGGTATGGGTTTTATATTATCATACTCGGTATCATATTAGCTGCGATGCTATTATCTGATAATTTCAACAGTACTGGCACCGAAAATTATGAACTGGGTAACTTTTTATCTGATTTGCAAGCGGGAAAGGTAACTACGGTTGATATCTATCCTAATGTAGAAGTTCCAACAGGAGAAGTAAAAGTAATATTTAACGATAAAAGTGGTGCTAGTTTCAATGTAGGAGATATCAATGAGGTAGAGCAGCAAGCATTGATTCATGGAATTATACCATCTATGCATAAAATTACGAAGCCGAGCTGGTTCTTGACCAGTGTATTACCATATCTTCTAGGATTTGTGGTAATTATTATTCTATTCTCTTTCTTGTCAAATCAGGCAGCCGGTGGTGGCGGTGGTAATAGTAAGGTTATGAATTTTGGTAAAAGCCGTGCTAAGATGACGACGGATGAGAACAAGAAGACTACATTTAAAAATGTAGCAGGTTTAGAAGAAGAAAAAGAGGAATTAAGCGAAATTGTGGACTTCCTCCGCACACCAAAGAAGTATATGCAGGTTGGAGCCAGAATTCCCAAAGGTGTTCTGTTAGAAGGACCTCCAGGAACTGGAAAGACGTTACTTGCTAAGGCGGTTGCTGGTGAAGCAGGAGTGCCATTTTTCAGTATTTCGGGTTCAGACTTTGTGGAGATGTTTGTTGGTGTAGGTGCTTCAAGAGTAAGGGATTTATTTGAAGATGCCAAGAAACACTCACCCTGTATCGTGTTTATCGATGAAATTGATGCAGTGGCCAGAAGAAGAGGAACCGGTATGGGAGGCGGCCATGATGAAAGAGAGCAGACCTTAAATCAGCTCCTTGTAGAAATGGATGGTTTTGGAGCGAACGAAGGAATTATCGTTATGGCAGCTACAAACCGTGTGGATATATTAGATCCTGCTATTTTACGTCCTGGCCGATTTGATCGTAAGGTTATGGTTGGACGCCCTGATGTGAAGGGCAGAGAAGAAATTCTTCAAGTACATGCCAAAGGTAAACCTCTTGGTGAAGACGTAGATTTAAAACAGATTGCACAGACCACCGCAGGGTTCACTGGAGCAGATCTTGAAAACCTCTTAAATGAGGCGGCGATAAGTGCAGCAAAAGACAGCAGAAGTTTTATTGTTGCTGAAGATATTAATCGATCCTTTATCAAAGTTGGAATTGGAACGGAGAAGAAGAGTAAAGTTATTTCAGAAAAAGAAAAGAAAATTACCGCATATCATGAAGCTGGTCATGCAATCTTATTTCATGTGCTTCCAGATGTGGGTCCTGTGCACATGGTATCTATTATTCCGACTGGAAATGGTGCAGCAGGTTATACCATGCCGTTACCTGAGAAAGATGAGATGTTTAATACGAAAGGGCAGATGATGCAGGATATTATTGTGGGATTAGGCGGCAGAGCTGCAGAAGAGCTAATCTTTGACGATATTACTACAGGTGCTTCTCAAGACATCAAAATGGCAACCAAAGTTGCAAGAGCAATGGTTACTAAATACGGTTTTTCAAGCAATGTAGGTATGGTTAATTACGGTAGTGACGATGATGAGGTATTTATCGGCCGTGACTTAGCCCACACGAGATCTTATAGTGAAAGTGTTGCAAAGCTTATTGATGATGAAATCAAGACAATGATTGACAAGTGTTATACTGATGCAAAGAGAATATTAACAGAAAATAAAGAGATTCTTCATAATTGTGCTAAGCTATTAATTCAGAAGGAGAGAATCAACCGCGAAGAATTTGAAGCTTTGTTCTTGCCTCCTACAAATGGAGACGATGGAGATGACGTTAATTCTATGGTATTGAATGTCTAATATTGGGTGATGCAAAAACAATGGGGAAATAAGGCGATTTATTTATGTGGTTTTATAAAATAAATTGTAGAAGTATATCATATAATTGTCAAAAGGTACAAAAAACTTTTTCTAATTATAAAAACTTTGTGCACACTTTATTAGCGCAAGATGATATACTATATGCGTAAACCCCAATACATTATATAGTTTTTGCTACACCCCATAAGTAACAAAAATACCTTCTCCAAAAAAAGGACAGCGTTCGGAAAGCTGTCCTTTTTTATTACTGTATATTGTATTTAAAGAAAGGAAACAGCGTATATCCTATGTTAAATTTAAATGCATTGTTTAGCGACGGTACAATTAACTATAGAATCCCGGCAGAGCCCCAAATAGGTGAAGTTGTTACCATCCGATTTCGAGCACCAAAAGAAAATGTAGACAGTATCAGTCTTATTACGGAGCAAACCAACTTAAAATTAGAAATAGCAACCTGCAGTAAGCGTTTTCATTACTATGAAGGGAAACTCCATTTGACTGAAGATGCAGTATCCTACTACTTTGAGATCAAAAGCGGTGATTTCGTTTGTTATTATAATCAGATGGGTGTCGTGTATGAAATTCAAAAAGCCTACAATTTTATTATTACACCGGGATTCACTACACCGGATTGGATGAAAGGTGCAGTCATTTATCAAATATTTGTAGACCGTTTCTGTAATGGGGATGAAAGCAATGATGTAGAGGACCAGGAATATTATTATATCAGTGGTGGTACAACCAAGGTTAGAGATTGGAACAAATACCCGGAAGCAGATGGTGTTCGGGAGTTTTATGGTGGCGACTTAAAAGGTGTCTTAAATAAATTAGACTATTTAAGCGAGCTTGGTGTTGAAGTGATCTACCTAAACCCTATTTTTGTATCACCTTCCAATCACAAATACGATATACAGGATTACGATTATATAGACCCCCATTTTGGCGTTATCGAAGAAGACTTAGGAGAAGTTTTACCATACAATGAACGTTCCAACCGAAAAGCTACGAAGTACATTACCAGGGTAACAAATAGAAACAATCTTGAAGCTGGAAACCGATTTTTCCTACAATTAGTTGAAGAGATTCATGCTAGGGGTATGAAGATAATACTTGACGGTGTATTTAATCATAGCGGCTCTTATCATAAATGGATGGACCGGGAGGGAATCTATGATGAATCAAAAAGTTATGAAAAAGGGGCTTTCATTGATAAAGACAGCCCATATCATTCGTTTTATAAATTCCGGGAAGACCGCTGGCCCAATAATTCTTCCTATGATGGCTGGTGGGGGCATGATACTCTTCCAAAACTGAATTATGAAGGTTCAGAAAAGTTATATGAACTTGTTATGCAAATAGCAAGAAAATGGGTTTCACCTCCCTTTAACTGTGATGGATGGAGACTGGATGTTGCAGCTGATTTGGGTTTTTCCAATGAATTCAATCATAAGTTTTGGAAGGATTTTCGTAAAAATGTGAAAGAAGCGAACCCAAATGCTATCATTCTGGCAGAGCATTATGGAGATCCAAGTCCTTGGCTTCGCGGAGATGAATGGGATTCAGTAATGAATTATGATGCATTTATGGAACCCCTCACCTGGTTTTTAACCGGTATGGAGAAGCATAGTGATGAATTCCGTGAAAATGTATTAAATAAGTCAGATGTTTTCTTTGATTCCATGAGACATCATATGGCAAGGTTTCAAACTTCTTCCTTACAATGTGCCATGAATGAATTGTCCAATCATGACCATTCACGGTTTTTAACAAGAACAAACCATAAGGTGGGAAGAACATCGAACATGGGCCCGAAAGCCGCAGAAGAGTACATTAACAGAGGGGTTATGCGGGCAGCGGTAACAGTACAAATGACCTGGCCAGGAGCTCCTACCGTATATTATGGAGATGAAGCTGGTCTATGCGGTTGGACGGATCCGGATAACCGACGTACGTTTCCTTGGGGAAAGGAAGACCTTGAGTTGATACAACTACACAAGGAATTAATACGAATTCATAAAGGTTATGAAGCGCTTCGAACAGGTTCCATCAAATTCTTAACTGCCTTATATGGATTTATCAGCTACGGACGATTTGATTTCATCGATAAGTTTATCGTCGCAGTTAATAATAATAATTATGAACTTACAGTTGATATAAATGTATGGGAAATTGGAATAGAGGAGAATGAAACACTTGCAACTCTTATGACTACCACTGCAGAAGGTCATAATCCTGCAGCTGTATTATATCATGTTCAATCTGGAATGCTACAACTTAAGATGCCACCAGTTTCTTCAATTATAATGAAGAATATAGTAAGGCTATGAACAAAGCAATAGAGACATTAACTAGAAGTTCCGCTCACCTCAAATGTCGATCTGTTGTTGCGTGGTATTTAAAATAAATTTACTTGAAATATAAATTTAGATATGCTATAATTTTTCCTTGTTAGAGGTGATTAAAAATACTTGATCGCTTTGAAGCCGGCGTGGCGGAACAGGCAGACGCACAGGACTTAAAATCCTGCGGGACTAATCTCCCGTACCGGTTCGATTCCGGTCGCCGGCAGTAATCAACAACAGAATTTATGACAGAAAGCTCAGTAATGCTTGAATATCAAGGATACTGAGCTTTTTGTGTATGCACTAGCTATTGACAATCAGCCTTACTTAAGATATCATATAAACTCTATAACAATAGTATGATATATAAATATTTCTCTTCTTAAGGAGGTAATGAAGTGCTAAATTTACAAGACAAATACACAAATCTCAAACAATATATACAGAAGCTTGGCAGTGTGGCAGTTGCTTTTTCTGGAGGTGTAGATTCCACCTTCTTATTAAAGACAGCACATGATGTATTAGGTGATTCAGTTATTGCGGTAACTGCCAGTTCTTGCTCTTTTCCCAAGAGAGAGTTGGAAGAAGCGAAAGAGTTTTGCAGAAAGGAAGGTATCCGTCACTTCATTTGTGAATCTGAGGAATTGCATATTGAAGGTTTTGCACAGAATCCAAAAAATCGATGTTATTTATGCAAGTCAGAATTATTTACAAAGATTAAAGAGATAGCTAAAGAACATCAGATACAGTTTGTTGCAGAAGGTTCCAATATGGACGATAATGGTGATTATCGTCCGGGATTAATTGCAGTAAAAGAACTGGAGGTAAAAAGCCCTCTGCGGGAAGCAAGTCTTAATAAAGAAGAGATTAGGCAGCTGTCAAAAGAATTAGACCTGTCTACCTGGAATAAACAATCCTTTGCCTGTCTTTCCTCCCGATTTGTATACGGGGAAACAATAACGGAAGAAAAATTAGGGATGGTAGATGCAGCCGAACAATTTCTTCTAGATCTTGGGTTCCGCCAGGTAAGAGTACGCATCCATGGTAAGATTGCTAGAATTGAGATTGAAGAATCGGAATTTGCCAAGTTGTTTCAAGGTGATTATTTTACAACAATCAACCAACAATTGAAAGAGTATGGATTTACTTATGTCACTCTAGATTTGGGTGGATACCGGATGGGAAGTATGAATGATACTTTGGAAGATAAAACGATCACAAAAGAAAGTTAAACAACAGTTTGTCTTGAGTTTCCGCAAATTGCAATTGAAAAATAAGTAAGTCTTACCAAAGTGCCAATCTGCCGTTTTTGAATTGTATAAGTGTGGCAGTACATTGATTAGAGGCACTTAAATAAGCCCCGCCTTAAA
>JAEZVF010000002.1 GCA_023443225.1 Bacillota bacterium
TTTAAGGCGGGGCTTATTTAAGTGCCTCTAATCAATGTACTGCCACACTTATACAATTCAAAAACGGCAGATTGGCACTTTGGTAAGACTTACTTATTTTTCAATTGCAATTTGCGGAAACTCAAGAATTTACCAATAGTTTGAATACACTTATTATTAAAGTGTATTCGCTACACTTCCTCAAAAAGTGTATACTTTCTTTTTAATTTAATTCATCTATCTGCTCTAAAAAGGCACTAAAATTAGTATGGCGAAATACCTACCGAGATAGAAAAGGTATGTGAAATTCATCATGACAATGCAAAATCCACTTCGGAGAAGGTGGAATCGAGTAGGAGGGAGTGATTAACTCCCGTCCTCTCACAGCACCGTGCATACCGTTCGGTACACGGCGCTTTCAATAGTATTACCTTGCGATAATAGTTACCTTTTTCGAGGCGTACCATACAGATCTCCCCGGGTACTCGGAAGTTCCTTCTCTCCATCTATCTGCCATATTTACCATGCATGATTCCGTATAGTTATCGGGCTTCAATTTGTAACGAAGTCTTACCCTCATGCATAGCCTAATGTGATTTCTGTTCGTCAGACCAGAGATTTGCCCACTGGTTAATATGTTCCCAGTATCCGGCTTCTTCAGATTCCACCTCACGATAGCAGGTCTTGCCTTCGGCTAGATCCTTCCCACTACCGGGCGGATTCGGAGCTTGCACCCGTTGGAACGTGCGCCCGCCGGGCGCACATCTGAAAAGAGCTCATCCTTTGGATGCGAGACGGGATTCGTTTCTATCCCCTCGAAAAATACTGATAGAAAGGGACTTTCCGGCACATCCATTTATTATGTACTCGAGAGGGTACTCAGAAAAACTAAAAGAATGGTTCTCCCTTTTGCATTAATAAATTAAAGCTTGATTGACAAGATATTACATATAAAGTATATTTTAAATAGGAATAAACAAATAATGGTAAACTGTTTCGTTATGTATTTTATAACCAGGAAAGGAAGCTTATCTATGTTTTTTTTACGTACTGCACTGCGTAATATCTGGCGCTTCAAAATAAAAAGTATATTAACCATATTGATATGCATCTTTATTATCTCTCTTCTTAATGTATATTGGGGCAACATAGAGAGTAACCGGAAGCAGCTAATCGATATGGCTGATACTATGCCGGTTTATTGCAGAATTAGTAATCTTATCGGCTCTAAGGTAGCAGGGTTGGATATTCCGGAGGTAACAATTAATAATCTGCAATCATCTTCGTATGTGAATAATCTTGTATATACTGTTCGGCTTATGGCGGGAGAAGGAGAGTTTTCGATAGATGATTGGAAAGAAAATCTGAATATCTCAGCAATAGCGACAAATTCCATACAAGGAGTGGAAGGAATCGGCAAAGATAAGATTACTCTGAAGGAAGGGATTAACCTGGATTTTCTGAAATCCTCTACAAATTACTGTATTGTGAGTAAGAAATGTATGGAAGAACACCAATGGAAAATCGGAGACACTGTTTCCTTGAATTTATTTTATTATTTTCATAAATATGAATATGCGTTGAAAATAGAACCTTTAAATATTGTTTCCTTTGAAATAGTTGGTTCTATGGAAGGCGCCCCTTATGATGATAGTGGGTATCTTCCTCCTGAGATTATGCTACCGGCGGAAGCGGTGAGGGATATATATCACTCCAGAGAGATTCCATTTTCCTCTGATTCAGCTTTCTTTTATCTGACAGATCCATTGCAATTAAATGAATTCAAGGCAGAAATGAAGGAATTCCACCTATTGCAACAGTCATCCGATGCAAAAGATAGTGATAAAGGAAACGCCTTATCTGTAAATGATTCCGTATTTGTAACAGCAGCAAATCGCTTGAGACAGGGAATGGGCACTCTTTTAGATTTTCTGCCTATGGTACTGTTAATTGTGATATTTATTGGATATATTACGAGCTACCTTCTAGTTTACAGCCGGAAGAAAGACTTTTTTATTATGCGGTCCCTCGGCTTCCGCCACAGAGAAGTTTTTTTGATTTTTTTTATGGAACAGCTGATGTTGGCAATATGTGGAGCTCTGATCCAAAGCATCATATCAATGATTTTTATAACGCATAGCGTATCCATGCTTTTCGTTGTGAATTTTGGATTTATTATCTGTTTTATGATGGGTGAAGTATTTGCTGTATCAAAGCTCGGAAGAGGAAACGTAATGGAAGCTCTTTCGCAGAATGATTGAATTGTAAGGAGGAGATGATTTGGAAATGATACGGGTGGAACAGGTAAGTTATACATATCATACAAAATATCAAAAAATAGAAGCAGTTAAGCAGATTAGCTGCTCCTTTAAGAAAGGCAACCTTTATGCCATTACCGGGGAATCGGGAAGCGGAAAAAGTACCCTTTTATCCCTCTTGGCCGGTCTGGCTCTACCGACTTCAGGCACAATTTATGTAGAAGGAAAGAATATAGAAACCATAGACCGCGATGTTTATCGGAAAGATCAAGCGTCGGTGGTATACCAGGCCTTTCATCTTTTTCCCTTACTCACGGCACTGGAAAATGTTATGTTTCCCATGGAATTGAAGGGAACTAAAAATACAGAAGCAAGAGAACAGGCAAAAATATTCCTGAAGAAAGTGGGGCTTACAGATAAAATATGGAGCCAGTTTCCCCAGATGATGAGTGGTGGTGAACAGCAGCGGGTGGCAATTGCAAGGGCTATGGCAGCAGGAGGAAAGATACTGCTAGCAGACGAACCAACCGGAAACCTAGATAGCAAAAATGAACAGAATATTGTGGGGATTTTAAAGGACCTGGCCCATACAGAGAACTACCTGGTGATCGTAATTACTCATAATCCGTTGATCTGTACTGAAGCTGATACTGTTATAAGGCTGAAGGATGGCGAATTGCAAAGGAGTGAGGTAAATGATTAGGAATAGTATTCGACAGCTTATGCGTACACCCCTAAAAACCATTTTGTTTTTGATGTTAATCTTGGCAGCGGGAATGTTCCTCGCTCTAGGCGGCTCTTTATGGATAATGAATAAGCGAAATATTGATTTTTATAAGAAAAGCTTTGTAACGATAGGCACAGTGGAGCAGAAGGCAACGTCGATCGCACAAACCGAATCATGGGATTACATTAATAAAGAATACATAATAATCCCAAAAGCGGTATATGGAGAATTGATTTCGCCATCTGTTCTTGACTTTTATGGTGCCGGATATATTGAGAAACCGGAGAAGCGTTCGTATTATGGTTCATATAATCCGGAATATAAATTTGATAAGGGTTTATGTCCCTGTTCGGTTATTGAAATTACTCCGTTAGAGGATGGGATTCCAAATAAACCGGTTGAGGTTATGATAACGAAGATACTATACGGATATAGTGTTAAGAAAGGGCAAACGATAGAGATATGTAATGAAACATTGGATAATCCGAAATCGATCTATAAGGGAAAGACGTATGTTCTCTGTATAGTTTATATTCCGCTAATGAAGGGAGATAGTTGGGAAGCACAATATTGCCCGGTTTCTGTAATTGTCTCGAGGCAGTATAATCCCAATGGAACACTTGTACCAAGTGATTTGAAAGATAATACTCTATATTATGAAGTTACGGAAGGATTTTATGAAGAAGAGATCGGAAAACGATTTATCGAGTATGCAAAAAGCCTGGAGCAATTTGAATATGCCATACCGGTTACCGGAACTAATGAGACCATACTTATGATGCCTTTCTATAATAAAGATGCGTTTATCTGTCAGGGGCGGGATATTACAGATGAAGAGTATGAAACAGGTAAAAAAGTATGTCTGCTTCCGCAAAAATTTGCCGCCGATAATAATCTGAAGGTGGGTGATACCGTACATTTACAATTATATTATGCGGATTATCGTTATGCAGCTAACGAATTATTTGATATTTCTGTGATTACAGAATTAAATGCAAAAGGGGAAGCGTATCCGGTGTTTGAGGACAGTTACTATACAGTTAAGGGGATCTATGATACGGCTTCCGGTTCTAACAATGATAATTTTGGTTTAGCAACAAACGAGGTGATTATTCCATCTAAATCGATAGAAAACAGTGATAGTAATAATATTCTAGCTTTTGGTCCAATGAAAAGTAACACCACGTCCTTCCAAATACCCAACGGATCTATTGAAGAGTTTATGAAAGAGTGGGGTAAATTAGGGTATGACCAGCTGGAGATCAAATTTTATGATCGAGGTTACTCTAAACTGGAAGCCGGAATGGACGATATGAGAAATATGTCCATGGCCCTGATAGCAGTGGGATTTGTCGTGGTTATATCTATACTGTTGTTTTTTAGCCACTTATTCATTACGAAACAGGTAAAACGTACAGCAATTGAGCGTTCCCTGGGGATGAGAAAAAGAGAATGTATGGTATCTCTTTTGACAGGAATCTTAGCTATTCTTATTCTGGGAAGTGTTTTGGGAAGCATGCTAGGTGGTGCTTTGTCTCTGAAACTTTCGCGAAAAAATGTAGCTAATTCTTATTATAATACCATGTACAGCAATGGCACGGAGGATACCATTATAGATACAAATACTCGGGATCAGGAAAAAGACATACCGGTAATTATACTTATTTCTTCTCTTTCCATATGTTTGATCGTCCTCTTTGGTGTTGGAATATCGGTTTATAAGATCAATAGAAATTTAAAATATGAACCAATGGAGTTATTAAGTCGGCAAAAAAAATAGAAATTTTGAATATGTTTTCTATTCTGTAAAAAAGAGTATTTGATTACTACAAAATAGGGGACTCTCATAACTAAGGCTTTGTAAACTGTCTATAAGTGTCTACAGGCTGTAGATACATAAAAAATGTTGAAACCCTAGTAAATAAGGTTTCCGTAAAAAATTAATTAAGCGCGAGGCGGGATTCGAACAAATCCCCGCACGCATAAATACTGATAATTAGCAGGTTTGCGGCTTCTGTTATTTATCTGCACACATTCTTGCACACATAATTTTTTGCTGTATTTTTATTATATTTTTCATTGAATTGTACTTAAAATCATGGGATTAAAATAATCGTTATTATTTATTACTATATCACTTTTCTGCTCAGGAGTATGCTCTGATAAGTACAATTTTTGAACTGGTATATATTTGTTTTTGTATTTTTGCAAAAACTCAATTCCATATTTAGGTACATCCCTTAAACTTGCCCTGTTTATTACTTCATCAAAATTAATATGTAAGAATATTTTTCCTTCAAGATATTCTAACATAGGTTCTCTGAACAGCAGCACGCCTTCAATCAGCAAAATTGCTTCCGAACTAATGTCAAAATGGATATTATTTTCAAATTTATCCGTATCAAGATTAAGGCAAAGAACATTTTTATCTATATACCCATCATTTTGCAAAGGTTTCAGAATTTCATTAATAATTTGATTATAATTAAAGGCATTTTTGTAATATGCGTCAATTTCGTTTTCACCTCGATACCGAATCTCTGATGGATTGTGAAAATCATCTATGTGCAAGATGGTATTTTGAATACCTATGCAATCAAGATATTTTGAATATTTATGGGTAAATACGGTTTTACCGGATGTATCAACTCCATTAATACCAATTATTCTCTTTCCCCTATTTATAAGCTTTTGGGTGATGTGATAAAATACTTCAACTTGTGATATATAGTATATAATATCATTAGCATTCTCTGCAGTAAAAGTAGCTTTAGATGTATCAACTATATTTCCATAACCATATGTTACTCCAATTGAAGGGATATGATTACTCATTGCAGCATCTATATCAGAAAAAGTATCGCCAATCACGATTGCAGATTGATTACTATTTATTATATTTTTTATTGCTTTTGCTTTAGAATCATAGTGTTTTGCACTGTATATTTCGCAAAAATATTCTCTGATTTTAGTTCTTTGCAAAACAAGTTCAATATATTCAATACTTCCATTGGAACAAATATAAAGTAAATGTCCTTTTGAAAATAGGTTTTCCAACATTTCTGTTATATTTGGAAATAAAATTCCGCTTTCTTTTACTTCGTTCTGTTCCAACTCACGAAATCTTTTACTGGCATCATTTATATTAATAGTAGAAGGCAAAAGACTACTTAAAAAATCTTCAGTTTTTTTCCCGATACTCTGTGTTATGTATTGTTCTTCAGTTCTCATTATTCCAAATTCATCAAATAAGCGATTGATTGCATTTATATCACAATACTTAGCTTGAAATAATGTACCATCCAAATCAAAAATTATTTGCATATACCCTCCAAAAATTCAATTTCATATCATATCGGTAAACCATGCTTGGGAGCAAGCTCCTCGAATATAATACGATTAATTTCAATCCTGTTCATTTTCATTAGGAATAATAACATCTATATCAAAGTCCTTTAGACGCTTCTGATAAAATTCGCTTTGCATAAATCATGTTACTGCTTATAATATAAATCTGATATTGTTTTATAATAATTGATAGTAGATTCCAGACTAATTCCACCAAGTATACCAATTTTCTTTTTATTCATTTTCATTACATCCTTTCAGGAAAAAAGATTTATTATCTATTGCTCTCATTGTTGCCAATATACCATCTAGATGGTCATATTCATGCTGTAATAATTCTGATAAATCTCCTATGAGTTCCATTTCGCATTCGTTCCATTCTAAATCACGGTATTTAATAATGGTTTTTGTATATCTCATTACTTTTACCAGTAGATTTGGAAATGACATACAATCATCAAGCATCTCAAATTTTGTATTGTCAGGAAAAAAAAGAACTGGATTAATAAATACGAACACATGGTCTATATACATATAGAGCAATCTTTTTTTTATACCAATTTGTGGAGCTGCAATTGCTCTTCCAACTCCATGAACACGTCTAAATTCAAGTAGAGTATCATGTAAATCAGCTACGACCCCTTTAATCGCATTCAATTCATTTTTTTCAATAGGTTCACTAATTTCATACAACTGGGGATTACCCAGTAACAATATATCTTTTATCATATGTTCACCTCTATAAATTGTAATCTACCAAATTATACTTCCCATAATATTGGTAGTCAACTATTTTGTATTACAAAAGTGTATTCCCTACAATAATGTAAATAGTGTACACTTACAAAAGAGACATGATAACGGTTACTCGTTACTTCTTCAAGTAAACGGTTATGATGTCTATTTTTTCAGATATCATTGAATGAATAATAGCATAATATCTATAATTATAATGAAATCGAAAAGAATCGTGCCTATATGGACAAGGCATTATAGCGGTTCGAGTACGTAAAAGGATGTTGCACACATCCTGCACACATGATTTTGAAACACAAAAAGGCTCTATAATAAATGTTGGGGTGTGATTAATCACACTTCCAACATTTTTGTTTTTATATTAAAATACATCTATATGAAGCCTCATTTTAAAGTGTTGATCGTCGCAGAAAAACAGTGAAGGAGGTTTACATATAGATGCACTCTAATTCTACCAAAAATCTTTTGAATTTAGAAGATGTAATTATTAAAAAAATTGTTCATGCCGATTGCTTTGTTAAGATTTTCATTGAAACAAAGCCCGTCAAACAGCTCTGTCCATGTTGTGGAACCACGACCAAGCGTATTCATGATTATCGTTTACAAACAATTAAAGATCTTCCTTTTCAACTTAAACATACTTTACTTGTCTTAAGAAAAAGAAGGTACCTCTGTAGTTGTGGAAAAAAGTTTTATGAATCTTATACTTTCATTCCTAAATATCACCGTAGAACTTCTCGTTTATCCTACAAGATTATAAACATGCTTCGTTGTACTCGAAGTATTAAATCGGTAGCAGAAGAAACAAATGTATCCGTTACTACGGTAACCAGACTACTTGATACTATAAGCTATACCTCACCTAACCTTCCTCCTTGTCTTTCCATTGATGAGTTTAAAGGAAATGCTGAAACAGGAAAGTATCAATGTATTTTAGTAGATGCAAAGAAACATTGTATTCTAGATATTCTGCCGGATAGAACTCAAAATCATCTTGTTGAATATTTTAGTGGGTATAGACTATCCGAGCGTCATAAAGTAAAGTTTTTTATCAGTGATATGTGGCTGCCATATGTAGATTTGGCAAAAACATTTTTCCCTAATGCTATAATTATCATTGATAAATATCACTTTATTCGCCATGTAACCTGGGCCATTGAAAATGTAAGGAAGCGTCTTCAGAAAACAATGCCTGCAAATCTACGTAAATACTATAAACGAAGTCATAAACTTATACTGACACGTTACCACAAGCTCAAAGATGAGAATAAGAAATCATGTGATCTAATGCTACAATACAATGATGATTTAAGACTGGCTCACTCTTTAAAAGAATGGTTCTATGAAATATGTCAAAACCCTAAATATTCCTATCAACGAACCGCCTTTTGGGATTGGATAAAAAATGCTGAATCATCTGGAATCCCTGAGTTTGAAACATGTGCGATGACTTACAGAAACTGGTCCACTGGCATCTTGAATGCCTTTAAATACGGATATACAAATGGACCAGCAGAAGGCTATAACAATAAAATTAAGGTATTAAAGAGAACATCCTACGGAATTCGTAACTTCAAACGATTCCGAACGAGGATAATTCATTGCTCTAACTAATGCAAAAATGACGATTAACACAGAGGCTTATTTGTCATGCATAAAAACATTTATTATTGAGACTAATATAAAAAAGGCTCTAACATCAATAATGGATTGGGATTCAAGTGAATCCCACCCCAACTATTGACACAGAGCCCACAAAAAAACAGGAAAGCTTGATTTTCTTAGCTTTCCTGCCCTTTTCAATTAAGCGCGAGACGGGATTCGAACAAATCCCCGCACACAAAAATACTGATAAATAGGAGATTTGCGGCTTCTGTTATTTATCTGCACACATACTTGCACACATGGGATAATTATTGAGTTCAGAATTATTATTAACTTGTTTCATATCATCTAACATAAAAATCCAAAAATCAATCTTAAAATATTCAATAACGAATAGTGGAAATCCATTAATTACTCCAATATGGTTAAGGGGTTCCACAAATTTATTTAGTTGGTTTTTAAAAATATCAAGTTGACTAATTCTTTTCCTATATTCATGAAATTCTGGTATCATATACTGTCCGGTGACTATGCAGTTTGCTTTACATACTGAACGGAAACATAAAATTTTCCAATCATCTATAGTTAATTTACGAAAATCTTGAAAATCTAAAATAGATGAAACTAAATTTTTATACTGTCCTATATCATCAATTGAAATACTACATCTTCGATTACATATATCTTCTGATATATTATCTCTTAACGATTCTACCATAGGATAATTAATATATAATTTCCCCAAATCTGTTTCGTTGTTAAAAGTATTAAGCATATCTTCAATTATAGAACTTCCTGTCGGGTCATTTTTCTTACTTAGATTATTATTATGACCATCATAATCAAAGAATAAAAAGATTTGTGAAAAAGAATCTCTTGAAGCATCACCAAGTTCCTCTGCTGCTATAGGATTGTATTCTCTAATTACTTCAATAAGGTCAGTCTGAAATGAATCGGACTCCAGCTGTTTATATAGCATATAAATATTTTCACCGGCGGGAAATGATACTACTTTTATCTGTACATTTTCATTAAAAAAATTCTTCTTAATGTTCTTTACTAAGATTTCCTCCGTCTTATCACCTTCATAGATAAGCGCTATGTAATCATCATTCATTAAATGCACCTGCTTCATACATTTTACGTAAATTATGGGCTTTTCTTAATTCCTTATCTGTAGAGTCAGCAAAAGATTTAATTTTTCCATTAATAATTTGCATATAACAGTCTGGGCGTAATAAATCATTAGTCATGATTTCTGTATTATGAGTAGTAAAAAGGGCTTGAGTATTATCAAAATTTAAGACTTCTTTTATAACTCTTTCAGCTAAATTATTATGATAAAAAGCATCAAATTCATCTAAAAAAACAAATGATACTTTTTCTAATTGTAATAGCCAATAGTAGAATAGAGATAACGAACATGTACCCCTTGAGGCTATGCTAAAGAAATTAACTTCTTTTTTTCCAAACCTGCAATATAATACTTTTGTTCCATCAACATCTTTTTCGTATAAATTATATTTGAGTCCAACACTTTCTAAAAACAATTGAAAATCTTTCACTTTTTTTCGCTTAATAATTCCAGCACCAATATTTTCACTTCCATTTGTAAAACCTTGATAACTATTTTTTTCTAAAGAGCTAAACATTAGCATATTGTCAACAAAAGCTATAAAATCAACAAAAGCTTTGTTGTTGTCATCGTTAAGAAGGATAGTATTACTATAAATGTATTTTACAAATGAAATATTTTTTTCTGATAAATTTGTATTAAGTGTTTCAGCGCCTTTAAGTTTTACTGTAGCTTCATGATTTATATAATCATAGAAAATTACTTTCTCATTATTAATAATCAATGCTTCATTTAATAACGACTGAGGGCTATCTTTTTCATATTCGTAATCAACAATAATATCAGCAAATTTAAATTGATAATGAAACCATACTTTACCACCATTATCAAGATTTTCGTACAAGTTATAATCTGATAGACTTTTTTCTTTGTCAACTAAATGTAATGTTATGTCAAAAATTGCATATCCTAAGTTTGTTTTTCCACTTCCATTTTCCCCATATACTAGAGCTGTCTTAACAACACCATTTTTTACAGCTTTCTCACTAAATTCATAATTATTAGTTTTTGATAAATCTAATGTGAGTTTTTCTTTGAAATTTTTGAAATTCTGAACCTCAAATTTTAATAACATAAGCGTTTCCTCCTAAACTTATGACTACTTCTATAATACTATATACTCTCAGAAATAGCAAGAATTACCGTAAAAAAATTACGGCATGTTTTTGAAAAATTTTACATTATATAATTTTTCAATATCTGCATTGCAATATAAATATTTATTACATCTATTTACTAGTCGATTTACATTATTATTAACTATATTAAAATAGCCATAATTATCAATTAACTTATATTTTATGATTTCGGGTTTTCGTACTGATGCTATTAATTGTATATTTTTAATTTCACACTGTTTAAATATTTTTATTATATCTACTTTTGGTAAAGTATCAATATTGTCTATTATTAGTAAGGATTGCTGATTGATATTAATAATAAAATCATTATTTATGAATGTTTCACTTATTGTCTTATAATCAATTTGCTTAAAATAAAATTCTCCTAATGGTAAATATTCAATTTTATTAATATAGGATAAAAGTTTATTTACTAAATCTGTATATGTGCAATTATTCTTTGAATTATATATGGTATCACCTTTTTTTATTTTTTTATTATTTATAATTAAAGTATCACATAATACTTTGCCTAAATAACTTACATTTAATTTATAATCTATAATATCACTATCAAATTTAAATTGATAATACAGTTCAATTGGATTTTTATTAATGGGATATAAATTAATATCTTTTGTTTCTGAGATTAATTTTATTAAAGCTATTGAATGTAATAAATTGGATTTTCCGCTTCCACAATCTCCAAGTATTATTGATGATTTAATATTATTATCTTCTTGAGTATAACTCATATTTATATTTAATTCAGTATATTCCAAGAAATTTTTATAATTTTTTACAGCAAATTTACTTAGCATTAGTCACCGCCACTTCCATATTTAGTATTTAAGTATGGTCAAGTTTTTATTTATTTAGTACAAAAACAAAAAAACTTGAAAAAATATTAAAATGACTAGAAAGTAATAATCTAAATGGGCATGATAATGGTTACTAGTTATCTTTAAGAGTAAACAGTGAAACATGCCATTTTTTTCGATATCTCAATTCAGATTATTACATATTATGTTTGTCAACAAAACATTTCAATAATTAAAAAACATAAAAAACAAATAGATAGAAAACGAAATTTTTATTTGTTTTCATAAAGTAATATCTGTTATCAGATAAAGCGTTAATGCCGGTTTTACCGGCTGTCTGTACTAAGAAAAGAAGATGGAGCTAGGTTCCTTTGACTCAAGACCAACTGTATCGGGATTTTACCGGACTAACCACTGATTTGGAGATTGTAGACCATTAAAAGCCGCTCCGTTAGTAATGGTCAGGCTGGATACCCTTTGACTGTATCCTTTGGAGTAATAATCACTAAGCCCTGTGATTTTAATAAGTTAACAGACAAAGCTCAGAAGATTTTAGAAGAGGTTAAAAAGCTTTCTGAAGGGCATGTTCTGTTTACGCAAAGTAATGGTGATAGGATGACTAGCAGAAGCTTTAACTACTGGCTGGCAAAGTATTGTAGAGATGCAGGAGTATCGTTCAAGAGCAGTCATTGTATCCGCCGGACATTTGCCAGCAGACTGTTCGCTGCCGGAATGCCATTAGCGGTATCAGCGTGTATTTGGGGCATGAGGACATTGAGACTACCAAAAAGTTACATCTACAATTACCATGAGGTGGAGCAGAACCGGTCCTACATACAGGGTATTATGACCTGAATCAACGTGCACACATGTTTTTAGAGCAACAAAAAATCGCTAACCTTGATTTTTAAAGGTTAGCGACTATTTTCCATTAAGCGCGAGACGGGATTCGAACCCGCGACTCCTCGCAATGCCTTTGCTCCGTAAAATACACTTCGCAAAGCCACGGGAAGAACAAGAATCTCGGCGTGGGAGCCGAGATTTTTGTTCTTCCTAAGCCTCTTTCTGTGAGAGTTCGAATTCATTCTAGTACAGAATAAAAAAGAGCTCATCCTTTTAAAGCGGTCCCTTTGTCAAAGACATTTATAAAAAAGGGCATTACAGTTAAAAACTAAATAAGTTATCTTCTTCGTAAGGAGGAGATAATCGAGTAGGAGGCGGTGACTAACCGCCGTCCTCTCACAGCACCGTGCGTACCGTTCGGTACACGGCGCTTTCAATAGTTGATGTGCACAGACTGATAAGCTGTGGCTAAGTCATAATAGCCACTGTTTATCAGTCTTTCTTTTGTTAAAGCTATATTGACCGCCATTGTATGTGTCACAAACCAGTAGCTTCTCCGACTATTAGCCGCTCTAAGTGCTAAGTCCTGGGATACTCCGAGTTTTATAAGGTTTCTCATCTTCGTCCTAGGCTTCTTCCATTGCTTCCAAATACACATACGTATCCTATGGTAGAGCCATTTATTTATATCATCAATCGGGTTCTTCATACTTGCTATTCCGTAATAGTTAATCCATCCTCTAGCATATATCTTAATCTTTTCTAATGCCGTTCGTATGCTTTGTGCAGACCTTCGGGAAGAAAGCTCTTTCAGCTTGGACTTAAACTTTTTCCATGACTTCGGATGAACTCGGACATATATGCCCCCTCCGTTCCTTCCCAATACAAAGCCAAGGAATTTAAAATTTCGGATTGCAAATACACTTACTATACGACTTTTATCTTTGTTTATAGTCAACTTTAACTTTCCTTCAAGATAATTCGTGCTTGTTTCCAAAAGTCTCTTTGCGGCTCTTTCGCTCTTGGCTAGTAGAACTATATCATCTGCATACCGTACAAGCGGAACACCTCTCTTTTGGAATTCTTGGTCAAACTCATTGAGATAAACATTTGCCAATAATGGCGACAGATTTCCGCCCTGTGGCGAACCTTCCTCTGTGTTCATGACTATACCATTTTCCATGACACCGCTCTTAAGATACCTCTTTACCCATTGTATTACCCTTTCATCCTTCACATTTCTTCGAAGTATGTTTAGTAACAACTCGTGATTTAAGGTATCAAAATATTTCGAAAGGTCGAGTGTTACTGCATAGCGGTATCCCTCTTCTGCATACTCTTTTACCTTAAGAATAGCATCTTTCGCACTTCTTCCTGGACGGTAGCCGTAGCTTCCATCCGAGAATTGTGCCTCATAAATCGGCATCAGTTGTTGGGCAATAGCTTGTTGAAAAATACGGTCTTTGACTGTTGGAATACCAAGCTTTCGCATTCCACCGTCAGCTTTCGGGATTTCTTTTCGTCTTACCGGGTTGGGGGTATATTTTCCCTTGTATATCTTCTCAATAATCGCTTCTTGATTTTCCCGAAGGTATGCACCTATTTCATCAACTGTAATACCGTCGATTCCCGGTGCTCCCTTATTTGCCTTCACTCTCTTAAAAGCTCTGTTAAGATTATCTTTATACAGTATCTTCTCTAAGAGTTCGGGCTGTGCACTGTCCTTTTCTTTCCATATCGAGCGGAATGACCTCCGCACTTCCGCATACCCTTCATGTTCCGCACTATCTCTTTGCGGACAGTCTCTGTTATCAGAGTTTTCTGCCTTCACAAGCCATTCCTCCTTTCTCGGTTATACTTGGGACTCCTATTGATTCGGTCCTTCACCTCTCGGCTAATACGACCTCTGCTGACTTCTGTATGTTCAATATTACCTTGCGATAATGGTTACCTCTTTCAAGGCATCTCATACAGACCTCCCCGGGTACTCACACGTTCCTTCTCTCCATCCATCTGCCACATTTACCATGCATGATTCCGTGTAGTTATTGGGCTTCGACTTGTCTGGCAGCCTTACCCTCATGCATAGCCTGATGTGATTTCTGTACGTCAGACCAGAGATTTGCCGTCCGGCTTCCTTCAGATTCGCAGTCACCCACGACACCCTTGCCATTGGCTATATCCTTCCCACTACCGGGCGGATTCGGGACTTACACCCGTTGAAACGTGCGCCCGCCGGGCGCAC
>JAEZVF010000062.1 GCA_023443225.1 Bacillota bacterium
ATTTTGGTTATAATTCATGGTGAATCCTCCTTAAAAATAAGATAATTGTTTTTGGTAAACTCATTATATCTTAAATTTTTAAGTGAGGGTTCTTTTTACATTTCTACTTTATCACAGGAAGCTCGTATAATATTTATGAGATACATAAATGCACCTTGATAACTAAATATATATTTTGTTCAATAGGCTTAGTTAAGCCCATGATATAATTGTCCTAGTGTCAATCAGGTAATAGTTCTTTAGTCTCCTGTTGAACCAGTAATGGTTGCTTCAAATGAAGTCTGTTCCCCTGACATGAAAGTTAGCTTCAAACCGACTGGCTGTTTGCTTAAGTTCATGGACGACCATCTAGCAGTGTGGTTTCGCATCTGTCCATCTTAAGCTGGATTCTTATATGCGAGGGTGTCGATGCTCCATGATCATGGGTTTTACCAAGCCGATTGAACACTCAAATCTAACTACGAAAGAAGGTGATTTTATGAACCCACTTTACGTTGGAATTGATGTAAGTAGCAAATCCAATGTCGTCTATTTTATGCTACCTAATGGCAACAAACATAGTAACTTCTCAGTTGATAACTCACATGATGGTTCTACTCAATTGGTAAAAAGAATCTGTTCTGCTTTGAATTCTCAATCCCTTGACACTGTCCTCATAGGTCTCGAATCAACATCCGTTTATGGTGACAATCTTGTGTATTTTCTAAGGGAAGATGCATCTCTTGCATCCTTTAACAGAAAGATTCATGTCCTAAATCCTAAGCAGGTTAAAAAGTTTAAAGATGCTTATAATGACCTGCCCAAGAATGATTATGTGGACTCTTATGTCATTGCTGACTGCCTGCGTTTTGGAAGAATCAACAAAGAGGTATACATAGGAGATTATCACTACAAAGCACTCCAAAACCTCACACGTGCACGATATTTTACCGTCTGCAACCTCACCAAGGAAAAGCAACGGTTTATAAATGTGCTGTTCAAGAAGTATTCAACCATGACACAGGAGAAGGTATTTTCAGATACCTTCAGCACTACCGCCCTTGCTGTCTACGATGAATTTGAATCCGCAGAAGCATTGGCATATATGGACTTACAAGAACTAACCACTTTTATCATAGAGAAAGGAAAGAACCGCTTTCCAGATCCCGATGCGGTAGCCAAAGCCATTCAGAAAGCAGCCCGGAGTTCCTACCGTTTACCTAAGACGGTAAATGACTCTGTAAATCAGGTGCTCTCTATATCCATAACCTCAATAAAGGCATTGGAAGCTCAAATCAAAGAGTTCGATAAAGCGATCTCTGCTCAGATGGAACTCTTGCCAAACGTATTGATATCTATCCCTGGAATAGGTCCTGTTTATTCTGCCGGTATCATGGCAGAGATTGGAGATATCAACCGTTTTGATAATCAGGCTCAGCTTGCAAAGTATGCAGGTCTTGCCTGGACTCAGTATCAATCCGGTAACTTTGAAGCCCAAAATACAAGGCTTATTAAATCCGGTAACCGATTTTTAAAGTATTATCTGTGCGAAGCTGCATTCTCTCTTGTAAGATGCGACAAGGAGTACAAAGCTTTCTATCACCAAAAGTACAAAGAGGTGAACAGATATCAACACAAACGTGCACTCGCATTAACTGCTCGTAAATTTGTGCGGTTAGTCTTTACGCTGCTTAAAGACAATCGCCTATATCGTCCAGCAGAATAGAAACATCTATCTGCTGATAAGCTGCCCTGCTCATTTTTCAAAAACTTGGTCGACAGGGCTTAGGTGGTCGTTTTTTGTTTTTTGAGAAATAGTATAAAAATATATGATTTTTTTTTCATTTCTCACTTGACATCACACCGCTGGACTTATTTGAAGTATTCTGATTTCCTGCTGGCAAAAGCTCAATACTTCTTTATCCTAACTTCATTCATTTATTTGGTTTATTAACGTTTCAATGTCCCTTAATTTTAACAAATATTATTATACGACGAAGAGGAACGGTTTGTCTATAAGAATAACCGTCCCTCCTAATTAGCAAAGCTTTGCCACAACAATATCCCCTATAGAAACATCGTATACAAACATAAGCCAATAATTCCAGCTCCAGTCATAACAACAATGGGCTTTACTTTCCATCTTCTAAGAACAACAATGGCTAGTAAAAAAAGTACCACAGATATAACATCTATATTTTCCACATTGCTTGATATGCCTTTTTCATTCCAAAAGGCTAGTATCACCAACGAGAACCCAGCTGATGCAATCATTGCTATGACAGCTGGCCTCAGCCCGTTTAATATTCCTTGAACCGTTGTTAATCCTCGAAATTTATAATATATATATGCTAATATAAGTACAATAATACAGGAAGGAAACACACATCCTAAAGTTGCCACAACCGCACCGGTTAAGCCTGCGATACGAGTTCCTACAAATGTGGCTGAATTAATACCTATGGGGCCTGGTGTCATTTGAGATATTGTAATGACATCGGCAAACTCATTCATAGTTAGCCAGCCATGAATATCAACGATCTGGTTTTGAATCAAAGGCAACGCGGCATAGCCTCCTCCAAAACTAAACAATCCAACCTGAAAAAAGCTCCAGAATAACTGTAAATAAATCATTTCCTATCACCACTCTCTTTTGCATATTTTGAATAATACATGGATATTACCCCAGCCAATCCACTAAGAAGAATGATTATGATAACATTGATTTTGAATACAAAGGCAGCTATAAATGCACCTATCAGAATAACAATCGGCAGTAGCTTTCTTTCTTTGATTAAATCAATTGTCATACTAATTACCACATCAATGATAACAGCAGCAACCCCTGCCTGCATACCTCTAAGTATATACTTTATATTCAAATTATGAATGAACGATGTGTATGCCACAGAGATGAGTGACATAATAATTAAAGGCGGTAATACGGTTGCTATTATTGTAATCATACTACCAAAATATCCTGCTAATCGATATCCTACTAATATTGCTGCATTTACAGCCATAGCACCTGGTGTTGACTGAGCTATTGCAATTAAATCAAGCATTTCTGTTTCATCAATCCAATGATACTCATTAACAAACTTTTTACGCATTAATGGAATTATGACGTAACCTCCGCCAAAAGTAAATGCGCTTAAATAAAATGTTGACATAAATAATTTAAAATAGAAACCTACATTTCTCTTCATGCTAAAACCTCCTGTTGGCATTATTATAATGCTTTCTATTACATAAGTACAATTCTAAACACAAAATCGCACAAAAAAACCCAGCTTAAGTTTTGTATGCTCTGATCACTCACTAGAAAGCGCTCATTATTGTTATTGTTTCCATCCAAATACTTTAATGATGCTTATTAATATCAGGTTCATACATTAGTATATCCTTAGGCGAAAGATTGATAACCATATTCTAGTGAACATGAATTTACCTGTCAAAAAAATGCAAGCTGTTTCTTTAGGGCATGTAAAACACCCGGAGAAGCATAATTATCTAAAAAATCAAATAAAAAAGGCCAACCAGAACAAAATGTCCCTGTTGGCATCTATGATTGATTTTTCATTATTACATACTATTTGGGTTCCATCAAATATATTACTGACAGTAAGTTAAACATGAAGGAGCCCATCTAAATCCAATATTTCAATTTTCCTGCGTAACTTCTGTTTAATCAGCCCTACGTCTTCGAACTCGCTTAGCTTTCTACTTATGGTTTCCGGAGTTGTACCTAAATAGGATGCTAAATCTTTTTTACTCATTGGTAATACAATATACCTGGATTGTTTTTCATCACCCAAACACTCAACTAAATAAAGAGCAATCCGGGTTTCCACTTTTACAGTAGCAAATCGAGAAGTTTGTTTTTCCGATTGTTCTAATCTATTTGAAAATTCGGCTAATATTCTTAATGAAATGGAGGGATATTTCATAAGAAACTCTTGCAAATCAGTACGCCTTATTGTACATACCTGAGTTGCTTCCATCGCTTCTGCATAGGATTCGTGAATCGATTCGTTGAATAACGCCAATTCTCCTGTGAAATCTCCTATAAGTAAAATGCGCACTAACTGCTCTTTTCCAGATTCAGATAACCGGTATATCTTAATTTTCCCGTCACCTACAATGTATAGAGATTCTGAAAAGTCACCTGCTTTATATAGTATCTCTCCCTTTTTAAATGAAACAGATTTGGTTGCTTTCATAATTTCAGCCATTTGTTCATCTTCTAAATGGTTAAAAATCGGAACTATAGAAATACACGCATTGTTTTGCTGTCCTGCATGATGATGACTATGAGCCTTATGGATATATCTGTGCATTTCTTTTATTCCCATATTTGTAACTCCTTTGAGATGATTTTATAGATTTCGTTCAGCAATCAACTGGTATAATTCATTATTTTCTTTTGTGATTCGTTTTTTTAGTGCTTCCACTATATCAAATGTATCTCGAACAAACAAATCCATATTTTTGCTAATCTTGTTTCTTATATTATATTTATTTTTATATTCTGTATAAGAATTGGCTAAATCTCCCATTTCATCAATATACTGTTTTGCCATATTTTGAACTTCTCTGTCATCACTCTTAAGTAAATTAGGATAAAGGAACTTGTCTTCTTCTATTAAGTGAACTTTCAATAATCCTGCCAATCTGTTTATATGTAAAGCTGCTTCAGCTGGATTAATTAATGATATGTTTTTCTTGATTTCTTCTTCAATCAATTTAACTTCTGTTGAAATTGCAATGTGATGACGATTCATGTTATCTAAGTTTATCATAAGTACCTCCATATTTTTTAATATTTGCATGCCATAACTATAGTCCTTTTTGTTCTTAAAATATGTTGCTATAGCAACATATTTATATCGGTAGCTACTCTACTTTGGATTGTAAATAAGTTTGTATAAAAAACCGCTTTAAGATTTTTACCTTAAAGCGGAGTGTAATACTTACTTTTTCTTGCTTTTAAATAATTTTACATGTGATATGATAGTTGTAGCAAGGAAAAATGCTGCTAATGACCATGGAATCCAATTTACAGAAGATTTTTCTTCTGAAGCTGCTACTTTTTGACTTTCTGTAGTTTCTTCAGCTTCTTCAGCTTCATCAGTTTCCGCTTCACTTTGAGCATCATCACTTGCAGTTTCTTCGCCATGAGTATCTGTTGCTTCTTCTGCGTGATGACCATCTTCCTCGCCTTCGGCAAATTTAAAGAATTTAACATAAGCTTCTATATATTCTCTTCCTGCTTCAACATCGTTAACATCAAAATCCTTTAAAGCCATTACATTATTAAATCTTTCTTCTAATTCAGGCATTTTTTCTTCTTCTATAAGACCTTCCATTGGTGATAAATTACCAATAGCAATACTCTCGTCTGCTGCCTTTACTTTTTCATCAATCGGTGTTCCTGAAGGTTTCAATCCTGTAAATGGTGCACCTTCTCCGGCCCTGTGCATTCTGATAAGTTCAGAAAAGAAATACTTTTCTGCAATTTCCTTTGTATCTGGGCTTAGATCTTTAACTTTCATGCTGAGTTCAAAAACTTGTTTTATTTCTTCTTCGTAATCTGATTGTACCCATTTCAATACATAGTTAATATTATTTTCTGCCATTGCTTTTTCTGCGTCAGCAACCGTAGGGCCGTCCATTGTATCACAATGTGCACTGGCGGTTATAGGAAGCATCATTATAATTGCCATTGCTGCTATAAATCCTAAAATTGATTTCATAATGTTTGTTTTTGTAATACCTATCTTCATTATGTTTTTTTGCATTTTTTCCAATCCTCCAAATATTCTATTAAGAAACTCCAGTTATAATATTGAATACTCGCTTTTGTCAGAATTTTTTCTCCTTTCATTTGTTGATAAATTCATCTTAAACGATTTTTAATTCTAAAACCTTGATGCAAATCAAGTTTATTATTTTTTTATCAAATTACCTAACTAGGATTTCTTAAGTAATACTACTGGATTAAAAACGAAAAAAACTGCCCCCACTCGTTAGATTTAGGTCTAACTCTTAGGGAACAGTTCTAAATTAAAGTCAGTATATATTTTATTACAACCATCCTTTTGCCCAACGAAACAAGCATTCCGACATCACATCAAACTCCACCGCGCCACCATTTTTAAGGATTAAGAATGTAGAAACAATCTCTTTTTCTTTGTCATTTACCACTTCAAGCAAGTTTCTCTGATGCTTGATATATTGACCAGTTAGTTTAAAAGCAATTGCCTGTACAACAAAGGATGCCGACTTATAAAGTCCTCGCAAAATATCATCATTTTTTTCGTACAACATGTTATGGATGCACCCGTGATAGATATTACAAATGCCAATCTTAATTGCTCTATCAACAGCAATATCATCAATATTTGCTAGTAATTCATCTAAACTGCCCTTGATAGGTTTCGTATCATGATAGAATTGGAATAGGTCAGAAGACTCCCAATTCAAAAGTTCAGCCTTGCCAGAAAGGAAACCGCAGATTAATTCCCGATACGTAAGTGTGTCTAGCATATTGTTATAAACCCGAATATCCACAGCAGACAATTCGTCAAGAATTACAACAACATCAATATCACTTGTTTCTGTTGCTTCGCCACGCCCATAGCTTCCCTGCAAACCAACAAACCAAACTCTATCGCTGAAATTTGTTTGTAAGGCTTGTAAAAAATCATCCATCCAAGTTGTAATTTCAATCATCTAATCACCCCTATAATTTCATTCATCCATTCTATTAAATAACCCTAATTTATTTTACTGGAATACAGATATCAAACTCAGATAAGTCATTGTCCCTTCCCAAAAAACGCTCATCATAATAATCAAAATCATCACGCATATCGATTTCAAAACCCGAACATAATGCCCATGTTCCCCAAATATAGTCGTAAGTCATTTTAAGGTTATTCATTTTTCCCTTATGAGTAAATACTGCATATTTTCCACCTGCAAGAGTCTTAGCATTCATCCCTTGTGGTATCTCATGGAATGAGGATACTTCCGTACCTATAAAATGGCTGAATTCAGAGTTAACATTAAATTCACTTAAATTAAAAGCAGAATCTGCCTCACATATACCATAAGCTCTTACAGTTCCTACACGGTTCGTTATTTCATGAACTCTAGAATTAAATACATTCCACATTTCAGGTGCTCTATTTTTATGCAATGTAGTTTTATAACGTAAACCGATAAGTCTTACTGCCTCTATCTGTCGGAGGGAAGGTTGAATTGTTAAACCATCGCTTAGATGCTTTAGTCTCATTAATGTCAGTTCGTTTTTTTTACCAATAAACGCATCAATTCTATTTTTTCGATAGGTAGCAGGTGAAACCTTAAAGTTTTTTTTAAAAGCTCTGTGGAAAGCTTCTTGAGAATTAAACTGGTAAGCAATTGCAATATCCAGAATTCTTCTATCGGTATACAGTAAATCGTTGGCTGCACGGTTTAGACGTCTTGACCGTATATAGTTTCCTAATGTCTCCCCTAAAACAGCTTCAAACACTCGATGAAAATGATAGTAGGAATAGCCAGCCGCACTGGCTATTTCCTCAACCTTAATATCTTCACTCAGGTTGTTTTCAATAAACATCACAGCTTTCTCCAACTGATTCAAGTAGTTCATATGATATACGACCTTTCTTTATTAGCAACTTTCAATCATTGCAAAGAAATCCTCAGGCGCTTTTTCTCTCTCTAATCGATAGGTATATACCGATTGTTTTACCTCATCACTTATCTTAAAGGTATACCAGTCATTAAGAGCTGGCGATCCAAAACATAGGTTTATCGTGCCCTCATTCACATCATATACTGCACTACGCAGAGTGCCAAAAAACTCATCATAGAAATGACAACATAGTCCTTCCGGATATTTTGCAGATAACAATCTCTTTAAATCTTCCGGTGAAATTCGCTCTGTTCCATTTAGGGTATCACAAATACGTTGATACCGTTCAATCGAGTTTTTCATGCTTATCGGTGCAAAAGATTTCAATTCCTGTAAATGAACATGATTTGTTGAGCAAAGATACAGCTCTCTACTTTCTGCATTAATCTCTCTGATTGCTTTATTACCATGAAAACTCTCAACCAATACTGCATGACCATTTTTATCCGCTGCTATTAAATTAATATTATAAGCGATCGGCATATCCTTCGTCCATTGTATCACTTCTTCAACATTTTTACAATTTTCCAAAACTGAACGTATGACCGCCCAACACTGCAGGCCGGTGACAGCCGGTTTTAAGGTGAATTCAAAATTGCCTACCGGAAAACCTGCTGAGGTTTGACCTACTGCCAATCCATGCTCATTCATTCCGTCAAGACGGCCAAATTGCAAAGTTGAAGAACCAATATGTGCATATCTGCCGTTAATCTTGGTTGTAACTAAAGTCATTGAATCCATACTATCATTAAAATCGTAGTTGCGAGCAAAAAGTGTATGACCATTTTTTGTCTTTGAAGGTAATACAGCCATCTGGCTACATCTTGGACGCAAATATGACATGGAATAGTACAGAACTTTAGCAGTACGTATTTTCAATACATCTGTGAAACCTTCAATTTCTTCATTAATACCTGGGCAGAATTCATCAAACATTTTAAACATTTGTTCTTCATCCTGCTTTGAAAGGGATTCATCAGTGCTTTCCATGGTATCAGCAAGTCCAGGTATAATAGAACAATACCTTCCTATTTCTCTTCCCACCTCATAATTGCTTCCAGTTAGTAATATATGGCGTGCCAAATTTTCCATAATCTTAATCCTCCTAATTCATTTGTTATTTTAAAATATAGTCAATTATTCAAGAAAAGTTTTGATATTTTCTGCGATTTCTCACATATTAAACGAAAGGAGGAATGTTTCGAAAAGCACTGTTCATTTTTAAATTTCTGTCGATTTATGTTGACTTATGTCGTAACTGTTGTTAGTATATAAAAGATTGTTAAATAATTAATTATTGTTTTGGAAGGAGAACTATATGTTTTCATTAAAAGGACGCGTAGCAGTAGTAACAGGAGCATCATCTGGTTTAGGACTTCAAATGTCCAAAGGTTTTGCTGGGCAAGGGGCCGATGTAGTTATCATGGCAAGAAGACTTGAAAAACTCGAAAAAGTTGCTGAAGAAATTAGATCAATGGGTGTAAAGTGCCTGCCATTACAATGTGATGTTACTAAAACTGATCAAATTGAGAAAGCTGCAGAAGCTGCAATTAAAGAATTTGGAAAAGTAGATATTTTAGTTAATAACGCTGGTGCCTCAAAGAATTCTGGTGTATTGGATATGACTGATGAAGATTGGAATTTCACTTTGGATGCAGATTTAACAAGTGTATTTAAAGTAACAAGAGCATTTGCGAAACACATGGTAGAAAAGAAATATGGCCGTATCATTAATATTGCTTCCATTTATGGACAAGTTGGTAATACCGCTATGGATACAATCGCATATCATTCATCCAAAGGCGGAGTGGTTAATTTCACAAGAGCAGTTGCAGCTGAATTAGCTAGCTATAATATTACTTGCAATACCATTAGCCCAGGATATTTTGAAACAGAATTAACAAAAGATACTTTAGATACAAAAGAATTTACTCAATTTATGGAAATGGCAGTTCCTCTTAAACGCTATGGACATGAGGGAGAGTTAAATCCTGCTGCAATCTTTTTAGCAAGCGATGAAGCTTCCTATGTTACTGGACAGAATATAAAAGTTGATGGTGGCTTTACATCAGTTTAATGATTTTTAATACGCAACAACCAGCTCGTGAGGACATGAAAAAGGTCCTCCGAGCTTTCTTTTTGTAGAAACAAAGATTTATATTTCATCTTTCTTATTAGACTGTTCTATCTTACAATAAATACCTCGTTCTAACCTATTATTTTTTCCTTACTTTAGATCTTTCTAATCTATCCAGTTGAAGTAATATTTCATGAATCGTACCTACTCATCCCATTGAAATGTATTAAATAGCCGTTTATTAAAGATACCATACTGTATTCATCTGATGATCTGCTTTGTCTTTATCAGCTTTCTGACAAGTTGTCCATCATAACCTACTACTATGTAATTAGGTATAACAACTTTACATTTAGTCAAAAAAGTAGTAAAGTAATAAGCATATAGTTCATTATTGAACTATATTAGGTAGGGAGGTAGGTAAATGAAGGTGGATATCAAGAAAGACAATATCATAATGAAGTATAGTTGGAAAATAAAAAAGATGTATGAAAAAGCCTTTTATACAACAGCAGAAGAACTCCAGTTGACTCAAGGTGAAATAGACATACTTCTTTTTTTGTCCAATAATATGCCACTTGATACAGCGAAGGACATAGTTCAATATAGATTTATATCTAAATCTATGGTGTCAAAGTCTGTAGATTCATTAATAAAAAAAGGGTATCTTTCATATAAAACGGATTTAGCTGATAAAAGGAGCATCCATCTAACACTTGAGCCGGAAGTTATTCCAATCGTTGTGGTATTACAGGCAGTTCAAAGAAACTTTCTAAGTGTTCTTTTAAATGATATTACAGAAGAGGAATACGAGATAACGAAAAAAGTACTGAATAAGATCGACAATAACATTTCCTATGAATATGGAGACAAATCAATGGAGGACTAAAATGGAAATAGTAAAAGAAAACGAATTAGGGACAAAAAGTATAGGCAAGTTGCTTTTTAACATGTCATTACCTGCAATTATAGCACAAATAGTTAACGTTTTATATAACATGGTTGATAGGATGTATATTGGGCATATTCCTGGAATAGGTGCAGATGCATTAACCGGCATTGGTGTAACAATGCCTTTAATAATGATTATTTCAGCATTTGCTGCGTTAGTGAGTATGGGTGGTGCCCCAAGGGCGTCAATTATGTTGGGTAAAAAAAATAAGGAAGCGGCCGAAAAAATACTTGGCAATTGTACCGCTGCACTGGTGTTGGTTGCAATTATATTAACTGCTGTAGTACTTTTGTATGGAGAAAAAATGCTGATGCTGTTTGGAGCCAGCGATAATACGATTGGCTATGCTTTAGATTATATGAGAATATATGCTATTGGAACAATCTTCGTCCAATTGTCGTTAGGTTTGAATGCATTTATTACTGCACAAGGCTTTGCTAAAACCAGTATGCTTACAGTTACTATAGGAGCAATTGCTAATATAATATTAGATCCAATTTTAATATTTGGATTTAACATGGGCGTTAAGGGAGCCGCTTTGGCAACCATTATTTCACAGGCAATATCTGCCATATGGGTTGTATTATTTCTAAGAGGTAACAAGAGCCTACTAACAATCAAAAAGAAATATTTAAAGATTGAACTAAAGACCTTTCTACCTTGTATTGCCCTTGGATTATCGCCATTTATCATGCAATCAACAGAGAGTATCTTAATTATTGCTTTTAATACATCGTTACAGAAATATGGTGGTGATTTGGCAGTTGGAGCTATGACCATTCTGTCAAGTGTAATGCAATTTTCCATGCTTCCTTTGATGGGGCTTACTCAAGGAGCACAGCCTATTATTAGTTATAATTATGGCGCAGAAAATTCATCTAGGGTAAAACATACTTTTATTTTAGTGCTCAAATCAGCATTCGGTTATTCTACATTATTATGGGCATTGGCTATGCTGTTCCCACAGTTGTTCGCCCGTATTTTTACATCCGATGCCCAATTAATCGAAGTTACAATTTCAGCATTACGAATTTATATGGCAGCATCTTTATTGCTTGGTATTCAAGTGAGCTGTCAGCAGACATTTATCGCCCTAGGCAATGCAAAAGCATCTGTATTCCTTGCCATTCTTCGTAAGATTATATTATTGATTCCACTTATCTTCCTATTACCGTTGTTCATGGAGAATAAGGTTTCTGCAGTATATCTTGCAGAGCCCATAGCAGATTTCCTTGCTGTTACAGTTACAACCATAATGTTTGTAAGCCAATTTAGAAAAGTACTTAGAGAATTGTCTGCTAACGGGGAAACCAAATAACGAAAGGTCTATAAAGAGCAATAAATGGCCATCAGTCAAGGACATATCCTAAACTGATGGCCACAATTATTACCGTTTTAAATCACCCCAGCATCTATGACCGGATTTGAATTAAGCGATGTTTGTTTACCTACCTAAATCAATAATATTTTGGATGAGACCCTTACATTTTCCACATTCCTCGCCAGTTTCTTCATTTACACCGGTTCCAGCACCTGTTAGCTCTCCAACCTTTTCTACCGTATCTGCACCATTTTTAACCGCATTTACTACTGCTTCTAGAGAAACCTTCTTACAACCGCAAACAGAAGATAGAATAGCATTTAATTCACTTTTACAGCCTTCACATTCCGTACATACACCTGTAAGTTCAACTAATTCATCTACTGTTCTTGCACCAGAAGTCATTGCTTTTCTAATTGATAAATAATCAACATCATTTATTGTACATATAGTTCTATTTTGTGCCATCTTGTTATGTCTCCTTCATTTGAGTAATTTACTTATCTAGTATAACATATCTGACTAGCTATTACTCATAGGAAATAAGTTCAAATTGCACTATATTCAAAAAGCTCATATTTTAATAAGTACTATAATATACTTCCTATGACGGTTTTTGTAATTTTTACAAAATAACCTGCTATCTCCTGTGGTGATTGTTTCATATCATACTTTGCCCACCATCTTATGGTTTCCATAAATGTTCCAATTAGATAATTAACAAGGTAGTCTTTGGGAATACCAGTTGATTTCTCATCATATCCATCCAACAAATGTACCTCTAATACGCTGCTGAAATACTGCTTACAGAATTCTACAAATACATCCATACCTTCACTCAAAAAAATACCAGTAATCACTTTCTTATTTTCTTTAATATGAATAAGCAATGCCACTATTATTGCTTCCGGTTCATTTGAAGTGACATGCCCATCTGTCATCAAATTTTCAAAAATATTCCTACACATTGAAGTTAAGATATCTTCCTTTGTTTCAAAATGGCTATAAACTGTACTTCTTCCAACATCTGCAAGAATTGCTATTTCCTGAATAGCAATCTGTGAGTATTTTTTCTGATTTAATAACTCTGAAAAAGCATTGTATATTGCTATTTTCGTTCTGTTTGTTTGTCTCCCCATAACCGTTCCACTTCTTCCCATATTTTTATAGCCTTACATTTATATGAATGCGCCTAATTGGACATTCTCAGTATTTTGTTCAGGACTGTACATTCCGACCTATCTGCGTATTGTTAATGAAGAATAAGTTTGATAAATTAATTGTACAGAGTGTTCAGTTATATACATACTGATTATATCAAGGAATTGGAGAAATATCAAATGAATCAATCTATTCAATTAAAAAATGTGACAAAAATTTATGACGGAATGCAAGGAGCAAAAGCACTTGATCAAGCTACACTTAGCATCAATCCTGGTGAATTTACATCTATTATCGGAAAGTCAGGTAGCGGAAAATCCACATTGCTCAATATGATATCCTGTATCGATCGTCCCACAGAAGGTGAAATCCTATTTGGTGATGAAAAACTACATACCTACCGTGAAGCTCAGCTTACTAAATGGAGAGGTGAAAACGTTGGTATCGTATTTCAGTTTTTCCAACTGATACCCACACTGACAATACTGGAAAATATAATTCTCCCAATGGATTTCAATAACAAATATGTAGTAAACAAGCGCAAAACAATTGCATCAGATTTACTAGATAAGGCTGGTATATCTGAGTGTTCTGATAAACTGCCATGTGAAATTTCGGGTGGACAACAGCAACGGGCTGCGATTGCACGTTCCCTTGCAAATAACCCCTCCTTTATTATTGCCGATGAACCGACTGGCAATCTCGACACAGCTAATGCAAATAGTATCATAAATTTATTCCGTACTCTTTCAAAAGAAGGAACATCTGTTATTATGGTCACACATAATAATGAGATAGCTTCTTGTACTGACAGAGTTATAACGATAAGTGACGGTAAAATCATCAGTGACTGCAAACAAAAAGCAGAGAAAAGAGGTAATAATGAACAAGAGAACAATAAATAAATTAAAAGCACTGGTAATAGGTATCATAATTATTATAGGCTTATTATTTGCGGTTCATGTATTCTCAAATAATCTAATTCCTTGGATCATAAAAATGCACAGTTGATTGGAGATATTAAAATGCGTATACAGTATAAAAAAATAATAGAAGATATATTTTTTAATCTTTCAAAAACTGTCTTGATCATACTTGCAATAGCACTTGGTGTATTTGGAGTAGGAATCATTATTGATTCCTACTGCGTCACCGACAGAGAAATGACTGCAAGCTATGAAGCAACTAATCCTTCTTCTTTCATTATCACAGTTGACAATCCTGATGAAATATTGGAACAACTATTAAAAGAAAATGATGAAATAGATGAATATGAATTAAGAAAAAATATACTTAGCCGTGTTGGAACTCAGGAAGACAGCTGGTGTGAAGCAAAAATCCAAGTCATATCTAATTGGGATAAAATCAGCATAAACACCATCTATCCCTTAACTGGAAATGAAGTTCCTGGAATTGACGAAATCATCTTTGAAAAGTCCTCACTCTCAGTCGTTAATCTAAATATCGGAGATATAGTTAATGTTAAGACACCTCAAAACTCTATGCAACAGCTTAAGATTTCTGGCACTGTACAGGCTGACGGCACAAATCCGGCTTGGATGCATAAGGAAGTACTAGCCTATATCAGTGAAGACACAATGGAAGCACTTGGCGTGTCATATGACAGTTGCGAAATCCTAATTACTGTTACAGGAGATAGAACTGACAAGACTTACATATCAAGTGTTGCAAAAGATCTCCATAGTGAGCTGAATAATTACGGGTATAACATCTCATGTATTTCTATTCCTACCCCTGGTGATCATCCAAATGCAGCACAAATGAAATCAATTCTTCTTTTATTTAGGATGTTTGGTATTCTTTCATTACTACTAAGTGTAATGCTAGTATTCAGCATTATATCCTCCATTATGAAAGAACAGGTTAAACAAATTGCAATCATGAAATCTATGGGAGCAACTTCATGGCAGATTACCATTATGTATTATCTATTTGTCATAATACTTGGCATTGTAGCATCAATTATTGAGTCCCAGCAGCAACACTTATGTCCAGAGCGCTCTGCAATTTTACGGCTAGTATTCTAGTTTTTACAATCAAAGACAGTAGTATTCCGTTTCGGGCATACCTCGTTCAGATTGCCATAGCTATCCTTATCCCTATACTGGCTGCAACATTTCCTATTTTAAGAGGCTGTCGTATGTCAGTAAATAAAGGTCTGCATGATATAGAAAAACCAAAAGGAAAGCTTAAAAACCTGGGAATTGAAAAACTCCTTAGCAAACTTCCAATACGCAGTACAGGATTTTCTATGGGTTTACGTAATACGTTCCGCAAACCAGGACGTCTTACATTTGCAGTTATCACTTTTGCTTTAGGAGGGTCTATACTAATAGCTTCCATCAATGTTCGTGCTTCACTTTCAGATCGTTTCGACCAAATGCTGGCTAGCTACAATGCTGACACCAGTTTACCTTTTCCGAAAACTATAGTGATGAAGTGCTCCATAATGTTCTTGATAATATGGAAGATATTAAGAGTTTCACTTCTACCACTCTTTCTTATGAAGAACTGCTTAACGACGATGAAAGTTGTGCAAATATGATCTATGATTCATCTGAACCACTCAAACAGATTGATATTGTACACTCAGAAACCGCTGACCTTAATGAGACATATATAAAAACTGAGAAAGCTTTTCGTGAAAATGGTATTAACGTAATTGAAAGTATATCTGTTTCAGGAGCACAAAGCATCTATGATAAACACCTGTTTACAGTTGCCTCCTTCCTAATAGGCGCATCTGCAATTGTTATCCTTGTTGGTATTATCAGTCTAGTTTCTTTATCTGGGATGAGTGTTACTGAAAGAATGAAAGAACTTGGAATTATGCGTTCCTTTGGAACTAACTCAAAATCCATCTTTTTGATTATATTTACCGAAAACATTACTACTGGTTTATTCGGTTTTATAGCTGCTTTACTATTTTCAATTCCATTGTCTGCATATATAGGAAAGAGATTTGGTGAAATCTTCCTTGGAGAAACATTATCATATGCATTATCTTACTCCGGAATTCTTATCTGGCTATTACTTACAATAATTATCAATGTGCTTGTAAGCTTTTCATCTATCCAAAAGATAAATAAAATGCCTGTATATAAAATACTTTCTTATGAATAGAATAAGTTATCTGATTGTCCACAATTATGTGCACCAAAACCTTTTCCATTAGTGTCTTGAACAATTCAACATTTACTAAATTCTACAGCAAAAAACGCACCCACTTTGACTTCAAAATGAATGCGCCTTTCTTACCTTTTCAATTTTACTTCACCTTATATAGCAGACAGCACGTCTCCACATGGCTTGAATAAAGCTATACCAAATCTCCGATAAATAAGATTTTTGCCTTAAATATAATCAATCATTTCATAATATTGCGTAAAAATGTAACCGATCTCGCCGCATCCATATCAAGATCTTCCATTGATACTCCTTTTGAAATATCACGCCATACGCGGATATCCTTACCAACCTGTCCCTCCATAGTAACAAAAGGCTCCATAACAATATTACCATCAAAACCGATTTCATTAAGACTATCCGCTATATCTTTCCAGGGCATACGACCTCTTCTCGGTGGTTTACGGTTAGCCTCTCCAACATGCAGTTCTCCCAGATATTTCCCAGCCAGCTTAATAGCCTCTGCAAATGAATCCTCTTCAATATTCATATGAAAAGTATCTAGTAGCATTTTTACATTAGGTCTATTTACAGCTTCAATATATGAAACAGCTTCACTACATTCATTTAGAAGGTATCCCTCAAAACGATTCAACACCTCCATATACAGGGTGATTCCATGATCTAATGCCATATCTGCTAAAGTTTTCATGTTCTTAATGCTTCGTTCAAGATCTCCTACTTTATCAAGCTTGTTGTTATAATCAATAGGCCAATACGAATATAGAGCTCCTCCCAAACTACGTATATCTGCAATTTCCATTTTCCGAAAAATATCTTGATAAAATGAAAAGGCATTTCTAACAATTGCTACATCCGGTGAACTAAGATTGTGTTCAGAACGAGGACCGTAGCCGCCAGTTAAAATAATGTCATTTGCTTTTGCAACTCTCCTTAGTTCCGCGAAATAACCGTCCGGCTGTTTATGAAAATCACCACAAGCAACCTCCAGAATATCAAAACCCAATGACTTAACTTTTTCTATGTAAGGAATGTAATTACCGCCCCATTCCTTTGCCCAATATGCATAATAAATCCCATATTTCATAAGCTTTTCTCCCAACAATTAAGATATATACTTTTCCATATCAATTATAAACTTCATTGCTTCGTCTTGTTGTTCCTTAATTATCTTATAAGCCACTTCATACTTTTCAAACGGGATATGGTGGGTATCCGACTCTACCTCTCTTTTCGACTTTTTTCAAACCCGACTCCTGCTCGCTGAGCAGCTCACGATGTCGCATTATTTGTCTGATTATAACATTTGACTAAATTCAACTTTTTCTCCATTTGGACCTAAAATTGTAAAAAATCTTACTCCATTTTTCCAGAATGGCAGGTATTGAATATCTTCATCTAGCATTTTATAACCAAGCGTTGCAACTATATCAAAAACCTTCTCAATATTTTCAACATCAATCGCAATATGATCTATGGCTCCTGATTCGTTACGTGCATTCTCATCTTCGTATATTTCGAAGACGAGATTCTTCTGCTTAAGAAAAACAACTCGGCTCTGACCATTCATAGTAGAATATGCCTCTTCAAAGCCCAATGCTTTATAAAAGCTTAACGTTTTATCCATTGCTTTTACAGGAAGACCTATATGCTGAATTCCCGTTATATAGTCTTGCACTTTCACAATTGAACCCCCTGCTTCTCCAATTAGTATACTCTAACCTCATAGATACACGCCTTATCACTTCCATGGGTTGATTTTACATTTATACATATTTTATCACAAACCACATCATCAACATTAATGGTGTTTAATCGTTGTCCATTATTCTTTACGTCCTTTTTGTATACTAGATCTTCACCTAATAGAAATTCAACTTCATAATCTCTTATTAGTTCATGGGGAAGTCCCTTCACCTGTCGGTCACGCACATTCCTTATCATTGTTGGTTGTATTTCATGACTTAAATCTGTATCAAAGGTTAATCTGACTTGTTTTACAGATTTTTTTTCATCAAACTTTAAGGTTAGTATTTGTGGTTGCTCCAATGTATCAGAACGCCAGCAATTTGGCTGATCGTCTACAGTCCTTGATACACCGTTAATTACATTTTGTGCATAACAGTTTTCAAATTCACTGGTCGCGGTAACTTTTGCATTTCTTGCCATATCATTTATGTCTTCATTCTTAAATCCAGGAATATAGCAATCATTTTTCATCAACTTTTGTTGCAATTCATGAATATATTCTTTTCCAACATTTGCAGGACTGCATTCATTTTTAACCGCTAATGATGCAGCAGTTCCAACCGCCTGTCCGCCTATGGCACATGTCCCCATGACTCTTGTAGACGAAAATGCCATTTTGGATGTACTTATATCCCGACCTGCCATCATCAAATTTGACACATTATTGCTATAGTAACATCGATAAGGAATTGTATAGCAACCTTCAAAATTGTATATTTTAGAGCCATAATTATTTAGGTCTTTAATTCCTCCAGGAATATGTACATCCATTGGCCAACCGCCATAGGCTACCGCATCCCCAAAAATACGATTTTCTCGTATATCATTCTCATTCAGAATGTAATCTCCCTCTAATCTTCGACTTTCTCGATAGCCAGGCACCATACCAACCCATTCTAAATCATAATGATCAACGCCATGATTTCCCTGATTTTTCAAGTGATCCCAGACCCCGTATACACACTTTAGTAAATCATCTCGGATTTCTTCCCCCTCTTCAATGATATCTTTATAATCGCCACCTAATTCAATCCACCAATAACCTGCATCCACATTAGAAAACTCTGGCAGTTGATTTTTTCCTTCATCTGGTTTTACTATTCCCCCACCATCTGCCTGTGCCCCTATTTCATCCATATGTGGTCTGTATTTGAGATCCTCTTCTGTATACGTATTTGCCCAAACTGGTTTCTCAAAATATACGGGCTCTCCTCTATCCGTTGCTAAAAACATAATCGTATTTCCCATTGTGTCAGAATTGGCTTTTTCAGGCGCAGTCGGCTCATTAAATTCATCTCTGGCTTCACTGCCTGTTCGAGAATTTGCATTTGCCATAGCCCCAATTGTCCCATGTCCTGTAGCATCGATGATTATTTTACAATACAAAGTAATTTCCATTTCTGTAGTATTTTGATGTCCAATAATTCCTTTGATTTTATTTTCATCTAGAATAATATCATCAACATTTGTATTCAGATATGCTGTAATATTCTCCTCCAAATGAATTTTCTCCCAAAGAATCATATCGAAAATAGGGAAGGAGGAATATGGATTTCTCCTTTTATTTTCAAGTAATATTTCTTCAAGAATACCTGTTTCCCTAAGATTTGGTTTTGATGAGTGACAGTTTGCTCCTACGATATGCAAACGCACTTCCGAGCTAGCTGTACCTCCAAAAACTGATCTGTTCTGAACAATTGCAACAGAAGCGCCTTCTCTAGCTGCTGCTATTGCCGCACACACCCCTGACAATCCACCGCCTACCACTAATACATCATATGATGCTTGCTTTCTATAAATCGACATACCGTTTCCTCCCAATCCTTGGACTTTGAACAAATCAATCCTGAATATCCACAATAACTTTCATTGTTTCTTCTCGATTATTGTCTACATACTTATAGGCTTCTACATAATCTTTGAATGCAAAATGCTTTGTCATTAAAGGCTTTAACTGAATTTTACCCTCTCCAACAAGTCTTATTGCATCAACATAATCTTCATGTCTATACATAAAAGATGTATTCAAGTCAATTTCAGAATCATTTAATTTTGCCAAATCAACATGAGCTTCTCCTTCAAAAACTGCAACCAAAATAATAGTTCCACCCTTCCGACTATTCTGGATCGCTTGGTTCATCGTAATATCATTTCCTGCACAATCAAATATTACATCCGCTTTATCAGTTCCAAAGCAATCTACCATTGCTTTTCCGAAATCTTCTTCCTTCGTATTTACCGTATAGTCAACACCCACTTGTTTCGCTAACTTCAATCTGAAATCTGATATATCTGTAGACATTACTTTTGCTGCTCCCAATGCCTTTACGGCCTGAGCTACCAACATACCGATCGGTCCACATCCCAGTATACATACATTGGCACCTTTTATATCAGGATATCTTTTAGCTGCATGTATTGCTACGGCAAGAGGCTCTATCATTGCACCCTCATCAAAAGACATCGTATCTGGTAAAACATCAATCTTAGTATAATCAACAGCGAAATACTCGCTGGCTGCTCCTGTTGTCTGAAATCCCATGACTTTCAAATGGTCACAATCATTATATTTACCATGTGTACATGGGTAACATTCTCCGCAAAATACTTGTGGCTCAATCGTTACCTTCTGTCCAATTTTGAGTTCTTTAACAGCCGCTCCCAATTTGACAATTTCACCCGACACTTCATGTCCTTGAGTTACAGGATAAGTTGTATATGGATGCTTGCCGTGATAAACATGTATATCAGAACCACAAATACCTATTCTCATCATCTTGACTAAAACTTCATTTTCTTTAATCGATGGCACATCAACTTCCTTGAATTCTATAACTCCTGGTGATGTCATAACTTGCTGTAACATATTTTACACCCATTGCATAACACATCTGCTAGCAGATGTGTTACGGCCACATATAAAAAAGGTTGAAAGAATCCGTATGTGGCATTCCTTTCTCTAATCGTATTTTCTTTCAACCTTATCTTCCTAAGTCATTTAATATATTCTTATTTCAAAAATATGAGCATCTTTAGATCCATTCGTATTAGCAATAACAATTGCAACTTTATTAGCACAAACTGGTACATCCAAATCAATTACATTTAATCTTTGATGATTGTCTTTAACATCAACAGAATATATCTCTTTTTCATCCATATACAGTTTGATACTGTAATCCCTGACTAGTGTTTGCGCTACTCCCAACGCTTCTTTTTCCATAAATGCTTTAGAAACAGAAATGCAGCGTTCCTCACTCAAATCAGGATCAAAGGTTAGTCGAATTTGTGAAATCAATTCATTTTTTGGAAGTGTCAAAGAAATCATTTCTCCTTTGGCATCAATTCCCTCTGATTTCCACATGTTACTATTTTCGTCTTCTCTTCTTGCAACACCGGAAATTACATTTTCCCCTTCAAATCCCTTCTGTTGAGAAGAAACTTCGACTTTAGCATTTCTTGCTTTGTCCTGTGGATCTTGGTTTTTGAATCCCGGTAAATACAAATCATTTTTCAATAGCAATTGTTGCAATTCTTTTATATAGTTGTCGCCATATTCCTTGGGTAACATTCCCTTTTTTGTTGCCTCCGCTGCAGCTACACCAACGGCTTCGCCACCGATTGCACAAGTTCCCATTACTCTGGTGGATCCCATCGCCAACTTTGAAGCGGATATATCTCTACCTGCCATCATTAGGTTTTTTATTGTATTTGAACAATAGCTACCATATGGTATCGTGTACAGTCCTTTAAAGGAACGTACCTTAGAAGGTATCTGTCCTTTCGCCCAGAAGCCACCTGCTATATGCTCATCCATTGGCCATCCGCCATAAGCTACTGCGTCTTCAAATATTCTGTTAGCTAATATATCATTTTCAGTTAATACATAATTACCCATCAAACGCCGACTTTCACGCATTGCTCCTAAGTTACCTACCCACGTGAGTTCATAGTTTTCCGCTCCATGATCACCGCCGTTTTTTATATGATCCCATACGCCATATACTGTTTTATATAATTCATAGCGAATATCCTCAGATTGCTTTATGATATCATCCCAGTCTCCTCCGAGTTCTATCCACCAATAACCAGACTTTATGTCATATTTTTCCACCAACTCATCAGCATGATCTGTATAGTCTTCTCCCGGTTTCAGAACCACCACATCATCAGCATTATGATAGACAACAATGTCTCCATGATAACGATGAGCAAAATCTTCTTCTGTAAAATGATGTGCCCAACTTGGCTTTACAAATTTAACCGGATGACCCTTATCCTCAGCAACAAAATAAATAGTATTTCCCATTGTTTCACCATCTTCAACTGCGGGCGCATTCTTTTCATCATACTCATCCGCCGCTTCTCTACCAATCTTGTATTCTGCCCCTGCAAGATATCCCAATGTTCCATTGCCTGAAGCATCAATAAAAATATCAGCAGTAAAGCAATATTGTTCTTCTGTTGTCATTTGATAACAATAAATACTTTTTATTTCTGTTCCATCAGAATCCACTTCATTCATTGTAGTATTCATATATATGTCAAGATTTTTACAATCTTTAGCAGAAGACCACAGAACTCCATCCCAGATAGAATAGTTGTAACTATCGTTTAAATATTTATTTTCCAACTGTAGTTCCATCAAAATACCTGTTTCAGCTGCATCTTTTTTTCCCCAATGACATGATGCTCCTGATATATGCATTCTCATCTCTGAACTTGCATTTCCACCAAACACACTTCGATCTTGAATAAGTGCCGTTTTTACCCCTTGTCTTGCAGATGCGATTGCTGCACACAAACCACTCATTCCTCCACCTACAACAATAACAGGATAACTCATATTAATAATTGTCTTTTCCTTTGGTTTATGTTTTGTATGAATATATTGTCTCATATTTTCTCCATTCCGGTTATTTGTAGATCAACCCTTTACTGCTCCTGCTGTTAATCCACTCACCAATTGTTTTCCTAGAAAAGTAAATACCAATAATATTGGAATAATTGCTACTGTTGCTGCTGCACAAAGCGGACCCCATTCCTGTCCAAAAAATCCGATGTAATCATAAATAGCCATTTGAATATTTTTTAGCGATGTACTATTTACCATAACCGATGTCGTTATATATTCATTCCAAGAACCAATAAAAATAAACAAACTTGCTGCTGCAAAAGATGGTTTTAACATCGGTGGTAATAAACGTAATAGAATATATCGTTGACTACAGCCATCTATTCTAGCTGCTTCCTCTATTTCCAAAGGCAGTCCTCTAATACCGGAAATAAGCATCCAGATGCAAAGCGGTAGATTGTATGCAGTGTAAAGTAATGGCATCGTATACCAATGATTTGATAATCCAACTTTCATCATTAACAAATAATTTGGAATTAATAAGATTGAACTTCCTGTCGATAACGGTATACCAATAACTACTACATAGAAAAGAATTTTCTTTAATGGAAAACTGCGTCTTTCAAATCCATATGCTGCCAGATATCCAAGCACCAAACCTAATACTATTGCAGCTATTGAATAAAGTACACTATTTAAAACATATTTTAAGTATCCCGAAGAAAAAATTCTTATATAATGAGCCCATGTAATTTCAAATCCTATAACCTTAGGCGGATATGCTGCTATCTCATTTGTATTTTTGAGTGATGTTACGATGCCCCAATATATAGGAGTAATTGTAACAACCGCCATGCCCAATAAGATTAGAGCTTCTATAATAGTAGTAATGATTTTTTTTACTTTTTTCGCACTATTCATCAGTTGGCCTCCTATATTTTGTAATCACTGACTTTGATATACAAAACTATAATCAGTGAAGTAATTAGCATAATTAAAATTGAAAGTGCTGCAGAAGTACCAAACTGATAATATCTAAATCCTAAATTATACTGAAACAAAGTAATTACATTTGTAGCATCGTTTGGACCTCCACTCGTTAATACTTTAGGAACTGTGTTATTGGTAAAGTTACTTACTGTTAACACAATGGTTGACAACAAAACTGAGGTTTTTATTAGTGGCAATTTTATATGCCATAGAAGCTGTAATGGTGATGCTCCATCAACCTTTGCTGCTTCAATTAATGCACCATCTAAACCTTTTAATCCTGCAAGAATCATGACCATTGCATAACCAACTAGGCGCCATACAAGAACAAATATTAGTGCTATTATTGCAGAATTTTTATTTTGAACAACATAAATCGCATTAAATCCTAATTTTCTTAATATCATGTTAAATAGTCCAAGGTCTCCATTAAATAACCATCTCCATAGTAATGCTGCAACCACCATGGAAATGACCCATGGGATCAACCCGAACATCTCAATAAGATACGCAAACAAACCATGCTTACGATCTATCCATAACGCTAAAACAAGTCCTATCAGAACAGACAGTCCCGTTGAGACTACCGTAATAAATAACGTGAATCCAAAAGACTTAATGACTCTGCTATTTTGTATTATTGAAATATAATTTCCCAGTCCCAAAAAATCGCCTTTTATTAAATAGTCCAGATTGTACAGACTACAATAAAACGTATAAATCAATGGTACCACAAGAAATAACAACAGAATACTCATTGCTGGAACAATATAAAAGATTGATAACTTTTTTTCACTTGTGGTTTTCTTCAATAGTATCACTCTCCATTAGTATTAGTATAAAACTGCACATCCGACGAATTGTTCATGACGAAAGCCCTGGCCTATAAGACCAGGGCTTATAGAATTTACCTATTATTATCTGTATTAAAAATAGTTTCTGCGTCTTTTAATGCTTTCATTGGATCTGTACCATCTGTCAGTGCACTTTGAATAGGATAATTTAAATCAAGCTTCCATCCGACGTATGCTTCTGTATTTGATGGTAACCAACCTTCATTAAATGCCTCAAGCATTGCTTCCATATATTTATTTTCATCAGTAATTTCCAAACTTGCTACTGTAGATTTTCTTAATGGAGCCTGTCCACCTAATTCAATCCACTTCAAATCTGATTCAGGTGAATACATTTTCTCAAGGAACTTACCTGCTTCTTCTTTATGCTTCGAAGCAGACGAAACGCCTACAAACCATCCATCAATGATTGTTCCACCTGGAAGAGGAGTAAACTGAATCGTACTTCCATCAAAAGATGCATTCTGTCTTAAGGTCGATAAACGTACTGCACTGGCAATTGACATAGCATATTTTCCAGCTGCAAATTCAGTATAAATGTCTTCAATAGTTGTATTTACACTTTCTGCAGGAGTAACACCGGTTTTGATGCAGTTCGTTGTCCAATCAATTGCCTTAACACCTGCATCATTAGCCCAATTAGCTGTTCCATCATCATTGAATAAACTGCCATTTTCCTGAAGGAGCCAGTTTACAATAGCCTGTGCATCATTTGTTTCTGTAGAGAATGACATTCCTAAACCATAACGGTCAATTCCAGAATCATCTTTGCCAGTTAATGCTTTCGCTGCATTATACAGTTCATCAAAAGATGTCGGTACTGATAAACCTGCTTCTTTTAACAAATTCTCGCGGTAAAATAATCCAGTACAGTTCTTATTCAATGTTAATGTATAATGTTTTCCGTCTCTTTCACCAAATCTAAAAAATGCATCGTCTACATCATCTATTTCTTCATCTGTCCAATCTCCTAAAAACAGATTTTCCAGTGGCTCAAGTGCCCCTGAATTTAGTACACCATACATCTCATCTCTTGCACACCACATAATGTCTGGTGCATTTCCTGCGGCTGAAGCTGCCAAAAACTTACCAGTCATGGTTGCCCAATCCTGCGGTTCTACAACAACCTTAACACCAGGGTTTTCTTCTTCAAACTCAGTAATCATTTGCTGTAATGCTACAGCTCGTCCGTTTTCAGTATTGGTCGGATCTAGAAATGTCCACATTGTAATTGAAATCTCTTCTCCACTATCTGCTGCTGGAGTCTCCGCTTCCGTTTCAGTTGTTTTTGTTACATCTGCATTTCCTGTATCAGTGGGTGTTTTTTCACTTTTTGAGCTTCCACATCCTAAAAGTGATACCGTCATTGCTGCAACTAATAATACCATGATTACTTTTTTCATCATTTTGTAGCCTCCCTTTTTTTAGTCGTTTTTAAACTTCGAGTTTTCATAACTTACTTACACTAACCTTTTCTATCATAAATGGTACATTTACCATAATGACTGATTTATCAGTAACTCAATTTCTTCTGTGTCCGGCATTGCCGGTATTGCACCTCTTTTTGTTGTTGTAAGTGCTCCTGCAGCATTTGCAAACAGAACAATATTTTCCAAATCTTCTATTTTTATATTCTGTAACTCTTGTAGTGACATGTCCTTTATTTTATAATGTATTGCCCCAAAAAACGAATCTCCAGCGCCATTTGTATCAATAGCCTTTACTTTAAATCCTTGTATTTCTCGGTAATCAGTACCACGTCTGATAAAGGCTCCTTTATCTCCCCTTGAAATGCAAACAAGGGAAATCCCGAAAGCAGCAAGTTTTTTACTGCCTTCTATTAAATCCTGTGTTCCTGTTAGCAATTCCATTTCTTCCTCAGACACCTTCAAAATATCCGCATATTGCAACAGGTCTATCATCGCTTTTTTTGCAATCTCTTCACTTTTCCATAAAGGCTCTCTATAATTCGGATCATAGCTTATCATGCATCCAGCTTCTTTTGCAATTTTCAGTGCTTCATATGTCGCACTCCTTGCTGGCTCATCCGTTGTTGATAATGAACCGATATGAAAAATATGGCTTTCCTTTATTAATTTTTCATTTAAATCCTGAACGCTTAATGTAATGTCAGCTCCTGGATTTCTATAAAACGAAAAAGATCTCTCACCATTTTTTCCTAATGAAACAAATGCCAGGGTAGTATGAACTTGGTCAGACACAACTAATCCATCTGTACAAATGTGGTTTTTATCCATCACGGTTTTTAGCGCCTGTCCAAAACTATCTTTTCCCGTTTTTCCAATAAACGCAGTTTTTCCTCCCAACATAGCATTTTGTGCTAAAACATTTAATGGTGCTCCACCTGGATTCTGTGCATAAAGCGGAATATCATTGTCTAATCCACAAGGGGTAAAATCAATTAGTATTTCTCCTAACGCAGTTACATCAAACATTATTATACCTCGACATTCTAATTTGCTTGTGGATGTATGACTACTTTAATTGAGTCATTGCTCATTTGCTTATGTATTGCACTATCTAGATCATCAAGCCCATACACATGAGTAATTAACTCCTTTGCTTTTATATTTCCGTTATTTATTAGATTAACCGCTCTTTGATGTGTATCCGGATTAATCATAGATCCCACAAGTTTTAATTCTTTTTTAAATATATCAAACAATGGCAAATTTAATTTAGCATTTGGACTGGGAACACCAAAAAGAAGAACTGTTGCTCCATAATCTGCAAACTTAATTGCCTGTTCTGCTGCAATTACATTTCCTACACATTCAACAACAACATCTGCACCTGCTCGTCCAGTGTATTCAAGCATTTTTTCGTTGATATCCTCTTTTATAGGATCTATAGTAAAATCTGCTCCTAATTTTCTTCCCAACTTTCTTCTCATCTCAATTGGTTCGCTTAAAACTACAGTAGCTGCTCCGTATAGTTTGACCATTTGAACCATCAGAAGCCCAATGGTTCCTCCACCTATTACTACAACAGTTTGCCCAGCATGCAATTGTGTCTGATCTATTCCATGAATAACACATGCTAAGGGTTCTGCCATAGCCGCCACATCAAAATCCACATCTTTATTTATTATGAAGCATTGTGTTTCCGGAGCAATTGAGTATTCTGCAAATCCACCGTTTAAATTTACTCCAAGTGCCATCAGATTTTCACAATTCTGTTTTCTACCCATTCGACATGATCTGCACTTACCGCAATACATGTTAGGATCAATCGTTACATGATCACCAACCTTAACTGTAGTCACCTTATCTCCTACTTTCTCTATCACGCCTGAAAATTCATGTCCAAGAACAATAGGAGGATTAACTGTGGCTGATCCTGCTTCCCCGTGATAAATATGTACATCTGTACCACATATACCACATGCCATATTTTTAATTAGTACTTCATTATCCTTTAGATCACTGAGTTCTATATCACGTACTTCAAATTTCGTTTGATGGTCTGGGCCTAAAAAGTAGCTCCCTCTCATATCACACCTCCTATTATTTAAAAAGTTAAACGTTTATATTTATGTTGTATCCAAAGTATATCACCCTCACAATATATAGTCAATAGTTATAACTTAATAATTTATTTAATTCATAATTATGCATATTGTACAGAAAACACCCCATATTTTGTTAACCATTACATTGACATGAAGTTATGTTTTTAGTATAATCAAGATATAAATTATGGAGGCTTTTAAATGAACGATAAAATCAATATGCGTGATGTAGCAAGGGCTTCAGGCGTGTCCATTGCTACTGTATCACATGTAATCAACAACACGAAAAACGTTTCACCAACAACGAAAAAAAAAGTTGAAGATAGTATCAACGAACTGGGATATGTTTTAAATTCCGTGGCACGTGGTTTCAAAACAGGGACAAGAAAAATGATTGGCTGTATCATTCCTGATATTTCCAACTATTTTTGGGCAAAAATTATTGAAGAGATTGAATCCACTCTTTCTTCCTTTGGATATCATCTAATCATAATCAATACAAAAGAAACTGCCCAAAAAGAATTAGATGCCATAAAATTATTATCATCAAGCATAGTAGATGGATTAATCATTGGAAGCACCTTAGGTGATGCAGCAGAAATAAATGCGATATTGCCTAGAGATTTTCCCGTCGTTTTTATTGATAGAATTCCCGACAATTGCGTACATGATAATTCTACAATTTCTAATTACATATCCATATTTGATTCAGTTAAAGCACTAGTTCAGCATGGTCACGAAAAAATTGGTTATATTGCCGGACTTGCACGCCTTTCAACTAGCAAAGAGCGATTACAAGCGTACAATGATGCTCTTCTCCATCACGGCCTCCCTATAAAAGATTCATGGATTCAATGCGGCAATTCTATGTACACGAGTGCTTTACGACCGCTAATATCTCTTTTAAATGAAGGCTGTACTGCTATTGTAATATCCAATAATGTAATGGCATACGATGCCATGAATTATCTTTATCGGGAAAGAGATCATCTTCAATCATCTATTGATGTTGTTGGATATCAAGAAGGAAATAGAGATATTAGTTTAGCAGAACCTTTTGGCTTAATTAGCCAACCTTCTGAAAGAATGGGGCAATGGGCTGCACAGCAGATAGTAACACGTATAAATGATCCTGCTTCTCCATTACAAAATTTTACCTTAAGCAGCAGCCTTACTCTCTTTGAGAGCAAAACTTGAATGCAATCGAGTAGGACATATACTAAAAAGAAAAGTTAATTTCAAAACCCTCCACTTTGCCACCAACCTTCTCGTTTATGATAGTTTTTAAGGAGATGAAATGAAAAAGGAGGGTTTTAGAAGATGAATCATAAAACAAAACCTACTGGCTGGGTGAAAAAGGTAATTGCATTTCTCGTCAGTCAGTGTTTCACACTGTTCGGCTCGTCTATTGTCCAGATGGCAATCATCTGGTATGTCACGTTGGAAACCTCATCGGGCATTTGGGTGACGACGCTTACACTCGCATCCTTTCTCCCGCAAATGCTCATATCTTTTTTTAGCGGTGTATGGGCAGACCGCTACACCCGTAAAAAGCTGATTATTGCCGCCGATATCGTAATTGCTGCTACCACGCTGGGACTGGCAGTATTCCTGATGAGTGGAAAAAACGGGGAGAATCTACTTCCCGCTATCATCGCCGTTTCGATAATCCGCTCGCTTGGCGCAGGCATACAGACTCCTGCTGTTAACGCTATGATTCCACAGCTGGTGCCGGAAGATCAGCTGATGCGTTTTAATGGCATTAACGGCAGTATAATGTCGATGGTGCAGTTTGCAGCCCCGGCGGTGGCGGGGACAATTCTGGCCTTTGGGTCGCTTGCACAAATCCTGTTCATTGATGTACTCACTGCCCTCGTTGGCATTACCGTGCTTGTTTTTATCCAAATTCCAAAACAGAAAGCACCAACCACAGAAAACCCTGCATTTTTTACAGAATTAAAAGCAGGAATCAAATACTGCTTAACGAACAAATTTGTGGGTAGGGTACTGCTGACCTATGGTGCTTTTATTTTCCTATGTGTGCCATCAGGTTTCCTTGTAACGCTGATGATTGAACGAACCTTCGGCAACAATGTATGGTATTTGTCCATCAACGAGATGGTAGGTTGTGCGGGTATGGTATTGGGTGGCTTATTACTTGGAGCATGGGGTGGCTTTCAAAATCGTAACAAAACCTTTGTGCTGGGAATGCTCGCCTATTCGGCTTTTTCCATCCTTCTTGGCTTTACATCACAATTTATACTGTTTGCTGCACTAATGTTCTGTGTCAGCTTTTTTATCCCCGTGGTACAGACTGCATCCATGACCATGCTACAAGAAAAGGCTGCACCCGAAATGCAGGGTCGAGTGTTCGGACTACTCAATGTCATGTTTTCTGGCTTTATGCCGCTGGGAATGGCGGTGTTCGGCCCACTGTCAGACCTTGTGCCCATTGGCAGGTTGATGGTTGGTACGGGCGGCATTATTGCCCTGATGGGACTACTGATCCCCGGCTCAAAGACCTTTTACCGGCTAGGAGTGGCAGTTACTACCCCCAAAACCCCAAATTTAACTGAATAGAAAAGGAGATTATACCATGATTTTTTATTTTTCAGCAACCGGAAACAGCTTATATGCAGCGCAAAAGCTGGCAGAGATGGAGCAGACTACATGTGTTTCCATCGCAGATGTTATGAACCACTCCAAAAACAACAATGAATTTACCTTTCAGCTACAAGAAGATGAGGTGATTGGATTTGTGATACCGTCTTACTTCTGTGGCTTGCCAAGTATCGTCAGCGAATTCCTCGCAAGTTTTAGTTTGAATTTTGCACAAGGGCATTATGCGTTCCTTGTTACGACTTATGGTGGAGCTATGTTAGGCGCTGTCGCCACAATGTTTCACAAAGCAATCGCAAAACAGGGCATTCCTCTGTCAGCGACCTTTTCTATAAGCACCATTGATATCTATATTCCCATGTTTCCTTTACCCGATAAGATCAAAGCGGAGGCTATCCTCAAGAAAGCAAACTTGCAGCTTGATCAAATTTGTGGGGCGGTGAAAAACCGAGAAGCGAACGGACATGACTGTCCGCAAGGAATAGGAGCCACTCTGACCACATCAATGATGTATCCTATCTATAAAAATGGTAGAAAAACATCCAAATTCACTTTAAATGATAGCTGCATTCACTGCGGTTTGTGTGAAAGAGTCTGCCCCGATGGTACTATTTGTTTTGAAAATGGGAAGCCGATGTGGAGCAAAAAGACCTGTGTTCTTTGCCTTGGATGTCTGCACCGATGCCCCGCAAGGGCGATTGAGTATAGCAAAAAGACGAAAGGTAGAGCGCGATATATAAACCCTCATATCTCTGCCGAAAACAAATATTTGTAGCAGGGTGTCACATGAAGCTAGAAGAATGGCTACTTTGTCCTATATGTTAAAACAAAACCAGTTATATTTTTAATAATTCTTATTATACGCTGAAAAGGAACGGTCTGTCTATAAGAATAAACCGTTCCTTAAACATTTTGCTAACTGCATAAAGCATAACATAATATCAACAAATACAAAACTTTATTGCATCACACTATATTCCAAAAACTCATATTTTAACAGTATCCCTTCTGTAATTTCAGAAGGCAGTAAAGCACGCGCTACTAATTTTAAGTCATTTTCTGGTATATCAGTTCTTTTAAGATATGCATAATCTCCATCTATTCGTTCTACAATATAGGTCCAAGTCTCCATTTATTTACCTACTTTCTCCTTTTATACTTAATAACGACTGCCTAGGGTTCTTATCAATGCTCTATAAAAAGTATTCCTATATCTTTATTTTGACTGTTCCATCTTTACCAAGCAGTAAGAATCGAGTTACCGGAATTCTACTCACAATTTCATAGAACAGTGGCACGAATATAATTTCAATTAGCAACAAAATTGCATAATTTAGAATCTTTGGAAAGTTGCTATAGGTAACCACCAGATATGCAGCCGCAATGAGTACTGGGTAATGCAGAACATATATGCCAAAGCTTCGACGATTCATGTACTGTGTGAACCTATTGTTACTATTGAACCATGCTTTTCCACACCCTAGTATTGCAAGAGTCATGATCCATAAATAGAAATTTGTGAAGGGGCTTTGCAAACAGGTATCAGTGGTATAATTCTGTCCATAGTAAAATATTGTATACACTATCCCGCTGATAACCGCTACTATGAGTAACGGCAACTTATATTGTCTTAGTAGATCCAGCACATTTTCGTGTGAGAAGACAAAGTACCCTAATAAAAACATAAATATATAGATACCATTACGGTATACCGCAATGACAGGCGTATTAAGGATAAGAGAACTTCCCCATACAGGAAAGAATAGCAGCAAAATAACTATGATATTTACCTTTCCACAGATCTTCCACAAGTTGTCTTTTTTATCTATCGCGCGTATGATTAATAAAACCATAGAGGCTAGGAATAATTCGTGGGCATACCAAAGAGGACCGATTCCGCATAACGAATATATGAAATATTTCATAATCCCTGGTATCTTTTCACCATTTCCAGCAAACATATCTACGTTTAAGGAGGTTATGTATCCGCCAATCCATCCAAGTATAAAGATACCAGCTATGGATGGAACGAGCAAACGTTTTACACGTTCCTTTGCAAACTGCTTCCCCGTTCTTTTCTCCAACGAATAACGTGCACTTATACCACTTATCAGAAACAGGCAAGCCATGAACCATGGATAGACAAAGTATAACAACACATCCATTTGAGGAATGCCGGGTACGGCCATATTGGTTATCACACCAACACTATTAAAAATATATACGACATGGTACAAGACTACTAATAGAACAATTCCCCACCGTATGTTGTCCAGATAATATTTTCTCATAATAAATTCCTCCTAGCACTTGTCTTTCGGATTTGAAACAGACATAGAATTAAGTAAGCTCATTAAATCACTGACCTTCAACAAGGCTATTCCTTGACCCTCATCCCCTAGTATTGCTAGTTCATCTCCTGGCTCCAAGTGAAATATCTCCCTTGCCCTCTTTGGAATCACAATCTGTCCACGCTCACCTATGGTAACCGTTCCAAATAAATGCTTCCCTCTTGGAGGAATCATAAATCCTTGTCCTTCCTTGTCCGAATAATTGATTAAGTCATCTACTGTAACATTATATAATTTGGCAAGCGCATTGCAGCTTAAGATATCCGGTGTAGAATCCCCGGATTCCCACTTGGCAACCGTCTGTCTTGATACTTGAATCTTTTCTGCCACATCTTCCTGTGACATTTTATGAAATTTCCGTAATGTTAATAAATTCTCACTTATCATACTTTTCTTACCTCCATTGGTATTATACAAAGAATAATAAGAAAATTCTACCAACGTAACTTAACATTTCTGTGTTGCTTTTGTTATGTTTAGTTACGTATATAACAAAACAGTCGAAATACTAGTATATTCAACGTTTCCAACCCAGTTTTACATTTTTACAAGTATCATAATTTATTGCATATAGAAGTCAAAAAGTCAAACAAGAGCAAAAAATAACCCTTGTATTTTATTGGTAAATGGGATAAATTAACTTTATAGAAAAAATCCAAATACCAAGGAGGTTATCATGAAGAAAATTATATCGTTACTCATAATTGCAGTGTTATGCCTTGTACTTGTACCAGATACTGCAAGTGCCGCTGTAAATATTAATAAGAAAAAAGCTACTTTGCAAGTAGGTAAATCTACAACCCTAAAGATTACCGGTACCAAGAAAACTGTTAAATGGACGAGCAGTGATAAAGACGTAGCAACAGTAACCAAAAAAGGCAAGGTTAGAGCTGTTGCAAGTGGTGAAACTATCATAACTGCGAAGGTAGGAAGTAAAAAATATAAATGTACTGTGACTGTATGGACAGATGAAGAAGAATTGGAATATCTAAGAGAAATTGCCGAGAGAGATTATATAAATAAATTCACAGAATCCACACTTCTCCCTGATGGTGAATATGAAATTATAGAAGAAGATGAAAAGGATCCTGACGCAGAACTAGATGATAAGATTAGCAATCTATTAAAGACCGGCTTTGCCAGTAGTAAAGATTTAGATACCGAATTAGGAAAAGCATATCTAGAATTCTGCAATACCTGGATAAGCGAAACCGAATTAGAAAGCATGTATAAAATCAGAATAGTATGGGATTGGTCAGATAATCAATTATATTTGCTTATAGGTATTGACGATAAATACATTATTGAAGGTACACCTAATACCTTTGTTAATGGCGAAGTTTACACCGATGGAATTTTACGATATCAGTACCTAGAAAAGTTTGAGCGTGATGGAGAATACTTTGAAGTAAAGCAGTATTTTGTTAATAGAGAGGACTTAAGGAATAAAGGCATAATAAAGTAAATCATTTAACTTCAAGCAATGAACTGAACCCTAATATTAGATGGTTCAGGATTCAGTTCAATGCTATTCTTACATCCACTCAGGATTAATCCCGCTAATAATAGACATGTAATAGATTTGCTTATCCTCTTAATCATAAACAACAACCCCCGTAAATTAATATATAAAACAGCTCATTAGTTTGGCTATGTTTAGCTTACTCCATATTATACCAATTATCAAGGGAAATTGTTCAAGATGGTTCCGAGATGAATAGATATTACGGAAGTCAAAAAACAGAATTATAAAATTTCATAAACCGAGTAAAATCAACGGTTCCAGAGATTAAAAATAGTCCTTTACTTTACGACTTTATCGTGTTAAAATTGTGATGTAAGATAAACATTTTATTAGGAGATGGATATATGAGTAAAAACATTAGAAATTCTGCCGTGGACCATTTATTTGAAGCCATCCTAAGTTTAAAAGATTCAGAAGAATGTTATACTTTCTTTGAAGATATTTGTACTGTTAATGAACTGCTGTCTTTATCCCAGCGTTTTGAAGTTGCACGAATGTTGCGAAATCACAGAACGTATTTGGAGATTGCAGAAAAAACAGGAGCTTCCACTGCTACCATCAGCAGGGTGAATCGTTCCTTAAACTATGGTAATGACGGATATGACATGGTATTTTCCAGAATATCAGATTCTAAAGATAAAGATAATACGGAACAATAAGTACAGAACAAAAGGCTGCTGCAATATCGATTCGATTATAAATCAGATCATAATTGCACAGCCTTTTTCATTATTTATTCTTTTTCCCTTGGTTTCTCTTTTTCCTTTGCTTTCTCTTTACCCTTTTCATTACGATTACTCTTATCCAGCATGGACTCATCAATGATGCTCTCGATAATCTGTTTTTTCACATATACATCAAAACTTAACATACAGATAAAGGCAAAGGTGCTTAGGAATTTCTTTTCGTCTTTGTCTTTCACATCAGAAAAGGCTTCTTCGGCTTTGATATTCTTTCGGATTACATCTTTTATGAGCACATCCATTTGCTCCTTCTCGTAGCTGAAGACTTCTTTGTAGATTTCTTCTAATCCCATCTTGGAATTGTCACCATAATATTTTTCTGTTAAAGGATTGAAGATACTTTGGATATCACTGATGGTTAATATATTTTTAAAATAATATATAAAGATTAGCAAAAGAATATGTTCTTTTGAGTATTTCTTTTTGTTCGGAGAAGGTAATAGGTTGTTCTTGGTATAATTGTTTATCATGGTCTTCGTGAGTAATTTGTCTTCATTAAATCGTTTGGAGGACTTTAAATGCTCATCCATGAATGTAGTTACCTGGTCCATATATAAATCTATGTTCGGAATATCATCAGGATCAATATAGTCTAGTTTTCTTAACTTACTTAATATACCTTCCAAGAATTCCTTATTATCTTTATCCATTGTTATCACCTCACTTATTACATTATATAGTATTTAAAACTAGATGTAAACAGGTTTTTCTAGTTCTAAGAACTTCTTCAGCCTACCACTTTCGGATAATATTCCGGTTGAACAGGTCTCATATTCATGCTATAATTAAACATATGTTTGTTATTTTGTGTTATCCATATAATAAACAAATATGAAAGTCAGGTGGTAATCTACATGAGTATCTATGATACACTCAATCCGGAACAACGAAGAGCTGTGGAACATGACAAAGGCCCATTGCTTATTTTAGCCGGTGCTGGCTCCGGTAAAACAAGAGTCTTAACGCACCGAATTGCTTATCTTATGGAACATAGGGATGTAAATCCATGGAATATACTAGCATTAACCTTTACAAATAAAGCTGCAAAGGAAATGCGTGAACGTGTTGATAAAATTGTGGGATATGGTTCTGAAAACATCTGGGTTAGTACTTTTCACTCTACCTGCGTTAGGATTTTAAGACGTTATATCGACCTCATTGGATATGATAGAAGCTTTACGATCTATGATTCGGATGATCAGAAGACACTAATGAGAGACGTTTGTAAATTTCTAGAGATTGATACAAAGAATACGAAAGAAAGAACCCTGCTTTCCATCATCTCTGCAGCAAAGGATGAATTAATATCTCCTGAGGAATATGAATTAAATGCAATTGGGGACTTTAACAGAACTAAATTTGCTTCCGTTTATAAGGAATATCAGAAACGGTTACGCAGTAATAACGCATTAGATTTCGATGACTTAATCTATAAAACAGTAGAATTGTTTCAATCTAGCAAAGAAGCATTAACCTATTTTCAAAACCGTTTTAAGTACATTATGGTAGATGAGTACCAGGATACCAATACTGCTCAGTTTCGCCTAATCAGCCTGTTGGCCAATGGAACGAACTCAGAAGGAAAACGGGAACACAACCTTTGTGTGGTAGGTGATGATGACCAATCCATATATAAATTTCGAGGCGCTAATATCTATAATATCTTGAACTTTGAGAAAGAATACCCTTCTTCCACAGTCATCAAACTCGAACAGAACTATCGTTCTACGAAGCGGATTCTTACGGCAGCAAATGAGGTAATTAGCAATAACGTTGGTAGGAAGGACAAGTCCTTATGGACGGATAATGAGGAAGGAGAACCGATTCATTATACACAGTTTGACCACGATTATGAAGAAGCCGACAACATTGTATCTGAGATTGCAAGGACCGTTTCCTCCGGTGAGGCTGCTTACAATGATTTTGCTATACTTTACAGGACCAATGCCCAGTCCCGTATATTTGAAGAAAAACTCATTTTAAAAAATGTGCCATATAAAGTAATTGGAAGTGTTAATTTCTATGCCAGAAAAGAAATAAAAGATCTGCTGGCTTATCTGAAAACAATTGATAATGGCTTGGATAATTTAGCTGTAAAACGTATCATCAATATACCCAAACGTGGTATCGGCTTAACTTCCATTGATAAAATAGAGGATTATGCATTTCGGAATGAGTTAAGCTTTTATGAGGCCCTAAAACGTGCAGAACATATCCCTACCTTAGGACGTGCAGCAGCAAAGATTGCTCCTTTCGTAAGTATCATTGAAGGCTTAAAGTCCAGATTGTCATCACCGGAGTATTCCCTTATGGATTTGATGGAGGAAATCTTAGAGGCCACTAATTATATTAGCAATTTAGAAACACAATTCCCGGATGATGCAGAAGATAGAATCGAAAATATCGGTGAATTAAAGAGTAAAATTGCAGCGTATGAAGAAAATGCCATGGAAGAACCAACGCTTAGTGAATTCTTAGAAGAAGTCGCATTAGTAGCTGATATAGATAATCTAAATGAAGATAATAATGTTGTTGTCCTTATGACCTTACATAGTGCAAAAGGTTTGGAATTCCCATATGTCTACTTATGTGGCATGGAAGAAGGCATCTTCCCAAGCTATATGTCCATCAATGCGGACGACCCTGCAAGTGAGATTGAGGAAGAACGCAGATTATGTTATGTTGGTATTACCAGAGCTATGAAACAGCTTTCCATTAGTGCAGCTTCCATGCGTATGCTCCGAGGTGAAACGCAATTCAACCGCCCCTCCAGATTCGTGAATGAAATTCCACGTTATTTAATAACAGCAGAACGTAATCCATTTAAAACGAATCCGTTAAAAAGCAACTCCTTTACCAGTCTTTCGGACTCTGCAAATAACAGACTAAGACCGGCAGGGGTAACTCCTGGCAATGCAAAGCAAAAAGGCTTCCTGCCTGAACGGTATACCAATTCCGGGATATACGGAAATGATACGTTATTCAACAAATCTAAAGATACCGTCCATCAGAAACCTTATAGTTCCGTAAAACAGTTTGAAGGCAGTAATATGGGAACCATAGATTATGGCATTGGTGACACCGTAGAACATAGTAAATTTGGAGTTGGTATTGTAACGAATGTTAATGCAGGCGGGAAAGACTATGAAGTTACTGTTGATTTCACAAGCTTTGGGACTAAGAAAATGCTTGCTTCCTTCGCAAAGCTAAAAAAATTATAGGTATAATGTAATTTTCACACAATTGGTTACTTGAAAAGGTAAGTTCCACTTTGAATAAGTAAGTTCCACTCAAACTAGGGGAAATAAATAAATACAAACGTGAGAACTAAAAAAATATATATAATAGATGTATTTTATATCATTTTG
>JAEZVF010000073.1 GCA_023443225.1 Bacillota bacterium
ATTTTGGTTATAATTCATGGTGAATCCTCCTTAAAAATAAGATAATTGTTTTTGGTAAACTCATTATATCTTAAATTTTTAAGTGAGGGTTCTTTTTACATTTCTACTTTATCACAGGAAGCTCGTAGGACAATATTACAATTATTTTATCACAATTCCACTCTCTTTACAATCATTCAACTAAGCACTGAGCCGAAAATTTTAGGAGTTTTTATGAAGCACTAGTAAATCTTCTATTTCCATGTCAATTATTAACATACTATGTATAATTACAATATTAATTATGAATTACTTTTCTCCATGGAGGTAGGTAAAATGGCTGTAGAAAAGCAATACTTGTCAGATGTTGAAGTAATATTATCTCATAGGTATGATAACGTAGTGACCTTTGGCTACACCCGATAAACGACTGCTGAAAGGTTCTCCGTTTTCAACATTGGAATGTTCACTTTATCTGTTGGAATATTTTCACTCAACCCTTAAGGTTTACTTGATTCCCAGTCTATTCAGAAGTAAGTCTTACTTCTACCTCCTTGCCAATCTTCATTGAATCTTTTGTAACTTCACAGTCATAGGCAAGTATATGAACACCGGCTTCCTTTGCTTTGATAAGTGCATCTCCAAAAGCTTGATGTGTCTTCCTATTGGGGGTAAAGAATTTAACATCCTTCATCTGAATAACAAAGAATACATAGGCTCCATAGCCCTCCTTAACTGCACTGCAAAGTTCTTCTACGTGTTTTAAGCCTCGTTCCGTCGGCGCATCGGGAAATTTCACAATACCATCCTCTTCTAGGGTTACGCCTTTCACTTCCATAAATATTTTTTCTTTGTCTGTCTCAATATAGAAATCAAACCTGGAATTCTGGTATTTCGTCTCTGGTCTGATTAACGTTGTATTTGGCGTTAAATTTCCTGCTTGTAACCATTCATACACTACCATATTCGGTGCTTGCGAATCCATGTTAATCATACGGTTTCCTTTTTCTACTCCAATTAGTGAATATTGTGTTTTTCTCTTTGGATTATTGCTTTTCTCCAGATATACGGTTACTCCCGGTATTAAAAGTTCTTTGCATCTTCCTGTGTTCTTAACATGACATATCTGTATACTACCTTCCACCTCAACATGGGCAATAAAGCGATTTGGCCTTTTAATAAAACATCCTGTTACAATCTCTTGGTATTTCATATCTATTTTAAACCTCTCTCCTACTAATTATTGTCGTCCGTTTCATTTATCCAGATATAATATTTATAAGAAACTCCTTATCTGAATAGTAGAACCTCCGAAGCACTTAGCAACATATGCTCCGGAGGTTCTGTTATTTTATTACTTATCCTGTCTTATTGTTTTTCTCATTAATTTCACTTTATGATTAGCAGCTATGCCAATGCCAAGTAAAGTCCAGAAAACAGGCGTTACTGCGATGCAGGAATCGTTTGATATACCGGTTATCATAAATCCAACCGTTCCGATAAAGATAGCCACACCAACCTGTGAGAATACATCATCAAATTTACCTTTCATATATAGATAGACACTGGATATAAAATACATCCCATAGAATACTAGGAAAGCGACCAGCGATAGTACTCCAGTCTGAACTCCAATTTGCAAAAAATAACTATGGGGTTTTGTAATCAATTCGGTACCAAAACCACTGTTATTCATATGAACATAATCCTGCTGGGGAAATTCTAAAATAAATGTATCGGCACCGGAACCAAGGATGATATTATCTTTTAATAATGGTATGGTTCTTGACCATAGATAGCCACGCCCAGTAGCAAAAGATTCGTATCCAGTAAAAATGGCGGATTCTGCCATCTTAATCTTGTCCAGCCTTCCGTATCCATTCACATAATAATATTCTTTATCTTGAGAATTATAAATAAACAGCCACTGCGTCCCATCAATGTTAATGTCAGTGATTAAGTTATTATTATAATAATATGGATTAATACTAATATTCTGAAAACGTTCATCTTGCAAGACAAAGGTATTGTTTTCTGTATTCTGTATCAAACTTATCTCTTGATTATTACCATCTGTAACACTGAAGCTTATACTTCCGTCTTCCTGTGGAGCATTTGCCACATGAAGTTCATTCCCCTTATATGTAATTGTAATGTCTTCCTCAGTCTTTATATCAGTTAATGTTGCTTCTGTCTTAACAGGCTTAAGCACATCTGTTACACGTTCCGTTATGGTACTCCATTTCATACTTATTACAAGAGTGGTAGCAACTATTCCCACTGCCAAAATAGGCAGTACTATCTTAGGTTTTCTAAAAATATATTTTCTCAAGAACACAATACATAATATAACTGCTCCAAGGACACCTATAATTCCGGCCTTTGATTTTGAACCATATAAACTGATTAGTAAACCAATCACAGCAATCAGACTAAGAATCTTAATTTTCTTATCTTTCACCATCAAGCAGATACATACGAAAATAGGTGCAGTCATCGCTACATATACACCAACGTAATTGGGATTATAAAAGGATAAATACGAACAGTACTTACCAAATTTAAATTCAAAATCTCCTGCTGATTCCCATAATGCTCTTGGAAGAATTGTTCTTAATCCGATATCACTGGAAAAGAAGTCATGTCCGGTTGCCTGAAATACTCCCAATACTCCAAGAATAATTACGCAATACAGGAAAAACTTCATTATGTATTTCACATCTTCCTCTGATTCTATGAACAGGTATGCATAGTAAACAATCAAGCAATAACCCAAAAGTACGAATACAGATTCAAATTGTTCGTATATTCCCGTAAAACCAAAGGAAGCATGCTCAGAAAAAACAGTTGAAAGGAATGCCAGAATTCCATAGACACTGAGCGGTATCAATATTGGAGAAAAAGAAATGTCCTTTTTATCACGATATATTTTATAAATAACCATTAGGAGCATTATACTACAGGTTATGATAATAAATATCTGTTTGTAATACAGAAAAAAATCAAACTTATATTCATCAGTAAAAAACCAGTTATTAAAAGATAATCTTGGTTTATATGACTTATACCTTACGATAAAAGGTATTACTCCTAATAACATCATTAAAGGAAACATGTATAGCTTGTTTACCTTAGGCTCTGAATTTGTAACATTTTTCTTTACATAGGATATTTTTTTCTTACTCATGATACCTGTTCCTCTCTATTTAACAAACTTCTTCTTATGGAAGCCATGTTTTTTTATAGTAACTACAACTAACTACTATTTTAATACCTATACTAAACTTTAGCAAGATATATTTTACATAGTAATAGAGCATCTCTTTCTAATTGAGATGCTCTATTACTATGTAATTATGTGAATTTACAACCTGTTATTATTCTTCTGTTATTCTGTTATTTATTCTTCAGTTATTACTCGGTTTTCTTTTCCACCTTTTTAGTTAAAACACCTACGATTTTATCATCTTTTCCCATGAGAATAGTAATAATATCTCCTATTTCTAGTCCTCCTTGGGTTGAGAAACGATAAGCCATCTCTTGACTGCCAATTGTATATGTTTTTTTGCCTAACGTAATTCCAGTAGGATTCAATCTACTTGGGGAGACCTTTTTTAGTACACCGGTTATTTTTTCGCTATAAGCCCATACCGTATTCAAGTCTTTTGAATAGTACAGTACGTCTTGAGCTTGAATTGCGCCTACACTGCTAATATAGTCATCTCGATAATAAGTAGCAGTTGATACATCAAATGGAATCTGACTGCTCCAGTTTGATTCTGCAATGATTGGGCCATCCATCTCATTGTTCACAACATTTAGATATTCTACATCACCATCTGCATTTATCTTATAACCAAGTTTCGTAGCATACACAACCTTGTCTTTCGTCGTTGCTTTTAAGGTATTGTAAAACAGGTTCATACAGTCTTTTCTTGTTAGCTTTTCTGTCTTTGATTTGGAAATATTTTTATCAAGCTTTAAAGAAGTATACAAAGACATTTTTTCAGCTTCCTTATCACTTAGAAAATCACTATCCACATATCCTAAAAGATGAATTACACCATTGGCTGCTTCCTGTAAAGTGATTGCTTTCTTAGGTTGAAATTTCCCATTCAGATATCCCGACATCCACTCATTGGATACAGCAAATTCAATATAGGAAGCTCCCTTATAGCTTTTCTTAACGTCTTGGAACACTGACATATCTGTTGTACTACCTACGGTATCTTTGTAAACCGATAGGTTTATTAGCATCTGTGCATATTCAGCCCGGGTTACATAATCGCTTGCTTCCCCATTCTTCTTTACAGCAGTTTCCATGATTCCCAGAGATTCAACGACCTTCTCAGCATAATTACCATCTGTAATAACGGAACCTCTTACAGTGTCTACAGGTATTATTGCTACTATCATAATCATGGCTAACAGCATACTCAACATTTTTTTAATCATTCTATGTTCTCCTTCTTGTTCTTACCTTTCTATGCATATACAATCAACCACTTTTATTTATCCTGTGCTACAATCACTCTGACCCTACCGCCAAATTGCATTGACTTATCATAATATGCAGTAAGCTTATATTTATCTAAGTTTTCTACACTACTTAGTGAAGTTTTATAGTATTTTTTATTATATAAGTAATATACTTCTACTTCATCTGCCATCTTATAGGTTGATCCTGTAGACATTACATCAAGTCCGTCAATTGCTGTTACCACTACATCTTTTAGAGATATAATTTCATCCAAACCATTATTAACGAAATTAAAGCTACAAGGGCCCGTAAATATCATATTAGTGAAATCTTTTGATGTGATAGTCTTCTCTTCTCCATCGAGGATATACGTATAGGTTGCTAACTGCCCATCCTGAAACATTGCAACATTTGAGCCAAGTAGAATACCATATTCATACAAATCTTTTGTCATATTATTAAGTATCAGATGCTCTACTTCTCCATTCGAATTAAATTCATGATAGAGAATGTCAGATTGATACAAGTCAACCTCTGCAAGTCTGGACGGTGTTACACTCGTATATTTACTATCTTTTAAATCTAGAATTTTAACATCCTTTGCAATACGATAGGTTCCTAACATGGTTGCATTTTCATTCACTTTGCCACTGATCGGATGAGCAAATCGTTCAGTTGCCATGGATTTGATCAATGCTTTTCCATCGGTATATTCTGCTTCAACGACATCATATTTGGCAAAGGAATCGGTATTGTTGATGGCTTCCACTACATTCTTTCTTCCATAAGCATCTAGAATGGTAGCAGTAATTGTCTTATATATGGAATCATCCTTATTTAAGGAAACTGACTCTTTTGAATCTAATAAAACACCTTTTATGGATGGTTTATGTTCTTCGTCTGTTAACAGACCAACTACAGTCCCTTCTTTACCTAGTAATACGGTTATGATGTCACCAACTTCAAGATCTCCAAGGGTTGAACAACGGTACGCCATCTCTTGGGTACCTAACTTAAAAGTATTGCCACCTAGTGAAATCTCTGTTGGTTCTAAACGGCTAGGTGATACTGATTTTAGTATACCGGTAGCCTTCTCGCTATATGCCCATACGGTGTTCAGTTTCGTAGAATAGTAGAGCACATCCCGATATTGAATGGAATTTTGTTCACTTAAGCTGTCATTTCTATAATAGGTTGCTTTACTTGCATCAAATGGAATAACTACACTCCAATTCGTATCTGCAATAATAGGGCCTTTCATTTCTCCACTTACAATACTTAGGTATTCCACATCACCATCTGCATTTACCATATAGCCAAGCTTTGTAGCATAAACAGTATTATCTTTCATTGTTGCCTTAAGTGTATTATAGAAAAGATTCATGCAATCGGTCCTGGTAAGAGTCTGTTTCTTCGTCTTTGTAATATTTTTATCCAATTTCTTAGTGGAATACAAAGACATTGTAGAAATATCTTTATTACCTGCAAAATCGCTGTCCGTATAACCCAATAAATGAACCACACCATTCACTGCTTCCTGTAAAGTGATGGCTTGATTCGGCTTGAACTTACCATTGATATAACCAGACATCCAATCACGTGAGACTGCAAACTTTATGTAGCCAGATCCAGCAGTGTTTTTTTTGACATCTGGAAATACTGTCATATTAGTAGTTGCATTAACTGTATCTTTATATACAGATAGATTGATTAACATTTGTGCAAATTCTGCTCTAGTTACCGTATCATTACTACCTGCCTTGTGTTGTATTTCTGTTTTCATAATCCCTAATGATTCAATTACTTTAATAGCATAATTACTGTCTGATGATGCTGCTTTTGCATTAGTATTGGCAGGTTGTATCCCTATTACCATAATAACTAATAATAGCATAGCTAATATACGTTTACCCATTATTACTCTCCTTCTGTTGACTACTTTCTTATATAAGTTTACATCACATATAAATACTTAACAAAGTATAACCCTGTTTCAGCTTTCTTATATTTTCTAATTTTAACTCAAAATTGCACAATAGGCAACATATGGAGATTAATCTTTATACTTTCTTAATTAAATTATTATTTTTTCAAATTTGGTTCTATAATATATGTAGGATGTTAGATACATTGCATTATGTAGTCCCTACTTTACCTAAAGCGGTTTCAATTAATGAGTTTAAGGGAATGCAAATACAGGAAAATATCAATATATTTTGGTTGACCCAATAAAAAAGAAAGTATTTGATATTTTGCCTGATAGAACACAACTACATTTGAGTGCATATTTCAAAGATATACCAAGGAAAGAGCGAAACAGGGTTAAATTCTTTGTGTGTGATATGTGGCAACCTTATGTTGTTCTGGTGAAAGCATACTTTCCTAATTCAAAAATTATTATAAACAGATATCACTTCATCAGACAGATTACATGGGCACAGGATAGAATAAGAAAGCGTCTACAAAATACGATGCTCGCTAGTTCAAGAAAATAATATAAACGCAGTCGGAGTTTAATTCATGCAAGATATGCTACCCTCAAGGATGAAAAGAATAATGAATGCTATTTGATTCTAACTTATAATGATGACCTTAGAAGAGCACATTCTCTTAAAGAATGATTTTATAGTATCTGTAAAGAAACTAAATATTATATACAACGGCAAGAATTCAAAGATTGGCTCACAAATACAGAATCATGTGGAATAAAGGATTTTGAAGACGTTGCAGCTACTTACAGACGATGGTCTTTGGGAATTCTTAACGCTTTTAAGTATGGCATTACGAATGGTCTAACTGAAGGATTTAACAATAAAATCATAGTAATGAAAAGAAGTTACTATGGCATTAGAAACTTCAGTAGATTTAGGACACGAATCTTAAACAGTACAAACTAGCAACTATTTTAATGGGAATTAACAGTGAGGTTTGTCATGCAAATAATTCTCCGGATAGATGTATAACATAAAAACAGCCCCAATATCACTTGACACAGAGCCCTAAAAAATACACTGGGATGCGAAACATCCCAGTGTATAATAGTTATATTAAGTAATATTGTAATTACAATTAGTTAACTGTAATTGTTTTGTCAACAATAACTTTAAGTGGAACTATAACAGTATCGTCAACTGTAACATTAATCTTAAGTGATTTAATGTGGTATTGATTATTACGTAATACAACAACATCACTATCAACAATATCATTAGAATTAAATGATACTTCATTGCCTTCATATTCAAATTTCATTAAATCTACTATAGCAGCATTCAAATTACCTGCATTACTAGCTTCTTGCTTTATTTCCTTAACCATTAAAGGACTCTGAGTGTCTTTAATAGTAAAGCTACCAGTTAATTCAGTAAAGTTGTTACCATCTACAGCATACTTATGAGCAGCAGCATCCGTAATCTTGTGATTAGGAACTCTAACCTTTACTGAATAAGTAACTTCATTTGAAGGTTTAATATCTGCATTTTTAATTGCACCACCACTTGTAACAGTCAATGCTTTAAAGGTAAGTTCAGAATAATCTCCATTTGTTGCTAATGCATTAGTATGAGTAGCAATTACAGAAGAAGTAACAGCATCATTGCCTTTTTTGATTTCTATACCATCTCCAAGACCAGCAGCATCAACAGAAGGAGTTCCTAGGAAAGGTACATATCCAATGATAGTTCCATTCTGAGTAATAGCAACCTTAAGTTTAATGTCCTGAGAAGTTGACTTTCTGTCAACTTTAATATCAACACCACTATTATCAACTACTAACACATAACCAACAGAAGTACCAGTAGGTGTTTGTACATTAACAGTTACAGGTAATGTATAGCCGCCTGCTTTGATTGTATAGTTGTAAGTACCAGCTGTTGCATTTGGAGCGCTAAAGCTTACTTTATCATCTTGAGTAAGATCAGCTAAAGCATAACCAGCTGCTTTTGTTACTCCTGAAGGAGTTCCGGTACATGTAACTTCAATATCGTTTTCAGCTGCTTTTGTTTCTCCAGGCATCTTATCACCATATTGATCTTTTACTTCAACACTGATTGATTGTTTATCAACAACAGTAGTGGAGTTAGATAATTTAAGGCTAGTTTTTCCAAGTACCAATTGGTATGCTTTTCTCTTAGCTACAACGTTAACAGGAAGTGATAAAACAACTTTACCATCAACATCTTTAACAAGAACATAAGCAGAACCTTCTTTAACAGCTACAACATCAGCACTAAGATCGCCATTATTATATAATAACATAGCATCTTTGTTAGAGGATTCTAAAGAGTATCCACTAGTAATAACTTCATCATTAGAATCTTTTAGGTAAACAAATACTTTCTTATTTGAGTCTTCAAGAGCAAGTTTGTCATTTAAAGCTGACTGTGACCAGCTTGAAGGTTTACTATCTCCTACATGGAGTTTAGTTTCTTTCATAGTGAGAGCATTCTTATCAACTGCTGTGATAGTAAGATCTGTTGTGATAGTTCCTACTTCCTTACCATCTTTGTATTCCCATGTGTGATAAGTAGCAGTCGCTTTTGCAGTATCACCAATTTTGTTTAATGTGAGCTTCTTACCGCTGGTATAACCGTCTTTGATATCGGTGATATCAAAAGTAATCTTAGTATCTTTAACTTCTGAGTAAGAATTTGATGATAATTCAACACCATTAGCATCCTTAGCCAATACTTTGATTTCAGTTGCAACAGTAGCAGGAACAGTAGCAGGAGTAATTGCTAAAGTAGCTACTTTGTTATCAGTTGCAACAAAGCTTGCTGTCACATCTTTGTATGTTACTGTATAGCTCTTTCCATCATTGATGTCAGCGAATGTTTCAACTGTAACTTTCTTACCATCAACTGAAACTGCTTTAACAGCAATTGTTGTTTTGTAAGTATCATTAACGATAGAGAAATCTGCTGCTTTAGCATCTTTCATATCAGCATTAAAGAATACATCAAGTTTAGTTACGGACTGTTGTGTTGCTTTTTCGATACCTAATACAGCATTAACTTCTTGTGTATCTTTAGCAATAACTTTGCCGTTCTTAGCATTTTTAGCTTCAGCTACAACTACGTATTCGCCTAATTCAGTAACTGTAAGGTTACCTTTATTGTCGATTGTTGCTTTTGTTGTTGCTTTGCCATCTTTGTCAGTTACTGACCAGTATGTAACGCTAGTAGCGTTTGCTGGAGTAATTTTTCTGCTGAATTTAACAGCTTCGCTTGTAGGGAATTTTGTTACGTCAGCTTTTGTTACGATATCAACTGCTGTAGCGGATACTTTAAGAGTAACTGCATCGCCTGCTGATTTAACTAATTTCTTACCTTTGTAGAATTTAGCTGTTACAACAACAGGTGCATTCTTAGCTGCTGTAGCGCCTTCTGTATCTACAGAGAGAACTGTTTTAGTTCCTGTTTTTTTGGAAAGGTCTACATACTTTGCACCTTTTCCGGATACTACCCATTTAACGGTATATCCTTTTGCGTTCTTTGCTGCATATGAGTAAGTCTTACCCTCATATACATTTACATAACGTTTTGCTAAGTTTGGTGTAGCTGCTGCTGAAGCAGATGCTGCTGGAGCTGCTGTAGATGCTACCATAGCAAACGCTAATACGAACGACAATTTCTTAAAGAAATTCTTCTTCATATTCTTTCTTCCTCCTTAAAATATATGGTTTGTATTATATTTTTTATGCTCTGCGATAGACGGCTTACAAAATACAGTAAAATCAACGTCTGCAGACATATTTAAATATAATCGTTCCAATAACAAGATGATTATAACAATATTCAAACAAAAGGTCAAGTCTTTTTACCTATTAATTTACTTTTTATACAATCGATGGAAGTCACTGTTTAACCGAGTTTTAGCCTTATTTTTGACACATTTCAACACATTTTTCAAAGTGGATTCTTGTGCCAATAATAGGATAATTATGGTAACCTTTCAAACCAATTGTATCTCTTGTTTGACTGTTTCATTCTTTATTGAATGATTATATTCAAGTCAATTAGTGAAGTTTCAAACAAACTGTGCACTAGAGTTTTGACTTAACTCTATAATGCACCTTGTTTGTGTCAGATTTATGTCACGCTTTTGTCATAAACAGTTTATTTTTTTGTAATATCTTCGTCAAGGATAGTAAAACAGTTATTTAATATAGAAACTCTTCTACTGTTTTCTGCATCTGATTCTTGTCACACACTTTTGTATGAAGGATTGCTGCAGTACGGATTTCTTCAATAGCCTGCGGAACATCAGTTCCTGCAATTTTGCTTAATTCATCCACCAGTTCAAAATCCGTCATGGAGTTATATTTGTCATCAATTGCATTCATAACACTTCTTGTAAACTTATAAGGGCTTGCAGTAGAAGCTATGATTGTAACATTCTTATCCTTAGAAGCTACTACATATTTATTAAACACGCCGGCCGCTACTGCCGTATGAGTATCCACCACATATCCGGTATCTTCATATATTTTTTTAATTGTATCTGCAGTTTCCTGTTCTGATGTATATCCAGCAACAAAGTCTTCCATCTGCTTCTTCATCTCTTCGGTGATTTCGTATTGACCTTTTGAGCTTAACGCTTTCATTAATTCCGAGGTCTTTTCCGAACTTTTTCCTGCAATCTGGAAAATCAAGCGTTCTAGATTACTGGAGATTAAGATATCCATAGATGGTGAAGATGTTAATATAAATTCTCGATTTCTGTCGTATACACCAGAATTAAAGAAGTCAAACAATACCTTGTTATCATTGGAAGCACAGATTAGCTTGTCAATAGGAACTCCCATATTCTTTGCATAATATGCTGCCAGTATATTTCCAAAGTTACCGGTAGGTACTACGACGTTTATTTTCTCACCGTCTGCAATTTTGCCATTCTTATAAAGATTAGCATAGGAATATACATAATAAACAATTTGTGGTACCAATCTTCCTATGTTAATAGAATTGGCCGAAGAGAATTGGTATCCCTTGGATTTCATATCTGCTGCTAAACCTTTATTGTTAAACATTTCCTTTACGCCATTTTGCGCATCATCAAAATTCCCACTAATTCCAACTACATGAGTATTCTTTCCTTTTTGTGTTGTCATCTGCTTCTCTTGAATCGGACTAACTCCATCCTTCGGGTAGAATACAATTATCTTTGTCCCCTCAACATCTGCAAAACCAGCCAACGCGGCTTTCCCTGTATCTCCAGAGGTAGCAGTAAGGATTACAATCTCATCCTTTACCTGGTTTTTCTTTGCTGCAGTTGTTAATAAATGAGGTAATATGGATAATGCCATATCTTTAAATGCTATAGTCGCACCATGAAACAATTCAAGGTAATACGCACCATCCGCATATACTAGGGGTGCAATCTCTTCTGTATCGAATTTCTGATCATAAGCTTTATTAATACAATTCTTAAGCTCCTCTTCGGTAAAATCCGTAAAAAATAACTTCATAACTTCATATGCGGTTTCCTGATAAGTCATCCCGGAAAGTTCTTTCATTCCAACAATTAGTTTTGGAATTTGAACTGGTACAAATAATCCACCATCATCTGCCAAACCTTTCAGGATTGCTTTCGAAGCTGTTATTGGTTCACTGTTGCTGCGTGTACTTTGATACATTAGGTCCATATTTGTTCATTCCTCTTTCTGAGTATTTGATTATTAATGTTTCATATTCAGTGTTTGAATTTTCTGTATTATAACACGTTTGTTTTTTCTGTACAACATATAAAAGAAAAAAATCCAGACAACCCTAAGGACATTTGCCCGGATTGATTGGATTTTTTCAGAACATACTACTTAAAAAATTCGTGTCCACCATATTCGAATAAGAAATCTAAGTTTCTATCAAACCAGCTCATGCTGCTCTTATCCGCTTTTGATCTTGCAGAAAAATACAATGCACCTTTTGAATAATCTTCTCCCTCCAGAGCTCGCTTTACTGCAGTTTTTGTATCCTTTGAGATTTTAACTGACCAGTACCGCTTATCTCTAATCGGTGAAAACTGATAGGTATTACCATCTTTTTGGAATACAACTCCCTCAACGGTATTTGGGAAGGATTCATCCTTCACTCTGTTCAAGATTACATTTGCAACAAGGATTTTACCCTTGACATTTTCCCCTGTAGCTTCCGCTTCTACGATTCGTCTAAGTATCTCGATCTCTGAATCAGATAAATCGATTACTTGTTTCTTCTTTTTCTTCTTCTCTGTTTTTTCTGTTTCCCCTGTTTTGTCAGCAGTCTTTTCACTAGATTCCTTCGTTTCTAATTTATTCTCCTCATCAGTTGAACCGTTATCAACCTTGGCAGCTGCTCCTATCTGTATGGAGTTTGCCTCTGTATTTTTGTTATTTACCAATATCTGTGCTGTACTGTAGTATGTTGTTTCTCCTGCTGCCATTAATCTCAAGTTACATTGTTCCTTTTGTCTGGTTCGTATTACTGCTTCATTAGCTGTTTCTTCTACCATTTCTCCGACCACTGGAGTTACTACTTGTGCTTTCACATGAGTTTCCGGTTGGTTATTTGCGTCGTAGATATAGTCAGGACTTAGTATAAATAAGGCTGTAGCCATCGTGTATGCAATTACTCCTGCATGCATCTTATACTTTCCGATACCAGGTGGTAAAAATTTTGCTATCGGTTTTTTAATCCTTTGAAGAAACGAGTGTATTTTTAGCATACATACATCCTCTCTTCTATTTTAATTTAACTCCCGACGATTCGGAAGTATTCTGCAACGAAAAGAAATTTACCATGAATTTCATTTTGTGCTCATCATGCATTATATCACCCACCCATTTTGTGTCAATAAGTTTGTTTAAACTTTGGATGATACAGCAATAATTATCTAACAATATTTTCCATTAGTATGCGTTTTGTACATATTTTCACTTTACTATTTGCCATTATTTAGTTATTATATACAGTAATATTTTAACTAATTGTTAAGCATTTATTAATAATTGTGCACATCTTTATTTTATTTATTCAATATAATAACAATTCTATCTTTGTCGAATGCCTTAAAGTGTTGAATTTAGTAGTTTTTTCAGTTTTTTACGAAGAATTGTCGTTCATATATATGTAATATTTTCGTAACATTTAAAATGCTTGATTTTGTACGTGATTCAATAGGTTCTTAACTAAATATGCACAATCATTTTCAGGTAATTCTTATTCGAATTCTTCTATGCAAATAGAATAAAACCATTCTATATTTGACAAAGAATACTAATTATGATGTAATTGTAATTGATTCTTCAATGATTGGAATGATAGGATGAAAGCAAGGAGGTATCCATTGTCTAAATTGCCCGGTGTATATGAAGCTGTGAAAAAGAATGGAGAAATTTATTATAGAGCATCGATAACTTATAAAGAGAAACATATCAGTCTTGGTAGTCGTTCTACTGCAAGGGAAGCTAATTTGGCCTATGAGACTGCTGTAGATATACTTAGAAGCAATCGATATGAGATAGATGATTATAATCCTGAATTTCATTTGTCTTTTGATAAATGGATAATCTTATTAAATCTTCGAGATAATGGCATATACTTTAGAAACCCAATTTATTTGAAGAAAAGTTATTTCGTCTATTATATTAATAGGAAACTTCTTCTTAAGTTTGATGTTGATGATCTCTTTTATTATGCCAATCACAGGATTATTCAGCGAGGAGGATATCTGTATGTATCAGATTATGGAATGCAAACAAACCTATTAACTAGATATGGAATAAAGAATTTTGCTGTTCCTGGACGTGATTATATTTTTGTTAATGGAGATACCACAGATTACCGTTATGGTAATATAGAGGTCATAAACCGTTATTATGGTGTTCAAAAATCTTTACAAAAAGGCAAAACTATATATACGGCTAAAATTCATATCAATGGAGATTACTTAATAGGAAGGTATCCAACAGAAAATGAAGCTGCGATTGCCTATAATAAGGCAGCAAGAGTATTACGTGAAAGGGGAATAACGAAAAACTACCCGGAGAATTACATATATGATATTGGAGAAATTGAATATGCAAGAATATATAATCTTGTGCGAATTTCCAAACGAATACGAGAGTTTAATCAAACAAAGAATTAGTTTGGGTGCCATAAGGCCCAAATCAAGTATTAAGGTAATAAATTAATAAATTAAATTTCGATTATTTCAAAAAAAAGCTACATTTTTTCATTTTATGTGTTATAATATGTTTTATATTAATCTTCTTCCTTTTTCATATTCCTTAAACGATGCCACTTGGATTTATTCATTGTACTTTTGGATAATCCTGGTGGCTCATTTATTGGAATTTCTATTTCTTTTCTTTGGCCCCCTTATGATGCCTAGCAGTATGACGTTTCCTTAATGGATTAAGTAAGCAACCGGAACACCAAATCAAGAATGCAGAAATAACCAACTGGATCGTCATACTTAATAAAAACCATTGATTATGGTAATGGACAGAGATTATACCAAAATTTCGGAAAAATTTAATCAGATTTGAGCCAGTTCCAATCTGATTTTCAATCATAGTAAAACAAGAAATAATTGGATTCACTAATAAAATTAAGAATACATTGCCTGTATCAGGAAGCTTTTTAATCTCATCTGCTTCAATAAAACGATTGATATATAATCCTTTCACAGAAGCTATCCCGTAAAGTAGTAAAAGCGTTCCAATTCCAACAAGCAACAACGCTCCATAAGTAGATACCGTAGCCACAGTTGTTTTTTTAAATAATGTTGAGAAGAAGATTCCGATACTTCCTATATAAACTGCGGTAACAGTAATTAAAACCATAAATTCTAGTAAATCATGAAAAGTTATACCGCCAATGGAAAACGTTAAAGCCAACACTGGCAGGCTGGAAAAAGCCAAAAGAAGTATCATACTAATAGAAGATGCTAATTTACCTAGTATGATCTGAAATGGAGTTAATTTGGTCGTCAGTAGAATCTCTAATGTCTGGCGCTCTCTTTCCCCGGATATAGAAGCCGAAGTGAAAGCCGGTACCGTAAATAGAACCAGACCAAATTCCAATGCAGTGATAATTGAATAAACCTGAAGAATATCAGAATAATTAACTGTTCCACCGTATTTACTGTCATATTCAAATGTTACATAAAATGCAAACAAGCCGAACAATGCCAACAAACCATTATACCCGAATAAAAGGATTGCTGTTCGCATACTTCGCACACTGGTCTTTAACTCTTTCTGATATACAGGATTTATCTTCATAGCCACCTCCATGTTTGCTTGAATTAAGTTTACTCTTCTTTTTGTGTGATTTGCAAAAATAAAGTTTCTAAATCACTGTCTTCTCGTGCAAATGAGGACACCCCTACCTCGTTTTGAACCATCTCTGCAAGCAATGCAGCTTCTTCTTTCTCATTTCCAGAAAAATAAACAGATATGCTATTGTCTAAAATAGTAACGTTTAAAACTAGTTTGTTCTGTTTTAATATCTCAATTGCATATTCTTGTTTGTCTGTAATCTTCATAACCAAAGGTCTGGATGTACCTCTCATAGTCAAAATTTCATCAACTGTTCCTTTGACTACCATCTTTCCTTTTTCTATAATGCCTATATGAGTACACACCTGCGCCAACTCGGGCAGGATGTGTGAACTGATTACGATAGTTTTGCCTCTCTTATGAAGTTCTTTTAATATTTCCTTCATCTCATACCTTGCTCTAGGATCCAAACCAGAGGCCAGCTCGTCGAGTATCACCAATTCCGGATCGTGAACTATACTCCTTGCAAGACATAATCTTTGTTTCATACCCCGGGACATATCATCAACATAGGAATTGGCTTGATCCTCTAACTGCACCAATGCAAGCAGATCCATACACCGTCTTCTCGCTTTCATTCCAGACAAACCATAGATAGATGCATAAAATTCCATATATTCGATTGCTTTCAGATTGTCATATACTCCAAAGAAATCAGGCATATAGCCAATCTTACCCTTTAACATTTTTATATTCTTATGAGCATTGATACCATCAACAATTACATCTCCAGAATCTGCCGATAATAACCCGCAAATAATCTTCATTGTTGTAGTTTTTCCAGCTCCATTCGGGCCAACGAAACCAAAAATTTCTCCCTTACTTATGGCTAAGCTTAAATTATCGAGAGCGGAAACTTTACCATATCTTTTTACAAGATTTCGAATCTCAAGCATATTATTTAGCCTCCTTAAAATAAGAAATATATGGTAAAAACATCTGATATGCCTGAAGCGATAAGTCAGAGGTAAAGCGCACGGTAAGTACATTTTCTTCTGTAAGATAATCATTCAGATTCGTTACACTGCTTCCTACACCTGATTGAAATACCTCGTCGAAATCCCCGGTTGTATTATTTTTAAAATATATTTTACCATCAAAATTCTGCTGGTACTCCGATTCAAAGCTCGGATTTCTTTCGGGTAAATACTCAAAAGATACAATATGGTCATCCCCTGGAAAGTGATATTCTACCGTCTTGTTCTCAACAGTCAAATATCTAGTAGAATAGTAACTATCATATAACATCTCATTTGATACTAAATAAGAATCTACGGAAGGTACAAAAATAAGATTATCCTGAGTATAATCCGGTTCAACCGGAAACATTGCAATATTTATACCGTAACAATCCGCTTTCTTAGATAGGTCTTCAATCAGAGTATCTCCTGGAAGCTCTTGACCCTTTGATTCCTCTGTCTTTGGAAAAGCAATGAGGAAATTACCATCTCCGATATTTAATAGTCTGTTTTCACCGAGGTAATATAAAATACTGAGTTTTCGGTCAGTTTCAGGAGAATTAGTATTAGTATTGTCGCTGTTTACACCTATAACATCATGAATAATATCATTGTTATAAAAGATGTCTCTTGATGTAAGAAATAATGACTTTTTTTCATCTACGGTAATTGTTTTTCCTTGTTCAATCGTTCCAATTTGAACCAAGTTTCCATCACATACAAGAATTGCACCAGTTAAGTCATAATCAAAACCATTTGTTATGGTACCAATTACCTTACTTCCTGTATAACTTAGGTCGTAAGATAATTGATTGTCATACTTCTCTGTAAAGGCTGCCTGATAATAAATTGGTGAAAATGCTGGATTTTTATTAACCCCAATTTCTGTCTTGTCCATACTATAATTAATGGAAGTCGTATATCTTAAAAGGTCAGTCTCTTCATTTTGTTCTACATTGCTCATATAAAAATTGTACATGTTGTTGCTAAATTCACTAACCGCAAACTTACTATCTATGTCTATACTATAACTTTTATTATTCGGTGAATTAAGACTAAAATACATGGTATCATCCACTGTATTATCTTCTTGATAAGTAAGGATATTGATATAGCCCACATACGGTCTGCTGATTCGGGTATCCGAACCAAACAAATATATAATTATCACAAATACAAAAGCCAACGATGGGACAACAATCCAAGTATAACTTCTTTTATCCAGCTTCTTCAGAATTATAAAAGTAATGGGGCCCACTAGCAATAAATAAAGGAGTAAAATGATAAGATAACTACTTACTTCCGGGATTTTTTTAGCATCCGTATATCTCATACTCTTATATATCTCATACGCTTCATAGGAACCATAATACTCGCCTTGTAACTGTTCTCGTTTAAAGCAGCTAAGATTTCCTGTAAGTAAGACCAGTGTTTGGGCACCAAGAGTAACATTCTCTTCTTCCATACCTAGGTCATAACTAAATAGTTGAACCTTTCCATTGCCCACAGAGAGGCTCTGATGGAGGATATAACCATCCTTTTTACTGCCAATCGTGGCACCCTTAAGAAATACATTAACTAGCTCTTTTTGCACAGATTCTTGCTTTAGAGCTCCTATGCTTTCTTCAGCCCATTGGTCAGGGACGATAGTATCTGTTGAGATAGGTTGTCTTCCATATGCCATCAGCATTTTATTTCTGTTTTTAATAACCTCCAACATCATCTTACGATTTTCTGCATAATCAAGGATAAATTTCTTTATTTCGTAGATAGCAGTTTTATCTACACTCAAATCAATGTGATTTTTATTTTGATTGTCTAATATAGAGATAGAATACCTATCACTTAGGGAAGCTAGCGTCTTTTTATAATATTCCCCAGTTCCGATAACCAGTAATCCTCCGCAGCTTACCCATTTATCGATTGCTTCCAGTTGACTGTCACTTAATTTATCCGTGTCGAATCGATTAATCACGATAATGTCAAGCATGTCAAGTTCTAAATAGTCACTTGGAAAATCACTTTCATCCATATAAAACATTTTTGAAGCATAGGAATCCAAATAAAATACGTTCTTTTTTTCACTCAATACTCCAATATATACTTGGTCACTTGAATTACCAATCTTTATTTTTGCATTTCTTTCTACTATTGTATTCTTATTTTCATCCGTTAATTTCACTTGAAGATGACCGGAATCATCTGTTACTGGTATTGGAAGAGTGATTTTTTGTGTAGTGGATGGGGGAATACTGACCTTAACCCGGTAAACGACATTTTTTTCTATCTTGGGGGTAATAACCTGCAACCAACCTTCAAAATCTTCTCCAGAATTATGTATTTCTGCACTCACACCCATATATCTACCATATTTCGCAAAACGGTCATAACCATAATCTATCGTCATACGGATGTTACCACGCCGTGCAGTTAATTCTTCCGTATTCTCGATAGTAACCCCAGATGCAACCAAAGGATTCACCGGCAGAATAGTGCCAAGAAGTAAGAGAAATAACATACATAAAATATTCAGTTTTCTCCGCCAATCTGTTCTCATATGCCATTGCCTTCCTTGTAAGCATTCAGTACTACATCAAATACAGTTCCTTCAAAGTCACTTCGTACAGCTACTGTTCCTCCATGCATTTCAATAATGCTTTTAGCAATCGCAAGCCCTAATCCGGTACCCCCGGTTTCACTAGATCTAGAGGCTTCCACACGATAAAAACGATGAAAAACTTTGTCTAAATCCTTATTGGGTATTACTCTGCCATAATTTATAACGGATACAATGATCTTATCAGAGTCTTTTTCTAATTTTATTTTAACACTTTTACCATCTTTACCATATTTTATCGCATTGCTGATTAGATTTGCAAATGCTCTGGCCAGCAGATTACCGTCAGCTATTACAAATGCTGAGCTTGTGTTTGCAGAAAAGTCATATTCTAAATTATTTTCTTGAAAACTCGGGTAGAATTCATCGACTAATTGATTGATGAATTTATTCATATCAATTTCTGATTTGTCCATTACCACTTCACCAAAGCTGAACTTGGTATATGCAAATAAATCCTCAATCAACTTTTCAAGTCTTTTTGACTTATTATAGGCTATCTGGATATATCTTTTCTTTCCTTCTTCTGATAGATTGTCATTTTTTGAGACTAAATCCAAGTATCCAATGATGGATGTCAATGGTGTCCGTAAATCGTGAGCTACACTTGTAATCAGTTCATTTTTTGTATACTCATTCTTTCGGTTATCTTCTATTAGTTGTTTGATGTCATCCGACATCTTGTTTATTCTTAATGCAATAAGGGAAAATTCATCTTCCTGCTTGATATCTATCTTTGCATCAAAGTTCCCAGCAGATATTTCGGTTATACTATCTGCTATTTCCTCCAAGTATATTCCAAACTTCTTAGTAAGAAGTAAAAAGTATACAGTAAATAGAATTACTCCAATTATCAAAGCCCCAAGAACAACGGCGATAATAAACCCTTTGCCCGATGTTTCTGCTACCTGCGAAGTGCTACCGCTTTGTATTCCATTGATTGCATATTCCTGGAGCTCAGAGCCCATATTCTTATAGTTTAATAGGTTCTCATTTAAAAGACTGGGGTCAGTATTGCTGTCATCAGACTTTATAATACTACATATCAAAAAAACACATAAAAACAGTGCTGCTTCCGTAATAATGGTATACATGAGGCTTAGCAGGCTATAAAGAACGATTTCAAATCGAAAGCTTTTAAATATGCTATTTTTCAATTTTATATCCAACTCCCCAAACGGTTTTTATGATTTGCGCATTACGGGAATCCATCTCTATCTTCTCACGTAATCTTCGTATATGCACCATAACTGTATTATTTGCTTCATACATTTTTTCGTTCCAAACCCGTTCAAAAATTTCATCTGTACTAAAGACTCTTCCCGGGTTCGTAGCAAGCAGATACAAGATGTCAAATTCGATAGGTGTTAACTTTACATCACGATCATAAGCTATCACACGATGATCTTCTCTATTTATTATCAAATGATTGATTACTACCTCTTTATCCTGTCTATCATCATGAGAATTAGGATTAAATTTTGTAAACCTTCTTAGTTGGGATTTTACTCGTGCAGTCAATTCTAGCGGGTTAAAAGGTTTTGAAACATAATCGTCTGCCCCGGTGCCCAATCCGATAATTTTATCTAAATCTGCGGATTTCGCACTTAACATAATAATCGGTATGGTGCTGGTGTTCCGAATGGTTTTGCACATGTTTAATCCATCCATACCCGGCATCATAATATCCAAAATAATAAGCTGTATATCTTCTTTCTCCAATATCTCCAGCCCTTCTTTTGCATTATAGGCCTTGAATACCTGATAGCCGTCACTGACTAAATGAATTTCAACTAATTCAGCAATTTCTTTATCGTCATCAACAACCAGTATACTAGTCTGTTGCATATGCCATCCGCATCCTTTCCTCTTAATAATCTTCACTAGTTTCGATCTTATGTAAGCAAAGAATTATCTGCATAATTCTTTTGCATAATTTTATGTTGCATATTTTTTTGTTGTATTTTTCTTGTTGCATTTTTTTTTGGTGCATTTTCCTATTTTACATTTTTTATATTGCATAAATTTATGCTAGCATGAATTCATACTAGCATAAAAATGGTTATAAGTCTTTACTTTTTTCTTAATTTCTAAGACCCCCAAGTAAATATTTGTTAATGAATGAAATCTTCGACAAAAGAAAAATCAATATACTTAATATAAGGAAGAAAACAAAGCTATAGCAATAATATAATACTCTGTTCCCGGCCCCGGCAATAGAGATTGCCAAGAGCTTTACCAGAACATGCCATAGGTAGAAAGCCATAGAATTTTGTCCGATATACTCAATTATCTTGCATCTTGGAAAATACTCTTGATAACTTAATCCCAATAATACGACAGCAAATGGTATATTTAACAAGAAATACATGGTCCTCTTACCTATGGTACTATCCTGGTAAAAGAAATAAATTGTAATTATGGCTAAGATAAGTGTTAGCATTGCTACAGGTTTTAAGACCTTTGGTACTCCTTTGCGGTTCATATATTCTTTTAAGAGCATTCCCAAAATAAAAAATAAATAATTATAAATTCTAAAATCATACTGTATGATTTCAACTATTCCTTTTATTGTAGGTTGGCTGATATGATATAACTCATACATTGATATAATACTGATTACTAAAGCAATAAGTAATAACATCCAATTTTTTAGTTTTAGCTTAAGTAAGAACCAGGTCAGTAAAATATAAGATAAAAATCCCAAAATATACCACAGGTGATAGTAAGGTTTGAGAAAAGAATTGATATATAAAAGAATGAGTTTTTTATCGTTTAGAACAGACATACGGTTAAATTCCGTAATTGTCGTATACACGATTACAGCAATACCCCAAGGTATCATAACCCTTGGAATATACTTTTTTACCACACCAGATAGGGACAGTGAAGCAAGGCCATTTTTTTTAACTAAAAATCCAGATACCGCTATAAAGATCGGCATATGAAAAGAATATATGACATAACGCGCAAGAGTATCTTCAACCGTACCAAGTATGAAATGACCCAGGATTACAAAAATAATTAAACATCCTTTGACAAAATCAATATTATAAAGTCTTTTTTTTACCATATGTTACACCTCGGTATAAATGACATATCTAAAGAAGTTCAACTGCTAATTAGTATTAGCAGTTGCAAAATTTTACGCAATTTTGCAACTACCCATACTTAGTAAGCTATTATATATTACTTTGCTTTTTTTACTTTGATTTCCATAGACGGTCCTTTGCCCAGGGAATTGATAGCCCAGATTGTCATCGTCGTATTTGCTTTTTGTTTTGCTATTTTAACTTCAAACGTACCATCATCTTTTATTACAGCAGTATATGTTTTATTACTAGTTTTCACATATACCTTGGTTCCAGTATTTTCTACTGTAGGAGTCTTGCCATCTTGATCCTTTGGATCTAACAGAAGATTTACCTTACCTTTAATTAGGTCTGTATTTGTGGTAACTGTATTGATTTTAGGAGTATTCGGAGCTCTTTCCACCACAGGAACATCAAGTTTCGGACTATTGCCTGCAGAGTTGCTTGCATAAATGCTTACATAGTTACCAGAGTCCACATTATTAATCTTTACATCAAACACATAAGAACCTAAGGCTTCATCATATACATAATTCTTTGACTTATAAACGTCTTCACCAACTTCAACTGTAACAGTACCCTTTTCTTTTGATAATACACGAATTAACTTGGTTGTATTATAAATAGTCGCATTTTGAATTTCCGGCTGAAGCGGTTTTCCTACAGTAACTATTTTTTGATCTGCATCCACAGAATCGGAATATTGTTCTCTATAGACTGCAGTCACTACACTTCCTGCTTTCAGAGGAGACTCTAGCTCCAATAGGAAATCACCATCATCATTGCTCTGCACTTCATAAAGTTCATCGTTACAACGAATTATGATCGTTGCATTCCCTCCCAGACAAGTTCCGGTAATGTTCGTAGTTTTGTTATCAATATCATTCAGGAACATATACTGGTATTCCATGGATTTAATAATTGCGCTGATATCCTGTACATTTTTAGAAATTACTGCGCTTGTTCTAGTGACATTATCCACAACATCTGTTGCATATACTTTAATTGCTTGTCCTGCTTCTAAAACATCTACATTAATATTAAAATAACCTTTTTCATCGGTAACAGCAGTATAGGTCTGTCCACCTGTAGTAAGTGTGACATTATATGTTGTACCTGCATTCTTGTTGTATATTCTACCGGAAACCTTATTCTCCGCATTACTAACAGTATAAAGTATCGGAGGATTTGGCCCAACTTCCTGTGCACGACTCATATTCGCCTTACTTAATCGGTTGGCAAAATCAAACGTATACACAGTAACTAATGTGTTACCATTGATACCATTTGTATCAACGAAAAATCGTCCATCTTGTAAGATCTGAATCGGAGTTTCAATGATTTCGTAACCAGATACATACTTATCGCAAGCCTCATAAGCAGCTTTACCACCATTCGGTGATACATATACTTTATCGCCAGCCACTACAAATATCTGTGCTACTGTATCGCCATTTGTATTTCCTGTAACCTGTAAAACGGTATTATCAATATTATCAACAACTGGACGGTTCGGTCCGGTTCTTTTTACTGGAACAGTTACCGTATCACTACTTCTACCAGAACTATCCTTTGTGTGAACGATCACTGTATTTCCTGCTCTTTGACTCGGTAACTCATAGGAAAAACTTCCATCTGCATTTACTGTTGTTTCGTACACACCATCCTCTGTCTTAAAGTATATTGTAGCAGATGGTTCCGCTTTACCTGTTATTCTTGTGGTTCGATTCGTATAAGAATTCACCGTAGGAGCCTGTAAGATTCCTTGGTTAATGTTGGTTATATTGATTTTCTTAATCGTTACATTATTGTTGTTATCTTGGGCATACACTGTATAAATGCCATTGGATCCGGCAGTAAAGGTTCCTTTAAACTCATTTGCATACTGCCAGGAATGATATTCATTGTAATCACCAATTGCATACTTTATGTCTTTAATCCCTGATGCATCGGATGCACTTACTGCAATCTTAACACTTTGATTTGTTGGTTTTTCAATCGTAGGAGCAACAACAAGGTTTGGTCCCGTTGTATCCGTTTCATTACTGCTATAATGAACCTTATAATAATCAAGTTCATTCGTATTGCTTATCAAAGTAGTTACCCAATTATTCTGATTTATCTCAGCTCTTGCATTCTGACTTGTCTTTACAATAAAATTATAATCTGCAGGCAAGGAAACTCTCCAGTTATCGTCGGTATAAGGCACTAAGTCTCCAGCTTTGCTGAGCATTGATACATATTGAGCCATAATGGTAATACTTTTGTTGATTCCTTTCACTATCGCATGGTTTTCAATATCTGTCAGTGCATCTTTTTTAATATTCGTCAGAGGATCCGTTGCAAGTACAAATTTTGTACTATCGGTTACCGGAGTCCCATTATAAGTAATGTTGGTGACACGATTGGTCTGATTAATCCTTTTTCCATTAAAGTCATACCTTGGCTCTACAGATGGATCAATGGTATAGTCGATACCGTCAAATACATAAAAAGATACCCACTCATCTAACCACTCCTCTGATATTAAGGACTTTGCGCCCGAAGCTTTCATTGCAGAATTCATGGCTTCGTCCGTCCAGGTCACACTCTTCGATAGTGTCTGATAAGCGCTGGCTGACCATTCCAACCACTCTTTTACTTGTTTCCCATTTACTTCATAAAGGAATACATATTTATTAAATGGCGCAATTGCAGATATATTTGCTTCTGAAATTTCCCCAGTAAGATTTGCATAATCTTGGGCAGAGAGCTGTCCATACCGAACATGATTCGAGGCTGCAATAACAGGATAATCCTTATATTGAAGCGCATTCGTATTAATGTACTGAAGCGCATAATATATTTTTGAATTATTTAACATTTGTATCGAGCTGGTGTCTTCCACTAGTCCCAAGAAATTATTAAAAGATTTTCCATCAGCCACATTTCCAATTATATTGTTTGTTGCCGCACTAAATACTTCTTCCCATTTTCCTAATGTGGCAATTATATCTGCATTCGCTTCCGTAGAAACTCTTACAGGACGGATAGAGGAACTTCTTTTTGTAATAGTCTTTTCCGAACCAGATACTTTAACCGTCATATCCACAATTCCGATATTCTGCCCTTTATCGTTAACCATTACAAGGTTTTTACCGTTAACTAGTCCAGTTTTTTTGTTGACACCGGATAATTCGTAATATTTTGCACTATTCGCATTTGTTGATGGGAATAGATTATGTTCGTGACCACACAGAACTACATCGACTTCTTTAATTTTTGTCAAAGCATAGGAGACATCTTTACTGAATTCTGTTGGATTCTCTGTACCCATGCCTGAGTGTGCAAGAACCACGATGATATCCGCACCCTCCTTTTTTAACTTCTTTGCTTGTTCTGTAGCATTGGCTATTATGTCTTCAGTAACTAGTGTACCGATATAATTCTCTCTTTTTCTTGAAAGAACCGGAATGGTTTCTCCAATGATTCCGATATCTAAGGTTACTTTTTTACCGCTTTTGGTTGTAACCTGTCTGCTAATGATTTTATTTTCTTGAAATACGGTTTTCCCGGTTTTCGCATCTTTCAAATTAGAAACAACACTTTTATTCATTAATCCTGCACCTTGAATCTGTTTCATAATATAATCATATCCATAATCAAATTCATGGTTACCAAGTACAATAGCATCATAATTTACTATTTTCATAGCTTGGAACATAGGCTGTATTGCCTTTGGTTCCATTTCAAAGATATTCTCTGTGGTGTAATCGTAAAGAATATCTCCAACATCAAATGTAAATGAATTACCTTCTTTTTTCTCTTCTCTTGCATCTTGTATGAGGGTATACGCTTTCGCAAGACTCCCTGTATTATATGGTTCACCGAGTTCATAATCCATCGGTGTTAACCTTCCATGCAAATCCGTTGTAAAAATGAAACGAATATCTGCACTCTCGAAGGTTGCAGCTGTGGTTTCCTGTTTTGGTGCAAAATACATACTAGCGCTTAAAATTGTCATTGTAATTGCTATCATTACAATCCAAACAGCACGTATTCTTTTGCGGGTATTCATTCTCCCCATCTTAATTACCTTCTTTCTCTTTTGTTTTTTTTGATTGTAATCAAAAAATGTGTCAAAATAGTGCTATATGAATATATTGTGTTTTTTATCACATAATATACAGGACTATTAATAGGAAAAGTGGTCGCTGCTTGCTAACAACGCCACTTTTCATAAGACACCATTATTTTTCAGTCTTTTCTTCATATATTTTACTAACTTCTTTTACAGAACCATTTGCAATGATATGACCATGCTCTAATATAATTGCTTTGTCGCAAAGCCTCCTAACCTGATCTAAAGAATGGGATACAAATAAAACGGTAACACCCTTTTCCATCATTGACATGATTTTCTTTTCACTTTTCTTACGGAATCTGGCATCACCAACAGATAATACTTCATCCAGTATTAGTATCTCCGGTTCAACAATTGTTGCAATGGAAAATCCAAGCCTTGCTTTCATTCCAGAAGAATAGTTTTTTACTGGTACATCAATAAAAGTTCCTATTTCAGAAAACTCTATAATTTCTTCATATTTTTCTTTTAAAAACTCTTTGGAATAACCAAGCATTGCCCCATACAGGAAAATGTTTTCTCTTCCGGTATAGTCCTTATCAAACCCAGCTCCTAATTCAAGTAACGGTACAATTTTCCCTTTTATTTCCAAAGTGCCTTCTGTAGGTTTTAGTACACCTGCAATCACTTTTAGAAGGGTACTCTTACCTGCACCATTTAGACCGAGAATCCCAAGACGGTCACCTTTATTAAGTTGAAAAGATACATCCTTTAATGCCCAAAATTCCTGGTATTTCAGCTGTCTCTTTACAAATTTAATCACATACTCTTTCAGATTGTCAACCTTTTCTGAACTTAGGTTAAAACGCATTCCAATATGTTCTAATTTAAGTATTACGTTACCCATAACAAGCCTCCTGCTTCTATATGTTGAGTATAAATTTATCCTGTTTTTTATAAAACAACAGAATTCCAACCAGTAAAGTTAAGAAACTTACTACTGTGGTAACAATTAAGGCATATTGATCAAGGGCTCTTCCATATACTGCATCTCTAAAGTTTAATATTAATAAGTACAATGGATTCACCTTGAATATCCATTCATATCCCCTTCTTATCACTGTTTCAATATTATAAAAAATTGCAGAGCCATACATAATAAGCATTAGGACAACACTCCACAAATACTCCAGATCTCTGAAAAATACAGAAAAGGTAGCCAATATCAAACCGACACCCATACTAAAAATTAAAATCAAGAATAAAGGTACGACTGCAAAAAGCATTCTGTAAGTAGGGGGCATTCCTAATACAGTAGCCACTACAACCAATACAAGTAGTGACAGAAGGAAAATAACATAGTTGGATAGTATGGTAGACATTGGATAAATGTACTTTGGAACGTATACCTTTTTAATCATGGCACCATTATGGCGAATGGATTTCATTGCAGCCTTTGTTGAATTTGCAAAAAAGGAATATAATAGTCTACCTGTTAATACATACACAGGGAAAAATTTTTCGTCCCTACCCTGGAGTTTGGAGAAAACAATTGTTAATACAAACATCGTTAACAATGGTTCCAAAAGCGTCCATACATAGCCCATATAAGATCTTCTGTACTTTAGTTTTATGTCTTTTTTAACCAACTCCAGCAGTAAAAATCGATATTTGTTAAGATTTTCGATCTTTTGTTTCAAAATACCCACCCAGACCCTTTCACTTTATAATTCGCTGTAAAACTTTTTGACTGCAATCGCTGCCATCTAAATAATTAAATTTTTCATTAAATTTCTTGTATCTATCATCATAAACAAAGCCCGACATTAATTTTTTCATTTCCCCTGTAAGCTCTTCCTGGGTCATAACTATAGGACCTGGCAGCTCTTTCAAATCAAGATAAAAATCTCGGACATTGTTCTGATATTCATCTAAATCATACATGTAAAAAATCATTGGGCGCTTTAAGTTTGCATAGTCAAATAGTACGCTGGAATAATCGGTAATTAATAAATCACTGATTGCATACAATTCATTGACATCTTCATACTTGGACACATTGTATACAAATCCGGCTTGTTTCTTAAAATCAAATTTATCTGCAATCTGACAATGCGCACGAAATAATATCACACAATCCTCTCCAACGTTCTCACGCAGAAGGTCAAAATCCAAATCCCCTTTGTAACGGAAGCCTACAGCAGCATCATACTGATTGTCCCGGAAAGTAGGTGCATATAATATTATTTTCTTATCTTCCGGTAACTTTAACTTTTCTTTAAATGATTTTAATTGTTCCTCCGTATACTGAAACATTGCATCATTCCTAGGATATCCCTCTTCAATAACCATACTGTTCCGACGCTCTTCTGAAATATCAAACGCCGAGCATAATTTTTCTGTGGTAAAAGCAGATGGAGAAAGCAAATAGGTAAACTGTTTACCATTCTCGGTATATTTCTTTTTGATTTCTTTCAGATCAAAGGCAGCATTTCCTTCTGCTTCAATATCACACCCAAGCCTTTTTAGCGGCGTACCATGCCAGGTTTGTACATAAATCTGTTCTTCCTTAAGCGTTACATAGGTAGGAATACCTGAATTAAACACTAAATACTTTGCCTGTGCCATCGCGGTGTGATAAGCATCGGAGATTCTCTTTACTACTTTTGTATTTCGGTTTTTCTTTAAATATTTATGACCATCTACATTGTTTACTGCCCACACAAACTGATAATCTTTGTATTTTTCATCCTCTAGCATGGCTAGATATAAAGCCTTCGGGCTACAGGCATAGCTTCTTCCTTGAAAGGATTCAAAAAGAATCAGCTTATCATCCACTTGTACTTTACGATTTAGTTTCTTATAATTACGCTTCCGATTGGAAAATTGCAACTTACGATATAGATTTCGGAAGAACTCATTTTTCTTCGACAGATCTTCCAGCTTATTTTTAATTTGTGCTTTCATATCTACTCCGTTTCAGCGCTTGATTTTTGCGCATGCACACGACTTTTTCCACACAGTATTCTAGTGTGTTGTGTTACTACTGTCTTACTGCTATACTCTCATTTTTAATATATATTCAATTGCTTCTCTTACTGCACCATCTCCACCTTTTGCAGATACAATGATATCAGCTGCTGCACGTGCTTTCGCTGTTGCGTTTGGTACAGAAAAGCTTAATCCCACATGTTCTAATACTTCTACATCGTTAATATCATCACCCATATATGCTACTTCATCCAGGGTAATTCCCAATTCCTTGATGATTTCCTTCAGTACTGTTAATTTATCACTAACTCCCATATGCAGGTAGTCAATTTTCAGCTTATCTGCTCTTCTTTTCACAATCTGTGTATCTTCACCGGTTATAATTGCCGTCTTAATTCCCTGGTTACGTAATAAACCAAAGCCCATTCCGTCTAAGGTATTAAATTTCTTAAGTTCATCACCAGTTTCGGTGTAGTACATGCCTCCGTCGGTTAAGCAGCCGTCGCAATCTGTGGCAAATAATCGGATTTCTTTTTGATTCTTGGAACTAGTGTCTGGATACATGCGTGCCATCAGATTCTCAGTGATTAACCAATCGCTTGGCTCATCAATCTCAAAATAAGTCTCTTCTTCCATCTCATAAGTGCCTACTTTACCAGACATACGGCAACTAGATTCTAATAAAAGCTTCTTGGTTGTAATATAAAAAGCACCGTTTTCAACCAAATAACCGTCGAATTCCTGTCTTCTTGGTCTATTCAAATAATCGTAATTCAAAGGTTTTGCACCTTCTGGTGTTTCTTCCCATACAAATCGTTTTTGCCTTACAACGGACAATAGGCTATCATTTCCTCCCTTTCGGTAAGTCGAAATAGCCCCATCTAAATGCTTCGAAGTCAACAATGGACTCGTTGCTTGTATTAATATAATATGCTCAAAATCATAGTGATCAGCAAAATCCAACATGGCTGATTCCGTAGATGCAGTATCCGTAGCCGTATGCGCAGCTCTTCCGATACAGGAAAGCTTATCACATCCATTTTCTGCAGCTTTGTATTCTGCCACTGCTTTCTCAATTTCTGGGCTGTCCGTACTGATATATACTTTATCAATGTCATTACAATTAACTGCCGCATCGATTACCCAATAAACCAATGGTCTTCCATTGATCGGTTTAATATTCTTTAAAGGAATTGATTTGCTTCCGCCACGTACCGGTATAAAAGCAACGAATTTATCCTGGTTTCCCATTTCACTCTAGAACCTTTCTTATTATATTCTGTTAACTTTACCTTTTACATCAAAACTAAGGTTGAAAGATTTCCTTTCAACCTCAAAGATATGAATTTTTATTACTTATTGCCTTTATATTTCAATTTTTCTCTTTGCACTTTCTCAATATCAAGAAGGTCTGCTTCTTTGTATGTCATAGCTTTTTCTACAGCACGAAGATCTCTTACTAATTTTCTTAAACCGTCTGGCTCTAAAGACGCTGCGTGGTCAGTACCCTTCCAAGTTCTATCTAAAGTGAAATGTCTTTCCACCCAAGTTGCACCTAAAGCATAAGATGCTACGTCAACAGCCACACCTAAATGGTGACCTGAGAAACCGATTTCTTTTACGATATCACCATATTCTTCTTTTAATCTCTTAACTTCTAACAAGCAGATATCTTCAAATGGTACCGGATATCCAGAAGTACAACTGTAAAGGACAACATCCTTATTACGCTTCTTTTCTACAAAGAAATCAACCATTTTCTTGATTTCATCCTTCGTTGTCATACCAACGGAAATATGAATTTCACCTTTATAGTTATCACATAACCATCCTAACATTTCAAAATGTGTGTTGATGGCTGATGGAATCTTAATTAATTCCGGATTAAGAGAAGCCATTTCTTTTGCAGATGTTAAATCCCAAACAGAAGTACTATATATAATACCAATCTGTTCACAATATTTTTTAAGTTCTGCATGCTGCTCTAAGTTAAACTCTAAGAAGTCTCTATGCTTTCCATAAGTTTCACCATAGGAGTTTGCTGGGTTTGGATGAGGAGCATTATAACCCTCTTCCCCTAATAACTCTAAATTATTTCTTTTCTGAAATTTTGCAACGTCGGCATTACAGTAGTCTTTTGCGGTTTTGATCAGTTCTTTTGCAATCTCAAAATCACCCTTATGGTTACATCCAATTTCCGCTATCACTTTTGCTTTCATACTATTGTCCCTTTCTTGTGTATAAATTCTTGTTTGGCTTTATTTGTATTATGGTTTACATGAATCTTTTCTATCACTATTTTTTCATATTTTCTTTTGCCGTTTTTACTAGGGCCTCGGTTTTACTATAAAACCTTTTACCAATAAAATATTTTATCCGCTGCTTTATATTCCGGCTCTTGCTTTTCTTCAACATGGTCTGGCTGTATTCCTTGCACATATCCAGCGCTTCTTTATCCATTCCACGTTTCATGAGACTTTTCACTCTATAATATAACATAATATCTCTTTGATAGATAGTATTTTGTGAATCAATTGCACCAATTGCTTCATATGCCTGATACTTATCAAGATAGTGTAATATCAAATATTTTCCCAGCCGACCTTTCCATAGATAAGCAGATAGGGCCATATCTTTTCGTAAGTCCTTTGTTTCCTTCTGTCCCGATATCTCAAGGAACTTAGCCATATATTGAGTTCCAGATTTGTAATGGTGCTGTGTATAAAGCACAACAGCCTTATAGAAATAAAGGCTTTCTGGACATATCAATTCCCCAGTATAATTAAGTATATCGTGATACCTTTGATTCATGAAGAGCCATTGGAAATAATAATCCTGTAGTATTCTATCCTGATGAACCATGTCCATATGATTCGTAAAAAACTTATCCCGGACTGTATTGGTTTCCTCCCGTAACGCTTTCAAAGCTTCCGTAATTTCTCCTTTGGTAGTCTCTTCTGTCACATTGTAATTCCAGAAATCATAGATGGAAGTGACATCCATAACCTGTCCCATACAACGGTTTTCAAAGATAAACTTCTGAAGGATTTTATTGGTTTCATTAAACAATCTTTTTCTGTTCTGGAATTCACTACTTCTTACATCAATAAGTGGTACTTGGTGGGACTTTTCTTTAAATTCTGAGAATTCAAACTGATATATGTTCTTCCATCTCTTCTCTGTAACAATCAATTCCCGATATAGATATTCCAGTACTTCTAATATTTTCGGTACACACGGATTCTGGGGGTCATAGATTTCTTCACTTAAATACTTCTCATCCACAAACTTAAATGGTAGGGGATTGTTATATAGATCTTTGAAGTTTACTACGCAGCCAGAATGACGTAAGCGATCGTAAGCTGCCTGTATTCTTTGCCTTCTTACATTATAAACGTCTGTAGAGTCCAATCCTTCGATTAAAATAATCGGAAGTCCTAAGATTGCCGCATCTAAATACGCTGTACTCCAGGTAGTGATTGCTGCATCAAACTCTTGCATAATATCTTCCAGCACTACTGGTTCATCCAATAATATCAGATTCTCAGGGCGATTGTCAATGTAATCATACAAATGTTCGGACAAGACATGCAGTTGTTTTCCCTTCTCTGAAGGAAGATATCTTGGTTTTATGGTGAATCTTTTATCTGGATTACTGCGTGCAATATGGCATAACACATCCGCTAGTTGTGTTTTTCCGACATGTCCGTAAGGATAAGCACCCTGCTCAATAATCAATACATTTTTAATCTGATTGATATCTTTCACCGGAATCTGCTGTCTTAGCTTAATTAAACGGTCGTATTGTGGATTGCCGATAGCCACTAGATTATATTTTAATCCGTTTTCTTCAAATTCATCAAATTTGCTTGTTCCTATTGCAAGTGCAAGATCAGGATTTACACCCATTACAATAGAAGAAAAAAGACTTGCAAATGTAATAATGAACTTATCTGCCGCATTTAATTTTTTATATAAGTTATTGTAACAATCATACTTTAGTGGAGCTGAAAATACGAAGTCCACGAAACTTACTAGTTTTATGTTAAATTCATCAATATCGATAAATGGTATATTCTCCTGAATATACATTTTATTATTAATTGCATCCTCTTTATCTTTTACAATTACGGTACAATGGTGTCCTCTTGCAGTCAGTACTTTTATTAAATTTACAAATACATAATTCGTTGAATCAAACGCTGACAAAAATAGTACATTCAAGGAGTGTATACCGGAGGATTCTATAAATCCATCTTTAGGAATGCAGGTTATCTTCGAATCGATCGCTTTTAAATCATCACTGCCATCCACGACAACAACCTCATCTAAATATTCTACATACTCTTCTAATACTTCCTTGGAGTTCTTCGCTTCATTAATCATAAGAATTTTTTTTGTATTCAGAAGAGAGGAAAAAGCATTCATCCATACTGATTTCTTCCCAACTGTATCAATCACAGTATCAAAATCAATTCCTCCATACATACTCTTGAATTCACGATTGAATAATTTTCTTTTTGATTTGATGTTGTGTGATTCCCGTAAGTACTTCTTTTCAAAAAATGTCTTATTGTTCTCATATTTGGAATTAACAACAAGTATATCTTTATTAATCCTGGAAAATTCATTCTGATAGGCATAAATATCATTGCCATCCACCACGACTACATTGTTGTCATAATCCATCTGTTTCAGAATATGGAAGCATAATTCCCTCTCAGATATTTGATTTAACAAACCAATATGAACAAGTACTTTTTTCTTATGATTCACTTCAGTATAAGTATATTTTGAAAGTTCTTTCTGCTTATCCTTATTACCAAATATAATAGAAACAGCTCTGTTTGCCGCTAGCCCATCATTATATGGGGCATATATTTCTGCAAATGCTTTATATACATCCCGGTATTCTTCTACCACAGAATCTATGGATTTGACTTTGGATAATAATTGTTTAACATTGGTGCATATCGGACCAGGAAGCGTATCGATCGGAATATAGGCTTCTTCATCAATACCACTGCGTTCTCTGTCATAGTCAAAAAACAGAAATGGCCGCCCAGTACCTAAGAATTCCATAAACATGTTGTTATAATCTGCAATCAGAATATCAGCTATTGCAAATAATTTTCGGTTTTCTATCTCATCTGGTGCCAACAGAAAATCAATCTTCTTATTAACAAAACTATCCGAATCGGATGGTTCTAATTTTGTAAGCAATACATAACCTTCTGGCAGACCTTTACTAATTTTAGAAATATGATTTTGTATCACTTTCGAATTGTCCAAAAATTTACCATCAATTTTACGGGCAGCCGGTGAATAAAGAATAATCTTATGTCCCTTAAAATTGCAGTTTAACTCCCTTTCCAACCTTTCGACCAAGGGTTCTTTTTTTTCTTTATTTAACAAGCTGTTAGATAGATGACCTGTCTCAACAACCGTACCAGAAAAAAGCCCTTTTAAGTTGTAAGCCTGAAACAATTTCTCTGTGGTATAATGATTTGGAGATACTAAGTAATCACAAAAATATAAATTCTTTTGTGTGTTCCAAATTTGTGCGGTTGACTTAGTATTTTCATGGATTCCAATCTTTCTTAAAGGAATATCATCCCAAGCATTGATACAGATTTGACCTTCCTTTTTCATAAAGAAGGTTGGAAGCTGGCGCTCATAGATTATATATTTTGCCTTTGCTAGGGCTTCCAGATATTTGAGCGTACCAACTTTAATGAGTTTCACTCTAGGATGATTTTCACAATGAGCAATCTTTTCTTCATCCCGTACTTTCCTGTTGCTGACAACCCAATAATGGATGAACTTATCATAATCAGAGTTTTCAATTAATTCGTGAAATAAGGCATAAGAATTTCCTGATATATTCACTGGTCTGTTGGTTATATATAAAATTAGCTTGTCATCTATTGGGGCATTCTCGTAATACTTCGAATACTTATTTCTCGTCGCATTTACCTTCATTGCTTTCACTTTTGTTCTTCTTACCTTATGCATTGTCAGGTATTCTCCTTTCAGATGTACCAAATATCTAGGATTTGGGTGTTATAAGCCCAATTAAGATTATTGAATGAATAGCGCTGTATATATATTCATAATTACAGTTACTTTGGACTTATGACGCCCAAATCACAAGCTTTAAAAGAATTGTTTCCAATCTATGTTAATCTATTCATATCACAAAAAAGCACCTGCTATTCGCAAGTGTATGTATTGTCGTGAGCAACACTATAAGCCGAGTTCTGTATTAGATGATCATCTATCTTTGCCATATGTTGCCACATGGCTCGTCTGTCTACGACAGACCGCAACCTACCCTAAGCACGACGGGCCGCCGTATCGCTTAAATTCGGTTTTGCTTCGAGTGGGGTTTACAGCTGCCCCGTTTGTTACCAAACAGGCGGTGGTCTCTTACTCCACCTTTCCACCCTTACCATTGCTGGCGGTATATTTCTGTTGCACTAGCCTTGGAGTCGCCTCCACCGGACGTTATCCGGCACTCTGCCCTATGAAGCTCGGACTTTCCTCACCTACGACCTTTCGGTAAATGGATTTGCATCCAACTAGTAGGCGCGATCATCTGTGCTACTCACAATATGTTATTTTATCATGGAACTATTCTAATGTAAATACAAGTTCATTAAGAATTCATTGTTCTTTTATTAAGAATTCTTAAGATTGGATTTTGTGTTACCTTGTGACACTTTCTTAATACGTTTCAAATTATAGATATTTGATACTGTAGTTATTACACCCGCAAAGCTTGTACTGATTCCCCAGAAACTCTTCGTAAATATCCCGATTAAGCCGAAAATTATCAATCCAAATCCGCATATTAGTCCAACGATAGACCCGATAGTTGCAACTTTTCTTGAAGGATATATTCCACTAGCTGCTGCCTTTGACATTTCTAAAATTTTTCGATTATGCTCTTTAACATTAAAATTATACATACTTGTTTCTCCTATTCAAATATTTTGTCAATAAGATTATCTATCATAAAATCAAAAACTTCAAAGTGATTATAATTGATTTGTTCTTTGTGTGATATTATTGATAACAGTGCAGAAAATATGGACAAAGCCTTTTCTTCCTCTACTTTTAATTTCAAAAATGGTTTATTCAGCATAATTTTTGCTCCGTCATAGCTTTCAGAGGATATAATTTGCTGTTCTTCTTTTGTCAATTTATGAAAAAAGCTAAGAAAGTCTGCATTCGTAGTATCATATAAGAAGCTGCTCTTACTATATTCTCTATACACTTCCTTTAATGCCTCTGCAACACCATATTTACTCTGTTTTTTTGTAATAATCTGTTCTATTCTATAATACAATGTTTGTTGAATTCTCTTAATGGTTTCTATGAAAAGTAATTCTTTCGTATTATAGAATAAGTAAAAAGCGCCTTTTGATATACCGGCTTTTATACACAAATCATTAATGTTTGTTTTTTTATAACCATATTTATGCCAGCTTAAACTACATTCATAAATTAACTTTTCATTGATATTATCACGTTCTTGATCTGTAAAGCTTTTCATAAGCAACCCTCTTCCCTCTCATGTGACCCTAAATATTTTTATGGTCACATACTATTATATGTTCTTGTTAGATTATTGTCAACAACAAAATACCCAAACTTAAAAAATACTCAAATTTGATAAATTTACTTTTGTAAAAAATACAGTAACTTTATCAGTTTTGAGTATCTGTGTTGACCTTTTCTTTATACACTTTTAAGCTATTACTGGATTTGACGCATAATGACCTAAGCCCTTACTAAAATTGAAAAGCTTTTTTAGAATATTGTATTTAATCAAGAAACCTCGGGTATGCTTTTACTATCTTAATCTTCTTTGTCTTACCATTTGCATTCTCATAAGAACATTGATAATACTTTTTCTTTTCGCTGATGACTGATAATCGGTATAATGGTGTAATCTTAGCCTCTCCACCAGTGAAAGCATTCCAATACTTTTTCCCTGCTTTCGTTCCTTTTACATAGTCAATCAATACTTCTTCCGATTTTGCCTTTTGTTGTGTACGCTGAGCACTTTTTATATTGGAAACGGTAGCATAGACATCTGTGACTACGCCAAATCCGGACTTGTGTTTCATAAACAGCTGTACTAACCACGTTACGCTATCTTCATCCACAACATACCCCGTTTGTGTTGCGGCATAATACAATTGTCCTTCTTTCACCGTATATACTATCGTGACAGCAAACGCTGCTACCCACAGAATCACTAACTCCATCGGATAAGCCCCTTCATCAAAAACAAATAAACTAATAGTAAATCCGGCACTTATTACAATAATAGAAAGAAAGCAAATTAAAAATAACTTCCCATAACTTGATCTTGCTCCATTACTTTTCGCATGTTCCACATCATATAAATATGTTCTCATATAACTTTTCTCCAGTCTTGTAAAAAAATCTTTTCATAATTCTTATGTTAAGCGTGAGACGGGATCCGAATTCTATCCCCTCAAAAAAAACTTATAGAAAGGGACTTTCCAGCACATCCAATTTTTAAGTACTCAATTGCGTACTCACCAAATCTAAATAATATTCTCTATTACTATCCTACTGATGCGGGCTCATTTTGCTTTAAATCATAAAATTCTTTTTTTGTAATATTATATTTGAAATTTCCGCTTTGTAAATTTCCTTTTTTATCATACACTTGATAGCTTATCTGTATTGAATTATCATCAATAATCTTATCACAAGAAAATTTAAGAACATCATTTTCATTAATCTCGTACTTCATTTTGTTATTATTATCTTGATAAGCAACATTAACATCAGCAAAACTAAATGGTTCATAATATAATAACTCTCCATCCTTTGTATCCAACAACAAAAATTCAACCCACTTTCTTCCATAATACGTTATAATGGCTCTGGACATTTCAGAATCGAGAGAAATACCATCATAATATCCAACAATATCATCTATCGTATTTAAAGTTACACCCGTATAAATTATAGTTATGTCTTCTATTAGAAATTGATTTCCCTCTTTATTTGTATCTCAATCCCAATAAACATAATACTACAAAGTAAATTCTTTTTTTCATGTGCATCTCCCCAGAATCCCATTTTTCACTTAATTATTCAATGATGTAATACCAGTAAACTTTACAAACTATTTGTTTCCTAGATTATTATATCATATACAATTTAATTTGCCATCATATTCCAATAACCGGTTTGCATTCAGTTATACCATATAATGTCAAATATGCTATAATACTTAAATATAGGAGATATTTTTATGATATTTTGGCAATGTCAATTTGCATTGCTTGTGGTAATGATATGTAATCTACTAAAATAAAATAGAAATTAGAAGGAGGTCTTTGCAATGTTAAATGAAAAAATCAAATCACTTAGAAAGCAAAAAGGTATTACACAAGAAGAACTTGCTATTCGGTTAAATGTTGTCCGTCAAACCGTATCAAAATGGGAAAAAGGTCTATCCGTACCAGATGCCGATATGCTAATAAGAATTGCAGACATATTTGAGATTTCTGTTAGTGAACTATTGGGAGCTAATATTGAAAATGAAATCGGTAGAAATGAAATTGCTGATCAGTTGTCTAGAATAAATGAGCAACTTGCACTTAAAAATAGGCGTGTAAAACTGGTTCTAAAAGTTATACTTGGAATTATTATAGGAATAATTGTTCTAGATATATGCTTGGTTCTTGTTGGGATGGTCTCATTTTATAGTTTCAAAAATGACTATACTACTATATCAAGTGAATCAGAAATTATTGTTCCATCCGAGCAAGATTATGAGCAAAAATTAAAATTGGAATAAATAATTGAGAGTTTTTTCAAACTCTATGTTATTTATCTTAAAAATTAACTATAAAAATGACATCACCTTTTAATTAATAAAAAGTATTGACATTATTAATGCAATTAGGTGCATATTAGAAATGAACTATCAGTAATAATTAATTCTCATAAATTATCACAAGTAGCTTTGCCAATAAATAATCGAGTTCCGGGAGTGGCAGATTGTGGATCAAATGTATATCTGAAAGAATCCAACGTTAAGGTTTATCACATCAATAACTCAAAAAGAATAGCATGTGAATTATTTATCCATGAGGAGACCGTTTGCCGCCATCGGCACTTAGGTTGTGACAGTTCCCTTTCTGTCACGACCTTAGTACCGCTATGAGCGGCAACCGAGTGAGAACGTGTCTCTGATGGATAATAATTCGCATGCTATTTTGATAAACCTACAATGTGATAAACCTCAACGTCGGATTCTTTCTCTTAACACCAAAAACACAATATGCCACTCCCGGAATCATAATCTCCAAGGCAAAGCGTCCGTCAAACAATCATTCGTAAAGGATCAAACCTTGAAATAGCTTCCTCCAATAAATTCCTTGAGAATAGAATTCATTGGTACAACTTCTCCACTTACACCAAGGAAATAATCCAGGAACTTTAGTAAACGTTTTGCTTCCACATACTCTTCACTGTTTCTATCAATGCTAAATAGGATTGGTTCCGCATATTGTTTTAGAATCGCTAATTCATAAATTAATGCCGAATTAAACATAGCGTCTACATCTTCCTGGAACGGGAAGATATTTTCTTCTTCTCCACGTCTAACAGAAGGCCACATGTTAATGGTTTTGCTTCCTGAGGACCCTCTGGTTCTAAAATCTCTTACCATTCTACGAAGCAATCTTACATCGGTAGTAGGTATTCTATTATGTTCGTCAATATTTAAAGACGTCAGAGCACTGATATAAATCTTAAATTTGCTTTCTCTAGGCAATGAATAGGAAAGCTTATCATTCAAACCGTGAATACCTTCGATTACCAATATATCATTTGGTCCTAAGGTTTTAAAGTTACCTTTGTATTCCCTATGTCCTGTCTTAAAATTGAAAGACGGGAGTTCTACTGTTTTACCTTGCAGTAAATTGGTCATATCTTTATTAAACAATTCAATGTCAATTGCATATAAGGATTCATAATTCGGCACGCCAAATTCATCGAGAGGTGTATCATCTCTTTCAACAAAGTAGTCATCCACTGCGATTGGATGAGGATTTAATCCATGGGTCTGCAATTGTATGGATAGACGATGAGAAAATGTAGTCTTCCCGGAGGATGACGGTCCGGCTATCATAACAAATTTTTTATCTCCTGCAAGCCTAATCTGTTCTGCCAGTTCGCCGATCTTTTTCTCCTGCAGAGCTTCCTGTATCAGAATAAGATCGTTTAGTTTTCCATGGACAATATAGTCATTTAAAGCACCTACCGTATCAAGTCCCATGGTCTGTGCCCAGCTGTTTGTTTCTTTTAATGTATTAAATAACCGGTCTTGTGGTTTAAACGGAGCCACAACGGCCGGATTCTTTTTATTTGGAAGCAATAAGATGATTCCGTTTTTATATAAGAAAAGATCGAAATACTTGAGCATTCCTGTACTTGGAGGCATGTATCCATAAAAATAATCTTCAAAGCCCTCCAGATTATAGATGTTTGCTTTGGATACCCGACGATACCGGAACAATTTCTCTTTATCATACATTCTATAACGGTTGAAAAGCTCGATGGCATCATCGGTTCCGATACTCTTCTTAGATATTGGGTAATCATTTTCGATTAGGCTCGTCATTTTTTCTTTTATGGCATTGCATTGTTTTTCGGAAATAGGAGCTGCCTTTGGATCGTTCATTTTTATAGTACAATATAGTCCGTTACCTATGGAGTATTCCACCGAAACCTTCTCAATCTCCTCATTGCCTAGAACTCCATAAACAGCTTTTAGCATAACCAGTGTGATACCCCGTACATAAGTTTTATAACCGGCATCCTCTTTCGTGGTCACAAATCGAATTACACTATCCTTATTTACTGGCTTTGCTAATTCCCGCAATTTATTGTTGACAAAAGCTAAAATAATATCCTCGTTATAATCCTTTTGATAGTCTCTTCCAATCTCCAATAAGTGGGTCCCTTGGGGATATTCCCTCACTTGACCATTGATTTCTAATTTAACTATACCTTGCATGTCTACCTCCTCTTAATCCTTGTAATATGCAAAACCCTCTTCAATATAGTTTAATTCCTGCTTTATTTCTTTTTGGCGCTCCATCGTATGTTCTGGATTTTGTTCCAAAAGTTCCAGTACTTGAAGACGAAGCCCCTTCTCCTTTTCTAGATATTCTTTCATAATGTGGTTTCCTTGTTCTAACAGTAATTTACCATATTGATAAAACACCTCGCGTTCATACTGCTCCCTTTTGTCGCCAGGGATTGCTTCTATTATAACATAATATTTACCATCTTCTTTTAACATCTTCTCATTTCTTATATCAAAACCGATTTGATGGATATATTTTCTTACCAAACATAGTTCTGATTGAGGCTGTAAAACCAGCTCCTTGCTTTTTTCAACAGCTTCTGAGCCTTCTTCTAGTATTTTCATAGTTAAGGCTCCACCCATTCCTGCAATCAGAATCGTATCTGCTTCTCCTGGTTTTATTTTGTGCAGGCCATCCGAGAGTTTAACATCAATCTTACTATCATATCCCCTTTGGGCTATATTTTTCTTAGCCCTCTCTAAAGGGCCTTTATTTACATCCATTGCAATAACAAACGGCGATATGTTGTTCTCTATTAAGTATATCGATATGTAGGCATGGTCGCATCCCACGTCTGCCACCCTATGCCCTGCGGTGACCGATTCTGCCACGGCCTTTAATCGTTGTGATATCAGCATGATAACTCCTTTATTACTTTTTTACTCTAAATAATCTTTTAATTTACGGCTACGGCTCGGATGTCTTAATTTACGCAGAGCCTTTGCTTCAATCTGACGTATCCGTTCGCGGGTTACATTAAATTCTTTACCAACCTCTTCTAACGTGCGTGAACGCCCATCATCTAAACCGAAACGCAAACGTAATACCTTTTGTTCTCTGTCCGTTAAAGTGCCCAAAACATCGATTAATTGTTCTTTTAACAATGTAAAGGCCGCAGCTTCAGCCGGAATCGGTACATTATCATCCTGAATAAAATCACCCAAGTGGCTGTCTTCTTCTTCTCCAATAGGTGTCTCTAAGGAAACAGGTTCCTGGGATATCTTTTGAATCTCCCTGACTCGCTCTACCGGAATATCCATTTGGGCTGCAACTTCTTCCGGAGAGGGTTCTCTACCCAATTCCTGAAGTAATTGCCTTTGTACACGGATTAATTTATTGATGGTCTCAACCATATGAACAGGAATACGAATGGTTCTTGCTTGATCCGCAATCGCCCTGGTAATTGCCTGTCGTATCCACCAAGTTGCATAGGTACTGAATTTGAATCCCTTGGTATAATCGAATTTCTCCACAGCCTTTATAAGACCTAAATTACCTTCCTGAATTAAATCTAAAAACATCATTCCTCTTCCGACATAACGTTTTGCGATACTCACAACCAGACGTAGGTTTGCCTCTGCCAATTGCTTCTTAGCCTCTACATCTCCATCATTCATTCTTCTTGCCAGTTCTATTTCTTCATCTGAACTGAGCAAAGAAACCTTACCAATTTCCTTTAGATAAATTCTAACAGGGTCTTCAATATTAATTCCTTCAGGAACGGACAATTCGATTTCTTCCAGATCTGCTTCTTCCTCTAAAATGACATCTTCTTCCTCAGTCATCCTAAGGCAGTCAACATTATTGGCTTCGAGATATTCATATATTTTGTCGATCATAGTAGGGTTGATATCAAAGTCAACGAAGAAATCATTTATTTCCTGAAATTCCAGAACATTTTTCTTTTTTCTGGCAAATGCCAGTAATTCTTTTAATTTCTCTGAAAAATTAACCATATTCTCATCCATTATTTATTCTTCCTCCTACTATATTCGTATATTTTAACCAACCTAATCAGGAATATGCAATTTTTGTAAGTTTGCCTGTTCCCGAATAATGTTTTGTAGTGCTTCAATATCATTTTTCTCTATTGCCGCTTTACTTTGCAGTTCAAGACTGTTCTTTTTAATTCGATATACGGTTTCCTCCAGCGCCTTCTTTTGCTCCTGTTCATTCATTTCACCACGCACTCCGGTAGTAAACAGGGAAGCCGCCTCGTTTTGTTCTTCTTTACTTTCAAAGTAATTAATAATCTTAGCAGGTGTTACGATGTGCTCTGTCTTATATTGTGTAAACAACATTTCTGCCACTTGCTTAAATAAATCTTCCGTAAAGTCAGATGGTTCAATAATTCCATGGATTTTATCAAATATTCGGGTATCTTCAATTAACCAAGTCAGCAAAATCTTCTGTGATTGCAGGGTGGCGTCGGTGCGTTTATTCTTCTGCTTGCTTCTTTCCGTATGATACTCCCGCATATCATTTTGTCCTACAACAATCTGAGCTCCGTATCGATTCACTAATTTTCTTAGGTTGTCAAAGCCAATCCTATATTTAGCAGCTACTGCTTCAATGTAATTATTCCGTTCGATTTCCTCTGTAAACACTAACATTTTTTTCGCTAACTCATTAAAAAACCTAGTTTTTTGTTCTGGATCATTTAAATCAAAATCCCGTTCTAAAACTTCTATTTCAAAAAAGAAAGCATTGTCTGCATTATCAATTCGTTTTTTGAATTCTTCTGCTCCTAATGCCTTAATAAAGTCGTCCGGATCTTTGTAAGGCTTCATATTGATAACTTTTGCAATTAATCCTGCTTCTTTTAAAATTGGTATTGCCCTAAGTGCAGCCTTCACTCCTGCTCCATCACTATCATATGTCAGAAGTACTTCATTGGTATATCGCTTCAACAGATTGGCTTGAAGCCCGGTAAAGGCTGTTCCAAGCGATGCCACTGCATTATTAAATCCAGCCTGATGCAATGCAATTACATCCATATAACCTTCGCAGATTAGGATGTTATGCTTTCTTGAAACTCTGGCCAGGTTCAAACCATAAAGATTGCGGCTTTTATCAAACAGCTTTGTCTCCGGGGAATTCAAGTATTTTGGCATTCCCTCACCCATGACTCTGCCGCCAAAGCCAATTACCCGATTATTTACATCCATGATAGGAAACATAACACGATTCCAAAATTTATCGTATACCTTTTTGGATTCATCAAAACTTATGAGTCCGGATTCTTTTAAAATGCTGTCTTCATAACCCAAATGTTTTAAATACTGATACAGGTCATCTCCTGTCTTGTTTGAGAACCCCAATCCGAATTGTTGGATGATTTCATCGGACAGTTTCCTATTTTTAAGATAATCGAACGCAATTTTTCCACGTTCTGACTTCAATTGATAATAGTAATATTTTGCCGCCTCTTTATTTATCTCAAGCAATCTTCCTTTTAAGTTCGCCTGTTTTTTGGCTTCCTCACTATATTCTACTTCCGGCAGATTAATTCCTGCACGGCCTGCGAGGTATTTTAATGTTTCCACAAAGGAATAATTCTCATATTCCATAATAAAGGTAAATACATTACCTCCAACTCCACACCCAAAACAATGATACATTTGTTTTGAACCACTAACGCTAAATGATGCTGATTTCTCATTATGGAATGGACAAAGTCCCATGTGACTACCACCCTTTTTCTGTAGCTTTACATAGGTACCTATGACATCAACGATATCATTTTTCATTCTGATCTCTTCAACCAGCTCTTCCGGATAAAACACATGAATCCTCCTTTAATAAACACTCCATGACCTTGGTATGGCCAATTCTTTGAATTTATTTACGGCATAATGATCCGTCATTCCCGCAATATAATCGCAAATAACTCTTGTTTTTGTTTCTCCCTTCTTCTCTATCATGAAGAGATACTCCTCTGGTAACAGTTCCAGATTCTTCTCATAATATTGAAACAATTGTTCCAGCATGGACATCGCCCGCTGTTCTTCGCCCTTAGCTACCGGGTTGGTATAGACACTTTTAAACATATATTTTCTCATCTCAAACATAGCACGCTCCACCTCATGCGACATAGCTATGTCATTCTTATCTTCACTTTGATTTATGATATCATGAATGATCGTACTCAACCTCTCCCTTGGACTGTGTCCAAGAATATCTGTATATTCTCTCGGGATATCCTCTTCCGTAATAATGTGTCCACGGATTGCATCATCTATGTCATGATTAATGTAAGCAATTTTATCCGACAAACGGACAATTTTGCCTTCCAGAGTGTTGGGTACACCTACCGTCTGATGATTCCGTATTCCATCCCGAACCTCTTTCGTAAGATTTAATCCATCCCCATGATGTTCTAACAATTCAACGACCCGTATACTTTGTATACTATGTTCAAAACCCTCCGGACAGATTGCATTTAAAGCTCTCTCTCCAGCATGTCCAAAAGGAGTATGTCCCAAATCATGTCCTAAGGCAATCGCTTCCGTTAAGTCTTCATTTAATCGTAACGTTTTCGCAATTGTTCTGGCAATTTGTGAAACTTCAAGTGTATGAGTTAGCCTTGTTCGGTAATGGTCCCCTTCCGGCGACAAGAAAACCTGTGTCTTATGTTTTAACCTACGAAAAGATTTGGAATGCAGGATGCGATCCCTGTCTCTTTGATAGACTGGCCGAATGTTACAATGTTCTTCGTAATTATCTCTACCCAAAGAGTTGTCGCTAAATGCTGCATAGGGACTTAATGTTTCATGCTCCCTCTGCTCTAATTTCTGTCTCATACAACATTTTTCTTGCAATATACTTTTATTTGATTCTTTCTTCATTACAAGTATACCTCCTCCCGGATTTTAATTGTACCATAATTGCTCCTATTACTAGTATTCTACTAAACTTGATTATTTCCTTTTTTATTTTAAACTTTTATATTTGTTTATTTAAATAGAAAGAAGCCAGAACAAGACGGTAGATCTTACTGTCTTGCTCCAGCCATAATTTAATTACTTGTCTGAACATTTTGCTTTTGACGGACAATCACCACAGCCACAGCCGCAGAACTTTCCATTTTTAAAGTCTTTTACCTTTTTGTATATAATAAATCCTGCATAAATTGCAATCAGTGCTCCAATAACAATTGCCATAGTATTCTCCTTCCTACTTAAAACAAACTTCCGATTTGAAAGACAAGTGTTGCTGCAAACCAAGCAATCACTAATTGAAATGTTATTGTAAATATGGTCCATTTAACTGATTTTAATTCCCTTGCTATCACTCCAATTGCTGCTGCACAAGGAGTATATAGTAAGCAGAATATCATTAATGCATATGCATTTAATGCTCCAAAGCCCAAGGGTTCTAGTATCTGAACTAAATTGTTCATACCTGTTTCAGAGTTGATATTAACAATTCCAAACAACACACTAAAGCTTGATACTACCACTTCTTTTGCTGCAAGTCCTGAGATGAGTGCAACCCCTACCTGCCATAGTCCTAAGCCTGCCGGTTTCAGTATGGGTATCAGCAATCGACCAAACATCGCTCCAAAGCTTTCCGACATGTTATCCACCATTCCGGTAAAACCAAAATTAAGTATGAACCAAATTAGGATAGAAGCCAGAAAAATCGTAGTTCCTGCTTTTGAAAGATAATCTTTTACTTTATCCCAAACATAGAGGATGATAGTTCTTGCATTGGGTGCTTTGTATTCTGGCAATTCAATCAACAACGTATTTATCTTATCTTCGCTGGATTTCTTATTCTTGCTTTGATCTATTTTATGCATTACATAAGCTGAAATAATTCCGATCAGCAGACCAACCACATACATGGAAAATGCTACAAATGTTGCATAAGACCCAAAAAACATTCCCGCAAACAGAACGTAGATTGGGATTTTCGCACTACAGGACATAAAGGGAGTTACTATAATTGTCCTTCTTCTATCCTTCGGGTCCTCTAAGGTACGAGATGCCATAACCGCCGGTACGGTACATCCAAATCCCAACAGCATAGGAATAAATGCCCTGCCGGATAAACCAATTTTGCCCATGATTCCATTCATGACATAAGCAACACGGGACATGTATCCACTGTCCTCTAAGAACGCAAGTGCAAGGAACAGGATAAAGATATTGGGTAAAAAGGTTAAGATTCCTCCTACCCCTGCGATAATACCATCGACGATTAAAGATGTTAATATTTCACCTGCTTTCATCGAGATAAGAGCCTCTAGAACCAGATTCGAGAAACCTTCTAATGCACTTTCAAAAAATCCTTTCAGTGCATCACCTATGGTAAATGTAAGAAAAAACACTAACGCCATGATCAGAAGAAAGATTGGCATCCCAACATACCGATGAGTCAATATTTTGTCAACTTTATCCGTTGCTTCTTCCTTTTTATCTTTATTTACGAGAACTTCTTCTATTATTTCTTCTATTAAATCGTATTTTTGATTAATAATATCCGTTTCATAGCTGCGATCGATAATTGCTGATAAATCCACTGGATATAAGGTCTTAATTTCTACATCCTGCTCCAATAATTTAATCGCATGCCACCTTGGGTTCCTAATCTTGGGATATTCTTTTAACAATATATTTGAAATCTCATCGATCTTATCTTCTATTTCATCACTATATACCACAGTTAAATCACTATGATGTTCATGAACATGCTTGCTTCCTGACTCATTTTGGTTCCCATGATGATGTTCCAAATTGTTATCATTGCATTTCGTCTTATGGTGGGCAACTGCATGCATCAATATATCTAATCCAGTCTTTTTTCTGGCAGAAACCGGGATAACCGGTATTCCCAGCATTTCTGGCAAGCGGTGAAGATCAATCTCCATCCCTCTTTCTTCTATGATATCCATCATATTAAGTGCCAGTATAACAGGTTTACCAAGTTCAATAAGTTGTAACGTTAAATATAAATTTCTTTCTAAGCTGGAGGCATCTGCTACATCTATAATAACATCCACCTCATCCTCTAAGATGTACTTTCTTGTCAGTTTTTCTTCCATGGTATAGGAAGTCAGGCTGTAAATGCCGGGTAAATCCACTAACTTAAACTTATCATTATGGTATTTAAATGCCCCTTCCTTCTTCTCAACCGTAACACCCGGCCAGTTAGCAACCTTTAACTTTGCACCGGTATAGGCATTAAATAAGGTAGTTTTACCACAATTGGGATTACCAACAAATCCCACTTGTAGAATTTCCTTTTCCTCACTGTATTGGTTTATATGAAATGCTGATTTTGTGTAGTTTTTTATATCAGGAAGTGATATCTTATTCTTCATAATCATACCTCCTCCGTATAAATCGATTCTGCTATTTTATTCCCAACTGCTAATCTTGTACCTCTGACCTTAAATACAACCGCTCCATCCGTATTCTGATTCAGTAGCTGTATCTTCGTTCCTTGAATCAAACCTAAAGATTCCAATCTGCGTCTTGTACCTATTTCTAATTTTAATTCTTTTACAATATAGTACTGTCCAATCTTTCCGTCTTTAAGAGTCATATTGGTACTCCTTCCTCCTGTTGTCAAATGATAATAATTATCATTACCTTCTAATAATTATAACTCTCAGACCTTTCTTTGTCAACGGTTGCTTTATCTTGATATCGCTCTTCGTTTTATCTTGATATCGCCCTTCGCCTTATACTTTATACCGCTCTGCCTGTGCTTTCCACATCATTGAATACTTGCCGTTCATTTTAAGGAGTTCCTCGTGTTTTCCTTCTTCGATAATGGAACCCTTCTCCATCATATAGATTCGATCTGCATCCCTGGTGGTTGAAAGTCGGTGTGATATAAAGATGACAGTTCTATGATTTGCAGCCTCTTGCATTGTTTTATTTAAATTATATTCAGCAATCGGGTCCAGTGCACTCGAAGGTTCATCAAGGATTATCCTATTGGCATCCTTATAAAGAACTCTTGCTATGGCAACCTTCTGGCTTTCTCCTCCTGATAAATTAATGCCGTCTTCTTCAAATTCGCTAGTAAGGGGAGTCTGAAGACCTTTTTCAAAAGATAGAAGTCTATCCTTAAATCCTGCATCGGTAAGTGCTTGTATACAGGCATGATCCACATTCAGATTTTCATCGTGTAAATCTTCAAGCAATACATTATCCTTTACCGAGGCTGCAAATATCTGATAATCTTGAAAAACTACCCCTAGCTGCTTTCGGTACTCATTTATATCATAGTCTTTAATATTGATTCCATTAAGTAAAACCTCCCCTTTAGTCACATCATAAAGTCGCATGAAAAGCTTTACCAATGTGGTTTTTCCTGCTCCGTTATAGCCTACCAGTGCAATCTTTTCATAAGGATGGATTCTCATGTTAATATTATGGAGTATTTCATTTGAGTGATTATTATAAGAAAAGGATACATCTTTTAGTTCTAAGATTGCTGGTTCTGTAGGAACTGCCATGTTCTTTCGACTGCTTATCTTCGTTTTATAAGCAAGGAAACTTCGAATGTTTTCTATGTACAAGCTGTTTTCAGCAGCTGATGTTATGGATTCTGCCAGATTATTTAAAGAACCTTTAATATTACCTGAGGAATTGAATAATACAACCACACTACTGTAAGAAATGCTGTGGAGGATTGCCGCTTTATATACCAGATATATAATATATAGACTGCTACCCACAAAATCATTAGCCAGATATCGTCTTACAAAACCCAAAGCCCAGCATTTTTTTGTATATTTCTTCTCTGCTTTGTACAGTTCCTGATTGCTTTCCTCAAAATCTTCATATAGCTTTTCTTTGATTTCAGGATTCATTCGAAGTTCTTTTGCATAATCATTAAGATAGAATACCCTGTGAATATATGCCCTTTTTCGTTCAATTGGATTCTTTTCCAACCGCGCTGAATAGGTGAACTTATTCATGATTTTCCCAAAGAATACGGTTAATAGAAAAGAGGCAAGAACAAATATCACCGAAACTTCATCAATCAGTAAAAAGTACGAACCGCAGACCACAACCATGGTAATACCTCTGGTTACATCTGCAATTATTTTGAGTAGTCGTTCTACACATTTCTCGGATTCTGCTACAGAAAGCACAAATTCATTATAAAACTTCGGGTTATCGTAACATGCTAAATCCAAGTCTTTTGATTTTTCGAATAATTTCATCCTAAGTGCTTGAATGATTCTAGGCTTCGAACGAAACTCGATATAATTTATTAGAATTCCACTGTATACCTGGGAAATGGCTAATACAACCATTATTAAGGCAAGAAAACGTATTGCATCCATATATGGCCTGCCAAATTCTATGGTCTCCAGAACGTATTTGATTCCATAGGTGTGTTCGAAAAATATCAAAGTCGCGTGCTTGATACCTTCTAGTATATACATAATTAGGTATAAAGGAGCTGCATGAAAGCAAATTTGAAAGAGGAAAGCATTGTTTGATACTATTTTTTTCATATCTTGTTTATTATCCTTCTCCATTGATCTTCTCCTATTATGTTAGGGCCAGGTAATTTTGTGCTTGCTTCTGATACATATCTGCATATGCACCATCACGTTTCATTAATTCCTGATGAGTCCCTTCTTCTATAATGGTTCCGTTTTCCAACATATATACCATATCTGCATTTCTAACAGAAGATAATCGATGAGATATGAAAATCATGGTCTTGTCTTTGCTATCTTCAATAATGCTGTCATACAATTCGCATTCTGCAATTGGGTCCAGAGCGCTGGAGGGTTCATCAAATATCTTGATGGGTGTGTCATGGGCAAATGCTCTTGCTACCACAATTTTCTGAAACTGCCCGCCAGAAAGTATTACGCCTTCCTCGTCAAATTCCTTTGTCAACATAGTATCCAAACCTTTTGGAAGAGATGCAATTTTATCATATATTCCTGCCTTCTTCAGTGCTCTTTTTACCAAAATCTCTTCTTCTGGATCCTCAATCTTTGCTTTACGCATCAATACATTTTCTCGAACAGACATGGCAAATATCTTATAGTCCTGAAACGCTGCTGCAAAAAGTTTTCTGTATGCACGTAGATTATATTCTTTGATGTTCCTACCATTCACAAGGATCTCTCCTTCGGTTGGATCATACATTCTGAACAACAATTTTATAATGGTAGATTTACCAGCTCCATTATGACCTACCAATGCTACTGCCGTATTTTCTTTTATTGTAAAGGAGAGTTTGCGGATGACAGGCTCCTGGTCAATTTTATAGGAAAATGTAACCTTGCGAAATTCGATAGAATCAATTCTCTTATCCGGTAGAATACCATCCATGTCTTCTGGAATTTCTTCCTTGTATTCAAGAAACGATCTTATGTTTTCTACAAGTAATGCTTTTTTATTACATTCCATCAAGTCCGCGGTAAAGAAGATTAGAATCCAAGTGGCTGCTACCATAACGCTGCTTAATATAGCAAGATCAGCCAACACCATACTCTTGCTCACTGCAGTGCGATAGACACCATAAATTAGTACGCCTTGAAAGATGACCGTAAAAGTAAGATATACCTTAAACCAATATGCAACAAAAGCTTTCTTTGCATACCGGTCACTCACTTTAATTGCCTCTTCTACTGCTTCGTTATATTTGTGTTTTAACAACCCAAACACCTTAGACAGTCTGATTTCCTTCGCATAATCACTCAAATGAATTACCCGGTTTATGTATTCTGTCTTCCGGTTTGCAGGAATGGATTCCTTATAAATCCGATATAATATTTTATTATGGAGTGAACCAAAAACAAAGTTTCCCAGAATCGGCGCCAGTACAAAAAGCATTGCCAGGTGATCCAAACCATACATGACAGCAAACACGATAACAGCTGCTAACCCACCAAAAATCACACCAAAGAAATTCTTAACAATACCAGTCATGTTATCCGCTGCATCCTTAGTAGCCAAAGTATAGCGGTTATAGAAATCCGCATCCTCAAAACAGCGCAATTCAACATTGGCTGCTTTTCTATAAATAATGTTGTAGAACTTCTGATAAAACACTTTGTCTGTCAGCGGTATCGCCACGTTGTCTACATAATTATTGAATACTGCCGCACTAGCAAAAAATAAAATGGTTATGCCAATAAATAAAAGTATCTCTGAAAAATTCTTCTCCCTCTCAATCGCGCCGATAACATATCTCATAAAAAACGCAGAATAAAATACCCATTCAAAATAGCTGAGTAAACTTTGAATGGCCACGAAAATAAGCCTGCTTCTGCAAAGCTTCCACATAGTTTTTACAGCATAAAGATTGTTAGATAGACTTTTCACAATCGCTCCTGTTCCATTGCTCCATCACCAACCGACATGAAGTAATTAATAAAATGTATTTTGTTTATAATAATATAGTTTTTTCCATTTAGCAATGTTAACTTTACCAAAATCGGAATATAATGAATTTAAATTCTAATTTGTGGAAATAGGTATTGCTTTCAGTTATAATAAAGCTAACTTTAATACAGGGAAAGGCGGAAGATCATGTCACTTAGTAAGCAGTTGTTAATGAAGTTTTTAATATGTACTTTTCTTTTTACATACTTATCGTGGGGTATCATCATTGCTGCAAACTGCTTTGGTATATTTGGTTTTAACTCCCCTTTTGGTACATTTCTGTATGTTTGCGGCACTTGGGCTCCTACGATTCTGTCCTATCTCTGCCTTAAGAAAAATAAATCAATCTATACAATAAAAGACTTTATAAAAGTTACATTTTCTTTTAAGGCAAAAGCAATACAGTATTTGTTGGTATTGTTATTTTTAACGATCTTATACATACCGTCAATTATGTTATGTAAAACCAATGCGGAGGTGGCTTGGTATCTTTGGCTGCCTGTTTTTCCATTCATGATTGTAGATGGTGGAATGGAAGAAGTAGGCTGGCGATATTTGTTACAGCCTACTTTAGAAAAGCGGTTTTCATTTTTAATCGCAACAACGATTACCGCTTTGATATGGTGGGCATGGCATTTACCAATGTTTTTTATCGAAGGTTCCGCACAAAACGAAATGTCCTTCTTTCTTTTTGCCCTATTCGTTTTAGGGCAATCCTTTTCTTTAGCTGCCATTTTTCAAGTAAGCAAAAACGTATGGCTCTGTATTATGTATCATGCATTGATAAACACATTGACAATCTATTGGCCAGTAGCCGATAATTTGTTAGCAACACTTATATCTTCCATTGGCGCTGTCCTACTATCTGTAATTATCATATCCATCAAAAAGAGGAAACAAAGCAGGTCCTAACCTGCTTTGTTTCCTCTTTTTACTTTATACTTTATACTTACATTGTTTAATCGAGGCGACAAGATTTGAACGGGTTCTAATCTGTTTTGTCGCCTCTTTACTCTTTATACTTCCATTGTTGAATCGAGGCGACAAGATTTGAACTTGCGACCTCTGCGTCCCTAACACAGCGCTCTAGCCAAGCTGAGCCACGCCTCGATACTGATCCCATGAAATATTGGTTGTTTTCACAGTAGATATATAATATAATATTTGGTGTTGAAAATCAAGACCAAAAAACAAAATATTATTTTTCCATGTAATTCACGGAGGTTTTCTGAATGAAGGATCAGCGTAATTATCAAAAAGAAATGGATCAACTGTTATCCGAAATAACGTTAAGGAAGCACCTTCCAAAATTGTTATTGCATAGCTGTTGCGCTCCTTGTAGCAGTTATGTACTCGAATACTTATCACAATTCTTTCATATTACAATATACTATTACAACCCAAATATTTCCCATATTGACGAATATCAAAGACGTATCACGGAACAAGAAAAATTGATACGCCAATTACCCGTCAAAAATCCGATTGAGTTTCTTCAAGGTGAATATGAACCCGAAAAGTTTTATCAGATAGCGAAAGGATTGGAAAAATCACCTGAAGGCGGAGACCGTTGCTTTCGGTGTTATGAACTCCGCCTGAAAGCAACTGCAAAACTAGCCAAAGAATTAGGCTTTGATTACTTTACAACTACATTGTCCATAAGTCCACATAAGAATGCTTCTAAATTAAATGAGATTGGTGAAATGTTAGCAAAGGAATATGACATACCTTATTTATGTGCTGATTTTAAGAAAAAAAACGGTTACAAACGTTCCATTGAGCTTTCAAGAGAATATCAACTGTATCGACAGGATTATTGTGGGTGTATCTACTCTAAAGAAAATCATATACAAAGCAAGGAATAGATTTATACTTTACATTCCATAGTTATCAATGAATTGTTGAATATTCAATGTTCCTGTGATAAACTGTCATTAATTATTGAAATGGAGGTGATTTTATGCTCAGAAAACAATTTGATGTTTTATCAGATGAGGATATTATCGCCTTAATTCGCAATAATAATCCAGATGCCATGGACTATATGCTAAACCGTTATAAAAACCTGGTACGAAAGAAGGCCAAAACACTTTTTTTAATTGGTAGTGATAAAGAGGATTTAATACAAGAAGGAATGATCGGATTATATAAAGCAATCCGTGATTATAACAGAGAGAAAGACAATTCATTTTTTAACTTTGCGGACTTATGCATCTCTAGACAAATATATAGCGCAATTAATGCTTCAAATCGCAAGAAGAACTTACCATTAAATACATATGTTTCCTTAGACACACCTGCTTATAGTGAAAATATTGATGTTGATGAGAAAGCTTCTCTGGTTGATTTGATGTTTGAAAACAAAATATCCAATCCGGAAGAATTAGTTATTGACAAAGAGAGTACAAGTATGTTAGAATATGAACTCGTAAGGCACTTGAGCCCCTTTGAAAAAAATGTATTGGATTTGTATTTAGAAGATTTTTCTTATCTGCAAATCGCCGATAAATTAAAGAAAGAGCCCAAGTCCATTGACAATGCTTTGCAACGAATTAAGACCAAATTAAATTTATTGCTAAAGAGATTGTAGCGGAATTATCATTCCGTATTTCGCTGCCATGGCTCAGTCGGTAGAGCGTCACCTTGGTAAGGTGAAGGTCATGGGTTCGATTCCCGTTGGCAGCTTGCGAAAATCGCGAGTAAAATCAATGAATAGAGCATTTAATAAATTTTAGCACTCAGAAATGAGTGCTTTTAATATTTTGGAGACTACTGATATAAAATTCACTGCATTATAAAAGCAAATATCCCTTAAAAGTTACTCCTAATCCTCTTCTAACCGCTTAAAATCGAGCTCCTTCCCATAACATGAAGGAGCTTGTCCTGTAAGTAAAACGCAGTATCAGTAATTTTATTTACTAAGCAAATTTCTAAGATTATTGCTTTGATCGTTAACTTGAGACATTTCATTGGTTACATTTTTGACCAGTTCAAATTGAGTCTCTATCGCTGCCAATACCTCCTGTGTGGAAGCGGCTTGCTCTTCCGATACGGCAGATATATTTTCCAATTGCTCCATAATATTATCAAAGGAGGTTGAGATATCTATAATCATACCATTTTCCTTAACGACTCCTTTTGTTATAGCTTCAATTGACTTTTCTAGATTAACGAATCCGTCTTTCACATTATTTATTAATTGATTACCGACATTAACTGCTTCCTTACCGTGAGTAACCTTATCAAGTGTTATGTTTGTTACCGTATATATCTCCTTAATAATTTCAACTATTTCCTTAACCGTCTTGTTACTCATTTCAGCCAATTTACCGATCTCAGCTGCAACAACAGTGAATCCTTTACCCTGTTCTCCAGCTCTTGCAGCCTCTATTGAAGCATTTAAGGCTAAAAGATTTGTTTGATTTGCAATCGTGGTTATAGCTGAAAGAGATTCACTTATCTTATCCATACTTGTCATCAATTCAGATATATTCGTTAAGGAAATTCCTACTGCATTATCAATTGTATCCATCTGCTGAACCATTTGATGTATACCTTTGGAGTTATCTTCAATAACAGATTTCATACTATTGGAATGCGATTTAGTTTCATGGGATAGTACTTTGGTATTCTCTATTATCTTGGTAGCATCATTTGCATTAATGACTATTTTTTCAGTACTGGCTGCGTTTTCACTGATACCCCTTGTCATTTCTTCCACTGCTACTCTTGTCTGGTCACTCATTTGCTCTATATTCTTTATAAATGGAAATGATTCTTCAATACTTACATTTAATTTAGAAGTATCCTTATCAATTACTCTCATAGTATCTTCCAATTGGATTAATAATTCTTTTGAATTCTGCTCCTTGGTAAACGCAGACATAATATACTCGTTGCCCCATTTGGTAAGAAAGTAAAAGATTATCAGCACAAAATCCATACTAAGCAAAGTCCTTATAAACATGCCAACCGAAAAACCTGGCCCTAAGACACTCTGAGGGTCCCATAGAAAAAATATACCAAGAATTATATTTAATAATAAACAATGTACTACAAGAAGCTTTACTCTAAAATACATAGCAATCATAGCTACAGTACCCATATGTACCAGGAATATAGTTACTGCGTTCGCACCTTGTTGCATACGGCCCACAGATGCCGAAGCTATCACTATCGAGACAGTTGTAACTACGGGTGCAATATTATCGAACTTACTTGATTTCTTATTAAGGTATGAAGCTATGATTCCAATTACTACAGGTGAAAATGTTCCTATCATTACCTTAATACCGTAGGTGCCTCCTGTAGAGGTAAAAGCTTGAAATGTCAACAGGGAAGATATAACCGTCATAATAATGATAATAAACTTGTTTGTTCTACTTACATTAAACCTTAGTAATACATTCTCTTGCATAAAATTACCTCCATTATTATATTAACCTTAATAAATAAATGTACTTTAAATCTTAATCATATAATAATCACCCTTCCATTATGATATGCCCCCTGTCAAGTTCTGTCAAGTCATGTCAATTATATAGGCTTAATATTAAATAGGTGCTGATGTACGGCCACACGATTTGTGTGGCCGTATGGTTTTGCATCTGAATTAAAGGCAATTGCTTTAAATAAAATATTACATAAAAATACCTCCTAAAGCAGATTGTGGTTACTTGTCTACTTAAGAGATATTATATCATAAATGAGTGTTTTTTTAGTTCTTTGCGGACTATGGCATACCTTTTTTTATTCTTAAAGAGGGTATTATGCCCTCTTTAAGAATATGATGTTCCAATTACGAGTGTTTTTATAATAATCTTGTATTGTAATTATCATTGACATCACCTCATCCTATTATATGCTAATTTGGCGTGTCATACACTAGATTATACTAATCATTCTTTAAATCACAATATACATCGGTAATTTGATATTGATATTATTGATGGTATGAAAAATACTTTCTGACTCATTTAATATTAAGTGCCTCTTTGACTTCTTTGCCTATTTTCCCATCAATAGTGAGGTTGTTGTCTTCCTGAAATGCTCTTAATGCTTCTTTCGTTTTCTTCCCGAGTTTACCGTCGGCTTTTCCACAATCATATCCTAATTCATTCAAGGCCACTTGCACCTTTTTAATTGTGGCTTTGTTAGTACTAGCGTTCGTTGATGTACTTTTCTTTGTTGTACTCTTCTTTGAATTACTTGAATTAGATGCTTGAGATGAGTATGGACAAACTCCATTATCATGTAGGTGGGGCGGGTTTCCACCGCAATGATAGTGATAACTTCCTAATCCGCTTTTATTCTTATTGTCTTTATGTCCCCCGCTTGAATCTGTCCTGCCGGAATGTGCTTCTGCTATTGCCCCTATTGGTATGAATCGAATTTCAGCTAATGGCACTAGAGCAACAGCAATAATAGTCAAACAAATTAAAAATAATTTCAAACGCTTTCTCATATCAATCCTCCTTTTATTACAAACACTACCATATTGTTACAATATTTGCAATGCAATATCACAATTTGAGTACCAAAAAACCATATATATACGTTACATGAGTTATGGTATAATTAAATTATGGTACCGTTATTTCTTAATCCTATATGAAAGTTAGCGAATTAGCCTGATATTTGGTTATAATAACAAATAAAAACATGAACAGGGGGCAAAAAGCATGTGCGGTAGATACTATATTGATGATGAAACTTCAAGAGAGATTCGAAAGCTGTTAGAACAATTAGATGCGAAATTCCAGGGACGTAAAAGCAAACGTGGTGATATTGCACCAACAAACCAAGCGCCTGTGCTGATTGGAAGTAACAACATCGTTCAGCCAGATTTATTTGCTTGGGGATTCCCAAATTTTAAAAGCAGTGGTGTTATTATTAATGCCAGGTCCGAAACAGCATTTGAAAAGAAAATGTTCCGGGAAAGTCTGATGTCCAGAAGATGTATTATTCCAGCAAACGGCTTTTACGAATGGAATAAGAATAAGGAGAAAATATTTTTCTCCGAACCAGACAGCGACATTCTCTATATGGCCGGTATCTACAATACTTTTAAGGAGGAAAGCCGATTTGTAATACTAACCACAAGCGCAAACCTATCTATGGTGGACGTCCATAATCGTATGCCACTTATTTTACAAAATGAACAAATAAATTCATGGTTATTTGATAATGATAAGACTCAGACGTTATTAAAACAGGTTCCAATTGCATTAGAGCGAAAAGCCGAATACGAACAGACAAAACTAGATTTTATTTGATTTATAAACAGCCTAGTCGTCCAGGCCACTAAAACGAATATCGATACATCACGATTCATAGGTTTCGCCATTTGAGACTTTTGACCCCAATTACTAATTATCGTATAATATTACTTCATTTACCGATTTACAAAAGAACAAATGTTTGGTATACTAAAACCAAACATTTGTTCTTTTTTTAGTGAGGTTGACCATGGATAAAATTATTTTTCATGTAGATGTAAATAGTGCGTTTTTGAGCTGGGAAGCGGTCTATCGAATGAAACATTTAGGAGGAAATGAGGACCTTAGAGAGGTAGTTTCTGCCGTTGGCGGGGATATGGCTATGCGACATGGTATTATATTAGCTAAGTCGATGCCTGCCAAAAAGTATGGAATTCAAACTGGAGAAAGTATCATGGAAGCAAAACAAAAATGCCCTGCGCTTGTACTGGTACCACCCAATTACGGGTTATATGAGAAATCTTCCGCTTCTTTTATGCGCATTCTTAGAGAGTACACGCCAGATGTAGAACAGTATTCCATTGATGAGGCATTTATGGATATGACCGGTACGGAACTGCTCTTTGGTCCTCCTGTGCTTGTTGCTAATAGGATAAAAGATCGAATATATCACGAGTTAGGATTTACGGTTAATATCGGAGTGTCCAATAATAAACTTCTGGCCAAAATGGCCGGTGACTTTAAAAAGCCAAATTTGGTACACTCCTTATTTCCGGATGAAATAAAAGAAAAAATGTGGCCATTACCGGTATCCGAATTATTTTTTGTGGGACGGGCAACTAGCAAAAAATTATTCAGCCTTGGAATCCAATCAATTGAAGATTTAGCCTGCGCAGATGTCAACATGCTGAAGTCCCATTTTAAAAAGCATGGGGAAGTCATTTGGGCATTTGCCAACGGTTTGGATATGTCCGTAGTACAATCCACCCCTCCTCCAAACAAAGGATACGGTAACAGCACCACCATTCCCTTTGATGTTGTGGATGCCAGCACCGCCAAGCTGGTACTCTTAGGCTTGTCAGAAACCGTATCCGCTCGTCTACGCAATCATGATGTAAAGGCAGAAGTAATCGCTGTTGGCATAAAGGATTATAATTTTTCCTATGCCTCCCACCAAAGAGTTCTTGGCGCCGCCACAAATATAACAATAGAAATCCACAAGCTTGCATGTTCGTTATTTGATGAGCTTTGGAATGGTTCTCCGATAAGACATTTGGGCATTCACACCAGCAGAATAAAAGACTATGATTTTACCAGACAAATCAATATGTTTGATAACGTCGACTATGAAAAGCTAGAATGTGCTGATAAGATGATTGATTCCGTTCGGGAACGGTACGGAATCGATTCGATTCAGCGAGCTGTCTTTTTAAATAATCCTATTGACCACATGTCTGGTGGAATCTCCAGAGAAAAAAGAACGGTTGACTATAATAACTTGAAGATTGACAACTATTGAAAGAGGTGGTATCATAATGTCCGCTTTTGGAATCGGGATAAATACCCAAGGTACAAATGCAGGGAAAATCCGCGGCAAACAAATAGAAATTGCTTGCGCTTGCTGGTTTACCAGTAGCGGCAAGACAATCCCCTACATGATTAAATATCAAAATGAAAACGGTGAAATACAGACAATAAATGAGATAACCGTGAAGTTTTTAGAAGAAAAGAATTATTCTGGCATTCCTTCGGTGGAGTATGATTGTATATTGTCCTATGGAGAAATCAGCAAGCATGTTAAGCTTATTTTCTTTAAAGAGGAATGTCGTTGGGTGATGATTCTATAACGATAATCTCCGGTCATAATGATGTGTCCCCTGTCTACTTGACAGGGAGCATCATGATAACCGGAGATTTATTTACTTTAGAGCATATACTTTACAATTCAGAATCACTGAATGATAATAATGGTTTAGATTTGCTCAAATCGATCCACATCCATAACAAATATGGTAGCTCCACCAACATTTACTACCACCTGCGTGGAAATAAAATCAGCCGGTCCGATTGGATTTGAAACAATCTGTTGTCTCGGTCCGCATTCTTTTTTCACAACTGCAATAACCTCATCCACTTTATCTTCTTCTGTACCAATCATTAGCGTTGTATTTCCTTCTCGCAAAAAGCTGCCGGTTGATGCTAATTTAGTAACATAAAAGCCTTCTTTGTTTAAGCTTTCCATTACCTGACTGCTGTCAACATTACGTATTATCACATAAATCAGTTTCATCGTATACCGTCCTCCTAAAATATGTTATTTATAAGTCTTAGTTATTTACGGGTTACAATTTATTTGTTGTAATAATTATATTTATATTAATACTTCATATGCCGATAATAATCACCATCTGCCAGAATACCCCTTCCATGAATGGAATGGAATTTAAGCCATCCTTTGTCTTACGATTTCGTAAGATAAAATACCCATTGCTACAGAAGCATTTAAAGAGTCTATGTTACCAAACATGGGTATTTTTGCAATAAAGTCACATTTCTCCTTTATTAACCTTCCAACACCCTCACCTTCACTTCCAATCACCAATCCAATGGGACCGCGCAGATCCAGATTATACATTGTCTCGCCATCCATATCTGCACATACAAACCACAGTCCTTTATCCTTTAATTCTTCCATGGTTGTGGCAAGGTTCGTAACCTTTGCCACCGGTGTATAATTCAGGGCACCGGCAGAGGTTTTTGCCACCGTTGCCGTTAATCCTACGGCACGACGTTTTGGTATGATGATACCATGAGCACCAGCTTGGTTTGCTGTTCGAATGATTGCTCCAAGGTTGTGTGGGTCTTCAATGCTATCCAGTAGAATCAAGAAAGGTGCTTCCCCTTTCTCTTCTGCTGCCTTTAACATATCCTCCACCTCTGCATATTCGTAAGCTGCCGCATACGCAATTACGCCTTGATGCTTTCCTGTCTCGGATATTTGATCCAGTCTTTCTTTTTTTACAAAAGTAATAATGGTATCGCCTTTTCTGGCTTCCCTGGTAATTGATTTGATTGGTCCATCCTGACACCCGTCTAGGATAAATAATCTGTCTATGGTTTTGCCGGAACGAAAGGCTTCCAGCACGGCATTACGTCCTTCGATTGTAAATTCTTCGTATCTCATTAATCTCCCATCTGCCTGTGGAACACAGGCATTCACATATATATTTATGGTGTAATATATTTATTCTTCCAAGCCTGCATGTATCAACTCTAACACTCTTCCAAATCGATTGTCTAAGTACAGGTACCCAATTAAGGCCTCCAATCCGGTTGCAATCCTGTATTCGGTTATACTTGCATTTTTTGCCGAGGTAAAGGACTTTGCGTTACGACCTCGTTTATAAATTGCTAGTTCTTCTTCCGTCAACATGTCTTCAATTCGGTGAAATAGTTCCATCTGAGCCGGCGCCTTTACAAGATTACTTACCTGTTTGTGTAATTTATTCACCGGTGCATTGCCTTTTTCAACAATCATAGTACGTATGACTAAATCATAAACCCCATCTCCGATAAAAGCAAGCGTAAGTGGAGAGTAGGACTTCAGATCTGTATCCGGCAAGTTCAGCTGTAGCTTTATCTGCTGAATTATGCTGACATTTTCTATGCTCTTTTCCATCGTACGCCCTCTCTCGTATCTTCCAGTACGATTCCTTTTTCTAATAAAAGATTTCTTATCTCATCTGCTTTGGCAAAGTCTTTATTCTTTCTGGCATTCTGTCTGTCCTCAATTAGCTGTTCGATTTCATCGTCTAACAATTCCTCTTCTGTCTTAACCTGTATACCAAGAATATCGCAAAGCAATACAATACGTTCCAGAGCTTTTCCGATTAATTCCTTTGAATTCTCGGATGTTATCTTTGAATTAGCGACCTTTACTATTTCAAAAATAGCAGATATGGCGTCTGCTGTATTAAAATCGTCCTCCATGGCTGTGTCAAATTTCTTGTTGAGTTCATCAATTTCAGATAGAATTGCTCCTTCTTCCAAGGTCATACTCTGCATTGCTGCAGTTTCCATGAGATGCTCCAAATTAAAGGCTGCGGTCGTAATACGCTCCAAACCGTTTTTGGAAGCTTCCATTAAATCTCTGCTAAAGTTAATTGGACTTCTATAATGTGCACTTAACATAAAGAACCGCAGAACCTGTAAAGGATACTTCTCACTGATTTCTCGAACCGTAAAGAAATTACCTTCGGATTTTGACATCTTCTTGTTATCGATATTTACAAAAGCATTATGCATCCAATACTTTGCAAATATGCTACCATTGCAAGCTTCGCTTTGCGCTATCTCATTCTCATGGTGAGGGAAAATTAAATCTTCTCCGCCGGCATGAATATCAATCTGCTCCCCTAAGTATTTTCTGCTCATGACGGAACACTCGATATGCCATCCCGGTCTGCCTTCGCTCCATGGGGAATTCCAAAAAGGTTCTCCTTCCTTCTTTGGCTTCCACAAAACGAAATCCATAGAATCCTCTTTTTCATCGCTAACTGCGATTCGAATACCGGCTTCCAGGTCATCTAAATTCTTCTTGGAAAGCTTTCCATATTCCTGAAAACTTCTGGTCTTAAAGTAAACCGTTCCATTCTTGGCATAAGCATGCCCCTTTTCAATCAAGGTAGAAATCATTTCAATCATTCCATCAATTTCTTCGGTCGCTTTTGGATTGGAAGTTGCTTGTTTTACGTTCAAAGCTTCCGTATCTTTCTTGAATTCCTGAATATAACGTTCCGAAATCTCAGCTGCAGATACCCCTTCCTCGTTTGCCTTTTTAATTATCTTATCATCTACATCCGTAAAATTAGAAACAAAGTTCACCTCATATCCTTTGTATTCCAAATAACGTCTTACGGTGTCGAACACAATTACGGGTCTTGCGTTACCGATATGAATATAATTATATACGGTAGGCCCGCATACATACATACGTACTTTTCCTTCTTCTATTGGAATGAATTCTTCTTTTTTCTTCGTAAGTGTATTATATAGTTTCATATATATCTCCTATCTTCAATAACAACGCAAGGGCAAATGCAATGGCAATGCCCTAGTGCATGTGCATTTTTCTTTTTGCTATTTATCTTTTTTCTCTAATTTAGCTAACCTGCAGCAAGCTTCTTGCAGCTTCTTGTGTAATTCTGCATTCTCTTGCTCTAATCGGTATAAATCATTGGAAACCGGATCTGGTAAATGGATTTGATCCATATCTTCTCTAGGTATTTTTATATTATCTCTCTTCACTACCCTGCCAGGTACACCTACCACCGTAGAGTTTGGAGGTACTTCGGACAGGACTACTGATCCAGCCCCAATCTTGGAATTCTCACCAACCGTAAAAGAACCAATCACTTTTGCACCGGCACTTATCATAACGTTATTGCCTATGGTCGGATGCCGTTTCCCGGTTTCTTTCCCTGTACCACCCAAAGTAACTCCTTGATATAAGGTTACATTATCGCCAATGATTGTAGTTTCACCAATTACCACACCATAACCATGATCGATAAAGAGTCCCCTTCCAATGGTCGCTCCTGGGTGTATCTCGATACCGGTTTTGCGTACCGTTTTTTGTGAAAACCACCTTGCAAGAAAATAATGCTTGCGCAGATATAGCTTGTGTGCAACCCGATATCTTAGTATAGCTTTAAAACTTGGATATAAAAACACTTCAAAAGGAGTCTTAATCGCAGGATCCCGTTCTTTTATGATTTGCATTTCCTCTTTAATATATCCGATAAAACTCATGTTTTCAGCCTCCTTAGGTTAATAAATGACATGGCGGACTTTCAAAGAAAAAACTTCGTCTCTCATATCTTTGATTTGTCATCAACCGATATGATAGAGACGAAGTTCATCCGTGGTTCCACTCTATTTTGCACGATACCAAGATAGCTGATGATTCCTTGATATCTAAAATACAATCTTATGACAGGTAACGTCTGTAACCCGTATTAAGCTAAACTGATTGTTTCACTTAATAAGCTCCCAGATGCACTTCATTTCTATTCCGGTATAGAATGCTTTCAGCCAATGACATTCTATCTCTGCTACCTTCCTACAAATTACTTTTCTGTTCTTCGCTTTTATTCTATATAAATAATATACAACTATTCTATGCAAATTTATGGTATTTGTCAATATGCATTTCTACTTGAGTTTCCGTAGTTTTGTCCACATTACTCTCTTTTATCGGTATTGTAATAAACAACTTTAAGAAAATGCCATAATTTAAGGAATCTTCTCCTTTTTTGATGTAAAATTAAATCACCACAATAA